>JADKAE010000012.1 GCA_016715405.1 Saprospiraceae bacterium | reverse complement strand
GGAAATGCGCGTAAGCTCAATGACCGACCTGATATTGACCAAACTCCTGCGCATCAAACAAATCGAAGACAACAAAGGCGCCACGCTTGTTTCGGAAGGAGCAGGGCCTAATTACATGGATATCATCAACTATGCTATATTTGCGCTGATCAAATTGGATGAAACCACTACATCAGGCATCACTAACTAATCACAGCTACAATGACCATTTTCACATTATCCCTCTATATCGCCATTGCAGCGGTCTTGTTTTGTGTAATATCCGGAGTTACCGGCGTGAAAGTCCGCAACTGGGTCATCACGTTTCTTCAGTATTTTACGGGAGCGCTTTTTGTGTTTTCGGGCGCCGTAAAAGCCGTGGACCCGCTGGGTACGGCATACAAGATGGAACAATACTTTGCCGAATTTGAGACTACATTTGCCGGCACCTGGTTCTCGTTTATTGCGCCTATCTTTCCCAAACTTTCAAACGTATCTTCTACCGTCTCGGTGGTAATGATCGTGTTTGAAATAGTGCTGGGCATTATGCTGCTTATTGGGGCCTACCGTAAATTGACGGCCTGGGCTTTCCTGCTGCTCCTGGTATTTTTTGCCTTTCTTACCGGCTTTACCTATCTCACCGGTTATGTACCGGAAAAAGGTTAATTTTTTCCAATTCGCTAAATGGGGACCGTATGCTTGAAACCAATATGAAGGTTACCGACTGCGGTTGTTTTGGCGATTTTTTGAAGCTGAAACCGGCGTATCCTTCTTAAAAGATATCGTGTTGTTGGTTCCGGCTTTATTGTTCGTATGGCGCCACCGGGATATGCACCAGTTGTACCGTCCCGGCACCAGGCTCACCATTACAGCGCTCAGCATCGTTGTGCTGACTTATTATTGCCTCAGCAACTATGTTTGGGATCTTCCAGATATCGATTTCCGTCCGTTTAAGCGCGGTGTGAATATTGCGCAGCAAAAAGATAAAGAATCTGAGGCAGAGAATGCCGTGGAGATCGTAGCTTATGAATTGACAAATAAAAAAACTGGCGAAGTAGTAGAAGTTCCCTACGCTGAATTCCTGCAAAAGATCCAGCAATACCCCACAGAAGAGTGGGAGTACGAGCAAATAAAATCCGAGCCGGCTATTCCGCGCACCAAGATCAGCGACTTCGAAGTAAGCGATGTAACCGGCAGTGATGTTACAGAAGCTATCCTCCGCGATTCCAACTATAGCTTCATGGTAATCGCCTATAAATTCTACGGCACCGAATCGCCGGCTAAAAAGACGGTGGTAGATACGCTTTTTGCCATTGATACCATAAGAACCGCCGATACCGCATACCTTCAAAAGCGGATTACCGGCACACAGAACAAAGAAGTGGCTTATACCCAATACCAATGGGACGAAGATTACCTGGCCAAATGGAAAAAGGCCGTCGTACCGGTTTTGGATGCCGCGCAAAAAGAAGGCTACAAAGCCTACGTGATTACTGCATACACTGATGAAGCGCGTTTGAACGACTTCAAAAGCGCCCTCGGCATGTCGCAACCCATTTATATGGCCGACGATATTCTACTCAAAACTATTATCCGCTCTAACCCGGGGGTAGTATTGATGAAAAATGGACAGGTGGTTTGGAACTGGCATTACAAGCGATTGAACCTGGATGGAGTCCTGCACCAGTATCGCGACTATGTGCGAAAATCCTTCGAGCTGTATTTGTTTACGCTCTACGTGCTGATCCGGATTGCCGAATTTGCGAAACAGGATGCTACCAAGCGATTGTCAAAATTATTACCCTCTGACGATGACAAGCGTTTTACGGCAAAATTGAGCGATAACCCATGTATCGCTTCGCTGATTAACAACGACGGTCTTAACAGACTTTTTCGGGCTTACAAGATGGATAAAAAGACGGACGATGACGCGATACGTCATTTTTATACCGAATTTTCCAAAACCGAAGATTACAAGCAGTACGTTTATCAGGAAAACAGCACAGACGAAGACCATCGCAACGTACTGCTGGCGCTTTTTAAGCAATGCCAGCAGAGCGAAATGTTTAACGAGTTTATCGAGGATCAATATCCGCTTTGGGTGGATGATGAATCCCTGATTGTCGGCGCACTCAAGAAAACGGTGAAAGCCCTGCCGGTAGAAGCCAATTTTTTCGAAAGCTATCGCCCCGCCGATGAGACGGTGCGCGAATTCGGAGAACAATTGCTTTCACAGGTTATCCGCGAAGACGATAAGCTACTCGAAATGATTGAGCCCACTTTGAAAAACTGGGACGCAGAACGGGTGGCTATTATCGATATGATTCTTCTAAAAATGGCGCTGTGCGAGTTGATGAGTTTTCCTACGATTCCTACGAAGGTTACCCTCAATGAATTTGTGGAGATCTCCAAAATGTATAGCACCGAAAAAAGCAAGGATTTTATTAACGGCATCCTTGACAGGCTGATGAAAAAGCTGCAAAGCGAAGGCAAAATCAACAAGGAAGGCCGCGGGCTCGTTGACGAATAGCACAGGAGGCTAAACTATGACGGAAAAGGTTATCATATTAGATTTTGGATCACAGTATACGCAACTGATTGCCAGGAGAGTTCGCGAATTGAATATCTACAGCGAAATCCTGCCCTACAACCATATGCCTGAAATCGATGCTTCTATCAAAGCAGTGATTCTTTCGGGCAGTCCCTTTTCTGTTACCGATCCACACGCGCTTAAAATCGAACTCGACAAACTGGTGGGCAAGGTTCCCGTATTGGGCGTGTGCTACGGTGCACAGCTTATCGCACAGCACTATGGCGGTGAGGTACAGCGTTCGCTGAAAAGGGAGTACGGCAAAGCGCTCTTACAGCGCATGTACCGCCCCGATGCGCTGTTTGCCGGCATCAACCAGGGTTCGCAGGTGTGGATGTCGCACGGCGATACCATCATGGCTATCCCCGATCAATTTGAACTCATCGCAGGCACCGATAGTATCGACGTAGCTGCGTTCAAAGCCCAGGAAGGCGTATTTGCGCAACCAGTCTATTGCCTGCAATTTCACCCCGAAGTAACCCACAGTATCGACGGGGCTACTTTGCTAAAAAATTTCCTGATTGATATCGCAGGTTGCCACGCCGACTGGACGCCGGCTTCTTTTGTAGAGCACACGGTGGAAGAATTAAAGGCCAAAATCGGCCCCGATCGCGTGCTGATGGGGCTCTCCGGAGGCGTCGACTCTACGGTGGCCGCCGTTTTACTCGACCGGGCTATCGGCGACCGCCTGGAATGTTTTTTTGTAGATAACGGCCTGCTGCGCAAAAATGAATACGAAGAAGTCCTGAATGGCTATAAAGTACTGGGACTGAATGTGGTAGGCGTAGATGCCCGGCAGCGATTCTGGAATGAACTGGCCGGAGTGACCAACCCGGAGTTGAAAAGAAAGATCATCGGCCGTGTTTTTATTGAGGTTTTTGAAGAAGAAGCTTCCCGCCACCGGCAAATCGATTGGCTGGGCCAGGGTACGATATATCCCGACGTCATTGAGTCGATTTCCGTGCACGGGCCATCTGCTATGATCAAATCACACCATAATGTTGGGGGCTTACCGGACATACTCAAGCTTAAGATCGTGGAGCCATTGCGCATGCTGTTTAAAGACGAGGTGAGAAGGGTAGGGCAGGCGCTGCAAATCCCCAAAGAAATATTGGGCCGCCATCCGTTTCCCGGCCCCGGACTTGGAATCCGGATTTTGGGCGATATCACGCCGGAAAAAGTGGCGCTGCTGCAGGAAGCCGACGCCATTTATATCGGACATCTCAAAAAATCCGGCCTATACGACCAGGTCTGGCAGGCCGGCGCCATTTTGCTGCCGATACATTCTGTAGGCGTGATGGGCGACGAGCGCACTTACGAGCAGGCGATAGCCCTGCGAGCAGTGAGTTCTACCGACGGAATGACGGCAGAGTGGAGCCACCTTCCTCACGAATTCCTGGCGCAGGTGTCCAGCGATATAATTAATAATGTTAAAGGGATTAATCGGGTAGTTTATGATATCAGCACGAAGCCACCGGCAACTATTGAATGGGAATAAGTTCTTACTCCTGGGCATTATTGCCTGCTGGAGTTTGACTTCTTGCGCTATGTTCCAAAAAGCGGAAAGCGACAAGAAAAAAACCGACCAGGGCGATACCCTCGAGCCCATACAAGGCAGGCGCGTATATGACCCCGAGAAGGGAACCTACGTGGTGATCGAAGAGGCGCTTCAGGAAAAAATGGATACGATTAACTGGAAAGATATTCCCACCAGTACCTATCCGCCCATTACTTCCGCAGTTTCGGAGATGCCAAACGACCTCCCTGGTGAAGTCGTAAGCGTAGATAGAAATACCGGTTCGGAATTCTTTTCTTCCTATAATGTGGCTATTCTGCTGCCTTTTTTAACCGACAAGATGAATTTGTCGTCGGGTAGTAATAGCACCCTACCTGAAAACTCGGCCTGGGCGCTTAATTTTTATAGCGGCGCCCGCCTGGCACTCGATGTGCTGAATGATGAAGGCGTCAACCTCAATGTGTCCGTCATTGACACCAAAGCCTCCGAAGAGACCTGCACCGCGCTGGCGCGTACCAACACCGACCTCCGAAATGCGCATCTGATCATCGGACCATACCGCCGAAATAATGTAGCTATCATGGCCCAACTGGCTAAGGAGCAGGATATTGTGCTGGTGTCTCCGTTTACAGCCGCTACTGGTGTTTCTACCGATAATCCGAACTACATACAGGTCAACCCAACTTTGGAAGCGCATTGCAAGACGATCATGCGTCACGCCTTGCGTTCATACGGGCCCGAAAATATCGTGCTCGTAAGTAAGGATGTACCGGCCGAGCGCGCCAGACTGCAATATTTTCACGACGAATACAAGCAGGAAATGAACAACCGCGTAACGATTCCGCTGCGCGAGTTTATCATCAGGGATGAATCCGCCAATTTCAACCAGTTGAACGTAATGCCTTTTGTATCGTTAGGGATACGGCCGTCTTTATCGTCCCCTCCTGGTCAGACGAAACTTTTATCTACGCCCTGCTCAGAAAAATTGAATTATCGAAAAGCCCTGAAAGTTTTGTCGTAGTATACGGTATGCCGCAATGGATAACTTTTGACAAAATAGATTTTTCTTATTACGAAAAACTACACATACATATCAGCGCCAGTTCGTATATCGATCCTATATCTGTTGACGTACAATCGTTTAAACGTCAATATTTTGACCGGTTTGGCGCGGTGCCGGTGGAGGAGTCCTTCCTGGGCTACGATGTTACCTTGTATTTTGGGCGTATGTTGCACAAGTACGGTAGCAAATTTCAGCGATCTTTTGACCGCAACGCATACACCGGACTGCAAACCCGGTTTGATTTTCAGCCCGTGATGAAAGCCAATGCAGCCGGCAGCGACCGCTACCAGATTGAACAGTATGAAAATTCTTTCATCCATATCCTGAAATTCCAGGACTACCAGTTTAGACCCGCAGACGACTAAGAAGAGAGTGGGAGAGGAGAGGAGGGAGGGTGGGATTGGATAACCAAAGCCATGAATGCTCAGCGCGAAGAAAAATTCAAGCGGGTAGCTTCCAGGAGGCAGCCCAATCTGACGGTCATTCTTGAGAATGTAATCGACCCTCATAATATTGGCGCCGTCTTGAGAAGCTGTGATTCGGTGGGCATAATGGAGGTCTTTGTGTTGTATACGGAGCCTGAATTACAGCAAATCGACTCGTTGCCGCTGGGTCGACGCACTTCCGGTGGGGCCCGCCGCTGGCTCGACGTACATTTTTACGCAGATATCACCGCTTGTTTTGCTCATGTCAGGCAACATTACCAGCGTATTTTAGGCACCCGCCTCAATGAAAACGCCACTTCGCTCTACGAACTCGACCTAACCGGCTCTGTCGCTTTGCTGTTTGGTAACGAAAAAAATGGAATTACCGACGAGGTGGCAGCCCAGTGCGACGCCCATTTTGTGATCCCGCAAATAGGCATGGCCGAGAGCCTGAATATTTCGGTGGCCTGCGCCGTCACGCTCTACGAAGCCTACCGCCAACGCCAGTCTAAAGGCATGTACGATAAAAATTTACCCCTCAGCGAGGCCGAGCAGGAAGCCCTTTTCCAGGAGTATGTCAGGAAACACGAAGAAGGCATCCATCAGCGGAGTGCCCTGAAGAGAGGGTGAGAGTGTGGGAGGGACTAGATAGCCAGCACTTCCGCCATCCTTACCAGGTCGCTATTCAGAGGTTTGTCCTGTTTGATAGCCTCTGCAAACGGCGTATAGCTGATACTGTCGTGTACCAAACCCACCATCACATTGCTTTTGCCCTGTAGCAGCGCTTCAACGGCTGAAAAGCCCAGCCGGCTGGCCAACAGTCGGTCGAAGCCGGTAGGGGAGCCCCCGCGCTGCAGGTGGCCGATAATTGCCACCTTGGTATCGTAATAATCAAAGGCTTCTTTTACTTTTTGAGCGATCTGCGCAGCGCCGCCTTGTGGGTGGCCTTCGGCTACAATAACCACACTGAATAACTTCTTGCGCTTGACGCCTTTTCTTAGCAAATCGATCAACTCCTCAATACTTGTGTCAATCTCCGGAATTAACACGCTGCCCGCGCCTGTGCAGATGGCCGTACTCAGGGCGATAAAGCCGGAATTGCGGCCCATTACCTCCACAAAAAACAAGCGATTGTGCGAGTCGGCGGTGTCGCGGATCTTGTCGACTGCTTCGATGGCCGTGTTAACCGCCGTATCAAAGCCGATCGTAAAATCGGTGCCGTACAGGTCGTTGTCGATCGTGCCGGGCACACCTATCATGGGTATGTCGTATTCTCTTGAAAAAATATCGGCGCCGGTAAAAGTACCGTTGCCGCCAATGGCTATGCAGGCATCGATATCGTAGGCCAGCAGCGACTCGTAGGCCATTTTCCGGCCTTCGGCTGTGATAAAACGCTGGCTTCTCGCGGTCTTCAGCATCGTACCGCCGCGGTGGATAATATTGCCCACATCCCTGACATCCAACCTGGCCAATTCGCCGTCGATCATGCCTTCGTATCCGCGGGATATGCCGTAGACGTGTAGGTCATTGTATGCAGCGGTCCGCACTACCGCTCTGATGGCTGCATTCATGCCTGGCGCGTCGCCACCGGAGGTGAAGACGGCTATACGCTTGATTTCCCTGCTCATATATGACCTTGCCTTTTGTTATTGTTGTTGGGTGTGAAATGTGACCAGCTGGTCTATAGGTTTTTTAATAAAGACGCCGGGTTGTATGTCGCGTTCCTGCAATGCTATTTTGATGAATTTCTGGAAGGTAGAGGCGATAGAACTTATGAAGTGCACAGTTAGGGTGAGGTGCCCCTTGTATTTGCGAATATGCTTGTCAATAAACTCTACAAAGGAGTTGTATAGGAGCTTTTGCCAGGTTAGTCACGTTATCCGTCACGTCGTAGCCGTCAAACAAACACGTATTAGAGCCGGTGCCCAATATGCAGGCAATGCCCGGATCGTTACCGCAGGTAGCCCTGGCGGCGCCCAGCAGGTCGTGTTCCACTTCCACATCGGCACGCGAAAAGATCTGGCGCAGCGCTTGAGAGACGATCTCCTGCCGTTTTTCATCCCAGCAACCCGAACCGTAGTAGTACACGTGCGTGGCCTCGTCCCTTTTATAGGTATTGCCCAGCGCTTTATCCAATTCGCGTTTGATCACTTCTGAAGAGTGAAAAACGGGGTTAAATCCCATCGTGCCCACGCTCTCCACACCTTGCTTTCCGATGATCTTCCAATCTGCTTTTGTCGACCCACTGTCTGCTACGATTATCATAACCGGCTGTGTTTGTTGTTACAAAAGTAGTGTAAATTATACACTAAGTAAACACTTCAAGAGATTATTTGCCAAGAGATAAACCCACTCCGTGTAACTCCGTGTAAACTTCGTGTAACTCTGTGGTAAAAAAAAATCTCTGAAAACAAAACAAAAAGTTGTGTAACTAAACTAATTGTTTTATTTTTGAAATTCGTTTTCACAAATTCACAAGCTATGACCAAAACTCTACCCATATCCTGGCATTTTGCGCAGGCGGGCGCCTTGTCGGCAGCGCTGGCTTCAAAGCTATCCATAAGTTGGTTTAAGCTATTCGTTTTGAGCATGTTAGCTTATATTTTTTTCAAAAAAGACATCAGCATTGAGTTCACCATGGGCGCCCAGAGCCATAGGGTAGGGGGGGTGGAAGAAAACACCAAAATGTCCATTCTTCCCGCTCTATTTCACGAAAGTGAGGAAATAGAAGCCAAACCGGTGGCTGAAATCAAGTCGGCAAAGCCCAAGTGGAAAGACCGGACGGCCAATACCTTTTCCAACCTGACCTTCGTGTTAAGCCCTGATTATGCCGAGCGCAAGGGAATAGACCCGGCCATCGCCGAGGAGAAAATAGCCGTCTGCAAAGACTACGTAACCCGTTTTGCGCCCATAGCCATTGAAGAAATGCAGCAATTCGGCATCCCTGCCAGCATCACGTTGGCGCAGGGCTTGCTCGAATCCAACGCCGGCGACAGCCGCTTGTCGGTAGAATCCAACAACCATTTCGGCATCAAGTGCCGTACCAAGTGCCGTGGCTGCACCTGCCGCAATTACACCGACGACAGCGTATTCGATATGTTCCGCGTATTCGACACGCCCTGGCAGAGCTTCAGGGAGCACTCCAAGTTGCTCAACAGCGCCCGTTACCGCCATCTACAGCGCCTGGCCGTCACAGATTACAAAGCCTGGGCCCACGGCCTCAAGAGAGCCGGCTACGCCACGGATAAGCGTTATGCGGAGAAAGTGATCAAGATTATCGAGGAGCTGCGGCTGTATCGGTATGATCAGCAAGCCTAAGGCGACTTGGCGAGGGCAATGCCATTAAGTTAAGCTTATCATGTTTACTAAACTTTCGGAAGTTTAGTAAACATGCACCTCCCTTGAAGCTTAACTTAATGGCATTGGGGGAGAGGGGGCGATTATTGGCGAACAAAGAAAGAAATCACCCATGTTATATGTGCAAAGCTTTCCTGGTAGCGGGGGAGCTTTTTTTATGCTAGTCATAGAGTAGGGGAGCAGCAGGCCCAGACCTGGTACTGGGGCCAGGTGGACTATCAGGCTTTGGGACTTTGCGATTATAAGCACTAAACAGTCTAAGAACCGAAAATAAATCCAGGCAGCTAAGTGCTGGTCGCTAACAGCTAAACGCTATTTAACATAATATAAATTATAGGAAAATAATGTAAGAAAAATTCAAACTCCGGATAGTATAATCTTCTTACAACCTGCCGCGGCATTGATAATAGCCTGGTTTGAGACTTCTAATGTATCTGTTCGCCATTAAGCTAACTTCTACATGCTGGCTACCATACTTTTGGAAATTCAGGACATTTACAGGAACCTAAACTTAGTAGTCACACGAAACAGAAACAAAAACCACGCACACACGCTCAAACAAAAAACGCCCAAAAAACAAAACAATTTGTTTGCTTTAAGGCGTTTTTTGTTTTTAGACACCAGCAGACTCAAAGACCAGAAGTCCCCAATCTCCCCTACTCTACCGGGCTATATATAACACTTCCTTTACTGCTTTAATAATCTTTGCGGGATTGGGCAAATACTCTTCTACCAGCGTAGGCGCATACGGCAGCGATGTATCTGCTACGTTGACGCGTGTGATGGGAGCATCGAGGTAATCGAAGGCGTATTTCTGTATTTCGTAGGCTACTTCGGCAGAAACGCCTGCAAACGGCCACGATTCGTCAATAACGACAAGCCTGTTGGTCTTTTTTACAGATTGTACGATCGTATGAAAATCCAGTGGGCGTATAGTACGAAGATCGATTACTTCCGCCGAAATTCCTTCTTTTTCCAGCTCTTCAGCAGCTTTCATAGTGGGCAGCATCAGCTTGTTGTATGATACAAGCGTGACATCCGTACCCGTTTTCCTCACTGCGGCCACGCCAATGGGAACCAGGTACTCGCCGTCGGGAACCTCGCCTTCCATGCCGTACAAAAGCTCCGATTCCATGATACAAATCGGGTCGTCATCGCGAATGGCGGATTTTAAGAGTCCCTTGGCATCGGCTGGATCTACACACGAGATCACTTTGAGCCCCGGCACATTACCCAGCCAGCTTTCGAAAGTTTGTGAGTGTTGCTGCGCCAATTGCCCTGCTGAACCCGAAGGGCCTCTAAATACGATCGGGCATTTGAAGCTTCCGGCCGATTGCGAGAGCGTTTTGGCTGCGTTGTTTACGATCTGGTCAAAAGCCAGTACCGCAAAGTTCCAGGTCATGAATTCTATGATGGGACGGAGTCCGTTCATAGCAGCGCCTACGCCGATGCCCGTAAAGCCCAGCTCGGCAATAGGTGTGTCGATAACCCGCTTGGGGCCAAACTCCTGGAGCATGCCTTTACTAACTTTGTAGGCGCCATCGTATTCTGCAACTTCCTCCCCCATCAGGAACACATTTTCGTCGCGGCGCATTTCTTCTGACATGGCCTCGCGCAGGGCTTCTCTTAGAGATATCGTTCTTGGCATATTAATTGGCTGTTACTGTGTAAAAAAAACGTTGCAAAAATAATAAAACAGGCATTAAGTACAAGAAATCATTAATTTTGCGGTTAATACAACAATTGTCAGACTAATCGCGTTTAACCAATCTATTCCATTAACATATCTTAATTAAACTCCATGAAAGGCAGACAGTTTAAATCGATATTCGCCGCGTTAGCCCTTTTACTGTTGGCAGCAAGCTTTACCTCTTGCAACCGCGGTTATGGTTGCCCCAACAACTTTTCAGTAAATAAAATTGCTGTAGAGGCGATAAAAGGTGTGGCCACGGCAGTAAAATAGAGCCCCGTTGGGTGGTGATGAGTACAATCATCGAGACACAAGACGGCTCGCATACGCTATATTCCTCCCGCTTTGGCGAAAGCTACCATTCCCGCTACGGCGCTATCCAGGAATCACGCCATGTATTTATCTCCGCCGGATTATATTATGTAATTCCGCTGCGCAAAGAGATTCGCATACTTGAAATGGGGTTCGGCAGCGGATTAAACGCTTTTTTAAGCCTGCTGGAGGCTAAAAAGAGAAGTGCATTTGTGGTACGACGCCATAGAAGCCTATCCTATTGCCTCTGATGATGCCATTGCGCTTAATTATCCCACGCAGGTTGTTGAAGCAGACGCCCGTGAGAACTTTATGGCGCTGCATCTCAACAGTTGGGAAGAATGGCATGCCATAACCCCGTTTTTTAATCTGCGCAAGCGACATATGCCCATCGAACAGCTCGACGAAGAAGAGCAATACGATTTGGTTTATTATGACGCTTTTGCTCCCAGTGCCCAGCCTGAGTTGTGGGACTCTCCCGTGCTGGCGCGAATTTACCGCGCACTGAAACCGGGAGGCGTTTTGGTGACGTATTGCGCAAAAGGAATCGTAAAACGTACACTAACCGAACTTGGCTTTCAAGTCGAAGCACTACCAGGTCCCCCCGGCAAAAGAGAGATGACCCGCGCCATCAAAAAATAATCAGCTTATTTAATCACATTTTGCTTGCCATCATCGCCATATAACTCCTTGGATTTCTTGTTATATGCCTGTGCAGCTTCTTCTGCCGTAGCAAACATGCCGATGTGTACGGATTTTCGATTAATTGATATGACAGCCCTGTAGCGGTTGTTTTCTTTGTATACACCGGTATAGCCCGCCTTGCTGCTGGTCTTGCGTTTCCTACTCGCCACCGAGCGCGATCGGTAGATCAGGTTTTCGAGCCGGCAATCCAGCTTGTTGCTGTTTTTGGCGCCTACCAGGTTTTTCTCCTTCGATTTTGTTTTTGTCAAAAACTTCTCTGCAATGAGTTTGTGCAGGTAGATGGTTTCCGTTTTGTAACTGCCATCCGCTTTTTTCCATGTTTTCTGGAAAACGGCACATCCACTGGAGTGCTTACGGAGATTGTTGATGAAGTCTACTTTTACCAGATAAGGGTCAGAGGTAAGGTATTCGTATACCTGGTCGTCTAATAAAACTTCATCATCGGCGTTTTTTAATTTTACTTTGTACAACACGCTCGACAGGTTTTAGATGTTTATAATAAACTGACTCTGCCCGGCATTGATGTAGCCTAGCACGAGCAAGAGCAAAAACCAATACTTTGGCTCGAGGGTTAGAAGAATAAATATGGGATTATAGAAGAGAAGGCACCAAGTTAGTGTGTTTGTCCATGTTTCCTCAAATTTAAGCACTAATTAGTTTTTTTTATGCTTGAAAACGAATTTTTTATGCAGCGCTGCTTTGATTTGGCCAAATTGGGCCTGGGCGCCGCCTCTCCCAACCCCTGCGTGGGGGCTGTGCTGGTATATAATGATCGTATTATCGGCGAAGGGTACCACAAAAAACACGGTCAAGCGCACGCAGAAGTCCATGCGCTGGCGAGCGTAAAAGCTGCCGACAGGCATTTGATACCGGGTTCTACCCTCTTCGTTTCACTAGAACCTTGCTGCATTTACGGCCATACTCCTCCCTGCACGTCGCTTATTATTGAAAATCGCATTCCCAAAGTGGTCATAGCCTCAACCGATCATACCCCAGGCGTAAATGGCCGCGGCATTGAGCTGTTGCGCCAGGCTGGCATAGAAGTAGTGACCGGTGTGCTTCAGCAGGCAGGTGACCGCCTGAGCGCTCCAAGAAATATGTTCGTCTCGCAACAAAGGCCTTATATCATCCTGAAATACGCAAAGACGCTTGATGGGTTTATCGCGCGCACTGACAATCAGCAGGAATGGATAACTTCTGATTACACGAAGAGACTGGTACACAAATGGCGCTCCGAAACAGATGCGATTTTGGTAGGTACTCGTACGGCTGAAGTAGATAACCCCGCACTTACTACCCGGCATTATTTCGGAAAATCCCCCCTGCGTATTGTACTCGACAGGTTTCAGACACTTACTCCCAACTTAGCTCTTTTTGACGGCAAAGCCCATACCCTGGTCGTAACCGCCTCCGAACCACCCCAACCCATCGACGGCGTAGATTATTTTGTTATCGAAGATTGGGACGCCTTATTGCCTCGATTACTCCACCATTTGTATCTTCGCAAAATTGGTATACTCTTGGTGGAAGGCGGCCCGACTTTGCTTTCAAGCTTTATTTCCGCAAACCTTTGGGATGAAGCACGAGTGTTGACAGGCGCCGTAAGCTGGCCGAAAGGACTCCATGCCCCTACCCTGCCCTGTGACCCTAAAAATGAGTATAAATTGGAATCAGATAATATAAATATTTATTTAAATACATAAAATATTGGCTTTGTTAATTATAAATAAAACAGATTCAATGAACTATGCATCGTCAGGCTTTTACATAAGTTAAACTTCTTTTAAATAGCGGTTCAATCACCATAAGCGGTTACCCAATTTTGTTTCATACTTACTACTTTTGCATAACAATAAGAGAAAATTGCATTGACGATGAAAGTATGGGGAATTGCTGGAGTATTGCTGTTATCAACGATTGTGCCGCTTAGTGGTCAAACCAAAGCGGAGCCGGAGGCCATTCAATGGCTAAACTGGGATCAGGCTACTTCCAAATCAAAAGAAGATAAAGATAAACGCAAAGTGTTGCTCAATATTTATACGAGTTGGTGCAGATGGTGCGACCGTATGGATCAGGTAACTTTTAGCGATCCTAAAGTTGCCAAGTACATCAATGATAAATACCACGCCGTCAAGTTTGATGCGGAATACAAAGAAGATATCAGCTTTAATGGCAAAGTGTACAAGTATGTGAAAAATGGAAAAACCGGCTATCACGAATTTGCCGCCGAGCTACTGAACAATCGGCTGTCTTTTCCGGCAGTTGTGATATTAGATGAAGAACTGCAAACTATTCAAACGATTATGGGCTTTAAACCTCCCCAATCGTTCGAGTGTATCATCTCGTATTTCGGTTCCAATCAGTATAAACTCACGCCCTGGTCGGCTTATGAGCGGAATTGTATGCCCCAGGCCCAACCTGCGCGCTCAGAAAAGCAATCTCTGCCCGCACAGCCCAAACAATCTCCACAGCTGAGGTTGATTAAAAATTAAACACCTTTTTTTACCTCCTTCTTCCACCCAAACCCAGGACGCCGAGCAAACCCCGGGTCAATTCTCGGGCAATAGTACGGCCAACCTGGCGAGTTACAGGACTATCAATGATCTCTTTGATTGTACTTTTGGGGGCTCTTCCTCTTGAGCGGCTCGATGTAGTTGACTGGCGGGCTTTTTCCTGCTGCTTCCTAAGTTCTTCCTGCACGCCTTGCTGATGGGCTTCTTCCATTTTTGCATGCAGTATCTCGTGGGCGCTTTCCTATTTATTTCTTCGTTGTATTTTCTAACGAGGTAAGAGCGGGAAATGATAGCCGATATTTCGCTATCAGTCAGAATATCCATTCTCGATTGGGGGCCCGTAGCATGGTGTGCACCAGTGGCGTAGGAATGCCTTTTTCATTCAAAGCAGTAACGAAGGCTTCGCCAATGCCAAATTCCGTGATTAGCTGGTCTATTTCGTAGTAATCCGTTTCGGGATAGTTCTCGGCTGCCAACTTGATGGCTTTTCGGTCTTTAGCCGTAAAAGCGCGCAAGGCATGCTGGATTTTCATACCTAGCTGGCCCAATACACTATCCGGGATATCAGCGGGATTTTGTGTGACAAAAATGAGCCCAACGCCTTTTGAACGAATCAGTTTTACGATGGCTTCAATCTGATCGAGTAGCGTCCTGGAGGCTTCCTGGAACACCAGGTGGGCCTCATCAATAAAAATAACCAGCTTCGGTTGTTCCACATCGCCTTCTTCAGGAAAAGAAGAATACACCTCCGCCAGCAATTGCAACATAAAGGTAGAGAACAGCTTGGGGCGATCCTGAATATCGCTGAGTCTGATAATGGAAACGATCCCCCTACCCTTCTCGTCTATTCTACAAAGGTCTTCTACCTCAAATGATCTTTCGCCAAAGAAAATATCGGCGCCCTGTTGTTCCAGTTCTACGATTTTACGCATAATAGACCCCACTGACGAGGAAGATATCAATCCATAGGATCGTTCAATCTCTTCCTGGCCGGGACCGGTGATGTACTGTAGGGTTTTCTTGATATCGTCCAGGTCGAGCAGGGGCAAATCGTTGTCGTCGCAGTATTTGAAAATAACGGCCATGACTCCTGTCTGTGTATCATTGATTCCCAGTATTTTAGAAAAAAGAACCGGGCCGAATTCAGATACAGTAGCCCGCAAGCGGGCGCCTTTTTCGTTGGAGAGTGAGAGAAACTCCACCGCATTGCCAGAGGGAGTAAAAGGAATACCCAGTTTCTGGTGGCGTTCTTCAATTTTTGGATTTGAAGCGCCCGGCATGGCAATTCCGCTGAGGTCGCCCTTGATATCCATCAACAGGCACGATACGCCGTTAGCGGATAATTGCTCTGCCAGAATCTGAAGGGTTTTGGTTTTTCCCGAACCGGTTGCGCCGGCAATAAGTCCGTGGCGATTCATCGTTTTGAGGGGGATTCTGATAGAAGTCCCCAGCAGGCATTCTTTGTCAAGCATGGCGCTTCCTAAGGTGATGGAAGCACCGTTAAATGCATATCCTTCCTGAATTAACTGGATAAATTGCTCTTGCTTCGACATATTCTATAGCGGCTTGTTATTATACTATTGCTGCTTATTCCACTTCTGAATGCGCAGGTCGTATCGTTTTTTATTAAATTCCCAAAGATCGATATTAAACGTGCTCTCGAGTTGATCTTCCAGATCATCGGGCATCAGTTCGGGAAAAAGTCGATTTGCGTCAGTGCTTCCACCTTATCCACAGACGTAGCGAATTTGAACAAAGGCTCATAACTGATTTCATTGGGAAGCACAAAAGCGACGGCCTTCACTTCGGGGTCGGTAAGATCGAGTAGTACTTTGAAATAGGCTACCGGCACGGATACTTCATTATCGCCTATGGTACTTTTAGGGGTTTCAGATAACACAGGGCCGGAGACTACGTACAACTGCTTATTTTTTCGTGCCCAATCGCGGGTAAGCTCTTCCAGTTCCCGCCATACGCCTTTGTTGAAATTGCGGGCTTGCGGGCTGATATTACTCATATAAAAAGTTTCCTGCATGGCTTCTTTGTTGAAGGCCATATCTGCGGCGGGCACCAAATGGCCGCGGTCGTACCCCGAATTGCGGTAGTCATCAGGAGTGGCGGAGCCGGTTTTGATTGAAGGGTCGGGCAGGAATTCATCGATACGCTCTTCCCAAGGCATATCCAACTGCTCTTTTTTGAGCACATAAGCTACCCACTCGGCTTGTTCGTGGTCTTCATTATAGGAGAGTGAATAATAGCGCCTGTTAACAATCTGACCTGTAGTCGATGTGGGTAAATAATACGCTTCAGCCACGTAGTCATCCGAACTTTCGCTTGTGGCCGGGGTATTGTTGCCCGTAAATAGATTGAAGATATAAAACAGCCCCCCGACAATAGCGGCGAAAAGGCCTACTTTTACAATAGCATCGGAACCCTTACCGCTCTTTCGGCTGTAGTTCGTTTTAAATTTGGCCATGCGCTATTTTTTGTTGCCTTTCTTTTTCTCTTGCTCTTTGGCGGCTTGCAAGCGCTGTTGTTCTTTCATTGCAGTCTCCAATCGCGCCTGAAATCCTGTTTTCTTCTTGGGCTTTTTCTTGTTTTCTTCTAACATCAGCCTGATCTTATCCTCGTTGATGAGGAAATTTTTGGTAATGACCGTCTGTCCGATATTCAACAAATTGCTAAACAGCAAATAGCAGGTCAAACCCGATGCAAAACTGTTGAAAAAGCCAAGGAAAAGAATGGGCATGATATATTGCATATACTTCATCGCCGGCTGAGAGGAGAAGTCCATATGCTGCGAATTGTAGTAGGTATAAGCCAGCGTGGATACTGCCCAAAGCATTGTAAACAAGCTGATATGCGCGCCAAAGCCCATGGGAATTTCAAAGGGCAGACGCATAATTACGTCGTAAGAGGACAAGTCGTGCGCCCACAGAAATGGCGCCTGGCGGAATTCAATAGATGCGGGAAAAAAGCGATATAAAGCAAACCAGATAGGCATTTGTAATAACATCGGGAAGCACCCTCCCAGCGGGTTCACGCCAAATTCGCGATACATCTTCATCGTTTCCATCTGCTGCTGCTGGGCGTCGTCTTTGAATTTTTCTTTTAGTGCTGCTATCTGGGGTTTCAGCGCGCCCATTTTCGATTGGGAGTAAATCATCTTGTAAGTAAGCGGGTATACCAGCAGTTTCACAAACAGCGTTAAAAACAGGATAACGATACCCTTGCTGCCAATAAATCCCGAGAGAAAGTTGAATATCGGGCGAATCACCCAGCGGTTGATCGTACCAAAGATACTGCTACCGAAAGGGATGACATCCTGGAGGTCGTCGCCCATGGCGTACAGGCGGTCAAACTCATTGGGGCCGACGTAAAATGCCATTTTAAAAGGTTCGCCGGCGGCGCCATCGTAAGGCAGTTTAATGCTGGAAGTCAGCTTTTGAGATCGACTCCTTTTTCAGCAAGCAGCTTGGTCTCGAGTTTGGCTCCCTTAAACTTCTGAGATTCGGCTATAAAAGTACTATTAAAAAACTGGTTGACATGAGAAACCCACCTGAGGGGGCTATCGGTTAGTTCTTCGGTATCATCTGCAGTACACGAGCAATACGTGGGGTCGTCTTCCGCTATTTTATAATAAACCGTAGAATAGTTGCGCTCATAATTGGTATTGATTTCTATCCTGTCGAGATAATTGACCCAGTTCAGGCTGATTTCGCTGGTATTGGGCGCCAGGATATCCTGCAAGCCCGCCATATGTATGGCATAATCAATCTTATAGGTTTCCGGCGACAGGGTATAAGTTTGCTCGATGTATTTGCCGTCGCCGACATCGGCGCGAAAGGCAATGCCATTGGGCGTTTTCATTGGTCTGAAATACAGATCTCCCGTATTTACACCTCCTTTAGGCAACTGGGGAATGGGGAGGAAGTATTCGAACTTATTTTTGTCGTCTTCCAATAGCTTGAGATCAACACTGGTGATCTTGCCATTGGCATCTTCTATCTGTTTCTTGTACTTTTTCAGTACCACTTCTTTTATGCGTCCGCCTTTGTTCGTGAAGGTGATAGCGAACAAGTCGTTTTCCAGCGTAGTAAGCTGTTCCGATCCGGTAGCCGCAGCGGCAAAGGGGCCGAAATTAGCCTGTTGCTGAATAGTGCCGGCGCTGTCAGCGCCGGTTGATTGTGGCGAAACAGCCGTTGACTGAGTGGTATCTGCTGAGGGGACTTTCTCGGTTGTTTTTTTATTCAACAGCGCAAGAGAGTCTCTTTGTTGGTTTTGCCTGGCGATTTCCTCCTGAGAGGGCGCCATATACCACTGCCACACGATCAGCAAGCCCATTATCAGCAAAACCCCAATAATTGTATTCCTATCCATTAATTGAAATTCGTTTGTACCAATAGGTGATTTTTCTAATGCACGGCAAAGGTATAATTTATCCGCAAGGCAACAAAGATAGAAAGACGAGTATCGGATTTATCGGTACAAACGGAATTTATGCCTCGAAATAAGGATACTTCAACCCGGGGTTTTTGCCCCGGGTTGAAGTTAAAAAATCAGGCAGGTTCTTTGCCGCCCTCAAGAAACTCCTGGTACTCGCTTAGCTCTTTCCAGTTGCCGGCAGCAGCCAGTGTGGCTTGCTTGGGCCAGGTAGTAGGATCGGCCATGCGGAAGCTATCGCCACCTTTTTCGAGTAAGTCTTTCAGGTGTGCGACACTGGCGGCTGCCAGGTCTGACCAGGTATTGATACCGTCTGCTTTGAGCAGTTGCTCGATTTTGGGTCCAACCCCTTCGATAATCTTTAAATCTTCCGGATTGGTGGAGAAGCCGAGCAGTTTTGCCGCTAATTTTTCCACTTTTGAAGGAGTATCGCCATCGCCGGTATCGTTTCTGCCTGCATTCAGCGTTTTCTGCAGGGCTATTAGTTCATCCCAGTGGTTTTCGGCGGCCAGCAAGGCTTGCTTAGGCCAGGTAGCGGGATCGTGCATGCGGTAATTCGGGCCGGCCAACGCGAGGATTTCCCGCAGGTCGTCCGCGCTTGCCGTGGCTACGTCTGACAACGTGGTCAGTCCCGATTTTTTGAGCAATTCTTCCACTTTCGGGCCTACGCCTTCAATGAGTTGGAGATGATCCTGGCCGAAAATAGCGGTATAATCGATTCCTTCGGCGCCCCGGCCTGTGATCAGGCCGCCTTCGCCCATATGGTCGATTTTGGTTTGCAATACCGCCTTATCGGCTTCGCATTGGCGCAGCGCCAGTTTGAGCTTTTCGTCCGATTTGGCAATTTCGTCGTATTGATATTTCAGGCTCATGTAGTCTTTTTCCATATCGACTACCTTTACCTGATAACCTTTAACTTCTTTATCGAGCTCATCGGCGCGTTTTTTGTATTCGTACCACAGCCACCATCCAAGCAGCAAACCCAGCAAAAAAGCGCCCAGAGAGAAAAGCCACCACCAGGGGCAGCTAAGGCCAAACGGCGTACTTTGTATTAAAAATATTTGCATTGACATAGTTGGTTGATTTTGTTTTGATGGTTACTGTTGTTTCTTAATAAGCCGCACTTCTACCCTGCGGTTGTTGTGCCTGCCTTCCTCCGTGACGTTGGAATCAACGGGTTGTTCCTGGCCTTTTGAGGAGGCGCTGATCTGGTCGGCCTTGACGCCTTTTTGCATCAATACCCCTTTAATACCCGTGGCGCGGGCCATACCCAATTTTGTGTTATAGTCGGGCGCGCCCTTGTTATCCGTGTGGCCGGTCAGCTGAACCGTCTCGCCGGTTGAGGCAATGCGCTTGGCCAGCTTGTCGAGATATTCATCAACCGATGGATCGTATTCACGCTCGGTAGAGTTGTATGGGAATCGGATAATGATCCTGTCGTTCAGTTCTTCGACGGTCTGGGCTATTTTTTCTTCGGGTTTGATCCACTCGAACAGTGCCGCTTCAAAATAGCCGTTGCGAACCCCTTCGCTTTCGTCCATGAGGCGGGCGCGCAATTTGATGCGGTCGTCAGGGATATCGGGGAAGAGTGCCCTGGCGGCCTGAGCACGGGCAAATCCCATGTTATCGAAACCATCGGGTTTGGGCTCGTCTTCAAAATATTGCCCGGTAATTTCCAGGATTTGTCCATCCTGCATCCCGGCCAGCAATTTTGCTTTTAAATCGTCGAAACCCTGATTGGTGTTAGCCGCCTCTTTTGACCATTGGAAGTCAATGGGATACCTCTTTAGGTTCAGGGCGCTGTCCTGCTGTATGATGGCATCTTCTCCACCTTTACAACAATCCTGAATACAGCCCCTATACGCCAGTAAGGAAAAGAGCAGCCACACAATCAACATAATAAGGACTTTGATTGGTGCGGACATGGATGTTGGTTTTTGTTTTTGATTTGAAAAGAAGCTATGAGAGCTTTTCAATAGATCCAAATATAAGCATTTGATTTCGAAACTTTTGGATTTTGAGGGTAAAAATTTTAACATTTTGCTAAATAAACCAGAATTATTGCACTGCTATAAACTTGGCAGGTAGCATTGAATTATTCTAGAAGGAAAATGGCTATATTTGCACTTCTTTTATCAAAATAAGCCTGTAAAGATGTTTGAAAGCCTAAGCGATCGTTTGGATGTAGCGTTTAAGGCGCTCCGCGGCGACAACAAGTTGACGGAGCTAAATATTGCCGAATCCATAAAAGAAATCCGTCGCGCGTTGGTAGGCGCTGACGTGAACTACAAAATAGCCAAGGAATTTACCGATAAGGTAAAAGATAAGGCCTTGGGCGCCGATAACGTACTCAAGTCGGTTTCTCCCGGCCAGCTCATGACCAAAATCGTGATGGACGAGTTGGTGGAGTTGATGGGCGGCCAGGCTGCGGGCATCGACCTATCGGGAAAACCCACAGTTGTGCTCATCGCCGGTCTGCAAGGCTCGGGTAAAACAACTTTTTCCGGTAAACTGGCTCACCATCTCAAAACCAAGCGCAACAAAAAACCGCTGTTGGTAGCCTGCGACGTATATCGCCCCGCCGCTATTGATCAGCTCTCTACGCTGGCCGAACAGGTTGGCGTGCCGGTTTACAAAGAACCCGGCAATAATAACCCGGTAGCCATCGCACTCAAGGCTATTGAATATGCCAAACAACATGGACAGGATGTGGTCATCGTGGACACGGCCGGCCGACTGGCTGTAGACGAGGAGATGATGAAAGAGATAGCCAATGTCAAACAGGCTATACTTCCTCACGAAGTCTTGTTCGTCGTAGATTCCATGACAGGCCAGGACGCTGTGAATACGGCCAAGGCCTTCAACGATATCATTGATTTTGACGGCGTGGTGCTGACCAAGCTGGACGGTGATACCCGCGGTGGCGCGGCGCTTTCAGTGAAATATACCGTCGGCAAACCCATCAAGTTTGTGAGTACGGGCGAAAAGATGGATACGCTCGATGTATTCTACCCCGACCGGATGGCCCAGCGCATCCTCGGCATGGGCGATATCGTGTCTTTCGTGGAGCGCGCGCAGGAACAATTCGACGAGCAGGAAGCCAAGCGCATTGAGAAAAAGCTGAAAAAGAATAAGTTCGATTTTGACGACTTTCTCAGCCAGATCAACCAAATCAGGAAGATGGGTGATATCAAAAGCGTGTTGGGCATGTTACCCGGCGTTGGAAAAGCCATGAAGGATGTCGACATCGATGATAGCGCGTTTAAACGCGTGGAAGCTATGATACAATCAATGACTCCCCACGAACGCGGCAACCCGGATATCATGAATATGAACAGAAAAAAGCGTATCGCTATGGGTAGCGGCAGGTCGCTCGATGAAGTGAATGCTTTTATCCGGCAATTTGAGCAGATGCGCAAAATGATGCACAAGATCGCCACGAATCCAAGTCTGATGGGTATGACCGGCGGCGGCGCGGGCGGCATGAACAAGGGTTTCCGCCGCTAGCAAGCGATGCCTGCACTCCAACTGTTTACCAATGCCAAGGCCGTTCAGTTTTTTCAACTGGCCAGGCAGGGTACGTCTATCCTCATCGCCATATTATTGGCTAACTCGGCGCTATCAACCTCCCAGATAGGCGCCTACGAAATGTTGTTTTACCTGGGCTTTATCACCAGTTTTTTCTGGACTTCAGGGCTTATGCAGGGTATGCTAAGCATGTATCCCCGCGAAACCGAAGAAGGCCGGCGCCGCTTTGTTTTTAATAGCTTTTTGAGCTTTTGCCTGGTAAGTTTGGGGCTAACGCTTTTGATGTGGGCAGGGAAGCAATGGATACTGCCGGCTTTAACCGGACAGGAATCTCTCGACTATTATGCTGTTTTTCTCTGGTTTTCTCTTTTCAACCTACCCGCCACCCTCCAGGAAAATTACTATTTGCTGCACGACCGGCCCCGTCAATTATATTTGTGGGCTATTTTCTCATTTGGGCTACAGCTGGCTGCCGTGCTGATTCCTGTCTTTTTGGGACTTGGGCTTGGCGTGAGCTTTTTTTGGCTGACCGTACTTGCCGCGGCAAAATGGGTTTGGCTCGCGATTTACGTGCTCAAACACGGTCGCTGGTTCATAGACCGCTCCCTGCTGTATCGCTGGTGGATATTATCGGCCCCATTGATGCTGTATGCTTTAATAAGCGGCGTAAATCAGTCATTTGACAGCTGGCTGGTCGGGTTTAGTTATCCCGGCGACGAGGCTGTTTTTGCTGTTTTCCGTTACGGCGCCCGGGAATTCCCCCTGGTTATCGCTATGGCAAACGCCTTTAGCACGGCAATGCTGCCTGAAATCGCCAAAAACCTGGAGAAAGGACTTGAGGCTATCCGGATAAAATCTATCTCCCTGCTCCATGCGCTCTTTCCTGCTTCGATATTGCTCATGCTTGGCAGCAAATGGCTTTTTCCCCTGGTTTTTAGTCACGCTTTTGATGATAGTGTATTGATTTTCAATGTCTTTTTACTCATTACTATAAGTAGATTAGTATTTTCTAGAACCGTATTAGTTGGTTTACAGGACAATAAGATGATTTTGCTAATTTCAATCGTAGAATTTATCGTCCACATAGCGGCCGGTTTTTTGTTCGTGTCTATTTGGGGATTAGCGGGAATCGCCATGGGGGCACTCCTGGCTTATACGCTCGAAAAAGTGCTTATTTGTGTGTATCTTTATAGCAAACACGGCATTGGAATCAGCCGCTACACCCCGATAGGGCTTTATCTATGGTATAGTGCCGCGTTATTGGCGAGTTTTGTGGTCAGTTTATTATTTTAAAAAATGATACAATACAAAACGCCCAAGTTGTGCGTATACGAAAGCGCATTATTCCGTACTACCTCGACAGTAATTTATACGGACGACATGATCCTGGTAGTAGATCCCAACTGGTTGCCGCATGAAATTGACCAGATTATCGACGACATGGAAGATGCGCACCCCCATCGACCGTTATACTTGCTATTTACGCACTCCGATTACGACCACATCATTGGTTATCATGCATTTCCAGAAGCAAAAGTTATCGCCTCCAGGGCTTTTACACAGCGCACCGATACAGAAAGTATTCTGCAACAGATAAAGGACTTTGACGACGAATATTACATCAGCAGGCCATATCCCATTAACTATCCCCAAGCAGACCATGTCATTGGAGGAGAAGAAGAAGTGCTTCAAATCGGCGACACCCGGTTGATCTTCTGGCAGGCCCCAGGTCATACCAACGACGGATTATTTGTACTCGTAGAACCCCTTGGCGTTTTTATCGCCGGAGATTATTTATCCAATATTGAATTCCCCTACATCTACTTTAATAGCAGCGCTTACGAAGATACCCTCGATAAGGCAGAAATGATAATGCACCATTACAAACCCCTGCTGCTCGTACCCGGCCACGGAGATGTCACCTCCGATATAGGTGAAATGGAACTGAGGATTTATGAAAGCAGGCAATATATTAAGGAATTGAGGGCATCCCTTCAAGGAGGACCACCCTATCCTACCAAACAGTTATGGCTTAGGTACCAATTTCCTCGCAGCATGGGTCGTTACCACAAGGATAACATTACCCTACTGAAAAAAGAACTCGGGTTGGATTAACTATACGTCTTTCAATGCAATACAACGAAGGCCGTCGATCTTCGAATATTAGTTTCGAAATGGGCTACGGCATAATATACGCCCGGCTTCCAGGTGCTCACATCCAGCCGAACGTTTAGGTTGATACTACGCCCTTGCTGTCGATAAACGATTTCTCCCACCGAATTATACACCCATAGCTGGTTACAGGCCAGTTGGGTATTGCCCCAGCTTACCATAGCCGTGTGGCTTGCAGGAGAAGGTTGCACCGACAACTTGTTCTCTACATATGCTCCGGTAACATCTGTGCTCGTGACAACCGTATCAGGGCTTACAAACAGCGAATCAAGCGGGTATGACATAATAGAGCGGCCGTGTGTGCCGGCAATAAGCTCGTTGTGGGTTTCATTCCAAGTGAGATGAAACACCGGCACCATGGGCATATTATTGCCCAATCGGGCCCAGGCTTGTCCGCTATTTTTGGTGCCGTAGACCCCGCCGTCGGTGGCGGCAAACAGCACTGTATCCTGATGGCCCGGTAATATCAGGAGGTCGTTTACGGCCAGGTTGGGCAAATTGCTGCTGATACTCGCCCAGGTATCGCCCCTATCGTCGGAACGATGGATGCGCGGGGTGAAATCGTTGTCTTTATAGCCTGAGTGGCTCACATATACGGTATGCTCAAACGAAGGCGAGGCTTCGACATTAGTGACATAGCGGTTTGGCAGGTTGGGATAGATGGGCGTCCAGCCCGCACCGTCATCGTCGGTGCGCCACACGTTGCCATCAGTAGTACCCACATACAAAAGCCCTTGCACACGCGGTGATTCTGTGAGGGTGGTAATCGTATGAAAATTGGGACTAAAAACGATGCCGTCGGTAAGATCTTCACTAATTGGAAACCAATTGGGATTGGCGCTGTCCAGGTTTTTATACACCCTGAAGGTGCCGGTATACATCACACTGGGGTCGTGGGAACTGATAAAATAGGGACTGTCCCAGTGCGTGCGGTCTCCATTGTCGATTCCAGTATCGCCCTCATCCCAGGAATTTCCTCCATCGGTAGACAGTACGATATTTCCATTTTGGGATTCTGCGTATACAATCAATGGGTTATCGGGGTGAAAGGCCATTTGGAAGCCATCGCCGCCGTATATGCGGAGCCAGTCGGTAGCCAGATCGGGGCCGCCGGTTGAACCGTTGTCTTGCAGTCCGCCATAACACCAACCAGGTTCGTGGGGGTTATAAGCGACCCTATATACCTGATTGGCGGGAATACGCTCGATATCCGACCAGGTTTGAGTATTGTCGGAGCTTTTATACAAGCCTCCATCAGTAGCCAATACAATAGACCCTGAGGGTGTAAATTGCAAATCGTGTTTGTCGGCATGAACAGAATACTCCCACCATGGCGGAGAGGCTTCCAGCCAGGAAGCGCCGCCATCGGGCGACCGCCACAAATCGACTCCAAGCAGAAAGATATCGTTAGGGTCGCCGGGATTGACCCGGATCTTGCCAAAATACCAACCAAAGCCCCCCAAGACGCCTGGTAATATATCATTTACCTGATCTTGGGGCATAGTGGGCTGCCAGCTTGCGCCATAGTCAATAGTTTTAAACACGTTGAACACCTGGCTATTAGTACCCACGTACAGCGCATATACAATATTGGGCTGGCTGGGAGAAATTGCAAGGCCGATACGGCCCATATTCTCAGCTGGAAGACCGTTTGTCAATTGATTCCAGGATGCGCCCCCGTCGATAGTTTTAAAAATACGGGCATTAGGGCCGCTAACCATAGACTCGGAGTTATTCCTGATTCGATCCCAGGAGGCGGCGTATAACACATCGGGTTGCGAAGGATCCATGACCAGGTCAATTACGCCCGATTGGTTGCTGACGAACAAAATTTGTTGCCAGGACTGGCCGCCATCTATCGACTTATACAGGCCTCTGTCGTTGTTGCGTTCAAAAGGTAGTCCCATGCAGGCCGCGTAGATAATCTGACTATTAGTAGGGTGCACGGCAATTCGGGATACAATGCGCTGGTCAGTGAGGCCCAAAGGCTGCCAGGTGGCGGCGGCATCTGAGCTTTTAAAGATGCCATTGGCTAAAAACGGATAAGCAGAGATATTGGGATCGCCAGTACCCGCGTACACCACATCGGTGTTTTGGGGGTCGATGGCAATAGCGCCAATAGCGAGGAAAGGTTGATCGTCAAAAATGGGAGTCCAGTCCTGGCCGCCATTAGCAGTTTTGTACAAACCACCTACGGCAAACCCAGCATACATAATATCTTCGTTGGTGGGATCGACGGCTACGGCATTTATGCGTGCGCCGATATTGGCAGGGCCTCTCACAGCCCAGGACAGGTCAAATCCGTCAAAGTTTTTTTCAGCGCTGCGCTCCACGGCATCCTGCAAAGCAGCCGTATAGGATTTGATAGCAAAAGATGATTCCGGATATAAGCGCTGCATATAGAACCATTCGTCGGGACGAAGTTTAGTTGCAGCGGGTGCAGGAGAGTTGTAAAAGCGCCACAAAAAAGCGCTGAACGCCGCCAGTCCAATCAGGGATATAGCAGCAACGACCCGGAATTTCCGGTAATTAAGGCGTATAGTCATTCTTTCAGGTTATCGACAAATAGCGATCTGATCTCAACGGATTCTTCCGGCTTGAGCCGGCCGCTAAGGATAAGCCTCACCTCGCGCCTGCGCGGAGCGCTTTCGTAGCGTTGTTGTTCGATTTCATTGAGTGGGATGACGGGTGGCACTAGAATGGGTTTGCCGTTTATCTCATCGAGTGCGACGAAAGTATAATAGGCGTGATTGCACCGGCGCGGGTTATGGCCCTTGATGTCGGCGGCAAAAATCTCCACAAAAATTTCTACTGAGGTATTAAAGGCACGGGTAACGCTCGCTTCGATGGAAACCACTTCACCAACCTTTATCGGTTTTTGAAAAGACACATGGTCTACCGAGGCTGTCACCACGTGCGCTTCGCAGTGTTTACCCGCACAAATGGCACTGGCTATATCCATCCAGCGCAGCAGGTTGCCCCCCATGAGGTTGCCCATGAAATTAGTATCATTAGGCATCACCATTTCGGTCATGATGGCCTTAGAATCAGCGACTTTTTTTGCTTTTGGCTCTTGCTCCATTTATCTTATCATTACCCCTTTTCTTTTCAAAAAGGGGATATCCGTGAAATTGCCGGCATCTATACTGCCTTGCACGAAGATATATTTTTATCGTACATATAATCTTCATACACAAAACTCACCCAATACTCATTAGTGAGGTTGAACAAAGCGGTATGTATGGGTTCAATCGGAATAAAGGCCAAAGGACCTACTTCCTCAAAAAAGTGTCTGAGGACGGTAGTTTTGCGGTTTTCGCCGTCTACCTCACCGTACCCTTTTGAGCTGATCAGCACATTTTTGATCGTGTCGTCTTTCAAATTGATCAAAAAACTATCCCACATTTCCTCCTCTAATAGCTCATCGCCTTCGCGGGGTACAATGGCTATTGCCAGGTCTTCCACTTTATGGTCAGGAATATCTTTACGCATGAATTTTGAATAAAGTGCTAGTTTTCAGGTTTTTGCGTTCCAGCAAGACAAGTTGCCGAAAAAGCCACGCGAAGATAAGCTATGCTATGCATATTTGTACCCGAAAACATCTGCAAAATGAGACTTCAAAGCCGATTTAACTTCTTGCAAGGGAATATCTTCCCCCAATTCAATGGCTAGGGAGGTGACTGCTTTGTCGGCATCGCTAATACCACAGGGTATGATGAAATCAAAATGCGACAGATCCGTATTCACATTCAGCGCAAAGCCATGCATAGTAACCCACCTGCTCAGGTGTACGCCAATGGCGCATATTTTTCGCTGAGGCTTCCTGTCATTTGCATCCAACCAAACACCGGTGTACTCTTTTATCCGCATGCCGGTTAGTCCATAGTCGGCCAACAGTCGGATGACAGCTTCCTCCAATGCTCTTACATAGCGATGTACATCAGTAAAAAAGCAATCGAGATCAAATATGGGGTACCCCACCAATTGCCCCGGGCCGTGATAGGTAATATCCCCTCCCCTATTGATTTTGAAAAAAGTAAACCCTTTTGCTTGCAAATTTTCTTCATCTAAAAGCAGGCGATCAACCGATCCCGATTTGCCTAATGTAAAGACGGGTGGATGTTCACAAAACAGCATGTAGTGGGATTGGGGCAGCGGATTTGCTCCAGACGAAATCAGATTGCGGTTCTCCAGCTTCTTGTTAATCAACTGTTGGTGCAACTGTCGCTGAAGGTTCCAGGCTTCTTCGTAGTCAATAATTCCAAGATCTTGGTATATAACCTTTTGCATGGCAAGCTGCTGATTTGTTGAGATATGTTTGTATTTTTACAAAACAAACTACATTCCTATGAAAAGACAACTACACTTGGCAATTGGTTTATTCCTTTTTGCATCAACGGCGCTCAAATCCCAGCCGGCGCCGAATTTTACCCTTACAGATTCCGACGGGCAGTCACACAACTTGTACACCGATTACCTGGACCAGGGTAAAACGGTAGTCATCAAGTTTTTCTTTACAACCTGTCCGCCCTGTAACGCCATGGCGCCCGCTGATGGAGCCGTTTTACCAGGAATGGGGAGGCGGCGCCCACGATGTGGAGTTCATCAGTCTCAGCATCATGAATTTTGACGACAACAACGATGTGGCACTTTATAAAGCTGCAAAAGGCCATACTTTTCCTGGCGCCGGTGTAAACGGCGGAAGCATCACTGCTTCGCAGCCTTATCTGAACGGCATGTTCGGCAGCTTTACGGGCACGCCCACTTTTGCAGTAATAGCCCCTGATCGCAGTGTCATTTTTGATCCTCGCGGGATTAGCTTTGTGGCTACCCTTGATTCTGTAGATGTTGCCATAAGGAGCACTGGGGCTGAAAAACCTCCAATTCCTTATACTATCAGCGGAACGGTCAAAACACACAAAACGTAGGTGTTGCGGGGGTAGCCGTATCTGTAAGCGGATTAGAACAATATGTGGATACGACCAATAGTGCTGGACAGTTTGAATTTACTGCCATGCTGGAGCCCCGGTTGGATTACTATTTGTCGGCAAGTAAAAACTACAATTTCGTGAATGGGGTCACCACTTTCGACATGATAGAGATCAGGAAACACGTGCTTGCCCTGCAGATAATAGCGCAACCCACGCGTTTGCTTGCTGCCGATGCAAATAAATCGGGAGGT
This sequence comes from Saprospiraceae bacterium, assembly GCA_016715405.1. Lineage (GTDB taxonomy): Bacteria > Bacteroidota > Bacteroidia > Chitinophagales > Saprospiraceae > JABWBR01. Next base: position 169,481 of record JADKAE010000012.1, on the reverse strand, counting down.
ATATCCACGCAGGACATCGTTGAATTGCGCAAATTGGTACTGAGCGTACAGGACAGTCTAAGTCAACAAGAGTCCTGGTTCTTTTACAATGCCGCTTATACATTTATTAATCCCGAACATCCTTATCCAGAAATATACAATACGCTAAATGCAGCGATTAAATTTCGAACATCCAGTCTGCCGCCTTTTCATTTCCGGGCCATAAAAATCGGTGATGTCAATGAATCTGCCGATCCAGGACAATAAAACGAGTGTAGTTTTTACACGCAGATGATACAACAGGTTTTTGCCTAAAGGGAATTAGGCTTAATTTCGCCCCAAAATTAATAAAACATGAAAGTCCTGGTTCCCGCAATTGCTCTGTTCATTAGCTTGTTGGCCTGTAAAACGCCACAAAACAATGCCTATACGTCTGCTTCACCAAGCGCCGACACCCTTCGTTACGCGCCGGAAAAGCACTTAACGAACATTCGTCAGCTGACATTTGGCGGCGACAATGCAGAAGCATATTTCAGCTTCAACGGCAAATTTTTGACTTTTCAGGCCACCAACGAAAAATGGAATGTGCCTTGCGACCAGATCTTTACATGCCTATCGACGGGTATAAGTCAGCTATGCCGCCTATGGTGAGCACCGGCAAAGGCCGTACTACCTGTGCTTATTATATGCCGGGAGACAAACAAATACTGTATGCCTCCACCCATTTGGGTTCAGAAGCTTGTCCGGAAGTTCCCAGGGTTGTCAACGGCAAATACGTATGGGGGATTTTCTCTGACTTTGACATTTTCGTAGCCGATCTCAAGGGCAATATCAAAAAGCAACTCACCAGCGCGCCTGGGTACGATGCGGAAGCTACCCTATCGCCCGATGGTAAAAAAATCGTGTTTACTTCAATGCGCACGGGCGACCTCGAATTATACACTATGAATATCGACGGCTCTGACGTAAAGCAAATCACCAATGAACTGGGATACGATGGCGGCGCATTCTTTTCACCTGACAGCAAAAAGCTGGTTTTCAGGGCATCGCGACCCCGCACACCCGAAGAAGTAAGTACTTACAAAGACCTTTTGTCTCAGGGACTTGTTCAGCCCACCCTGATGGAGATATACACCTGCAACGCCGATGGTAGCGACATAAAGCAGATCACCAGCCTGGGGGGAGCTAATTGGGCGCCTTTTTCCATCCTTCCGGTAAAAAAATCATCTTCTCAACAAACCACCACAGCAAAAGCGGGCGGCAATTCAACTTGTTTGCCATAAACATTGATGGCACGGGATTGGAACAAATCACTTTTGATACGGTATTCGATGCATTCCCCATGTTTTCGCCCAACGGAAAAAAGCTGGTTTTTGCTTCCAACCGCAATAACAAGGGAGGGCGCGACACTAATCTCTTCATAGCTGATTGGGAGGAATAATTTGTAAAAAATACCATGCCCCATTTTATGACCGGTTTGCCTAGAAACCCCTATTTTGACCAGCAAATAACAGGGTCATGCAACTGCAATTTCCGGATCACTTCTTTTGGGGCACTTCTACGGCTGCTACGCAGGTAGAAACAGCCGGCGATCACAACTGGAAAGGAGTGCGTGCGCGCGATGGTTATCTGTTGGACCGTACAACCGACCACGAAAGGCGAAGAGACGAAGACTTGGAGTACATTTGCCGGCTTGGCAATGTATATCGCTGTAGTGTGGACTGGGCCCGATTGCAGGAAGCCCCTTATAAGGCTTTTAACGAGGCCGTAATCGACGAATATCAACGCTTTTTCACAAAAATGAACGAGCGCGGGGTGAAGGTCATGTTTGTCATTCACCATTTCACCAATCCCCTTTGGTTTGAGCAGGCAGGAGGCTGGCTTGTAGAAGAAAATGTCGGCGCATTTGTAGATTACGCCCGGCAATGTATCACGCATTTTGGTCCGTACGTTTTTAACTGGAATACCTTTAATGAGCCCAACGTATATGCCATGAATGCTTATATGCTGGGTAATTTTCCGCCTTACCACCGTTCCTGGGTGGAAGCCAACAAAGTGCTTTTGCACATGGGGATCGCCCACGAAGTGGTGTATGAAATGATCAAAACCCATTACCCCAACATTCCGGTAGGTATATCCCTCAACACGGCCTGGTTTGATGCTGCAAATTCCTGGGGGCGATTGCCCGCCGCGTTTACCGATTGGTGGTTCCATCAAAAAGCAGCCAAACCCTTTAGCAAAAAACTGGATTACTGGGGCTTAAGCTATTATGCGTATGTGCCTTTTAACCCAAAGCCCATTACAGAGCTTGACCATCCCGGTAAATTGTCGAAAATGGGCATTCCACATGATAATATGTGGGGATACAGACCCGAAGGGTTGGCCCGTATTCTTCGTCAATTTCACAAAAAGTACAAAAAACCTATCGTCATCACAGAAAACGGCATTTGCACCGATGACCCGCACCGGCGTATCCAATGCATTCGGGATTACTTAAAAATATGCCACCAGGCCATAAAAGACGGTGTTAATTTGCGTGGCTATATCCATTGGAGCACCTGGGATAATTTCGAATGGCATTTGGGGCCCACGTATCGCTTTGGGCTGGTGCATGTAAACGTATTTACCAAAGAACGGACGATGACGGCAGCCGGTGAGTTTTATGAACAGATCGTACAAAACAATTCAGTCGATGTGTAATTAAAATCCATAGCATATGTGCCCTAAATACCTTTTGAAAATTGCCTGCTGGGCCTTGCCTGGTCTGGGCCTCTGCCAGCATAACACTTTTTACCCTCCCGATGCCCGGGCTGCTGCGCTGGGCGGCGCCGGTGTTACCTTTTCAGATGTACACAGTGCCTTTTCCAACCAGGCGGGATTGTCCGGCGTAACCAGCCTGAGCGCTATTGCGTTTGCCGAGCAAAAATTTCTGATCGGCGACATTCAGTCGGCAGCACTAGCGGTTGCCCTGCCCACATCAGCCGGGGTTTTTGGTGCTGTCATCCACTATTTTGGGTTTCAACCATTCAACGAACAAAAACTGGGAATCGCTTACGCCCGAAACCTGCTAAAACACCTCGCCATCGGCGCAGAAATAAGCCTCCTGCATGCGGCAATTAGCGGTTATGGACAAAGGACGGCGTACACTTTTGAACTGGGACTGATCAGTGTAGTTTCCAGGCAGCTCAGGATAGGTTTCCATGTGAGCAATCCCTTGCGCATCGCCTGGTCGGAAAACGACTACCTACCCACCTTAATGCGACTGGGATGTCACTATCAGCCTTCGGAGAAGGTATCACTATATGGAGAAGTCGAAAAAGACATCGGTTATCCGGTACGAACGATCTGGGGGCTCGAGTATAGCCCGACTGCCGGTTTTCAGGCCCGGCTGGGTTTGTCGACTGCCCCGCTGTCGCCTCGCTTCGGCGTGGGGTTGCAACTTTTTAAATCGCTTCGCCTCGATATAGCGGCGGCCTACCACCAAATATTGGGATTTACACCCAGTGCAGGTTTTAATTTTCAAAAAAGTAAACTATGAATACTAATTGGTTGGTCGTTGCCGCTACGGCGACTGAAATACAGCCTTTTACTGCCTATTTATCGGAAAAGGCTACCCGCCTGGATGAAATGAATTATGTTTTTGGTGATAAAAATATAACCATATTAATTACAGGAGTCGGGCTTACTCAAACAGCTTACCATTTGGGCTTCGTATTGGCCCGGCAGTCTTTCGATTGGGCAATAAATGCAGGGATAGCCGGCGCCATCAAACGCAATTTGACTATAGGCGAGGTGGTAGAAGTAAGCAGCGAATGTTTTGGCGATACCGGTGCAGAGACCGCTACCGGATCGTTTATCGATATACATGAAATGGGGCTTATTCCTCCCGATATGCCGCCCTTTCTGGGAGGGGAACTGATAAATCCTCATGCTGGAACAATAGGACTGCCTTTGGTCAAAGGGCTCAGCGTAAACAAAGTGCACGGATATTTGCCAAGCATCACCGAAATGTTGATACACTACGATACAGATATTGAAACGATGGAAGGAGCGGCTTTCTTCTACGCTTGTTTGTCAGCAGGGCAACCCTTTATGCAAATTCGCTCCCTTTCTAATTATGTCGAACCCCGCGACAGGTCGAAGTGGAATATCCCTTTGGCTGTGCAGGTTTTAAACGCCAAACTTATCGAGCTTATTCAGGAAGCACAGCCCTGACCATACGGTCTTTACCTTGTAGATCTTGCTGCAAAGTGATATCTCTGAAACCCAATTGCGATAGTAACTGTACAACTGCTTGGGCATGAAATTCACTGCATTCAAAAAACAACCAACCGGAAGGACGAAGATGTTGCAGGGCAAAACGGGCTATTTTATCGTAAAAAAACAAGGGTTCATTAGATTCGACAAACAGTGCAAGGTGAGGTTCGTGAGACTTCACCCGCTCTGGCATCATATCAGATTCATTTTCAATTATGTAGGGCGGATTGCTTACAATTGCGTCGTAAGGGGGAATTGTATGCCAATCCTGCTCGCTCCTTATGTCGCATTTAATCCAATCGACCTGTGTATGATTAAGCTCGGCATTTGATTTGGCAATTTCAATAGCCTCCCCGCTGATATCCAGTCCGGTAACCCGTGCCGTCGGCAGCGATTTTTTGAGTGCAATAGCAATGCAGCCGCTACCTGTGCCGATATCGAGAATGCCTGCAGCCTTGTTGCCCAGCGTGTTAACGATCCAATACACAAGTTCTTCCGTCTCTTGCCGGGGTATTAATACAGCCGGATTGACAGTGAATTTTAAACCATAAAAATCAGCCCGGCCCAAAATATATTGCAAGGGCTCATGGTGTAGAAGACGGCGTGCAATATCTTGTAACAGTTGCTGCTGATCGACAGAAAGTAGGGCTTGAAATTGAGATGGCTTTAGTCCGAGTGCGTCTTCAAAGACAATTACGGCAATATTGCGTGCTTCCCGCTCCTCGTAAACAGCGAGCAGATCCGCAACCAATTGTTGAAATATCGATTCTGCAATCATTTTTACTCAGGACAAACGCCCCTTATAATCTTCATAAGTAAAACTTCGAACAAGCTCCAGTGTACCTTCCTCTTCATGCCAGATGCAGATATCGGGGTGTTTTACACCGTTAAACATACTCGTTTTGACCATTGTGTAGTGGATCATATCTTCGAGCACGATCAGGTCGACTACGGCTAATTCGCGGTCAAAAGAATACTCCGTCATATAATCACCTGCCAGGCAAGATACCCTCCCATCCGATAGCAGGGTTTTCCTGCTTGAGGAACGGCATCTGCTCCAGTGATCCGGGGCCGATAGGGCATTTCGAGGGTATCGGGCATATGAGCGGTAAAAGATACGTTGAGGATAGCGGTTTTAACCCCATGGTTGTCCACTATATCCAGAACAGTAGAGACCAACACGCCGGTTTCCCAGGCTATAGCGCTTCCCGGTTCGAGAATGACTTCAAGATGGGGATAACGCCGGCGAAAGGACTTCAGCAGTGCAATTAAGTGGTCGGTATCGTAACCTTTTCGGGTCATCAGGTGGCCCCCGCCAAAATTCACCCATTTCAGTTGGGTGAAATACCGGCTGAATTTTGCTTCAAATGCAGCTAGGACTTTTTCCAGGTCAAAAGATGAAGATTCACAAAGCGTATGGAAGTGAAGTCCTTCGATGCCATCGGGAAGGCCCCCCTCCAGCGCCTGGCTCAGCTCCCCCAGCCTTGAACCGGGAGCAGCGGGGTTGTATAAGTCTACTTCTACCTCTGAATATTCCGGATTAACCCGCAATCCTGCTGAAATTGCGCTCTCCTCCAGTTGCCTGGCATAGCGCTGATATTGAGTCAAAGAATTGAAAGTAATATGGCTGCTATAGCGCATAATTTCTTCAAAATCGCCGGGCAGATAAGCAGGAGCATAGGTATGGGCCTTGCAGCCCATTTCTTCGTAAATAAGCCGGGCTTCATATAGCGAACTCGCCGGGCCCCGCTGAGGTATTGGTGCACCAGCGGAAAAACGCGCCACATAGCAAAACCTTTGAGCGCCAATATGACAGAAACTCCTGCTTCATCCTGTACCCGTTTGATCAATTCCAGGTTTTTGATCAGTCGGTCCTGTTCCAACACATAGGCGGGCGAAGGCACTTGCTGAAAATCGATAGGCATAGTATGCGCTTTATAACCTAAAACAAAAAGCCAAAAACCCGGGCAACACCCCCCCCCCAAAAACCAAACCCGTTCGGCTTAAAATTCCAGGTCAATATTAAACTGTTCGTGCCAGGGCAATCCGCACACATTGCGTTGTGCCATAAATGGATCGGGATTAAATTGCTCCACATTGAACACGCCGTTACCCGTCCACTCTCCTTTTAGCATCATCATAGCGCCGATCATGGCAGGTACGCCTGTAGTATACGATACGCCCTGCGCGCCGGTTTCTTCGTAGGCGGCCTGGTGGCTGCAATTATTCCACACGTAATAAGTTTTCTCCTTGCCGTCTTTGATACCCCTGATTCGGCAGCCGATAGAAGTTTCCCCGGTATAGTTTTCTCCCAGTTCGCCCGGGTCGGGCAGCACATATTTGAGAAATTCGAGCGGAATAACTTCTACCCCCTTATACATCACGGGATCGATGCGCGACATGCCGATATTCTGGATCACGCGAAGGTGCGTGAGGTATTCGTCGCCGAAAGTCATCCAAAATCGGGCACGCTTGAGTGAGGGAAAATTCTTGACCAGTGACTCGAGCTCCTCGTGGTATATCAGGTACGAATTTTTGGGGCCGATACCCGGATAGCTGAGGGGTTTCATTACGGAATGTGCCGGAATTTCCACCCATTGGCCATTTTCGTAGTATTTGCCGGGTTGGGTAATTTCACGGATATTGATTTCCGGGTTAAAATTGGTAGCGAAAGCTTTGCCGTGGCTACCTGCATTGCAATCAACTATATCGAGATAATGGATTTCGTCAAAATGGTGCTTCACCGCGTAAGCCGTATATACGCTGGTCACGCCGGGGTCAAAACCACAGCCCAATACAGCCAGCAATCCGGCGTCTTTAAACCGGTCGTGATAGGCCCACTGCCATTTGTATTCAAATTTGGCAACGTCTTTAGGCTCGTAGTTGGCCGTATCCAGGTAGTGGACGCCGGCTTCGAGGCAGGCATCCATGATAGTAAGGTCCTGGTATGGTAAAGCCACATGGATCACCATTGCCGGTTGGAATTCGCGGATCAGTGCAGTGAGTTCGGGCACATTTTCTGCATCGACGGCAGCTGTGGAAATGGCCTGATATCCCGTATCGCGTTTTACATCAGCGGCTATCGCGTCGCATTTCGATTTGGTGCGGCTGGCCAGCAAAATTTCAGAAAAAACGTCGGGGTGCTGGGCACATTTGTAGACAACCACGCGCCCTACTCCACCAGCGCCAATAATCAAGACTTTAGACATGGAACCTTTTTGTTTTGAATGTTAAAAAAGCGATGCAAAGGTATAGATTTTTTGCATGCTAATCTTTGACGTTATTCAACTGTTCGAGTAACACGTCTACGGCTTTTTTTAGTTGGAGGTCGGCTTCTTCCGCGCGATAATCGGCCTTGTTCTCCACGATAAAATCGGGAATAGCCGGGCCGTTTTCCATGTTCTGGCCGGTAGCTTTCACAAACCAGGCCCGGAAAGGCATGCGTACAAAAGAGCCGTCCATCAGATTGAAGCCCCCGGTTGAAATTACGGCGCCGAAAGTCGGGGTACCTATTAATTTGCCGATTCCGAGGTGCTTGTAGGCGTGTGAAAATATCTCGGCATTAGAGTAGCTATCCTGGTTGCAAAGCGCAGCGGAAGGCTTGGTAAGTGCCGGGAAAGGCAGTCGTTCGCCAAAAGGATAATTGGCGTAAAACTGCTTATTTTCCTTATCCAGATCCCTGGCGGCGCCGCGGGGGATCGTATAGGAATGCTGCTGTACATTCAGCACTGTCATCAGCATATCGGTAGTCCAGCCGCCGCCGTTATACCGCACGTCTATAAGAAGCCCTTCCTTGCCTTGTCCACTTGCAGTGAGTTCGCGTTCAAAACGTTCAAAACTGGGCCAGTTCATGCCGCGGATATGGATATACCCCAGCTTGCCTGCCGACCACTTGTCGACCAGTTTTCTGCGTTCCGCCACCCATTCATCGTAGAACTGATCGCCCAATGCTTCTGCGGGGCGAATCACCACATCGCGACGTTGGCCTTTGGCATTTTGCACTTCCAGCAGGGTTCGTTCGTTGATGGTGCCGTTCAACAGGCTGTAAAAGTTCACATTAGCGGAAACGGGGACAGCATTTACGGCAGTAATGATATCGCCGGGATAAAGTTTACTGTCATTTCTGTCGGCGGGGCTGTCAGGGACTACGCGTTCCACTTTGACTCCCTGGTTCACCGGCGTGACTTCAATGCCCAGCCAGCCGGTTTTTTCCACCTGCAGTTCTTCGGGGTTGGGGCTGGTAAATCCCATATGGCTTGCATTGAGCTGGCCCAGCATTTCATTAACAAAAAACTGAAAATCCTGTGTAGTAGAGGAAGCAAGCGCAAGGGGTTCGTATTTTTTGCGAAGCGCCTGCCAGTCCTGGCCGTGGAATTGTGGATCGTAAAAACCTGCATTAAGTTCCCGCCAGGTTTCTTCAAAAACCTGTTTGCGTTCTTCGGCATAATTGATCACCATTTTTGCCTCAAATGGGATGTTATCCGCTTTTTTTATGCCGGGTTCAATTTTGGTTAGCTTTCCGTTCTCATCCAGTGCAATCATATTTTTCAAATCCTTATCCCATTGGAGCATCGATAGCGCTTTATCGTCGAGGATAGTGGTGAGATCACTTCCGTCCCATTTAATGCTCATCAGGCTGCGCTTGCCGGCCTGCATCTGACGGTCGCCCCGATTGGTAGAGAAATAGAAGGTATGGCCGTCTTTTGAGATCATGGCGCTTGCCTCGTTGCCCGGCAAGCTGCTGACTTGTACGAGTCTTTTGTAAATGTCATCAAAATCGATAACAACTGGTTTGGATGCGCTGGTATCTTTTTTTACGACGGGTTCGTCTTCTTTATCCTCCCCATCTCGTTTGGTTTTTTCCCAGTCGACTTTTTTTAGCCATACAAACCAGACGTCGGCGTTATCGTTGTTGCGCTTGGAGAGGAATGCTAATTTACTGCCGTCGGCGCTCCATACCGGGGATTCATCCACGCGTGGGTGAAGGCTTACGTTGACGGGGTTGCTTTTGTTATCTGCTGCATGGATGTAGATCTCCTTGTTAAAATCGAGATCGTCCTGGGCATAGGCCAGCCAATTGCCATCGGGGCTCCAGGCCACGCCTTCGGGAGTGCTCCAACCGTTCAGCAGGGTTTGCTGGTTTGTCATTTTCCCTTTGCTATCTATATCCGCTACTACCAATCGGCCTTTATCCTTTACAAAGGCAATTCGCTTGCGATCGGGAGATAAAACCGGCTGGGATTCCTGTTCGGGAGTGTCGGTGAGGGGCTGGATATCCAGGCGGAGTGCACGAAAGAGATCAGAAGTAGACTCATCAGCCGATTTGACCAAATACAGGTCTTTGTTGCCATTTCTATCGGATAAAAACAACAGCGTAGAATCGGACAGCCACAGTGGAGATTGGTCTCTGAAAGCGTGTTTGGAAACCGGCACGCAATAACGTTTTTCTTTATTGGCCTGGGTAATAAATATTTCTCCGCGAACCGTAAAAGCGATGTATTTCCCATTGGGAGAAAGCGAAAAGTCGGTAGCTTTATCGCTTAGCGCTTGTATTTTGTAGGGATCGAAACGTTCATCACTTTTTACATCAATATTCAATAGTTTGGATTCACTTGTTGAAGTTGGAGACAGATAGTGCAAATCCGCGCCTTTTTCAAAAACGATATGCGCGCCATCTGCGCTCACACTGAAATAGCGTATACCTTCGTCGGTAAAGCGGGTTAAAGCAACGGGTTCGCCATTTGCCCGGCCATTTTGAATAGGCTGCCGGTACAGATTGTAGCGACCGCTACGGGCGCTCAGGAAATACAACGCAGAGGGACCTGCCCAAAGCGGCTGAACATCCTGGCCCTCAAAAGTAGTGAGGCGTTGCAAATCGCCGGTTTGTGTGTCCTGCAGCCAAATATCGCGTTGTGCGGGTCCCTGATAGGCTTCCCTGTTAGCCGGGCACGATCCGTATTCGAAGGCCAGCCAGCGGCCATCGGGCGAGGGACAGGGCGCATTGCCCAGCGCGTCGGAACGGCGGTAGGGCGTGCCTCCTTCAGACGAAACCGTCATCATCTCAGGAGCGCGTTCTACGGAAGCATAATAACGACGGGAATTAAACAAAATGCGCCCGGCGGTATCCCATTTAGGATTTTCGTCATTAACGGAAAAATGGGTAAGTCGCTTGGGCGTTCCGCCGGAAGCGCTCATCACAAAGATATCGTTATTGCCAAACCGGTTACCCTGAAAGGCGATTGATTGGCCGTCGGGGCTCCAGTGTGGGTGGCTCTCGTAGGCAGCGTGGACAGTGAGGCGGGTGGCTTTTCCTCCGGAAGAAGGTACCGTCCAGATATCTCCCTGGTAGCAAAATGCCAGTGTTGCGCCGTCGGGGCTCAGCGCTGGATACCTCATAACGGCTTTCGCATCGGGTTGGGCAAATAAGCCGCTAACATGGCAACCCAGCCACACAAAAAGAAAGGCTCGAATACACATATGTGTGATTTGGAGGGTTTTAGAATTGTGCTTTAAAAATACCATAAAAGGACAATTATACAAAATTGCGGCTTATTACACAATTCATTATCTTGCGAAGGAAATACACACTTCAGCCTTAATCAGGGGGTGAAAGCTACAACCGTATCCTACCTGAAGGTGTTCTGAAATAAGACCAAAGAAGAGGCAAGGCTATGTATAAAATAGAAATGCATATTGTGGCGATTGCCAATAGTGAATCACAGCCCAATAGTTTTGTCGTAGTATTAAAAGAGGAAGACGGCACAAGACGGTTGCCGGTAGTTATTGGGGGGTTCGAAGCACAAGCCATTGCTATTGCCATCGAAAGCATACAACCAAACAGACCGCTCACGCACGATTTATTCAAAAACGCATTAGTTGCATTGGGCGTCCAATTGCAGGAAGTTATTGTTTCCGAACTAAAAGAAGGCGTTTTTTATGCCATGCTGGTTTGCGTTAAAGAGAATGGGGAAATATTTGAATTGGATGCCCGCACCTCGGATGCTATAGCACTGGCCGTCAGATTTGGATGTCCGATTTATGCCAATGCAGCCATATTGGATGAAGCAGGCATCGCGCTGGAAGAGGCGCCGGTTACTCCACGTCTTTCCAATCCGGAAGCATCGCTCGATAGCATCAACTACGACAAATTGCTTGAAATGCTCGAAGATGCGCTAGGCAAAGAAGAATACGAGCGCGCTGCGGAGATACGAGATGAGTTAAAGCGAAGAACACATGATAAATAATCATCTTTTTAGTGCCGCCACCTATGCAGCCCGCAGGGCCCGATTGCAAAAAGAGGTTGGCAGCGGTATTGTTTTATTGCCGGGCAACGACGACAGCCCGATGAATTACCTCGATAATACCTACCCTTTCCGGCAAGACAGCCATTTCCTCTATTTTGCGGGTATTTCTCAGCCTGGCTTGGCGTTGGTAATCGATATTGATGAAAATACAACCACATTATACGGCGACGATCTAAGCGTTGAATATATCGTGTGGATGGGCCTCAGCCTTCGATGGCCGAGTTGGCACATCGAATCGGTGTTTCTCATACAGCCCCATACGCCGCATTGACGGATAAGCTGCGAGCTGCAAAAGCCGGGCAACGCAAGATCCACTATCTTCCTCCTTACCGGGGCGACAACAGCATCAGGCTGAGCCGCTGGCTGGATACGCCGGTAGATCAACTTGCTGCCGGTGTTTCCGAATCGCTTATCAAAGCTATTGTTGCCCAGCGCAACATCAAATCGGACGAGGAAGTGGCCGAGCTGGAAAAAGCCGTGAATTTTACCGGCGATATGCATCTGGCGGTGATGAAAGCCGCCAAACCGGGCATCACGGAAGCCGCCCTGGCGGGAATTGCGGCAGGTATTGCACAAGCCCATGGCACGCAACCCGGCTATTCGATTATCCTGACTATTAACGGCCAAACGCTGCACAACCACTATCACGGCAATACACTCACCAGCGGCAAGCTGGTATTGGGTGATTTTGGCGCCGACAGCCATATGTTTTATGCGGGCGACATTACGCGCACGTTTCCTGTAGATCCCACTTTCACCTCCCGGCAACGGGATATTTACAACCTCGTGCTTCAGATGCAGCTCAGCGCAATAGATGCCCTCAAGCCGGGGGTGCGTTACTACGACGTGCACCTGCTCAGCGCACGGGTAATGGTAGAAGGACTCAAATCACTGGGATTGATGAAAGGCGATACCGACGAAGCTATCGCCAGCGGCGCCTTTGCTTTGTTTTTCCCGCATGGCCTCGGCCATATGCTGGGGCTCGACGTACACGATATGGAAGACGTGGGCGAGCAATACGTGGGATATGCCGGTGAGTTGGAGCGGAGCATACAGTTTGGCCTCAAATCGCTCAGACTGGGCAGAGCGCTGCAGCCCGGCTTTGTGCTAACAGTGGAACCCGGCGTGTATTTCATCCCCGAGTTGATGGATTTGTGGCAACAACAAGGCAAATACTTAGATTTCATTAACTACGATAAATTGCAGGCTTACCGCGATTTTGGAGGTGTCCGGATCGAGGATAACGTACTCATCACCGCTACCAGCCATCGCATTTTGGGAAATCCGATACCCAAAACTATCGCAGAGGTGGAGGAAGTTCGCAAGGCGCACTTTCCGCTGCTGGTGAGCTGAGGTGGGACTTTACGACTTTACGACTGTAGGACTATTAACGCATACAGTCGTAAAGTCGTAAAAGATCGCCATCACGCTTTGGGCAACATGGCCTTTTCTTCGGGTATTTTCTTAAAATAATCACCGCCTTCCACTTCAATATCCAGGTCATTCAGGTCGCTGAATTTCAGGCGTCCTTCGAGGTTTAGCAGCATAAACTCGTCTTCGCCGCTGATCAAGAGCAAAACGTCGGTTATCTCGCCGTTTTTTTCCTTGAACAGCATATCGATGCGTTCGCTGCCTTCTCTAAGTTGCAGGAGGTCTTCGAATGACTGGTCTCTAACCTCTCTGAGTAGTTGATTGTAAGAAGCCGGGGTTACCAGGCTGCCATTTTCCATCGTCATAATGCGCAGGTGGCTGATCTTTCTCAGCAATTTCTCAGCAGAGTCGTCGTCGGCATGCCGCGAGGCTATCTTGAGCAGCCATCCTTGTAGTTTGACGTGGGTTACATCGTCGTAATCCTTGTATTGATTGAAAAAACGCCGAATGGGATCAGCCTGTGAAAATAGCGGCGATATGCCAATCAGCAAAAAACAGGTCAAAAGCAGGAGTGATTTCATGATGAGGGTGTTATTTACTTGTCTTTTTCTATTTCATCGGCGAGTTTTGACACCTTATCGAGGTCGATATTGCCCACAAAGCTGAGTAGCATAAACTCGTCGCCCGAAATCAGCATGAGCAATTCCTCGATCTTTTTCTCCTTGTTTTCTTTTACAAGGAACTCCACATTATCGCCGTCTTTATCGCGCACAGTCATCCACACCTCGTATTCCGAGGTATTAATTTTTTCTTTGGCCTCCTTATAAAACTTGTCGGGTGTCACGTCGGTAGAGAGAATGCGGAGGCCTTTCAGGTCCTTGGCGATTTCCATGATGACTTTCGACTCCTCGTCGTCGAAATCTTCGATATCGGCGTCTTTCATCATATTTAACAGCCTGGAGCTGATGTACACCACGCTAAACCGGTCGTCTTCCACATACTGCGAGAAGTACTTTTCGATAGCGTTGGCCTGTGCTTGCAGCGAAGCGGCAACAGGCAGCAGGGCAATGACTAATATCCATTGCAAACGTTTCATTATTGTATTCTTTTTGAATGAAAAAATTAAGAAAAACAGTCAGGTGATTAGTGATTGATTTTGTCTACTTCCTTAGCGGCCGCGGCCGCGCCTTTGTTGATTTCCGTAGATAGACGCAGCATCGCTGAGCGCGTTATCCGGAAGGCTTCTTCAGGTGTTTCCGGTTCGTATTTCGACCAGTCGATCGCCGCGCTTTCTTTTGTGGCAGGCGCGGGCGCGGGCACGTACAATTTATACATACCGAACATAAAAAGGAGAACCGCCGCGACCCGAACTGCAAATCGCAAAAAGCGCAGGCGTGTAGACCTGGCAGGTTGCTCAGGTAGCATAAACCTGGGTTCAAAAGTAGCGGGCAGTTCAATTTGGCGCTCTTCCCTAAACAAGTTGAAGAGGGGTTTATAATCTTTTAAAGAAACATGTACGTCTTCTTTTGAAAATAATCCGCTAAAACCTGCTCCTCTTCCAGCGTGGTTTCTGCCAGAAAATAGCGTTCCAACAAAGCAGTGATATACCTATAATCCATATGCTTCCGATTTGAGCATGGTTTCTTTAATCAGATTTCTGGCCCTGAAGAGGGTGATTTTCACCTGATTCAGGGGTATTTGCATGATATCGGCTATGTCCTGGTAGCTCAGCCCTTCGATATCGCGCAGGTAAATAGTCATCTTGTGTTTTTCGGGCAGATTATCGATGGCTTTTCTAAGCAGCACAGACAGGTCGGCGTAAGCGGCATTGTCGTGGGGATTAGTATAGTCCGCAGTTTTATCACCTGCCAGGTCGATACTTTCTCCTGAAAACCTTTTTGCATTCCGCAATTTGTCGATGCTCACATTTTTGGCCATCGTCATACACCAGGCCTCCATATTTTCAATAGCCGCCCATTCTTCCTGCTTCTTCCATATTTTAAGAAACACTTCCTGTACCACATCTTCGGCATCCATTGCGTTGCCCAGCAAGCGATAGGCAAAGCGGTAAAGCTTGTCTTTAACAGGAAATATGTGCTGCTTAAAATATTGCAGGCTCATACGCTCGGGTGATTACTATGCTGCGATTATCTCGCTTTCCATAACTCGACGATTCAATTGGCAGGATGTTACAGCGGTTGTCCAATTTTTTTTCAAAATGTGAAAGAACTGCAAATGCGCGGTAATTTATTCTACCAACTGGCGTTATAGCGCTATCTTTGCAGCAGGAACCTGAATGGGCATGAAGAAATTGGACCGGCTGGTCATCAGCAGTTTTATTCCACCTTTTGTTGTCACTTTTATGATAGCCATGTTTGTATTGTTGATGCAAACGCTGTGGTTATATATCGACGATATTGCAGGCAAAGGTTTGGGATTTTTTTGCTGATAGAGTTACTGGCATACCGGTGCGTGGCGTTGATACCCATGTCACTTCCCTTGGCCATACTGATCTCCTCCGTCATGGTACTCGGCAACCTGGCTGAATACTACGAATTGTCCTCTTTCAAATCAGCAGGTGTGTCTTTGATACGGGTAATGAGTTCGCTCATCGTCTTTGGCGCTTTCACGGCCGTATTTTCCTATATCTGTTCCAATAACCTGATTCCATTGCCAACCTGGAAGTTTGGCTCGCGCATGTACGATATTCAGCGCCAAAAGCCCAGTCTGCGCATTGACGAGGGCGTATTCAACGAGGACTTTCAGGGACAGGCCATTCACATTGGGAATAAAAAAAGCGACGGCCGCACGATTGAAGATGTATTGATATACGACCACAATGAGGCAAGTCGCAACCGCCTAAGTGTGGTAACTGCCAAAAGCGGGGAGATGTATTCACTGGAAGATGATCGCTATTTCGTTATGCGGCTCACTGACGGACACCAGTATATCGAGGTGCAGCCCGGCAACGCAGCCAATAATAAGGGTTTTCCGTTTGTGCGTACATCGTTTAAGCACTGGACCAAAATATTTGACCTCAGTGAATTTGACCTCAACCGCACAAACGAAGAACTTTTCAAACAAAACCGGACCATGATGAGCAGCGGCCAACTTCGCGTGGCCATAGACTCTATTCGTATCAGGATATCCAACCGCAGGGAAAGTTTTTCGAATAATTTTAACGCCTATTTCCATTATATCACGCCAGATAGTCTGCTTGAGGCTTCTAAAGACAATACCCCCACCGAAAACGCATACCAGCCGGATACTGTAAGGACTATCGCCGCCTCAAGGCCGGAAAGAGACATCCAGTCAATCCCCGCAACTGCTTTGGCCAATAAAGCAGCTCTTCACAACCCCTTGCCCTATCGGATTTACGAGCAAAATGCCGACAGCCTGAAAGCGGAAAATGGATTCTACCGCAGTTTCGGCTTGCGCGACAGGAAAGAAATTAGCAGCAAAGCAAAAACCCTGACCCGCGGTGTGCTCAATCAGGCAGAATCAGCCTCCCGGTCTATCGATTCCATCCGCGAAGCTGAGGCCAAACACATCTTCGAGCTCTGGACGAAATTCAGCATGGCGGTGGTTTGCTTTATTTTTGTGTTTATAGGCGCGCCTATGGGGGCTATCGTTCGCAAAGGGGGCTTCGGATATCCCATTTTGGTGTCTATTATCTTCTTTATGCTATTTGTTGTGCTGACTATTTTTTGCCGCAAAATTGCCGAAACCTTCGTCATTCCCGCAGCCGCAGCCGCGTGGTTACCCTGTGCCATATTATTCCCTATTGGACTATTTTTGACTTATAAAGCGATGAATGACTCCAAAGTGGTCAACTTAAGTGCAATTCGCGCGTATATAAGCATGTGGATAAGAAAATATGAACGTGGTAAAACAACTGTGGAACAATAATCCTTATTTCCATTCGCTTTTTGTGGGTTTTCTTTTGGTTGGGGCCGTTATGCTTGCACTCATCGACCAGGGAGCCGACATCCTGTTTGTCAACCAGTACCGGTCTGATTTTGGCGATGCCTTTTTCCGGTTTGCGACCATGCTGGGAGAAGCTTACATCTATATACCGGCTCTGATAATATTATTATTTGTCAAATATCGCCATGCCGCGGCAGTGCCGCTTTTAGGTATAACCGTGATTCTTGCCAGTGGCATTTCCAAGCAGTTTTTTGCACATGAACGCCCCTTTTTATTTTTTAAAATGCCGGATTGCTCGATCAAATCGATCCGGTTACGGGTGTGGCTATGCACGGGGGATTAACCAGTTTCCCATCGGGGGCATACCATGTCGGCATTTGCTATTTTTGCTTTTCTGGCATTTAGTTTGCCTGAAAAAGGCTTAGGCGCCTTCTTTTTCTGATTGCGCTGCTCGTCGGCTTTTCCAGAATATATCTTATTCAGCACTTTTTGAAGGATGTGTATCTGGGGGCTATTATGGGCGTAGCTATTGCGGTAATATGGTATTGGCTGGCGCCTAAGATATTAAAATCGCCTCGTTTAGAACAATCGCTGTTAAAAAAGCAGGCCTGATCTTACTGCGATTTAATCTCCACAATTTCTACCCTGCGTTCGTTGGCGGCGCCGATGCTGAATACCGAGTTGCGCAGGTCGAACAGGTCGTCGCTAACTCCGGCAGCGGCAGTCGCCTCGCCAAAAGAACGCTCGGTGATAATCAATTGTCCGGATTTCAGAAAGGACGAAAACAATCCTTCGCGGTAGGTATCAAAATGATTGCGCAGGCTGCTGATTCGCCTGCGGCCCAGCGACAGGTTGTAATCGCT
Organism: Saprospiraceae bacterium; assembly: GCA_016715405.1. Lineage (GTDB taxonomy): Bacteria > Bacteroidota > Bacteroidia > Chitinophagales > Saprospiraceae > JABWBR01. The sequence continues at coordinate 151,780 of JADKAE010000012.1, read as the reverse complement.
TTGCGCTCTTGGGCTTGTAAAACCTTTGATGAAAATCTCCACCTGGTGGCCGGCTACCAGCCGTTCGTGTAAAATCTCAGAAAACCGCAGCAGCCACTCGTAGCCTTTGTTCACTTTCTCTTCAAAAAAAGGCATCCATGAGGGTTTCCGCCTCTTCCTGGTCGGCTTCTTTCAGCGGGGAGGCGTAGGCGGTGATATATTCCGTTTTGCGCGCATAATAGCGCTCATAGGTTTGCGCATACGTTTGTCGGGTGGTTGATTTCCGGGTTCGCCTGTCGGGTTCGTCGTTGTCGAAATACAGGGCCAGTGGCAAAAAGTCTTCCAGGCGCCTGGGCACCGGGTTCTTTGGGTTCAAAACTGGGTACACTCGGCAAGGGAGGTATTTCGGTGGTGGGCGCCGGCTCATTGGCCGGTGGCGGCGGCGGGGCATAGGCGAATTCAAAAATATCGTTGCAACACGCCTTCATGGCAGGGTCGAGATACTGCGTGCCAGGGCGATTCGATGCCAGAAAGCCGCTTTTGCCGTCTGCACCGCTTGAATAGTACAAGTCGTTATAGCTGGAATTAAACGGCGGCGCCAGCGGGACAATTTCGCTGCCTTTCGCGTAGCGATATATATCGTAGCCTCCAAATCCCTGACGGCTATCGCTGCTAAAATACAGCGTTTGGGAGGGTGTGTGGAAAAATGGCGTCACGTCGTTGCCCGGCGTATTGACGGCTTCTAAGGAGATGGGCTCGCCAAATTTGTTTTCTCCACTTTCAACGATGGCCGCCCAAACATCCAAAGCGCCTCTGCCTCCCGGGCGATCGCTTGTAAAATAAAGCACTTCTTTTTGCAAAAGCGAGTCGTAGCCTATACATGGCTGGGTAGCCGTAAACCCAGGCGCATTGATGCCGGGCGGCAACTTAACAGCGGGTTCCTTCCAGCGGTTGCGCTTGTCTTTTTCCCGGTAGTAAATGGCGCAACGGATATCAGCGGCGTTAACGAATTCGCAAATGGTGTAGTAAAGTCGTTTTTTATTTAAACTAAACGCCACGTGCGCGGTATGTTTTTCATCTTCATTAAACGGCTTTGCCAGGGGGCGCCCTCTCCCACCCTTCACAGTCATCATAGCTTTCGACAGCTTGCGCTTGGGTTTGCGCGTATCTTCATTATAATCAAAACGATAAGAAGTAAAATAAAGGGTATCCCCTGCCTGAACCGGCGCAAATTCCGAGAAGCCGGAGTTTACACTTTTGCCAAGCGCGCGTAGCGAATACGTATCCGGAGATTGGCCGGCCGCCCATTGGCAGGAAGATATGGCCTCCCGGGCCAGCCTGGCTTGTTCGCCATCGGGATGCAGTGCCAGAAACTGGTCGTAGTGGTCCTGCGCTGCGGAATAGTTACCCATCGACTGGCAGACTTTCCCCAGCCAAAACAGCGTGAGCGGAAACTCGCCCTTTTTATCGAGTTCGAGTACTTTTTTATAGGCTGCCTCCGCCAATTCAAAGGCATTGAACCGGCGTGCAGACTCGGCGTAAAGGTATTGTGCCTGCAGGGCGTCGGGACGCAGCTCAATGGCTTTGCCCAGGTAATGCATTGCGGCATAGTGGTCATTCTGAGCAGCCGATGTTTGTCCCGCATTCAGGTAAGCCTTGAAAGGTTGCGCAAAATTCGGATGAGCCAACAGGCAGATTACCGCTACGCTTGTATAGTATTTTGCAAATGCCATATTCATTTTTCTAAGAGCTTGTTTGGATTTTCGTGATTGAGCGAAAGCGAGCAAATTTTGGTTTAGACGAGGCGCGTTTTGCAGGCGTAGCCGGCAGCTACGGCGAAAAAACGCAACGAAATATAAAACAAAATTGGCCGCTTGTAGCCAATTGACGAATGTCCAAACAAGCTCTAAAATACCGGACATGATTTAAACGCATCTGGCGGCTTCACTTTGGTGATGATATACCGCAGGGAAATTTCGGGTCCGCCACGCCTTGCGGTAGCCACCTGAAAAGGCGAAGTATTGATATCATAACTCAATCCTACCATCCAATCGTTGTAGTGCAATTCGATATGCGGGATGAGCGCATCCGACAAGCGGTAAGAAAGTCCTGCTTGTAATGCAATGATTTGTAAAGGGGTTACTAACAAGTGATACCGGGCGCCGGCGCCGGCCAGAATTTCCCGCTGCGGCGACAGCAATTGCCAGGCGCCATGGACGACTACATCCAATTTTTCAGCTACCTGGACAACACCATGCGTATAGACTGCCGATCTCATGGGCAAAGTAGCGCTGCGATCGTCAAAAAAACCTACTGCGGGTTGGGTTAAGTGGTAAAAGGCTATGCCGGCAACTATTTCATTTCGATTATCTCTTGAAATCATCAGCCAGTTGATACCCGCAGAGAGATCGGTGTAGGCTACGGAGGTTTTTGGGAAAGACTCGGCGGAAGCCAACGTGGGGTCAAAGATGTCGCCGTTGTATTGATCGTCGAAATTAAGCTTAGTTGGATCAAATGCGCGTTGACCCAATTGCAGCATGGCGCCACCGGTCAGGTAATGCGTCTCCGCTATTTGCTGGGTATATGACGCGGCTAAACCTATTTGCGCCCAGCTCAGATTGCCGTCGCCGGCTTTATCGTAATTGAATAAAATGCCGCCTCCCAGTAAGCCATTAGTCAGCCCCGGCACATAAATCTTGCGGTCGTAGTAACCCGAAAAAGTCAGGTAAGGCACCGGCACACTCGCCCACTGTTGCCGGGCATTGGCGCCCATGCGGATATCGCCGGAGAATACGCCGGTTAGCGCCGGACTGGTATTGAGCGGGGCGTTGTAGTACTGCGAGAAATGCAGGTCTTGTGCGAGCAGCCTCTCTCCTACCCCGGTCATAAGCCCCATCAGTACAACTGCGGCGATCCAGTTTCGAGTGGTCATGCGGTGTTTAATTTTTCCGAAAATAGGAAATTGGCGTTGGTTGGAGAGAGTTTGGCTTGAAATTTATTTTTTGGAGTTTGTTTTAATAATTTAAAATTGATAAGAAAATTTCGTCTGAGTAAAATATGTTTTAAGAATTCATATTAGTACGCTCATCTATTCCTACTTTACTTTAAAATTGGTATTATGAAAAAGATCGGCATCACCGGAGGCATCGGCAGTGGAAAAACCACGGTTTGCCGCATATTTGAAACGTTGGGCATCCCCATCTACTATGCCGATGAACGCGCTAAATGGCTGATGAACCATGATAAAAAGCTGGTGGCTGCTATAAAAGAGTTATTCGGCTCCGATGCCTATACGGTGGAAGGCGAATTAAACCGAAAATACCTGGCGCAGCTTGCGTTTAACGACCGAAGCCTGCTCCAACATCTCAATGCCATTGTGCATCCTGCCGTTTTTGAAGACGGGGAGCGATGGTTTCAGCAACAAAGCCATGCGCCCTACGCGCTAAAGGAGGCGGCCTTGATATACGAAAGTGGCGGGTATACACAACTCGACGGCGTTATTGTGGTCACAGCGCCCGAACCGCTTCGGATACAGCGGGTGGTGGCACGCGACAATAGCACGGAAGAAGAAGTGGCGGCAAGAATAAACCAGCAAATGCCGGAAGCGGAAAAAGTAGCGCGCGCCGACTACTTAATTTACAACGATGGCGAACATCCGTTAATCCCGCAAGTCATGGCGATACATCAGCGGCTCAGCGCTTCTTTATAAGTTTGAAGACACCTTGCCCGAGCAAATGCATGATCGACTATGGGCGCCAGGTAATCCGCACTCCCACTCCGGCACCCATTGCCTGACGTATAAGAAGTCTTTGTCGAATTTTTGTTGTTGGGCAGTCGGATTAAACACCCGAAATAAGGCGCTGCATCCGTGCCGCAGCCCGCAGCCCATTGCCAGCCGCCGTTATTGCTTGCCAGATCGAAATCGAGCAGCTTAGAAGCAAAATAAGCCTCTCCCCAGCGCCAGTCGATTAACAGGTGTTTGGTGAGAAAACTGGCCGTAATCATGCGCACCCGGTTGTGCATATACCCGGTGGCATTCAGCTCGCGCATACCCGCATCAACAATGGGATACCCCGTGCGCCCCTCGCACCAGCGCATAAATTCACCTTCATCATTGCGCCATTGTATCCGATCGTATTCCGGCCGGAAAGCCCGGGTCACTACTTGCGGAAAATGATATAAAATCTGGGCGTAAAAGTCGCGCCAGATTAGTTCGTTGACATACACTTGATTGAGCTCTAATGCGCGTTGCGCTTTTTCGCGAATGCTGATCGTGCCAAAGCGGAAATGGATGCCCAGCCTGGAAGTGCCCTCGATAGCCGGAAAGTCGCGGGTTTTGTCGTAGTTTTAATCAGGCCCTGGCTTGATTTAGGCGGAATGGGAGGTCGGAAGCCTGAAATCCTATGTCGGCCAATGTGGGCAAGGCCGGAAGGTGGGGCTGCTGTATAAACCCGTGAAAATACGGAGCGGTATCGAAGGCTGCAAGGGCATCAGGCCTGGAGGTAGTATCGTGCGCCATTTTCGGCTATACGGGGTAAAAACCGTATAGGGCGAACCGTCGTCTTTCGTTACTTCATCTTTTTCAAAAATGACATGGTCTTTGAAACTGGCGAATGAAATGCCCGTCTCCTTGAGCAATGAACCGACAGCGCGGTCTCTTTCCAGGGCATACGGTTCATAATCACTATTGGTAAAAACAGCTTTTACGGGAAAAGACTGCAGCACTTGGCGCCACACATCAATTGGCCGGCCGTATTTGACCAGCATGCCGCTGCCCAGTTCACGCAATTGCTTGTCCATGTGGGTAAGCTCCTGGTGAATAAACGACACCCGGGCATCGCTGCGATCAGTCAGGCTGTCAAGAATATCGGAATCAAAAACAAACAGGGGCAGTACAGGCCGGCCTGATTTCAGCGCATTATACAGCCCTGCACTGTCGTGCAGGCGCAGGTCGCGGCGAAACCAAAAAACGGCAATTTCTTTTCCATAAACGGCATAAGTGGAGACAAACAGAGCGTCCCACAAGCCGATGACTTGTGGGACGCCCATTATAAACTACAAACCGAGCTTATTGTTTAAAGTAAGGGGTCTCGTTTTTGCCACCACCATTTACCACTTCAAAGCGTTTTTGAACTCGTTGATTTCTCAAAATCGTCTTTGCGGGCAAAAATCTCCTTCAATGCAATCAGAGTATTGACATCGTTAGGATTGAGTGATTCTGCTTTCTGGAAATAGGGCAATGCTTTATCGAATTGCACTTCAATTTCCTTGTGCATAACGTCGTATTTGCGCTGGCCTTCTTTGCTAAGGTCATTGGCGAGTGCATTGAGATCTTTCGACATCGTAGCGGCTTTGTTGTAATACAAAGCGCCAATGCTATAAATGGCATCCAGGAAATTGGGTTCTTTTGAAAGTGCCTGGTTGTAATAATCGAAAGCACTATTGAAGTATTCGTCGGCTTTAGCCGTGTTACCTGCTGCATATTCGCGCTGGTAGAGGTTGTCATAGACGTTACCCAGCGTAGAGTAGAGCGAAACGTTATTCGGTTCTTTTTCGATAGCCATTTTCAGCTCACCGATCAATTCATCGAGTTTATTCAGGCGCAGGTAGTGGTTAATTTCGGCAAACAGCAGGGAGATATCGTCGGGATATTTTTTGCGACCCGTTTCAAGATACTTATACGCATCCTCGATATTTTCTTCTGCTTTGATCTTATAGAGCGCCTCGTAGATAGCGGGTTTATCGTAGCTACCGGCATACAACTTCTCAAAATACGGCTTTGCTTCTGCCACTTTCTCGGCATTCAGACCGGCAAGACCGGTGATATACATCTGATCATTAATTGCTTCAGGCGTATTGAGCGAGCTGGCTTCTTCGTTGGCCGTCAGAATATCGTGTACTTTCAGTACTTCCTGGAAGTCGCTGAAAGCCAGCGCGTAGTTTTTGTCTTCGTAAGCAAAAATACCGAGATTGTACAAATGAGACTGGGCTACTTGGAGACCTTTCAAAGCGTCTTTTTTCTCATACTTCTTCTCGGAAAGTTCTAAAGCTTTTTGAAAAGCCGTACTTGCTTGTAGAGCGGGCTGCTCTACTTTGGGCAGATCCTCTAATTTACCCAGGCCGAGTTGGCGAACTGTGACAATCTGGGTAGCAATTTCATTGTAGATTTCGCCTTTCGTTTGCCAGGTTTTGCCCATCACGCTAGTCTCTGGACCGGCTGCGGCGACATCGATAGCTGTGACTGCCTCCTGTAGCTTGGATTTATTGTTAGTGGGATCAAGGTTGTAGGCGCCCATGGCTTTGCCTGCATCCCTGAGTGCTTTTTTGGCATCCTCTTGTGCCGTCAGCGTCCCGGAGAGAAACACCATGACAGACAGACCGAAGATCAACTTTTTCATAATGCTGAGTTTGATTATAGAAGTAAGTTACAAATTTTTAGACGTAATAAAACGAAAATGACACATCAAAATGGCTGTCTGGTGTGTCAAGATTTCGTTAAATTCAGGCCTCAGGGGTTTGTTCTGGTTCCGTACCTTCTTCTGCTTCCACAACTTCTTCTGCTTCTGCTTCTTCCACGGCAGACTGCTTAAAAGTACCGTTACATCTGCAATTTCCTCGTCATCATCCAGCCTGATCACGCGAACGCCCTGGGTGGCACGCCCCATAACCTGATATCGGAGACTGGCATACGAATAACGATACCGGATTTAGTCGTAATCATGAGGTCGTCGTCTTCTACTACCGTTTTAATAGCAATTACGGCGCCCGTCTTGTCGGTCACCTGCATCGTTTTGACGCCTTTGCCGCCGCGGCCGGTGAGTCGGTAATCGTCTATATCGGAGCGTTTGCCGTTGCCTTTTTCAGAGACCACAAGGATAGTAGACTCTTTATCATCGGGGGCTACGCACACCATGCCTACTACTTCATTATTACCGCCGTCGTTGAGCGTAACACCGATGACGCCGGCAGCTGAACGGCCCATTGCGCGAACTTTGGATTCGTTGAAGCGAATAGCGTTGCCATTGCGAGTAGCAATAAAAATCTCGTGGGCGCCGCTGGTAAGGCGAGCTTCCAGCAACTGGTCGTCTTCGTTAATCGTAATCGCGATAATACCGCCTGCCCGGGGGCGTGAAAAAGCCTCTACTGCGGTTTTCTTGACCATACCCCGGCGGGTACAGAACATAATAAAATGGTTGTCAAGAAATTCCTTATCCGTCAGGTCCTTCACAATAATATAAGCCCTGATCTTGTCTTCTTTGGGAAGCGAGAGGATATTTTGTATAACTCGCCCGCTGGACGTTTTGCTGGCTTCCGGAATTTCATATGCGCGCAGCCAGTAGCATTTGCCCTGCTCGGTGAATAGCAGCAGATAATTGTGGTTACTGGCCACAAAGAGGTGCTCTATAAAGTCGGCATCGCGCGTTTTGCTACCCTGCGAGCCGCGTCCTCCCCTGCCCTGTGTACGGTATTCTGCGACAGGTGTGCGCTTGATATAGCCTAAATGAGAGATCGTAATGGCTACATCTTCATCCTTAATCAGGTCTTCTATGCTGATATCGACGTCAGAATAGCTGATTTCGGTGCGGCGGGCGTCGCCGTATTTTTCCTTGATATCGAGCAATTCTTGTTTGACCACCTCGCGCTGAAGGATTTCGCTGGCGAGAATTTCGCGCAATTCGTGAATGCGGCGTTGGATCTCGTCGTATTCCTCCTGGATCTTATCGCGTTCCAGGCCGGTAAGGCGCTGCAGACGCATTTCCGAGGATAGCCTTAGCCTGTTCTTCAGAGAGGACATTACCTTCGAGGACGGGAATTCGTCGGTGCTTACCTCGTCGATAAGTGTGCGGAATTTTTCCCAAAACAGGTCGAGGTCGCTAATAAATCCGCCTTTCATAAGGCCCTCGCGGGCTTCATCAGGGTTTTTAGAGGCCCTGATCAGTTCGATAACCGCGTCAATATAATCGAGGGCTACAAGTAAGCCCGCCAGGATATGCGCGCGGGAAAGCGCCTTTTTCAAGTCAAATTTAGCCCGGCGCACAATGACCTCGATACGGAACTTGATGAATTCCGTAATCATATCTTTGAGCGAAAGGGTCATGGGTCTTCCGTTGACCAGCGCTATATTATTTACGCCATAAGAAGATTGTAGCGGCGTATACTTATAAAGTTGGCTCAAGATCACGTTAGCCAGGGCATCGCGTTTTACCTCCACTACGACGCGCACGCCGTTGCGGTCAGATTCGTCCCTGACATCGCTGATCCCTTCAATTCTTTTTTCATTGACCAGGTCGGCGATTTTAGCCACAAGCGAAGCCTTATTGACCTGGTAGGGTATTTCCGTGATAATAATAACCTCCCGGCCGCTGTCATCCTGGATTTCCGCCCTTCCGCGCACCACTACGCGCCCCCTGCCGGTATGGAAGGCCTCTTTGATGCCCTGATAGTCATAGATAATACCGCCGGTAGGAAAATCAGGCGCTTTGATAAACTCCATCAACTCGTCGATCGTGATTTCGGGGTTGTTTACCGTGGCTACGATGCCGTCAACGACCTCGCTGAGGTTGTGGGGCATCATATTGGTGGCCATACCTACTGCGATACCCGAAGCGCCGTTCACCAGCAAATTGGGAAGCCTGGCGGGAAGTACGGTGGGTTCTTCCAGAGAATCGTCGAAATTTAGTGTAAAATCGACGGTATCCTTATTAATATCGGCCAGCATTTCGTCGCTGATGCGATTGAGGCGTGCCTCTGTATAACGCATGGCTGCGGGGCTGTCGCCGTCCATAGAACCGAAGTTGCCCTGGCCGTCCACAAGCGGATAGCGCAGCGACCAGTCCTGGGCCATGCGCACCATCGTGTCGTACACCGACGCGTCGCCGTGCGGGTGGTATTTCACCCAACACCTCCCCTACTATTCTGGCAGATTTTTTGTGTGCTTTACCATAGCCAAGCCCTAATTCCGACATGCCGTAAAGCACTCGGCGGTGAACCGGTTTTAGCCCGTCTCTCACGTCCGGCAGAGCCCGCGATACAATGACTGACATAGAGTAGTCAATGTAAGCCGACTTCATTTGTTCCTCAATATTAACGGGAATAATTCGCTGATCAGATGACATGTATAATAGTAGTGTTTAGTCTCTCAAAAAGACGGCCAAAGATACGGAAAACTACTGGTATTGACTAATAACAAAAGTCATTTTCATTTAATGATTTGATAAACGCATATAGTTTTAGTACTTTTACATGTGAAACACTTAACAAAGCAACTATGAAGAAAATTTACATGTTATTAGCTGCACTTGTATGGAGTGCGGGGGTATACAGCCAGGGTTGTGTGGGTAATTTTACCCTTACAACGCAAACACAGGTAGATGCTTTTGCCTGCACATCGACAACCGGAAATCTGATTATCGAAAGTGCTGCCATTGATCCCATCATGAATCTGGATGGACTTGCCGGTCTTACGCACGTTGGGGGTAATTTAATCATAAGAAACAACGCCCTGCTCACCGATTTCGACGGATTAAACATGCTGCAAACCATTGGCGGCAACCTCCTCCTCAACAATAACAACTTTTTGCTGCATCTCGACGATTTTCTCTCCATCATTGCGGTGGGAGGTAACCTGACGATTCAAGACAACTTGCTGTTAATTGATGTAAACGGGCTAATCAATCTGGGCAATTTTGATGGAAATCTTAATATTCAAAACAACGCAATCCTACAAAATATAGACGGTTTACTGAGTCTGAACGGAGTGGTTGGGGCCGTGACCATCGTTAATAACCCGTTGCTAAGCGATATTTTGGGTTTGTTCGGTATTTCCCAGATAACCGGTGGGTTAAGTATCCGAACCCTACCGCTGATTACCGATTTATCAGGTCTGGATAACATTACCAGCGTGGGCGGGAGTGTCCTCATTCAACAAAACGGAGCGCTGGACAACCTGGACGCACTGTCAGGCCTGGCTACCATAGGGGGAAGTTTGACTATTAGAAACAACAATGCCCTAATTGACGCTACCGGACTAGGCGCACTTACATCGCTGGGAGGTGGGCTTACATTTCTCAACAACCTCAATCTTGCCAACAATGCCATTGATTTGAGCGGTCTGACGGGCACAATCAACGGAGACTTACAGATCATCAACAATGACGCGATGGTTAACATTGATTTCCTTAGCGGCATTACGGCAGTGAATGGCAACCTGGTTATCAGAAACAACAATCTGATTTTCAATATCGACGGCATTACCAACATCACCATATCTCTGGCGGGCTAGAAATCACGGCAAATCCCAACCTGCTGGATTGCACAGGTAGTTGTACCGCCATTAATAATATGGGGATTAGTAGGGCACATTAACCGTTTCGGGCAATGCGGGTTGCCCCGATGTACCTACTCTTGAGGCTGTTTGTCTGGTTTTGCCCATAGAGCTGGCCTACTTCCGCGGAGAAGCACAAGACGACCAAATCGCGTTATCCTGGCTGACACTTACCGAATCAAACAATGCCGGATTTGAAATACAGCGCAGCGAAAACGGCAGGGACTACAAAACCATTCATTGGACTGATGGCTGGGGCACAAGCACATCGCCTCAATACTATTCTTATACGGATACGGAGGTAAAAAAAGGCATCGACTACTTTTATCGGCTCTATCAGCTTGATTTTGACGGCACGGGTAGTTATTCAAACTGGATAACCCTGCAACTTCCTGTAGCACAAATTCAAGTGGGTGAATTTTTCCCCAACCCTACCCCTTCAACCACGTCATGCTATATCAACTCTCCCTCCGATGATATTGTTAATATTGATATAATCGCTGCGAATGGAGTTGTGCAACGCCAGGATCAGCAATACATTACAGCAGGCAGGCAATTGATTGAAGTGGATTGCAGCGGTTTAGCAGGCGGTTTTTACCTGGTACGCATTACATTAAATAATATGTCTTTTAACACAAAACTAAGCATTTCAATTCCCAATTAATCATTTAAACACTTTATATTTGACGCTCTCGAATACAGCCAATAGCCTGTATTCGAGAGCGTAACTCCAGCTAACCTGTTATTTAGCGTATATCTCCCTATAAAACCCTCATTACAAGCATTTTATATCCCTAGAATCAAAAAGATTTAGTGCTCCTCCAGCTAACGAGAAAGCGCAATGCCAATTTATTTAATACAAGAAAGAAACTACCAATTATGCAAGACAAAATGGTTCGTATCGGCGTCTTTTACGACGGTAATTATTTCCTACACGTAAGCAATTTCTACAACTACGATCATCCGCGAAAAAAGCGAGTTAGTATTTCCGGTCTTCACGAATTTATTCGCAACCAGATTGCCGAAGAAGAGCGCACTGATGTGAGGTTGTGTCAAATTGTAGATGCGCATTATTTCAGGGGCAGACTAAATGCGCAAGAGGCGGCTCAAAGAGGCGATACATTGTATTGGGACCGCGTGTTTGACGATATTCTGATGTCGGTAGGCGTTACCACGCACTATCTCCCGGTAAAAAGTATTTTCGGAAGGCGAGAGGAAAAAGGGATTGACGTATGGCTGGCTTTAGAAGCCTACGAACAGGCATTTTACAAGCGATTTGACGTGATCGTCCTGATAGCTTCTGATGGCGATTATGTGCCTCTGGTGCGCAAACTGAATACTATCGGCACGCGTGTAATGGTACTGAGCTGGGATTTTGAATACACCACCGAAGCCGGCAAGCGAATGATCACGCGTACCTCACAGGACCTCTTGGAAGAAGTCAGTTATCCCATTGCCATGCACGAAATTATTGACAATAGGCTCAAGCGCAACGATCCGCTTATCAACAATATTTTCGTACAGACCGAAAGTCGCAAACAGCCCATAATCGTAGAAGAAATTGACGAAGACACCAAGATCAGCGAAGTACTAAGCCTGAAAAATGGTTTTGGCTTTATCAAATATCCGAACAACAACCTCTTCTTTCACTACTCAAGCGTGGTGGACAGTGACTTCAACGACTTAAAAGAAGGCGACAGGGTCTCTTTTGTAGTTGGAAAAAATGACGATGGGCAAAATATCGCTACCAATGTAAAAGTATTAGAGCCCTCCGATACCGTACCGGTGGATGAAGAAGAGTACTTGTAGGCTTGAAAACTGTTTTCATCAGCCGGGTTCTCACACCTGACAGTCCTTTTCATTTGCTGCATACGCAAAAGGGAATGGAAGTTACGGGCGTCTCTCTTGTTAAATTGACGCCCGTAACCTACCCTGCTGTTCCGGCTGCAGACTGGTTATTCTTTTACAGCAAAAATGGCGTCGCATTTTTTTTCTCTCAACTTCAGCCACCTGACCGGGCTAAAGTCGGGTCAATGAACCTGGCTGCATACGGAGAAGCCACTGCGGAGGCTATTCGGGAGGCGGGATACTCCGTTGCGTTTACTGGAACGGGAGATGCAGCGGGTACTGCACCTGCATTTTTGACGATTGCAGCGGGGAAAACCGTATTATTTGCCAGAGCTTTAAATTCCCGCCACGCACTTCTACCCTATCTAACCGCGCAGATACAATGTATTGATATAATCGTGTACGAAAACACCCCCATTACATCCGTGGATATTCCACTTACCGATTATGCCGTGCTAACTAGTCCCATTAATGCAATTTCGTATCTGAAAAATGTAACGCCACAGCCCTTTCAGCGTTATATTGCCATTGGCAGCACGACAGCGAAAGCGCTCCGGGATGCCGGCATTAACGACGTAATCACAGCAGAATTTCCTTTAGAAGTTTCACTGGCCAAGACCATTTTCGACTTAGAAGAAGATAAAAACCCAAAATAATGATCAGAATAAGTATAGCGATGGCATGTATTGCCATATTAGGCGCTTGTCGCAGCGAAAACCAACAAGAACTGCGCGAATTTGACGCATTTTACCAGCGCTTCATGAGTGACAGTCTATTTCAAATTGAACATATAATATTTCCACTGGAGGGATTACCCGACAACGCCGATAGTGCCACTATAAGTAGTAATACATTCCGCTGGGAACGCGACAATTGGGTTATGCACAGGCGTTTCGACCCTCAGAACAGCGGGTTTATGCTCGAATTTATTCCGTTTGGCGACAATCTAATGGTGGAAAAAATAGTACACAGAACTGGAGAATACGGCATGATCAGGCGTTTTGCCAAACTCGATAATGAGTGGAACCTCATCTATTACGCCGGCTTAAACCGAATGCAACCCAAACCTGCCGCTGAAGAAAAATCCAGCGAAGGCTTAGATATTGAGGGGGGCTTCCAGGAAGAATAGCAGGCTTATAAGCCCTTCAGCTCCACTACCAATTTTGAGAGTGTATTTTTGGCATCGCCAAATAGCATGCGGTTTTTCGCGTGGAAAAACAAGGGGTTTTCAATACCCGCATAGCCGGCGCTCATACTGCGTTTGAGCACGATCACGTGTTTGGCGTTCCAGACCTTCAACACGGGCATACCGTATATCGGGCTGGAGGGATCGTCCTCAGCAGCGGGGTTTACCACGTCATTAGCACCGACAATAACCGCCACGTCAGCCTGGGCCAGCGCATCATTGGAATCATCCAAATCGAGAAGTTTCGGATAAGGTACATCTGCTTCTGCCAGCAACACATTCATGTGCCCCGGCATGCGGCCCGCAACAGGGTGGATGGCATATTTTACGTCAACGCCGTTTTCACTGAGCAAGTCATCTATCTCTTTGCACACCTTTTTGGGCCTGCGCCACTGCCAATCCGTATCCCGGTACAAAAATTACCGACTTGGAGTAATTCAACAGAATAGCGGCATCGTTAAGGCTAACCTCTTTTACTGTCTGGTCGCCGCCTGCTTTGCTGCCTGCGGCCGCGGAGCTTCCCCCAAAGCCGCCTATCAATACATTAAAGATTGAACGATTCATTGCCTTACACATCATCACTGTAAGAATCGTGCCCGAAGCCCCCACCAGGATACCGCCAACAAGCATAAACTGGTTGTGGTATATAATGCCGGAAGTAGCCGCTGAAATACCCGAAAAAGAGTTAAGAAGCGAAATCACTACCGGCATATCTGCACCTCCAATGGGGACTACAAACGAGGCGTATAAACAAGACAAAGAAGTGTAAAGCACACATCTCTGTCATGGAGGTAGTTTCATTTTTAAAAAAACAACATCGTACCCCATATCACCGCTGACAGCAAAAACAGCTGGTTGACCACCTGGTGCCGGGGCAACAGCAATTTATTATCACCCAGCCTGCCATCCAATTTCATATAAGCCAGCATACTGCCGGTGAAGGTAACCCCTCCGATCAGCAAGGTGGCCAGCGTAATCGACCATTGCCCACTGGCAATTGGCAGGCCGGTGTCCAGGCCACGCTCTCCCTCTACGATGGCCAACAATACGGCACATGCGCCCCCAAAGCCGTTAAATACAGACACCAACTGGGGCATGGCGGTCATTTTCACCCTATACGAAGTAATCGTTCCGATCACGCCGCCGATAGCCAATCCACTCAGAATCCAGATATAATTGTTGGCAGCGCCGGGAATAGGCATTGTAATCGCCGCTATGATAGCCAGTCCCATCCCCACCCCAGCGATCAGGTTGCCCCTTCGCGCGGAATCTGGTGAACTCAGCAGGCGCAGTCCCCATACAAATCCTACCGCGCCCAACATATATGCTAATTCGATGTAAAAATTGATTGCCATAGCTTGGTTACTTAGTCGGTTTTTTACGTTTAAACATTTCCAGCATGCGGTTAGTCACGGCAAAGCCGCCCAGTGCATTGATCATACCCAAAATCACGCCGATCAATCCCAGCACAAGGCCTACGTAGTCGCCTGGGGCAGTTTGGCGTACCAGAATAATTGCACCAATAATAACTACGCCACTGATAGCATTAGCCCCGACATAAGTGGGTGTGCAGCACCGTAGGCACCTTGGAAATAACCTCAAAACCAAGTATGATAGTAAAAATCAAGAGGTAAATGAGGAGCAGATTGCCATTGAAAAATTGGTAGATCGTTTCCATATTGTATAGCGGCAAAGTTTATGTAGCGGCCGTGAAAAATGCACTTTTGATGATCTCGTTATTGAGATCGAGTTGTATTTCTCCTTTCACCACAATGAGCTTGAGCAAATTGAGCACATTATTACTGAACAGGAAGCTGGCATCCTGGGGTGCAGTGGCAGCCAGGTTGGAATCCCCCAAAATGATTACACCGTGATGAACGATAGTTTTCCCGTTTTGGGTTACCTCGCAATTGCCGCCCTGAGAAGCAGCCAGGTCGACAACCACTGCCCCACGCTTCATTTTTTCTACGGTGTCTTTGGTGAGCAACACAGGGGCCTTAGTGCCTCTAACCTGTGCGGTTGTAATTACCACGTCGGCTTTATTGGCGTGGGCTTGTACTTTGGTGCGTTGGCGATTCAGAAACTCTTCCGATTGAGCCACGGCATATCCGCCTGCGCCGGTATCGTCTTTGGCGCCGGGCACCTCCACAAAACGAGCGCCAAGGCTTTCTACTTCTTCCTTTGCAGCCTGGCGCGTGTCAAAAGCTTCTACCTGGGCGCCCAGGCGACGGGCTGTAGCAATAGCCTGCAGCCCGGCAACTCCGGCGCCCAATACCAATACTTTGGCCGGCTTGATATTGTCGGCGGCAGTAATCATCATCAAAAAATAACGCGGAGCAATCGGGCAGCTTCCAATACGGCCTTGTACCCTGCAATGGCAGCCATAGACGATAACACATCCATCGATTGAGCCAGGTTGTGCGGGGCACCATATCCATGCTTATCGCCCGCAATTGCATGCCCTGCAAGCGGGTTTGACGGTGTTGTCGAGATAAGGCTGGAATAGGAGACCACAATTGTATCGGGTCGAAGTTGTTTGAGGTCTTCTTCAGGAAGGGGTTGGATACTAACCAAAATGTCTGATTTGGTTAGCACTTCCGCTCTGCTTAGCAATTGGCAATTATCGGTATAATCCTCGTCACCGTAACTTGCATCGGCGCCTGCGCCCCGTTCTACCAGTAAGGCAGCTCCCAATAGTGTAAGTTTAGCGCCTATTTCGGGGGTCATAGCCACCCTATTGTCACTTTTTTCTTTAACAACCCCAATGTGAACCATGATATATAAAACGGTTAAATGCGGTAAAAACAGTTCGTGTAGGCAATCAATCAGCTACCAAAGCCAACTTAAAGTCATTGCTGACTGCCAGGCGCGTGATATTTTTGATGCCGTAATATCTCAAATCCGCTATTTCTTCCCAATCCTGGTCGGAATAACGGTCGTATTTGTACAATTTGGAACCCCGTCCCATCAAAAATGAGCCATCGGGTAATACGGCGAAATCTTCACAGCCCGTCAGGGTATTGATAATTCTTTTGGACTCACCGCCCGACCTGCTCAGGAATTTTTCCATCAGCAGCCAGGCTCCCGAAGTCGATTTCTGCACATAGGCCAGGTTGCCATTGGGCATACGCATAAAGCAACGCCCGACATTGGTAGCAAAAGGCGACACATCGTCGGTGCGGGTATCGCAGATAGCCAGATAATTGCCCTTGTCCAATCCAAAAACTACCACACGCTGGGCGTCAAGCCAGTGATAATACCCAATATCCTTGAGGTATTTAAACACGGGTTTGCCGTTGGTCAGGCGATCAATAGGGAATTGCCACAGGCGAAGCAGGGTATCGCGGCCGTTAATTTCCTGACGAATAGCAGAAAACGAATAATAATCGGGCACTCTGGCTGCTGAAAACTCGCCGTCGGGTGTTTCAGTTACCTTAGTTTTAGTCTTTTTATCTAAATCGAGCACATAAAGGTCGGTTTGGTCATCGCCGTACATCTGTACAGTAATATATAGCTCGTTATTGGAAAAAAAAGCGGGCTGGTTGTTATAACCTCTGGCGTTGAAAGCGGTCAGGAAGCGCGGCTTAGTCAGTTTGTATAAAGTATCGGACGCTTTTCTGACATCAAACAGAAATACACTTGACCGAGGGGTTTGTGCCTGTAACGAAACACAAACGCAAATCAACGAAAAGAGAACAGCTATTCTTTGCATAGCTTAGAAATTTAGCTTAGGGCGATAAAATTAGTACAACATTGTCGTAGTGCAAATATTATTGATAGGCATTTTGATTTTTCTTTTTCCAGGCCTCTATCATTAAGATGTCTTTGTTGTAGTTAGCCATGCCATCCTGCAATCCCTGTGATTTGAGATAGGCATCGTAAGTATGGTCGCGAATTTTGGGCGCTATATCCGGATATGCCAGCAAATTTTTGTTGATCGCCTCAAGATCGGCGATCATACCCGGGGGTAATCCAGCCCTGAATATGGCATAGGCATCGGGTTCTTTTATTTTAAAATAAATAGCCAGCGAACGCCAGTAGGGACAACCTGCCCATATAGGCAATTGCGGGATCGGTAGATTGGCGGCAGGCGACATAACCCCAAAATTACAGGCTCCTTCTTCTGCTATTCCATAACCATGAGCCATTTCGTGGGCCATGGTATGGGGCCATTGCAGCGTGTGCAATCCCGCATCGATTTGACCTTGCCCCGTAAGCGGAAAATACAAACCCGCCGAGCTAAACCGCAGAAAGATACCTTTGGGATAAAGGGTGAACACGCGCATGCGGCCACCTACCGGATAACCGTGCTGTTCTAATACCCGGGTAAGTAATAAGCGCAGGTGGTTCTCCAATTCCACTTTAGACAGGTGCAGATCCAACGCATTTTGTGAAGCGCCGGGAATGCGGGCTCGCAGTGCGATCAAATCGCTTGTTTCCTCCTCCAGGGCTTGCTTGATATCCTTATACACAGGTTGCCTTAGGTCCAGGCCCAATTGCCGTTCAACCGTAATGCGGCCGTAGTTGAACCCCCACATCCACATAAACAGCACGACAATGCCTGCCATACAAGCTGTGACAAACCACGCCCAATGCCATAGCCTGGTTTTCCAATGTGGATAGGTACGCCAAATGCGCCGGATTGATAAGCCGGCGTAAGACAATAACAAGACTATACAAACATAAATCCATGGAAACGGGAACCAGCCCAGGGTATAATCGATGGCCGGACGGATAAGCTGAAAAAGCCCTCTGCTGTAATAATCTTCAATCCACTCTGGTCGGTTGCCCAGGCTCCAACGCAAAAAAAATGTGAATACTCCGAGCCCTATCCAAACTAAGCGGCCTTTTGTCATGTTAATACATCGTTTGCATGTGAC
Organism: Saprospiraceae bacterium; assembly: GCA_016715405.1. Classification (GTDB taxonomy): domain Bacteria; phylum Bacteroidota; class Bacteroidia; order Chitinophagales; family Saprospiraceae; genus JABWBR01. Next base: position 133,563 of record JADKAE010000012.1, on the reverse strand, counting down.
GGCTAAGGTAAGCTATCGTCAGAAGAATGTCCTGTTGCGGACAAGAAAATGCAAACAAGCGCTATATTTGCAACCTATTTAGGTCAATTAGTGTTTCAACAACAAAGTAATCAACCAAAATAAACCTTTCAGCAATGGCTTTTGAAATCACGGATACAAACTTCCAAGAGAGTGTCCTCCAAAACAACGGTGTAACTGTAATCGATTTTTGGGCAGAATGGTGCGGCCCCTGCCGTATGATCGGTCCTATCATCGAGGAATTAGCCCACGAATACGATGGCAAAGCGCTTATAGGAAAACTGGATGTGGATACAAATCCGGAAGTTTCCATGAAATACGGCATCCGCAGTATTCCTACAATTCTTATACTAAAGAACGGCCAAGTAGTCGACAAACATGTTGGTACGACTTCCAAGCAGGTTCTTGCAAATAAAATCGAGGCGCATCTTTGATGCGATAGATAAAAGCAGTTAAATTGAGCCCTTATCACGGCGACAGGCCGTGATAAGGGTTCATTATATTTATTAAGCTGGTTTGCTCCATGAACAGAACAATAGAACAAAACTCGCTGCGCAGCTTCGGCAATCTCGAATTGCTGGCCCGTCAGGTGGTAGAAGGGTTCATCATAGGCTTGCACAAAAGTCCGTTCCACGGCTTCTCCGTAGAATTTGCCGAGCACAGGTTGTATAACGCCGGGGAGAGTACCAAAAACATCGACTGGAAAGTATACGCCCGCACCGATAAGCTTTTCACCAAACGATTCGAGGAAGAGACCAACCTGCGTTGTCAAATCGTGATCGATGCTTCTTGCTCCATGTTTTTTCCGGAGGTAAGTGACAAAAGCCCTGCTTTTATCAACAAAATAAGGTTTTCAGCCCTGGCCGGCGCTTCGTTGATGAATTTGTTTCTCAAACAAAGAGATGCTTTCGGTCTGACGCTTTTTGACGAAAACGTATATACGCATACGCGCTGTAAGACGAGTACGGCCCATTATCAGCTCATGCTGAACTACCTGGAGCAAATGGTGCAAAAGCCCCAATTGGAAAGGCCTACCGCCGCCGCAAAAGCCCTCCATCAAATTGCCGACAGTATCCACAAACGGTCGCTGGTTATCGTATTTAGCGATATGTTTGAATCATCCGAAAGCAACGAACAGCTTTTTTCCGCCCTGCAACACCTCAAGCACAACAAACACGAGGTGATTCTTTTTCACGTGGTCGATAAATCCAAAGAGTTGGATTTTGACTACGACAACAGACCCTACCTCTTTATCGATATGGAATCGGGTGAGCGGGTGAGGTTGCAACCCAATCAGGTCAAACCATACTATCGCGAGCAGGTAGCCAAATATACAGAACAGCTCAAGTACAAATGCCTCCAGTATCGCATTGATTTCGTGGAAGCTGATATTAACAAGGGCTTCCAGCAAATCCTGCAGGCTTATCTGGTCAAGCGCAGCAGAATGAACGCCTGATTGGTAATATATAAAATCCATTGCTTTATGATCAATCTATCTGCCATCTCCACGCTTCCGCCCGATTCTGTCGATAAAGACGATATTGAAAAGGCCACAGACAACTATGTAGAGCGCCTGGGCGACCTGCAGAAAGTGCTTAGGGCTGAGCAGAAACACGCTGTACTGGTGGTTTTCCAAGGTATGGATGGAAGTGGTAAAGACGGCGCCGTGAAAAAGTATTCAAAGATTGCCATCCAGACGGAATCAGCACCTACTCTTTCAAAAAACCTACCGACGAAGAATTTGCCCACGATTTCCTATGGCGGGTACACAAGCAGGCTCCCATACGTGGACATATCAAAATATTTAACCGCTCACATTATGAAGACATACTCATTCAGCGGGTGCATAAATGGATAGACGAAGACCGCGCCAACAAACGCATGGCTGCGATCAATGCATTTGAACAATTGCTCGCATTGACAACCATACAGTGGTGCTTAAATTTTACCTGCACCTTTCTAAAGCGCAACAAACCCTTGAACTACAAGAGCGCCTCGACGATCCTGAAAAAAACTGGAAGCACAATGCTAACGACTGGAAAGAAAGGGAACTATGGGATGACTACATGCGTTGTTACGAAGATGCCATCAATAAAAGCGCCATTCCATGGACTATTGTGCCTGTCGATGAGCGCTGGTATCGCGATTATATTGTATCAAAAACATTGGTAGAGGCTCTTGAAAGCCTTAACATGAAATATCCCAGGATTAGCAAGTAAGTTTATGAGCGAAAAACTGAGAATTGACAAGTGGCTGTGGAGCGTTCGAATATACAAATCGCGCACCCTGGCCACGGAAGCATGCAAAGAAGGCAAAGTCAAACTCAACGGCTTGATCGCCAAACCCGCCCAAGTAGTACAGGAAAACGACCAAATAGGCGTGCGCAAAAACGGCTTTGATCTACAATTTCAGGTTCTCAAACTCATCCATACCCGCGTAGGGGCTCCGATCGCCCAAACTTGTTACGCCGATATTACACCTGAAGAAGAGCGCAATAAATACAATGTCTGGTATATCGGCAAAAGTGGCGTAGAACGCCGGGACAAAGGCGCCGGACGCCCTACCAAGAAGGACAGGCGCGTTATCGACGAATTCAAGACGGACTACTACGACGACGTGGAGTAAGGGGACTTTGGGACTGTACGACTTTAGGACTGTAAAATTGGACAAACTAATATACGTAATGTTTCCCTGTTCGTAAAGTCCTACAGTCGTACAGTCGTACAGTCTTTATGCAAAATTCGGCGCTACCACGATATCCTTGCTGCCCGGCGTATACACATAAAATCCTTCTCCCGATTTTGCACCCAGCTTGCCCGCAGTTACCATATTAACCAACAAAGGACAGGGTGCGTATTTGGGTTGGCCAAAGCCGTGGTACAACACATTCAAAATAGACAAACAGACATCGAGACCAATAAAATCAGCGAGTTGCAGCGGGCCCATAGGATGTGCCATACCCAGTTTCATGACCGTATCGATTTCCTCCACACCGGCTACGCCTTCGTGCAGCGTGATGATTGCCTCGTTGATCATCGGCATGAGTATCCGGTTGGCTACAAAACCGGGATAGTCATTTACCTCCACCGGCGATTTGCCCAGTTTGCGCGACAAATCCATAATCTGGGCCGCGACATCATCTGTCGTGGCGTATCCTCTGATTACTTCTACCAGTTTCATCACCGGCACCGGATTCATAAAATGCATGCCGATGACTTGTCCCGGGCGCTTAGTGACAGCTGCTATTTTGGTAATAGAAATAGAAGATGTATTGGTAGCCAAAATAGCGTTGGCGGGGGCAAATTCATCCATTTGGCCAAAAATCCGCAATTTGAGGTCCTGGTTTTCTGTGGCGGCCTCTACCACCAGGTCAGCCTTCGAAACGCCCTTTTGCAGGTCAGAAAACGTAGTTATGCGTTCCAGCGTATCTGCTTTTTCCTGGGGGCTGATCGCTTCTTTTTTGATCATACGGTCCAGGTTAGCTCCTATGGTAAGCATAGCTTTTTCGAGCGCTGCAGGAGATACGTCAACCAAAGCCACTTCAAAACCTTGCTGGGCAAAAACGTGAGCTATGCCATTGCCCATGGTACCCGCGCCTATGACGGTAATATTTTTCATAATCCCGGTTTTATTTGTTGCCCGCGAAATTATTAAATATACCTCTTATTTTTGCCATGCAATTCCATGTAACATGCATAAACCGTTGTTATTCGTATTAAGCGTATTCGCGAGCACAGGTGCAGCTTATTCGCAACCATTTTACCCAAATGACATGATACCTAAAAAAGAGATACTGGACAGTATGGTCACCGAATACCTCCAGTTATCAGGTACTGTGGGTATGTCTGTAGCTATTGCCGGTAGGGAAACGCTCTATTATTCAGGTGAATTTGGATATGCCAACAAAGAAAAGGGAGTGAAGGTGAATCCTTTCACACTTTTCAGAATTGCCAGTGTGTCCAAGATTCTCACAGGATCACTGCTGGCCGTAATGGTTGATAAGGGCATCATAGACCTGGACAAGCCCATCAATACGTACCTCAAAAAACCCGTGCCCTATGGCGATGTCATCACAGCCCGTATGCTGGCCACTCACACTGCGGGTATACGACACTACCAGGACAACGACTTTAGGTTAAAAAATATCGACAGCAAGCGCTTTCCTACGCTCGACAGTGCACTGGGCATTTTTATCAAAGACCCTTTAGTGGCGCCTCCCGGCGAGATTTACAATTATACAAGTTACGGCTATACCCTGCTGGGAGTTGTCATGGAAGCGGCCTCAGGCAAGCCTTTCCTAAGAACCATGCACAACATGCTCGAAGCACTGGACATGTGCAACACAGAACCTAATCATCCGGACTCGTTGATTACCAATGATTCGCAATTATACAGCATTAGTAAAAGCGGGGCTGCAGTAAGGCAAAAGACGCTTCGCCCATCCTACAAATGGCCTGGAGGAGGTTATCTGTCTAATGCGCTGGATTTGGCCAAATTTGGACAACACCACCTGCGCAAATCATTTTTATCGGAAAAAGGATTTGAATTACTCTTTACCCGCAATAAAACGAATAAAGGTGATACATTGGGCATCGGCCTGGGTTGGATCATTGCACAGGACTCCTGGAACCGCCGCATATTTTTCCACAACGGGAGTCAAACCGGAGGGCGTTCTGTATTGATGGTATACCCCGATGAGGGCTTAACTATTGCCGTTTTATCCAATACAACTAATCAGCCCATCCTCATCGAGGGGTTTGCCAGCAGCCTGATCGACGTGTTACTGCAACAGGAAGCGCCTTTGACAACCGAAGACAGCATAGTCGTATCTGGGGCTTACGACTATATCCTGGAAGAAGAAAATATGCCCCCACGAGGGGAAATCATCATCAACACCAACAGCGATAAAAGCAGTTTGCAAGGCGCTGTTGTTCCCCTTCCCAGTTCCGCCCCTTCCCGGTTGCCCATTAAGGCTCTGCATTGGCATGGGCAAACGCTTGAGGGTAAAATAATAGCGAAAGAAGGAATACTCCCTATCTTGCTTCACCGGGATGATGTGGGTAATTTGTCGGGACAACTATTCCTACACGACAAACAAGAGCCCAAAGTCGTGCCTGTATGGCTGAAAAAAAAGGTTGATCAAAAACCATAAAGCGCTATATTTGTAAGGAACCCGATTTGTTATACCTTCAAATTAGCGCTTATGCCTATTTACACACTTCAAATCAACAATCGCACTGTTGAAGTTGAGGCCGACCCCGATACGCCATTACTATGGGTATTGCGGGACGAACTCGAATTAAAGGGCACAAAATTCGGTTGTGGGAAAGCCCAATGTGGCGCTTGCACCGTACACCTCAACGGCGCCGCCGTGCGCTCCTGCGTATTGCCTGTCTCGGCACTTGAATACGCACAAATTACGACCATCGAAGGTTTATCAGCCGATGGCAGCCATCCCGTACAACAAGCGTGGATGGAAGTTGACGTACCGCAATGCGGCTATTGCCAGGCCGGGCAAATTATGTCTGCCGCTGCGCTGATCGAGCGCAATTCCAATCCAAGCGACAAAGACATTGCTGCCGCTATGTCGGGCAATATCTGCCGCTGCGGCACCTACCCCCGCATCAAACAAGCCGTTCTTCTCGCCGCCAAATACGCCAGGAAGTAACCGGCCGAAATCACCCTTTTTTTTTCACGCTTAACCACTACCTGCCATGATTTCAAAAGTTGACCGCAGGGACTTCATAAAAATTACGGGGATTGCCGGCGCAGGCCTACTGCTGGGCTTCCCGCTGAAAAGCAAAGCCTCCGGCTTGGATGCCGGAGAAGGCGTCTTTTCACCCAATGCGTTTTTACAAATAAGCAGCGACGGCAGCATTGTAATTTGGGCTAAAAACCCGGAAATAGGCCAGGGCGTCAAAACCTCTTTGCCGATGATTATCGCTGAAGAACTCGAAGCAGACTGGCAAAAGGTGGAGATCCGCCAGGCCGGCCTCGACGAACGTATGGGCTCCCAGTTTGCCGGCGGTAGCACCGCTATTAAAAACAATTGGGAAACCCTACGAATGGCCGGTGCAACTGCGCGCGTTATGCTTGTCGCCGCGGCTGCTACCCGATGGGACGTAGCTTATGCTGAATGCAAGGCTTCAAATGCCATTGTAACCCACGAACCAACAGGTAGAAAGCTAACCTATGGCGAACTTGCCGATGCAGCCTCACAACAAGCCATCCCCCCTATAGTCGATCTGAAACAACCCCGGGATTTCAAACTGCTTGGACAAAGCATCCCCGGAGTGGACAATAAAGCAATCGCAACCGGCCAGCCGATATTCGGATTGGATGCCAAACCCAAAGGCATGCTCACCGCCGTAATTGCACGGTCACCGGTATACGGTGGAAAAGTCAAAAAAATCCTCGACTCCGAAGCGCTGAAAGTATCCGGTGTCGTGCAAATCGTTGAAATTACCCCCACTGAAAACCCCACGATGCTGGTATCCGGCGTGGCCGTCATAGCTAAAAACACCTGGGCAGCTATCAAAGGCCGGGAGGCGCTGCAAATTGAATGGGAACCAGGCGCAGGCGCTGAAGAAAGCAGCACGCGTATCAAAAACCAATTTTTGCAAAACGTTGCCCAAAAAGGCAGCATCCCCCTGCGCGACGATGGCAACGTGGATGAGGCCTTCGCCGAAGCCGCTAAAACGGTGGAAGCCACTTATGAAGTACCGTTCCTGTATCATGCCACCATGGAGCCTATGAATTACATAGCCGACGTAAAAGCGGACAAAGTAGAATGCTGGGGCCCCACCCAGGTACCAGGCCGGGTGGCCGGTATTGCAGAAATGCTCACAGGCATCCCCCGGGCCAACGTCAAAGTCAACCAGAGCCGCACAGGCGGCGGTTTTGGCCGCCGACTCATGGCCGACTACGCCGCCGAGGCCATCTTTTTGTCAAAAGCCATCCAGCAACCCGTGCAAGTTGTTTGGACGCGCGAAGACGACCTGCTCAACGACTTTTTCCGTCCCAACGGGATTTACAAACTCAAAGCATCGATCGACAACACCGGGCATATCAGCGGCTGGCATATCAACGCCAGCACCACCTCGCGAGGCATGTTCAGCGGCTCGAGAGACTCTCCTCATACCACTGAAGTATTTCCCGATGGCTTTCCTGCGGGGTTTGTGCCCAACTTCAGGATGGAATACTCTCCGGTACAAAGCGTGGTGCCCCGCGGCGCCTGGCGGGCTCCCGGCCATAATGCGACTGCTTTTGTAGACCAGACTTTCCTCGACGAGCTGGCTACAGCGGCCGGCAAAGATCCGGTAGCCATGCGGCTGGAGATATTGGGCAAAGAAGAAAAACAAATGCATTATCGCGACCACGGCGGGCCTTTTTACAATACAAAAAGACTACGCCAGGTGATCGAACTCGTGGCTGAAAAATCGGGCTGGTATCAGCGGGCGCCACAAGGCATTTACCGGGGTTTTGCCGCGCATTTTATGTTTGGCGCGTATGTGGCCGAAGTACTTGAATTGACGATGAGCGCGTCGGGAGTGCCCCAGGTAGTTCGCGTACACGTGGCAGTTGACTGTGGCATCGTGGTAAACCGCGCCGGCGCCCTGGCACAAATAGAGGGCGGTATTGTAGACGGACTGGGCGCCGCGCTTTACGGCGGTGTCACTATAGAAAACGGCGCAGCTGCGCAGCGCAACTTTGACACTTACAGACTCATCAGGTACAAAGAAGCTCCGGAAGTGATCACCTACCTTGTAGACAGTACCGAAAATCCCGAAGGATTGGGCGAGATGTCGCTTCCACCGGTAAGTGCGGCGTTGTGTAATGCCATTTTTGCGGCCACAGGCCGGCGCATCTATAAATTGCCGGTAAAGGACAACGAGCTTTTTCAGAATATATGACGGTATGACTTTACGACTGTAGGACTTTAAGACTATTGGGGTCTTTTTCCTATGGTCGTAAAGTCCTACAGTCTTACTGTCTCAAAAAAAGGCCTTCCTCCATGCAACCCTTTCCCAATTTCCTTACCTATCCTAAAGTTACGACCATACGCCGGCAAACAGTGAATTAACACATGACGGAAGACATATTGAAGGCTTCAATCCGGGGAGAGCGGCTTGCCAAAAAGAGTTCTATAACTTCTTTAAGGGCAAAATGTTTGTGGTATGCCTGCGATATGCTAAAAACAGAGAAGACGCCGAGGACATGCTCCAGGAAGGCTTCATCAAAGTATTCCAGGATTTGCATCAATACGCCGGCGCCGGAAGCCTGGAAGGATGGGTGAGAAAAGTAATCGTAAATGTAGCGTTGCAACACCTAAAAAAACAACAACGCTTATTACCGACTGTAGAATTTGATAATCTCGAAATTGCCGACGACGTTGACCAGGCATTACCCCATTTCGACGAGCCCATGGCAAAAAACCTGATACACATCTTGCATCAAATGCCGGATGGGTTTAGGACTGTCTTCAATCTCTATGTCATGGAGGGTTATACGCATATTGAAATTGCCGATATATTGGGCATTTCGATAAGCACCTCAAAAACACAATATTTAAGAGCAAAAGCATACATGAGAAAAATGCTCGCGAAGAGCTTAACGACTTGACTATGATGGAAGAGCATACACATAAAGACAATCTGGACGATTTCGTTAGACGTTCTTTCGAGCGCTACGAAGAAGATCCATCTCCTGGTTTATGGGATAATTTAAGCGATAAATTACCCCATAAGCCGGCTACCGGTATGGCGTTAATCCGTCGATTCGGCTGGCAAATAGCGGCTGCAATTGTCATTTTGATGCTTTCGTCAACTTTAGTTGCCGGATACTTGCATTTTACTCACAAAATCAATACGCTGATAGCCAATCAAGTCGAATTGAAAGAGCAACTGATCAAAGACAAAACGATTGTTGCAGATCATGCCGACACACCGACTTCGCTCTACTCAAATAACCAGTCGCCTATTCAATTTCATCAAAATAATGCTTCATACGTCAAAGTCGACCAAAGAAAAGGTATGCACCCCACCCTTCTAATTGAAAACCTGAAAGATGCATTTGCGGTAAATCCCACTTCCTCTGAAGTGCGCTCTGACATTGAATCCCAGATAGATAACTCTGTAGCTCCGCTTGCTTATTTACCAAAATGGCATATTCCTTCTTCTCAATTTCAGCAGGGCACTATAGTAGCAAAAGGACTGAGTCATATTGAATCTGTTTCCACACCTGGTTGGTATACGGGGGTGCATTCAACGGTATCCATCATGAGCGAAAAACTAAAAAAACCTGTCCCTGAGGATATCGACAACCACCACGGACCGCGGCGGGTAGTGAGCAGTCAAAGCAAGTTAAACCACATTGTAGCCGACTATTGGGTGAAAGTTGGAAAACAAATAGCCCCTCACTTGACATTCGAGACTGGCGTGGGTTATCAGCAATTTGACCGGGTAGCAGAGCACCAACCTGAACTAAAAATCAGGGATGGCGATCCTGTTCAGGGCGGCACCGGCGGCCACCCACATGGCGGACACGACGAATACGATTTCAATTATACGCTAAATAGCTATGCGGGATCTATGGATATTAATCTGAGAATGAGCCAGGTTGATACCACAGCGATGTATCCCGACAATCACCCCCTAGACCTCAAACTAACGACCAAAGAACGCGTCAAAACGCTCCGCATCCCCTTATTACTGGTTGCGCACACCGGTAAAGGCAGATTTAAATTTGCCCTGAAAGGAGGCCTTATTGCCAACGTATTTCTTCAGAATGAACTTGAAGTCACGGGTATCTCCTCCGGAGGCAATCGCTTCAAACGATCAGATCCCCACCAACCCATTGCTCAAAAAGAAAGTACCCAGCGCTACGGCTTGGATTTTGTACTGGCCGGAGGTGCGGAATACCACCTTAATAATAAGCTCAGCGTGCTGGCCGAGCCGACGTTCAGTACATCTCTGGCACTGCAAAATAATAATTTGGCCCCCGCTCCCTCCTATCAAACGGCAGGTTTGAATATTGGGTTAAATTATAGATTTTAATATATTTTATTTTAAAATGCTACATGCAACCATTTGCCCCCAAAATTAACCTACATAAATAAAACTACGATCCGACCGGCCGGCGGAAAATAGTGGATTCAAACATTTCTTTCACTTCAAACAATTCAGTCACAACATGAAAGTAGCTTTGATTAAATGGCTACCTGCGCTTGCGTTGGTACTAGCCATGATGGTAGCCTCTTGTACCAAAGAGGACGTAACGGACATCAGTAATTTGGACAGCATTGACCTGGAAAGCCGCGGCGGCCATCACCACGGCGACGCCATCAATGTGGACTCCTTACCCGCCGGAATTCTTGATTACATCAATGCCAATTATCCGGATTCGCTTGACATTCACCGCGCTTTTCTAACTGACGAAGGAAATTACATAGTAATACTTAGTAACCACGTAGCCGTCGTATTTGATGCCGGCGGAAATTTTGTAGAAGAAATTGTGCTGACCGGCCACCACCACGATGGGCAGGGAGGCCCCGGCGGTCATCATGGCACGTTTATTCCCGTTGATTCGCTTTCGGCAACTATTACCGATTACATCAACGCCAACTATCCCGACTCATTAGAGATTCGCAAAGCGATATTGTTACCCAATGGCAATACCTTAGTGATATTGAACAACCATACCGGCGTAGTTTTTGACGCCGACGGCAACTTTGTGGAAGAAATCACACTTCCCACAGGTGGAGGACATGGAGGCCCCGGCAACGGCGGCGGCAATGATGACGATGATGATGATCAAGGCGGCGGACATGGCGGAGGAGGCCACGGTGGCGGCCATGGAGGCGGTGGACATGGACATGGACATGGCGGCGGCGGTGAATAGGTACCTATAACCGTTTAGCTACGCATAAACAGGAAAACCCCGGTTCGCATAGAACTCGGGGTTTTTCTGTTTATTTTATTACCAAACTCTGTTTGTCAAACGGGTTAAGCGCTACGCCTTTAACGCTTGCTTCGGCTTCTATCCGGTATTCCGATTTGACGTTATTGATCATCTTAGCAGCGGCGGCAATGCCTCCAAACAAGAAATTGCGACCGCCAAACTGCTCAACATTAGATTTAACGAGCTTGAAAGGCAGTTGAAAATCTACTTCCACCATGCCGTTCATAGGAATCTCGATGGTGCGATTGATGCTCGTGGCGCTGACTTCGTATTCGTCAACCAATTTATCTTTTCCACGGCCCCTGGTATATTTTTCGATCAATACGATCTTGATACCGGTTATGGTTTGGGCATTCATCGATTGAAACACGATTTTCCCAACCACAAAACCCGATTTTTCGGGTACTTCTTCGGGTAGCAGCAATTCCAGCTTTACGCCTTCGATGCCAAGCCATTGTTTAACTTTACCTATCATGATACAGCAATTAATTACTGCAAGTTAGGTCTTATCCCTTCTTGAGTCAAGTTTAATTATACAAACAACCTTTAAACCATGCGTTTGTGCCAGCTTTTGGCGAGAGGTTTGACAAACGACTGGTCAAAATCGGCTTTAGTGGCCACCAGTGTGTCAAAAACCGGCGTTTCGTCATTAATCGTGCCGTTGGCGTACAAAGCGGCGAAAGTCGGCCGGTCTACGGTTTGCACCCCGCCCTCACTATCGAGATATGAAAAGCGCATGCGATCGAACAGATCCACGCCGTATGCGGCCTGCAGGCCTTTCAAAAAGGTCACCGACCTATCGATAGAACAGCCGCCCGCATCCACCTGGCTTTCGTCGGCCATGAGTATCACAAATCTGTCGTGAAGTACGTCACCGGCGGCGCGCAGCAGGCGGTTGTGGCTGATCCACTGTTGAGCGAAATCGCTGATTTGCCTGCGTATTTGCGGCAGATCTTGTGCAGGAAACGGTTTATTTGCCTGATAGATCCAAACACGCGTTTGTTGGGGTCCATACTGCTAATTTGATCGTGCATAGGTGATTTATTCCAAGTTTGCCGATTTGAGAATCAACTCCGAGAGGTCGTAGACCATCACTTCATCCTGTTTATCTTTTGCTTTCACGCCATCGGTCATCATAGTGAGGCAAAACGGACAATTCACGGCGATTACCTGGGCGCCGGTAGCCAGGGCTTCTTCTGCTCTTTCCACGCTGATACGCTTCTCGCCGGGTTCGTCTTCTTTCCACATTTGTGCGCCGCCCGCGCCGCAACAAAGGCCGTTGGCCCGGCTGCGTTTCATCTCAGTCAGATCTGCGTCGAGGGCTTCGAGCACGGCCCGTGGGGCTTCGTACACCCCATTCACGCGGCCCAGGTAACACGAATCGTGGTACGTGATTTTCTTACCCTTAAAAACACCGCCTTCCTTCATTTGGATGCGGCCTTCGTTTATTAATTGCTGCAAAAGCTGGGTATGGTGCACCACATCATAGTGTCCGCCCAATGCCGGGTATTCGTTTTTGAGCGTATTAAAGCAATGCGGACAGGCCGTCACCATCTTTTTCACCCCATACATATTGAGAGTTTCCACATTCTGGATAGCCAGCATCTGAAACACAAATTCATTGCCGGCGCGGCGAGCAGGGTCGCCCGTGCAGCGTTCTTCGCTACCGAGAATGGCGAATGATATGCCAGCTTCTTGTAGAATACGACAAAAAGCGAGGGTCCACCTTTTGGGCCCTGGCGTCGTAACTACCTGCACATCCTACCCAAAAAACAATTTCAGGAGTTTCACCGGCCGCCGCCATTTCGGCCATCGTACGAATTGAAAATTGGCTCATGTCGTTCAATTTTTTGCCCACTGGTCTCTTTCCACGCTCATCGCCCAGGCAGACCCGCTATTTTCCATACTATTAAACATCGGCAGCCAGTCCTGCGGCCCTGCCGATTCCGTTAATATCTCGTAGCGCCGCAACTGCAGGATGATATCAAGTGGGTTAATCATCACAGGGCAGGCTTCCACGCAGGCATTGCAAGTGGTGCAGGCGTGAATTTCTTCGCGACTGATATAGTCGAATAAGTTTTTGCCATCCTGGTAATCAGCCACAGAGGCCGCTTTGCCGTTGTCGAGGGCCTTTCCGATATCTTCCATGCGGTCGCGCACGTCCATCATAATCTTGCGCGGCGAAAGTTTTTTTCCTGTGAGATTGGCGGGGCAAGCCGCCGTGCAACGCCCGCATTCCGTGCAGGTATAGGCATCAAGCAGATTTTTCCAACTGAGTTGTGTTACGTCGTTGGCGCCAAAAACCGGCAGTTCGTCGGTGGCTGGGCTTTCGGGCGCCAGGCCCATCATGCTTTTGACCTCGTTCATAATCGCCGGCATATTCTCCATTTCGCCTCGCGGTTGTTGTGGGGCAAAATAGGTATTGGGGAAAGCCAAAATGATATGCAGGTGTTTGGAATAAGGCAGATACACTAAGAAGCCCAACACGGTGAGGATGTGGAGCCACCAGCCAAACCGCTCCACTGCCATCAGTGCGCCGTGCTCCATGCCGCCAAACAAGGCCGGTCCGAGCCAGCTGCTCACGGCGAAGTTGCCGGTATTGGTATAATGCGCCGGGTCAATATCTTGTAAAAGCGTATCGGCGCCGTTCATGCTGAATATGCCTACCAGCAGAATAATTTCACCCAACAAGATAAAATTGGCGTCGCGGGCGGGCCAGCCCTTGAGTTCGGGTTTTCTGAAACGCGCTACGTTCAACACATTGCGGCGAAGCAGGAAAATAACCGTAGCCACAAAAGCCAGCAACGATAATATTTCAATGAAGCTGATCACAATCGTATAGAACCAGCCCAGCTTATCCGCAAAAAAGCGATGCACGCCAAACGTACCATCCACAAAAATCTCGATCAACTCGATTTGTGTAAACAAAAAAGCGACATAAATAAACAAGTGAAAAATGGCCGGCAGCCAGTTTTTGAACATCTTTTGTTGTCCAAATGCCACCAACAGCACGTTGCGCAGGCGTTGAGAGAAATCACCCGGAATGTCGACATCCTTGCCCAATAAAACATTGCGGCGTACGCGTTTAAATTGCCGGAAAGCCATCCACAAGGCCGCTCCGGCTACAACAATAAATAGTAATTGCTGTATCATACTTCCTATTTGACGGCCAAGTTAATAATTAATCCCATTTCATACTTACCTTTGCAGGTATGGAGCTACTTAATCAACGCCAGGTTATTCAAAAGATAAAACGGCTGGCTATAGAAATACTGGAAAACAACGATGGCGAGCAGGAGTTGATTTTTGCCGGCATCAATAACAATGGGTACGTATTTGCGGAAATCCTGGTGCAGGAATTGCGCCTACTGGCCAAAATGCCGCTTAAGTTGACGCGTATCAGGCTAAATCCCGCTCAACCCCTCAGCTCACCGATTCAACTGGAATTGCCCGTTGCTGAATTCGACGGAAAAACGATTATTATTGTCGACGATGTAGCTAATACGGGCCGAACGATCTTTATGCCTGCAAGCCGCTTATGGAGGTACTACCCCGAAAAGTGGAAGTGGCAGTGCTGGTAGATCGCAAACACAAGTCGTTTCCTATCAAAGTTGATTACGTAGGCCTTTCGCTGGCCACTACGCTACAGGAAGATATCGATGTGCAGATCAAGACGCCCGGCAGCTATGCCGTTTTTTTAAGATGATGGATGTTTGATGTTGGATGTTTAATTTTTAATATGTATTTTATTATTAATCAAACATTAAACATCCAACATCCAACATTAAGATCCCTGTCGCATAGCCACTACCGGGTCGAGCTTAGAAGCTTGCACGGCCGGGATAAACCCGGCGATCACGCCTATAGAGATCGAACAGACTAATCCGAGAATGATATTGCCGGCATCCAGATATAGGTTGAAATCGATGGCCGCTGTCAATATTTTGGTAATAAAATGCACCAAAAGCAATCCAATCAGACCTCCGATGATGCAAAGCATAATTGATTCGATGAGAAACTCCATCAAAATAATGTAACGCTTCGCGCCCAACGCTTTTTTGACGCCAATAATATTGGTGCGTTCTTTTACAGAAACAAACATAATGTTGGCTACGCTGACACCTCCCACAAGCATGGCAAAAGCGCCGATGACGATACCCAGTAGATTTAGAATATTAAAAAACGAATCAAAAAAGCTGGAGATCATCGACAACTCGTTGAGTGAAAAATCGTCGGTTCCGCGGGGGCGCAGGCGGTGGTGCGAGCGCATGATGCCCTTAACTTCGTCTTTCAGCTGATCGAGAGGCACGCCCGATGCGGCTTTAACCGTTACAGAGGTGTCGAAAATCTGATTGGCTTTTAAATTGGCCAAAGTCCGGGCATTGGGATAAGACACCAAAATACACTCATCAAAATCGAGCGGATTGAGCAAGTCTTTGCCGGCTTTTTCGATCACGCCGATAACCTCGTAATTGCGACCCGCCAATTTGATAGTTTTGCCAATTGGATCAAGCGAACCGAATAATTCTTCCATTACTTTATACCCAAGAATTGCTTTGGGGCTACCGTAATGATATTCCACAGGAGAAAAATAACGCCCCTGGTCGTATTCTATCTTAAACATTTCCGAAAAATTATCGGAACACCCGATAAGTACCGCGTTTTCTACACTGTTTGATTTGTACTTCAGGGTTTTGAAGCCTATTACCACGTGGAAAGCAGTGAGCGAAGCGTACCTCGACTTTTCCTTGATCACTTCGTAATCGGAATGGTCTGGATTGGGGCGTTTCAGGTAATCCCACCAGCTGTCGCTCAGGTCGGCCCATGGCCATTTTTTGACGTAAATAATGTCGTTGCCCAGTTTTTCGAGGCTGCCCCTTACATTGTCTTCGAGCGAATCTACCGCCGACAAGACCCCGATGATGCAAAAGATGCCGATGGAGATGCCCAATAGCGACAGGAAGCTGCGCAGCTTATTGGCGCGCAATTGTCCGAAAGCCTGGGCGATGCTTTCTCTTATGGTTCGTAGAATGATTCTCATGGCGGGACTTCTAGGCGCCCGATTTACGTGGTTGCCAAATAACCTCTTCAACACCGAGGTCTTTTGACAACTGTCGGGCTAAAACAAATAAATAATCAGATAACCTGTTCAAATAGCGTATGATCTGTTCGTCGACGGGTTCTTCCTGCATCAGTGCTACGGCTAGTCGTTCTGCTCTTCTGCAGACACACCGGGCCACGTGGCAAAAAGAAACCGTTGTGTGGCCGCCGGGCAAAATAAAGTTCTTGAGCGGAGGCAATTGCTCGGTCATTTCGTCGATGGCATTTTCCAATGCCTCGATATCACTGTCGAGTATATCAGGCGTGGCCAGAGGTTTTTCGGGGTCGCTGGCCAGGTTGGCGCCGAGGGTAAACAGCCTGTCTTGTATCTCTTTGAGCATCGACCTTATCGGTTTGCTTTCCGTACTATCGCGCAACACACCGATAAACGAGTTTAATTCGTCAACCGTGCCGTAAGTTTCTATACGCAGATGGCTTTTGGGCAGCCGTTTGCCGCCAAAAAGCGATGTATCGCCCTTATCGCCTGTTTTTGTATAGATGCGAATGGCCATGCGTAGTTATGCCGGGTTTAAAAAGCTGACAATATTCTCGTTGCGGGTATCCGTTTCTACCAGGCCGTCACGCAGGCGCACAATGCGGTGTGCGTGCAGGGCGATATCGGCTTCGTGGGTAACGAGAATTATGGTGTTGCCTTGTTGGTGAATCTCCTCAAAAATGCCCATAATTTCCTGGGAAGTCTTTGTATCGAGGTTACCAGTAGGTTCGTCGGCCAGGATAATCGAAGGATTATTCACCAGCGCGCGCGCTATGGCTACCCGCTGGCGCTGACCGCCTGATAACTCGTTGGGTTTGTGGTCTACCCTATCGCCGAGGCCTACCGCCGCCATCACTTCTCTGGCGCGCTCGAGGCGATCGTGCTTGCTGAAACCGGCATAGACCAGTGGCAGCGCCACATTTTCGAGTGCGGAGAGCCTGGGGAGCAGGTTGAACGTTTGAAAAACGAAGCCGATTTCTTTATTTCTCACCTCGGCCAGATCGCCGTCGGTCATCGTGCTCACATTGGTGCCGTTGAGCCAATATTCGCCGCTGGAGGGTGAGTCCAGGCAGCCCAGCAGGTTCATCAAAGTAGATTTTCCGGAGCCGGAGGGGCCCATCAGCGCAACGTATTCGTTTTTATTAATATCTATATCTACAGACTGCAGGGCATTCACCTGCGTAGCGCCCATAATATAGATCTTGCGAAGCTGACGGGTTGAGATAATTGGTTGTTGCATCTTCAGTTTGTGTATAACGTGATTACATTACGCCGTATCATAAATCGATCACTTTAGGCGTCCTAAAGTACTGTTCGTCGCGATCGGGTGCGTTTTTCAGGGCTTCTTCCCGGTCTGTCTGGTTTTGCACTTCATCTTCCCTCCAGGTATTTCCCCCTTCCTCATTGATATAAGCCAGGGGTTCTACACCGGTAGTATCGAGCGACTGAAGCCTTTCTACCATCGCCAGGATATTATTAAGGTCGCCTTCCAGGCGGAGTTTTTCCGCTTCGGTTAGTTCCAGGCGCGTCAATTGTTCCAGCCTCGAAATTAGTTGTTGATCTATCTTCATGACAATAATTATAGAAGTTTGGCGGTTTTTCATCGTCTAATGACAACTTCAAAGGTAGGCTTCCCCACCGCTTTTTCAAAAAAGATGTGAGTAAACCTTTGCCATTGTTTGTGGTTTGCACAATACCGTGTTATTTTCGCCAGTGCAAGTCGCGCGGAAAAAAGCGCGAAAAATTATACTATGGAGCAAACGCAACCACCACAAATCAAGCACGTAGCCATTGCCGGCAATATCGGCGCCGGCAAAACCACGCTGTGTACCCAACTCGGCAAGCACTTCAACTGGGACGTGCACTATGAATCGACGGAAAACAACCCCTATCTGAGCGATTTCTACCTGGATATGCGGCGCTGGTCGTTTAATCTCCAGATTTACTTTCTCAACAACCGCTACCAGCAAATCCTCAGGATTCTCCAGGGAGATACAACGGTGGTACAGGACCGCACCATTTATGAGGATGCCTACATTTTTGCGCCCAACCTGCACGATATGGGCCTGATGTCGACCCGGGATTTCCAGAATTACTTTGATTTGTTCAAAACGATGTCATCGCAGATACAGCCCCCGACCTGCTCATTTACCTGCGTGCCAATATTCCGACGCTGGTAGCCCATATTCAGGCCCGGGGAAGGGAATACGAAGGCAATATGAGCCTCGACTATCTCAAACGCCTCAACGAACGCTATGAGGCCTGGATTGAGACCTACGATGAAGGCAGGCTACTCATTATCAATGCGGATGATATCGATTTTATACAAAAACCCGAAGACCTGGGTAATGTGATCAATATGGTCAGCGCGGAGCTGCATGGGCTGTTTTAGAGGACTGTGCGACTGTATGACTGTACGACTGTACGACTGTACGACTGTATGACTGTACGACTGTATGACTGTACGACTGTACGACTATACGACTTTGTGAATAAGAATTATAAGCTCGTAAAGTCGTACAGTCGTACAGTCTCATAAGTCGCAAAGTCTCCCCTACGGCCGATGCCCTGACGAGGCTACCGAAGCTTCGGTGCGAACGGAATTGTCGCCGGCTTGATTTGATGCAGCTTTTCCATTATAGAACACCAATGCCAGCAATACGGCGTGAACAAAGACCGTGATCCAAAGGGCTGCCCGCTTGTAGCGGCGTAGATTATTTTCATATGCGTAGTATGCCATGGTCTTTTTCTTTTATTTTTAAAAAACGTGGCGATTCCTTATTCTATTACTCCAACTTGCGTTAAAATAAAATTAAAAAATGCTGACGCCACTAACTCAATTGCTCGAAGAACTCCACGCTCAAGACGCTAAGCTGGTAGCCGTATCAAAAACGCATAACGAGGAGGCCATTATGGGGCTCTACCGCCAGGGGGCAACGCGCTTTTGGCGAAAACTGGGTGCAGGAACTCGTAGAGAAACAACCCAAGCTACCCGCAGATATCGAATGGCATTTTATTGGGCATTTGCAGACCAACAAGGTCAAATACATCGCTTCGTTTGTGCACATGATTCACTCTGTGGACAGCCTGAAGCTCCTACAAGAGATCGACAAGCAGGCGGCCAAGCACAATCGGGTGATCCCCTGCCTGCTGGAATGCCGGATTGCCCGGGAAGAAACCAAATTCGGGCTCACATTAGCGGACGCCAGCGCCATTTTGTCCGACCCCGCTCTGGCACAACTCAAGCATGTGCAGATTGCCGGTGTGATGGGCATGGCCTCATTTACGGAGGATACCGCGCAGGTAAAAAAAGAATTCGAACAGCTCAAAGCCATGTTCGACGCCATCAAACAATCATTTTTCGCTCAGGATGACCGCTTCTGCGAAATTTCGATGGGCATGTCGGGCGATTATCGCATTGCACTGGAAGTGGGCACTACCCTGGTCAGGATTGGGAGTTTGTTATTTGGGCCGAGAGAGTAATGGGAGGCAATCAGTGCTTCACCAACTTCAGTGTCAGCGATTGCGCACCGTCGAACAATCTCACAAAATAAATGCCCGCGCCGAGTTGCTGCAGGTCAATCGCTTGCGTGTTTTGTCCAATCCAAGGTTCGCGTTTGAGCACCAGTCCGGTAACATCGCGGATTTCTATAAAGTCGGGTTTCCAAGCCCGGTTGAGTTGGATGGTAGCACTTTGGTATGCAGGATTAGGCCATATGTTGGCCCAATCGGCATTGGGATAAGAGGGATCATTGGTTTTAACCACGCTGCCGGTGGGAATATCCGTAGACACCAACGTTAGCCCGCCCCGGTAGTTGCCTACCATCGCGTCGAGCCAGCCGTCGTTATTTGCGTCGCCGAAGGCGATGTGGGTTCGATTGCCCGGCTTCAGGTTGCCAAATTGCTCGGTATCGAGTGCAAAGGCGCCGCCGAGATTACCGTCGATATTGCTGTAGACTTCTATACGCCCGTCGGTGGTGCCGGCAAAGAGTTTGTACTGGCCGTTGATGTCGAGTACGGCGGGCGAACTGTGGCCATAAGAGAAACCTTGTATGCGGGTGTCAACCTGGCCTATAAAAAAGTTGTTGGGCGACTGTGATGGATCTCCGTTAAACGCGGGTTGCGTGGGGGTGCCCGTATTGGGGAAAAAATTGATATTGCCGTTGTATTCGCCGATGAGCAGATCGGGCAGGCCGTCGCGGTTCAGGTCGACGATAAAGGGCACACTGGATTGCCCCACTGCTATGCCCATCCAGGCGTAAGTGAAATTAGCAAACTGAAAAGGCTGGCCGGGGCCGGCGGTATTTTGGGCGTAAAATAGTTTGCCGTTTTGTTCGCCCACCAATAAATCCAGGTCGCCGTCGTCGTCCAGGTCGCCAAAAACGGGGGCAAAGTTGAAACTGGCCTGGCTATATTGGTTCATGCCCAGGTAATCGTCGTTTACCAATACCCAATGAGGCTCAGTGGGTGTGCCTTGGTTTTCAAACAAAAACAAGCGGGGGTCTTTGGCGCCGAATTCCTTATAACGGCTACCGTTGCCTACCACGATATCCAGCAGGCCGTCGGCGTTGTAGTCGACCAACGCGGGTCGGGCGCCGGAGCCTACGTCGATCATGCCGTCTATCAAAAAATCGGATTGTTGGTACTGAAACACCGGCTGTGCGGCGGTACCCGTGTTTTCGTAAAACCACAGCGCATTGACATCCTCTGAGGCCGTTTCCGAATTGGGCGCCACCAGCAAATCGGGTTTACCGTCATCCGTCACGTCGAGGTAAAAAGCGGCGGGAAACGTGGCCACGTCGGCGCTGACATCATAAGAAGGAAACAGCGGATCCTGCTGGGTGATCCAGGCCTCCTGGCAAGTGCCTCCGTTGGTAAGAAAATTAATGCGGTCAAATGATAAATCGCCGAGGATCAGCTCTTTGTCACCGTCTCCATTGGCATCAAAAGTGAGGAGCGTGGAGCCGGCATGGCGGACCTCTACCCCATCATCTTCGCCAAAAGGGGAAAAGCAGGCGCCCAGCGTAGCAGAAAGATCTACCAGGTTATTAGCGGCAAGGCCGCTTTCGTAGATACCGCCCCAGCAATTCTCCACCAATTGAAAAATGAGGCTATCGCGGCCAAATCCCATTTCTATCGACCGATTATCGTACAACTCTACGTATCCTCCGGCGGAGTTAAAAGTGAGTATGTCGAGATCGCCGTCGCAGTCCATGTCGTCCACAGCGGGATAATCTACATTACTTACATAGATCTGCGCTTCACCGCCGCCTTGAAGCGGAAAAGTGAGCACATCGACCCCCAGGAAATTGTCAAAATGAACGCGTTGAAAAGCCAAGCGGTTATTGGTATCAAAATAGCCTTTATACACCATAATACCGGGTAATTGCTCCGTGGGGTACGCAAATAGATCGGCGATACCGTCATCGTCGTAATCGCGGAGTAAAACCCAGTTTTCTGCTTTGGGAAAATTGATGGCGTATTCCGGGGCAAACACATAGCCGGATGCTTGTTTGAGAAAGGTGAGGTGTATATCCCCTACCCTGTCGAAAAGGTAGAGATCCCGAATGCCGTCGTTGTTCAAGTCGATTTCCGAGGGTTGGGGGCAGTTCAAGCCGCCGGCCCAGGCATTGGCCAGTTCAACACCGTTCACTTCCACCGGCGCATTGATCAATTGAAAATCCTGGGCAATGCTGAGGGTTATATTCAGCAAACATATACCTGCTATAAAAACAACATTTTTCATGCAAAGCGCTTTGCTACAAAGGTAGGGAAATGTGGAAACTATTGCTATCAGACTTTGCGACTATCAGAGATGCAGCAGTTGGTGCATTTTTTTCAGCAGCTTGAATATCTTATAATTCAGTGTAGTTCCGGCATTAAAAAACGAATCATTAATGGTAAGCCATTCTTTGGAGAGTTCCAGGTTAGCTTCGTCGTGGAACATATATCTTTTGGCTTTCGCCAATGGCGCCTTCCAATACAAGCCGCGTTCGGTGACGGCAAATCCCTCTGTGCAGCCGCCAAATATACTTTGGTCGCAAATAAAAAAGATGCGCTCTTCTTTTTCGGGAAAGAGAAAATACTTGCTCGCATTGCGCAGGTGGTCGACTGGCATTGCCAGGAAATCTGTATAGACGCTTTCTGATTCCTGCGGCCAGCCCATATAGTCCATCACCATTGCATAGCGGTCGATGTTGGCTAGAGTGTGCTGCTGGTATTTCAAAATAGGTTCGGGTAAACCATAGGGTATCATATCAGTTGCATGCCTGATCAGGAAGTAATCGATCAATTCATCAAACAGCCACAGCAGGTGGGTTTTCTGGGTGGTGCTGCGCGTCCAGGCTTCATTTTTTGCCTTGATTTGCTCGGCCAATTGGCTCATACGTCGGTGCAGCATATCGCGGAAGCCGGAGGCATAGAGTTTTTCAGTAAGCGCCTGCCAGGCAACTCCGGGGAATGTAGCGGCGACCTCCCGGCGCAGAGAATCAAAAAACAGGGCCACGAGGCGGGCCTCCACGTCTCCTTTGTCGTCTACAAAAGGAGGTTCTTCTTCCTGCCGGTGCTGAGGTACACCACAGAAAGGACAAAAACGGGCTTGGTCGGGTACAACCGACCGGCATTGATGACATATAGGCATACGCGCCGTATTAAACCGCGCACAAGATAAAACATTCCGGCATCAACCTTGTTATAGCCTCCAATAATGAAGCGCCCTGGTATGCCGGCTACGAAAAAAAAGAGCGACTTGCCTGAAAAAAACTGCCAGACTTGCGGCAGGCTTTTCCGATGGCGCAAAAAGTGGGAAAGAAATTGGGAAGAAGTCAGATATTGCAGTGATAAGTGCCGAAAGTTTCGTACAAATGGAAGACAACCACGCACATAGCAACCAGGAAGTCAGGCAAAGCGAATACCAGCAGTTTGCCTTCCATCCCCACAACATTCTGATGGTGCTGGTCATCGCAGGCTTGTCGGCCATATTTGCCAGCCTGAGCGCGGCTTTTGTGTACACCCGGGTACAGAGCAATCTGCCGCCGATAAGGTTGCCCAACATATTCCTGTTCAACACATTGATACTATTGGCCGGCAGTGCCATGATGATGCAGGCAAAAAAAGCCTATCTGACTGATAATACCACACATTATCAACGCGCCCTCTTGTTTACCGTAGTGCTGTCGCTTATTTTCCTCAGCCTGCAATGGGTGGGATGGCGCACTTTATTAGAACAGCAAATCACCATAAACTCCGATAATTCTGCGTCTTATCTATATATCATCTCCATATTGCATTTTCTGCACGTCATAGGCGGGCTGCCCTTTCTGATCGTTTTTTTATACAATTCCTACCGCTTCATGAAAGAGCCGGTGAGCGTACTGGTATATTTTTCCGATCCTGAAAAACGGTTGCGGTTGCGTCTGCTCACCCTTTATTGGCATTTTCTCGATCTGCTATGGGTTTACCTGGTATTATTCTTCTTTATCAATTACCTGATCAGGTAGATTGTTATTACCAAAAAAACGGCATAGAAATTGGTGGGTTATATCGGTAAACGCCCCTATCTTTGTGGCGCAAAAAAAAAGCGCATGCACGCCGTAGAACCGCAAGTGACTGTTGAAATTGCGCAGCAACTGGGCCTTACGCCCGATGAGTTCCAACGCATACAACAAATTATGGGCAGGGTTCCCAATTTCACGGAGCTAAGTATTTTCTCCGTAATGTGGTCGGAACACTGTTCGTATAAAAATTCTATCCTCTGGCTCAAAACCCTGCCCCGCGATGGCGAACGCCTGCTGGTGGGCGCAGGAGAAGAAAACGCGGGGTTGGTAGATATCGGCAACGGACTTGCCTGTGCTTTCAAAATCGAATCGCACAACCACCCCTCCGCCATAGAGCCCTATCAGGGCGCAGCTACGGGTGTGGGCGGTATCCACCGCGATATTTTTACGATGGGCGCCAGGCCTATAGCAGCGCTGAACTCCCTGCGGTTTGGCAATATTGAGCTCAACCATACCCGCCAGTTAGTAAAAGGAGTGGTGCACGGCATCGGCGACTACGGCAACTGCTTTGGTGTGCCTACGGTGGGAGGTGAAGTGTACTTTTACGATTGTTACAACCAGAATATATTGGTCAACGCCATGTCGGCGGGCATTGTCGAGGTAGGCAAAACCGTGTCGGCTATTGCTGAAGGAAAAGGCAACCCGGTATTTATCGTAGGTTCCTCCACCGGAAAAGACGGCATCCACGGCGCCACGTTCGCCTCAGCCGACCTCACCGAGGATTCTGCCGAAGACTTGCCATCGGTGCAAGTAGGCGATCCTTTCCAGGAAAAGCTATTGCTGGAAGCTTCCCTCGAAGCCATTCAAACCGGAGCGGTGGTGGGCATGCAGGACATGGGCGCAGCCGGAATTACCTGTTCTACTTCTGAAATGAGTGCCAAAGGCGGCGTAGGCATGCGAATCGACCTCAGCCTGGTGCCTACCCGGCAATCCAACATGCGTCCCTTCGAAATTTTGCTGTCGGAAAGCCAGGAACGCATGCTTATCGTAGGCAAAAAGGGACAAGAGCAATTATTGTTGGATGTTTTTGAAAAATGGGACCTGCAGTGCGCCCAAATCGGTGAAGTCATCGACGGCGGCCGGCTCGAGTTTTATTACGAAGGCGAAAAAGTAGCCGACGTGCCCGCCGAATCACTGGTGCTGGGTGGCGGAGCGCCGGTTTACAAGCGCGACTATACCAAACCCGCCTATCTGGACGAGATTGAAAAATTTTCTTTGTCGAAGGTTCCCGCACCCCTCAACTACCAGGCTACTGCCCGACAGTTGCTCACTTCACCCAACCTCGTGTCGAAACGCTGGGTATACGAACAGTACGATTCGATGGTGCGCACCAACAGCATGAGCACCAACGCCCCCTCTGACGCGGCTATCGTAAGGGTAAAAAACACGAATACCGCGCTGGCGCTCACCACCGACTGCAATTCGGCTTATGTATATGCCGATCCTTATATAGGCGCCATGATTGCGGTAGCTGAAGCTGCCCGCAATATCGTATGTTCGGGAGGGTTACCGGTGGCTATCACTAACTGCCTGAATTTTGGCAATCCTTACAATCCCGAGGTGTATTGGCAATTTGTGCATGCTATAAAAGGCATGGGCGAGGCATGCCGCAAATTTGATACCCCGGTGACAGGTGGAAACGTAAGTTTTTACAACCAAACCGTCATCAAAGACAAAACTGAACCTGTATATCCCACACCCACCATCGGCATGTTGGGCGTTCTTGATGACGCCTCGCTGGCAATGACATTGTCGTTTAAATCCGCAGGAGATCAGATCTACATGATAGGCACCCCTTCCAATGATTTGGGGAGTTCCGAATACTTGCGCCACGTGCATGGCATCATCTATTCGCCGGTGCCGCATTTCGACCTGAACGAAGAATACCAGGTACAGCAAATCATCGCCGCATTAATCAGCAAACAGTACATTGACTCGGCGCACGACGTATCGGAAGGAGGCCTATTCCTCACGCTACTGGAGAGTGCAATGGCGGGTGGATTGGGTTTTGACATAGAAACCGACGCCAATTTCCGCAAAGACGCCTATCTCTTTGGCGAAGGCCAAAGCCGCATAGTAGTAAGTGTCAAACCCGAAAACGAAGACGAACTGGTCAACCATCTTAACGCTAATAATGTTTCCTTTACCAGATTGGGTGAAGTGATTGCCCACCAGATCATTATCGACGAAGAAAATTTTGGAACAATCGCTTCCTGGCAGGAACACTACCATAACTTTCTGGGCAGCTTGATGAGTCATTAACGCAATACAAATCTTATTTAATCAATCCTTTTTGAACATGAAAAAACTCGTTTACGCATTTACTATCGCATCAATGGTTCTTTTGGCCTGGCAATGCGCCCCTCAAAAAGGGACGGTCATTGAAGGTACTCTTAGCAATGCGCAAACCGACATGCAGGTTTTTCTCGATCTTCTCATGATCGGCAAAGCCAGCAATGTGCTTGGTAAAACTACGCTGGACAATAATGGACATTTCGCTTTAGAATTTCCGGAAGGCCTGGCTTCAGGCGTCTACAACCTCCGCATTGGTACAAAACGTATCAGCCTGGTATTAGATGGCAGCGAGAAAAAAGTCAATATCGAAGGCGACCTCAACACGTTGCAAATGTTTGACGTAAAAATCAGCGGTTCGGCTTCCTCTCAATCGCTTGCCAGTGTGATGAACGGTGTGGCACAGCAAAAACTCGGTGCCCAGGACATCAGTAAGTTTATCGATACCACCTCCAACCCTACTTTGGGTGCTTTTGTAGCCGCTTCCACGTTGGGTAACAGTGTGCAATTCCTCGATATCCAGAAAAAAGCCCAGCAACGCCTTGATCAACAATCGGAATTTGCCATTGAATACGGCAAGTACCTGCAACAACTCGAAACACAGGTTCTTGCCCAGCAGGCAGACGAACTGATCAGGGTTGGTCAGCCTGCGCCCGATATCCGCATGAAAAACCCCCAGGGTAAAGAATTTGCATTGTCGGAACTCAAAGGTAAAGTCGTATTGCTCGACTTTTGGGCCAGCTGGTGCGGGCCCTGCCGCCGCGAAAACCCCAATGTGGTTCAAGTGTACCAAAAATACAAAAGCCAGGGCTTTACGGTCTTTAGCGTATCGCTCGACGGGCTCGATTCCCGCAGCATGGCTTCTATCAATAACCCCCAGCAAGTGGAGGCTATGATGACGCAATCCAAACAAAAATGGGTTGACGCTATCGCTCAGGACGGCCTATCGTGGGAATACCACGTTAGCGACCTCAAGAAATGGGATTCCGCACCCGCAGCGATCTACGGCGTTCGCGGTATTCCCAAAGCCTTCATCATCGACCGCGACGGCAAAATCGCCGCAGTCGGCGTACGCGGCGCCGAGCAAATCGAAGCGGAACTGAAAAGGCTGCTTTGATAATTACGAATGGGCAATTACGAATTACGAATTAAATACATTCGTAATTCGTAATTCGTCATTCATAATTCACTCTTGCCCAAGCAGCGCATAATATTCCCGTAGCGACGGCTGCATTTAACGACTCGGCGCCATTGGGGTTGCCTTTGGGGATCGTAACCCTTTCGTTTATCAAAGGCAAATTATTTGCGCTAATTCCCTCTCCTTCACTGCCTATCACCAAGATGCCTTTTTCAGGCCAGGAATGATCAAAAGCATTCAGGCCTTCCATAAACGCCCCTAAAACGGGCAGCCCGGCGTAGCGTTCCAATAAGACGGCAAGTTCAATCTCTACAGTATTTACGCGTAGGAAAGCCCCCATCGATGCCTGAATTACCTTGCTATTGAAAACATCGACACTGGTATCCGAACAAAAAACAAAGGGAATGCCAAACCAATCGGCAATGCGAAGAATAGTGCCCATATTGCCGGGATCCTGGATACCGTCGAGATACAGCGCGCGGGTAAAATGGGGCAGCGACGGCCACTCCCAGTTGGGTTTATGCGCCACCGCCAACACCTGATTGGGCGTAGTGAGCGAAGACATTTGAGATAATTCCCGCTCTGTTACGATTACAAGCTCCAAATCGCTGCGCTCGCGCAATAGTCCGGCGTGTGTAGTAGCCCAAGCTTCTACCGCGTACACTTGTTCAATGGCTACAGCAGATTGAGCCAGCATCTCACGGGCCATTTTGTCCCCTTCAACCACGAAAATGTCATACTTTTGTCTAAATTTTTTTAGGTGAAGGGATTTTACAAACTTCACTGTATTTTTTGAAATTGCCATATGTAAACCATTATGAGGGTATACGCTGCTCGAATTTACCGGCTTGGATGGGGTTTTTGCCTACTATTTTGCCTATACTCGTGCAATGTATCCCGCTATTTGAAAGAAGACGAACTGCTGCTCAAAAGCAATGATATAAAATTTCTGGGAAAGGAAAAGGTAGAAGGTAAACGCACCCTCAAATACGAACTCTCTACACTATACAAACAAAAAGAAAATACCCGCTTTTTCCTATTCCCTCGCGAGTGGTTTTGGCTGGCCACGGCAGGCCCGGGGGACACCACCGCCATCGACAGATTCCAGCGCAGGGTGATCGCAGAACAACCTACCATTTACGACGAAAAGCTGACACAAAGTACTGCCGAGGCCATGGGTTACTTTATGCAATACAAAGGGTATTACCAGGCAGATGTATTTGCGGAAGACCAGGTTAAAGGAAAAAAAACGCATGTCACCTACTATGTAACTGCCAAAAAGCGATTTGCAATAGACAGCGTGGCTTATTTCAGCCAGGATACCGCCATTCACCGGCTGCTACAATCCAACAAAAGCCAGACCCTGCTCAAAAAAGGGGCCGGCATGGATTTAAAATTGTACGAACAGGAAAAAGACCGCATTACCCGTTTTTTGAGAAACAACGGTTATGCCTACTTTTATTCCAACTTCTTCAATGAACCTCTTGAGATAGACACATTCCAACGCGCAAACAAAGCTAATCTATACCTCGAGGTAGAAACGCCGTTTAATACAGAAGCTCATACGGCCTACCGGATTGGCCAGGTACATATTTATCCCAATTATAGCCCATTGCAAGTAGTAGGAGAACTCAGGGATACCATCATCAACGGCTACACCTTCCATATTCGCAATAATGATTTTCACGTAAAACCGCTTCTGCTGCTTGACGCCATTCACCTCAAAAAGGGCGAGTTATACGCTCAGGATTTATTTGACAAAACCAATAAGCAGCTATCCGCTTTGGGTACTTATAAATTTGTGCGGATCAGACAGGAAATCGACAGTACCACCCTGACGGAATTGTTGTTTTATATTGAATTGACTCCCAACGCCAAAATGGAAATCGGCGCCGATTTTGAGGTTAATTACACCAACCGAAGCGGGTCGAGCGGGGTGGGCAACCTGATCGGCTTTACAATTAATCCAAGTTTGCGCAACCGAAACCTCTTCCACGGCGCCGAGTTGTTGGTCACGAATCTCTCGGCGGGCGTAGAAGTGAACCCCCGTCTGGCAGACGACAGGTTTTGGAATACAGTAGACCTTCGGATTCAATCCGATATGTATTTCCCAAAATTCCGCGATTACCTGGGCTTCTGGAAAGGCTTGCACGAAGTGCCGCTTGGCAAAAAACGCCGCTTATTGCACAGCGATTTTTACCAGGCCCTTAGGGATAACGCCACTACCCGTATCTCATCAAGTTACAATTATATTCTGGTGCTCGACTGGTACCAATACAACCTGTTTAATGCCACCTACGGTTACGACTTCCAGCGTTCGCCTACCAAGCGCTATATTATCAACCATATTGGCGTCGACTTTCTGAAGCCGATCACGGCGCCCGAATTTGACACGCTACTGTCGGTCAATCCTTTCCTGAAAAACAGTTTCGGCCAGCAGTTTTTTGTGAGTCTGCTGTTCAGAGATCTCAATTTTGTATATAACAGTCGTCCAACTCGTTATGGCAAAACGTATTATGCCGGCGTATCTTTTGATCTATCCGGCGCAGAAATATGGGGTATCAATGCGCTGTACAACGAATTTGCACTCAATCCCACTACCTTCAAGTTGGGCAAAAGCGAATTTTCTCAATATGCCAAACTGGAAGCAGATTTCAGGTATTACCGGCAATACAACACCAAAACCAGCTTTGTCCTTAGATTTAATGCCGGCATCGCCCGTCCCTTCGGTTTTACGAGTGATGTGCCTTATGTGAAGCAATTTTATGTGGGCGGCCCCAACAGTATCAGAGCCTGGGCGCCTCGCGGCCTGGGCCCCGGCGGGTATGAAGATCCACTATCTCGCGATCAGCGCAATAATATTCGCCTTTATCAGACCGGCGACCTCAAAATGGAGTTTAATGCCGAATACCGCTTCGACCTTTTCTGGCGATTAAAAGGCGCGTTTTTTGTCGATGGCGGCAATATCTGGACATTGAGGCGCGATACCAGTCGTATCGGTTCTCAATTTTTATTAAAAACCAATACCTATAACGACTGCGATGACCCCTATTGCAAAAACGATCCTTTCTTCAAGCAAATAGCCCTTGGCGGCGGCTTCGGCCTCCGTATCGATTTTACGTATTTTATTTTTCGTACCGATCTGGGTATAAAATTGCGCAATTCCTTTCCCCGTACTAACGGCAGCCCAGTCACCGAAGGCGACTACTGGACGAATTTCAACAAGTGGCAGCTGCGCGATATTACGCTCAATTTGGGATTTGGCTATCCCTTCTGAGATGGGAGTGTGAGAGTGTGAGAGTGTGAGAGTGTGCGACTGAAAGCGAACGAAGTGAGTCCCGACTAAAAGTCGGGGAGTCCCGTACCGACAAAGGAGGTCGGGAGGTTTGTGAGAGGGGGAGATCACTGAAACAGCTCGGCTCTACCATATTTGCTGCAAATCGGACATTGACTTGGATTATGTCCCCTTGCCGGGCAATACCCGCGGCCGAAATAGATGATCTGCAGGTGAAGCTTATTCCAGGTATCCCGCGGGAAAATGGATTTCAAGTCGGCTTCCGTTTTTTCCACGTTTTTCCCGTCGCTCAGGCCCCAGCGCCAGGCAAGGCGGTGAATATGCGTATCGACCGGGAAAGCGGGCACGCCGAAAGCCTGGCTCATCACCACGGAAGCAGTCTTGTGGCCAACGCCAGGCAGGGCTTCCAGGTCTTCAAAATTATCGGGCACCCTGCCCTCGAATTTATCGACCAGAATCTGGGAAAGCGAAGAGATGGCTTGCGATTTGCGGGGCGATAGGCCGCAGGGCCTGATGATGTCTTTGATCTGTTCCACTTCCAGTTTAGCCATGTCAAATGGATTGTCGGCTTTGGCAAACAAAAAGGGCGTGACCTTATTGACGCGTTCGTCGGTGCACTGTGCAGAGAGCAACACAGCTACCAGCAAGGTATAAGGATCTTGATGAGATAAAGGTATAGGTGTTTCGGGATACAGCTCATCGAGAATTTGCATGATATCGGCAGCCTTTTCCTGCATAGTCATGAGGCGGTTATTCGGTGTATTCAAAAATACCGTTAGGAGTTTCCAGGCGCACTGCCGGCGTTTCGGCTTGCTCTACATACCCTACAAGGCGAGCTTCGATATTAAAGTGAGCTGCGATGTCGATAACCGCTTGGGCATATTCGCGGGGCAGGTATACCTCCAGTCGGTGGCCCATATTAAAAACCTGGTACATTTCCTTCCAACCGGTGCCCGATTCCTGCCTGATAAGCTCGAACAAAGGCGGCGGGTCAAAAGGTTGTTTTTCACTACCCGGCAGCCTTCCAAAACTTGAGCACCTTGGTCTGTCCACCGCCGGTGCAATGAATCAGCCCGTGCATCTGCGTGCGCAATTGCCCGAATAAAAGCTGCAAAACAGGTAGATAAGTCCGGGTAGGCGAAAGAATGAGTTTACCCACCGTGGTGGTATAATTTCCTATCGTGATGGTATCCGTCAGTTTTTTGGAACCGGAATACGCCACTTCTTCGGGTACTGCAGGGTTGAAACTTTCGGGATATAATGCGGCGTAGGCGTGGTTCAGCACATCATGGCGGGCCGAGGTGAGTCCGTTGCTACCCATGCCGCCGTTGTAATCCGATTCGTAGGAGGCCTTGCCAAAAGAAGCCAGCGCCACCACCGCGTCGCCGGGCTGGATATGGTTGACCAGCAGGTCTTTCCTGCGCATGCGGGCGAAGGCCGTGTATCCTACATCAATCGTGCGCACGATATCGCCCACGTCGGCTGTTTCACCACCGGCCAAATGGATAGAAACGCCGAACGACTGCATCGCAGACACAAAATTTACGGTTGCGTCAATTATCGTTTTAATGACTTCTCCTGGAATAAGGTGTTTATTCCTGCCGATAGTAGAAGAAAGCAGGATATCCTGTGTACAGCCTACACAGCCCATATCATCGAGGTTCATCACAATAGCATCCTGGGCGATACCAGCCCAGACCGACAGGTCGCCAGTCTCGCGCCAATACAAATAAGCCAGGCTCGTTTTCGTGCCGGCCGTATCTGCGTGCATAATGTTGCAAAAATCGGGATCGCCTCCTGCCACATCGGGTAAAACCTTGCAAAAGCATTGGGAAACAGCCCCTTATCGAGCCCCTGGATAGCGGCATGGACCTCTGCTTTAGATGCAAAACGCCCCTTTGATCGTATTTATACGTGGACATGGAGCAAAGGTAGGGAAATCCTGCCAAACTGAACTTTAACAAAATAGTTTATGGAAAAAAGACAATCTATTATATATTTGCCACCTGTGCAAAAATTAGTCCCACTGAACATTTGGCGTTTGCACCCCCCGGCAAACAAAAAATCAAATCAATTGCAACATCTTGACATCTCTTGCCGAGGGAAAAACTGCACGCCACTCAAAATTGTGCATAAAATAAACAATTAACACAGTGGATCTACCATCATCGTTATTTGGGCGAATCAAAGGAATTCGCCGCAATCACCTGACTTGGGCCGCAGTTGGCATTGGCGCCGTCGCATTTGGCGCTTTTTTTGTCAAATCGGGCCTGAGCAACCAACTAAGTTCTTCCTTGCTTACCGCCCATGCGCCCGCAGACCTCGGCGCCTTCCAGGTAAAAATCCCCACCATGCGTTATGGCTTTGCCATAGATACGTTTTTGGTTTCCGATAATACTATCCGCTCCGGCCAGTCGCTCTCCGATATTTTGGCAACTTACCACGTAGATTATCCGGTAGTAGACAAACTGGCCGCTAATGCCCGCGGCGTATTCGACATCCGGCAGCTAAAAGCCGGCAATAGTTATACGGTATTGAGCAAAGACGCCGATCAAAGCGCTGATTATTTTATATACGAACCCAACGTCTTTGAATACATCGTCTTTCACCTCAAAGACGACCTCAAAGTGGAGCGCGTAAAAAGGGAAGTGACTACCTCTACCCAAACTGCTGCGGGCATCCTGGAGTCTTCGCTATGGAAAACCATGACAGACAACGGCTTTAGCGCCGAGCTCACCGATAAAATGGAAGACGCCCTGCAATGGTCGCTCGACTTCCACCACCTGCAAAAAGGAGACGAATTTAAACTTGTATACGATGAGCATAGCGTGGAGGGCAAACCCGTTGGCGTCAGCAAAGTAAAAGCCGCCTACTACAAGACGGGCGAAAAGTATACCACGCTATCTACTACGAAAATGGCGAATACAAAGGTTACTACGATCTGAAGGGACAGCCTATGAAAACCTCGTTTTTGCGGGCGCCGCTCAAGTATTCGCGCATCTCATCGCATTTTAACCTAAGCCGCCTGCATCCCATCTTAAAATACAGAAGGCCGCACTACGGCACCGACTACGCCGCGCCTTACGGCACGCCGATCCTCGCTGTAGGCGACGGCACGATCTCTCAGGCCGCTTTCACCTCCGGCAACGGCAACTTTGTCAAGATCCGTCACGACGGCTCCTACGAAACCCAGTACCTGCACATGCAGCGTTTTGCCAAAGGCATCCGCCCGGGTGTGCGCGTACAGCAAGGGCAAGTAATTGGTTATGTGGGCTCTACGGGTTTGGCTACCGGTCCGCATGTATGCTTTCGGTTCTGGAAAAACGGCCAGCAGGTGAACCACCTACGCCTGAATTTCCCTCCTGCCAAGCCGCTGCCAGCCGGCGAGATGCCGGCGTTTGAGGCATTGCGGGATGGGTATCTTGCTAAGTTGAATGGGGAAGAGCAGAGCAATCCGTAGGGGGTGACGGCTAAGCCAGCCTTGCCATATCCCTTACCAAAATCTTGCCTCTGTTGAAATAGATCAGGTCGGACTTGCGGAGTTCGTTGAGAACCAGTGTAACCGTTTGACGGGAAGTGCAGGTAATATTAGCGATATCCTGGTGGGTCAGCGAGTGCTTGAGCAGCATTTCGTAGCCTACCTTGCGGCCGCGGATATTCACCGATTCTATGATGAATTCTACAATGCGCGTGCGGGCATCTTTGAAGATCAGAGACTCCAGCTTGTTCTCCGCTTTGATGAGGCGGTTGCCGAATGAAGTCATGATATTGCTGCACAAATCGAAATTCTGGCGCATAAGCTTTTTGAAGTCGTCAACCTTCACGGCATAGAGATGTACGTCTTCTTTGAGCACCTGGGCAAAATCCTGGCGCTGTGATTCGCCGACCAGGCCCATTTCGCCAAACAAGGCGGTGGGGTGAATCAGCGATTTGATGACTTCGCGACCGTCGGCAGAGTGCGTGCCGATCTTGACGGCGCCTTTAACCAGAAAATATACGGTATCCGAAAGATCTCCAGGCAGAAAAATGAAGCTGTATTTGGGTTTGACTTCGTATGTAGCTACCTCTTGCAGAAAGGCTTTTTCAGCGGGGGTGATGTTATTAAAAAAAGAAATTTGTGCCCAAAAATCGAGTTGTGTATCGACTCCCATAATGCCCATTTTTAGATAGTGCAAAAAATCAGTGCTTTTCAGGCCGATGATAGTTGGCCGTTTCAAGAGTATAGACACCGATTATTGGTCTCCCCCTACCCTGCTGTTTCTTTTTTTTAAGCCAAGCAATATCTGCCAATTATTATTTTGTAATAATTTTAAAAATAAAACAAATTACGGCTTTAAATAATTAATCAATTAAAAATCAATTAATTACATTGAGAGAGTCGAGTGAAAAACTATACCCGGCAAAAATGCCCTGGCCGTTTTCTATATTGTTGTAAATGAAGATAGGCTCTCCGTTGGTGCCGCTGTTGTTGGTCTGCTGACGGCTCAACGAGTTGTGGAAGAGATAATATTCCTCGGAGGTGGTGCGCAACTCCACATATATTTTGCCGAGCAATTGATAGGAAGGATAGATTTCGATGGACATAGGAAGGTGTACGATATAGTCTTGCCGTTAAAAGGTTCATCTTCAATAAGAACCCCTCCTGCAAAATAGGCCAGCAAGTAATTATTATCGGTAAACGGGCTAAACACTACCGGCTGCAGATAGCTCTGCTCTACCACAATATCCTGTACTTGCTGAAAAAAATTGAGGTGGTAGTAATTCGTCTGTGCACTGGGATCGGAAAAGCTCAGCGAGACCTGATAATCGTAGCGCACGCTGCCAGGTTGACTTCCCGGACTGGAGGTAAGTCCCGACACCGAAAACTGCTGGATCTGAATACGGGGCGGGATTGCGCTTTTCGACATCACCGGCTCGAATCCCGGCGCACTGACTTTTAGCTTATAGGTCTCTCCCGGCATAAAAGCTGTGCCTTGGGTGGTATAATAGGGCGATACGCGGTTAATCTGCGGAATGACGAGGTTGAGTTGCTCTATAAATTGATCGTCTTCATTTAACAATTCCACCACCGCGTCGGCGATATAGTCTTCGGGCGAATCATCGAGGATGGAGCGGCTGCGGGAGACCCTCACCCGCATTGCTTCACCGGTTGTAAAATTGCTCACTACCACCAGCTTAGGATCCGGCAAGGGCAGGCCTAACTCTACCGGTTTTTCGCAGGTAGCAGCTATACACATTACCCCTAATAACAGCATCCAAAGCCGCATAACAGATATTTTATTAAAATGATACCGCGTAATTCAGCGAGGGCAAAAACGGGATCAGCGTGGTCTGTACAAACTCTTTTTTAGCCCTGATAGCGTAATTTTCGTTAACATATCGGGTCCTCACATTGTAATACAAGGGATTACGCCTGTTATAAACGTTATAAACCCCCAATTGGATGCGATGCCGCAGGTTTCGTTTTCCAAAATTAATATTTGCGCTAATATCGAGCCGGTGGTAATTCGGCATCCGGTATTGGTTTTTTTGTCCGAAAGCGATCGCTTCCACTACTTGCGGTGGAAAAATAATGTCTGTCAAATCCACATTAAACTGTTCTAATGGGATACTAAAAGCAAAACCGGAGCTAAACACCCAATCGGCAGAAACGCTGAGCCACTTAGTCAGTTTTTGTGATACTACAATTTTGAGATCATGGCGCCTATCGTATTTAAACGGAAAACGGCGCCCGAAGTTAATCTTATCAAACTGCCTGTCTGTCCAACTCAGCGAATAAGCCACCCAAGCAGTTGTTTTGGGTGTACTTTTTTTCCACATCAATTCCAAGCCGTAAGAACGCCCATTGCCTATCGTCACGTTTTCCTGCCAGTCGTTCAGGAAAAATGCACCTTCGCTGAAGCTAACCAGGTTCGTCATGTATTTGAAATATACATCGGCAGAAAAATCAAATAAGCGCTTCATTTCGATGTCAAAACCTGCACCGGCCTGCCAGGCTTGTCCGGGTTTAATCTTAGCGGTAGCGGGCACCCAAAGATCGGTAGGCAGGCCGATACCGGAGCTCGACAGCAAGTGCAGAAACTGGGTCATACGGCTGCCATAGAGTCTAAGTGCCGTGGCCTTTCCCAACGGAAGCATGGCGGCGAGGCGGGGTTGCGGCGAAAAATAGCTTTTATTTTGCACCCTTAGACCGGCGCCATGCACCCCGGCATTGATCAATCCGCCGTTTTTGAGCCGCCATTCCTGTTCCATATAGACAAAGTATTCGAGTGTGCCGATCGACTCATTTTTATCGTGCCGGGGTCTACATTGCCTATACCATCATCGTAAGCCAGCGCGCCTGGAGAAAAAAAGCGCCGTGTTACTCCCGCACCAAAACGCACGGTGCGTTTGTCCGTCATCGACAAGTCGAAGTCGCTTTTGATACCAATATCTTCGATAGCCGACCTAAAATCGCCAATATTAAAGACTTGGTATTCTGTCAATTGATTGCGCAGGTTGATCACCGAATCCGTATCATAATAATGGAGTCCAACCTCCAATTTGCTGTAAGTGAGCACCGTATTGGAAAACAACTTGTCTCCAAAGATGTGGTTCCAGCGCAGGGAGGCGATTTTGTTGCCCCATTCCAGTTGTTCCACATAGCTCTGATCGGAGCGATAGCGCAACGTATCCTTATTATTGGCCAAAAAAACGAGTGTATCTCTTCTAAATCCGTCGTTATTGTAAAAATCGCTGCCATTGTAATAGCTGAGATAAAGCACGTCTTTAAAGGAAAACCGGTAGTGCAACTTGGCATTGAGGTCGTGAAACTGGTAGCCGATATCGCCCCGCTCGCCTCTGTTCTCTTTCAGATAACTCGATAGCGGGCGGATGTACCAATCCAAAAAAGATTGCCGCCCCGAAACAAAAAAGGCGCATTTGTCTTTAACGATAGGCCCTTCCAGCGTAGCCCTCAGGGCCAGCATTCCCAGGTTGAATTCACCGCTATAGCGTTGGCTATTGCCTTCTTTGGTGCGCACGTTGAGCACCGAGGACAAGCGGCCGCCATACCTGGCCGGAAAGCCGCCCTTGATGATCTCTGCCGTGCGGATGGCACTTGTATTGAATACCGAAAATACGCCGGCCACGTGGTAGATATTATACACCGGCACATCGTCGATAAGCACCAGGTTTTGTTCGGGATTGCCACCCCGTACGTGAATGCCCTCTACACCGTCTGTACCGGTAGTTACGCCGGGCAATAGCGGCAGCATCCGTATCAGGTCGGGTTCGCCCAGCAGCGAAGGGGTCAGATTCAGGTCTTCGCCCTTGATAATCTGTGCATCGCTGCCTGAAGCGGGTGTTTGCTCCAGCGTAGGCCTTACTACAACCACAGGAAAAGAAAGCGGCGATGGGCTCAACAAAAAGACCAGCGATTTAGCGCTTTGGGCGTCAAGGGGGACGCTAAGCGGTTCATAACCCAGGTAATAACATTGTATCTGCGCCTTATCGCCCAACAGCGTCATACTAAAGAAGCCGTATTCATTGGTCACTGCCGTTTTGCCGCTGAGGCTGTCCCTCACAAATGCTCCGATGAGCTGCTCGCCGCTGAGCGCATCTTTTAAGGTACCGCTGACGGTAAAAAGCCGAAACCGGCGGCGGGGCAGCTACTTGTTCCAGTAAAATCAAATCTTCATTAAGTCGGTAGCGAACCCTTGTACCAGACAACCAGAGGTCGAGCACCTCCTTCAATGGTTTATATTGGACCGTGGCGTTTACTTGGGTATTGGGAATAATACCCGGGTCAAAGACGAGTTTTACATTAGCCTTCACAACCAAAGCACTCAAGGCATCCACAAGTTGTACATTACCCTCCTGCAGGCTTACGCGCTGTTGCAGGGAGTTTGCCCCCATGCTGCACAGGCATATGCCATCAAAAAGAAAAAAGCAATGGTGTAGCGTTGATTCATGAAATACAGGTAGTTGCAAAGAGGTATAACGGCTCAATACCCTTACACGCTGCGAACGGCATTCGTGTATTTCATGCTAAAATAGTGACATGTAGCGAAAAAAAAGAAAATTTTGTCTATCGACTGCACTTACCACCCTTAAAGACAAAATGCGCAGCGTCTTTTTTTACAACTTTAGCGCCGTACACAGTGGAGATGGCGTCCAGTGCGCGATTTAGCGGCACTTTGTCAAAATTGGAAGTAAACAGGCAATCGCCGATATCTGATGCACTTAAATCGATAGAAGCGCCGTAATAACGGCCAATTTCTTTGATTACTTCACGCACCGGGCGGGCTACGAAGACCAGTTTGCCGGTACGCCAGGATAAGGCATTAAGCGCAGGTTCTTTTTGAATAGATATGCCGGCGCCGGGGTTGTACACCCCCCTTTGCCTGGGTTTGATACGGGCAGCAAACGTGCCGTCGGTGGCTCGGAGTTCAACCATTCCCTTTTCCACTTCCACTTCCACGGTTGATTCCTGGGGTACTGCCCGCAAATTGAAAGCCGTGCCCAACACGGCCACGTCGGCAGCGGAGGTATGGATTACAAATCGTCGGCCTGCATCGTGAGCCACATCAAAATAAGCTTCACCGGTCAGCTCCACTTCCCTGCTGGATGCAGCGTCTATATTGGCTGGGTAGCGCAATTCGCTACCGCTGTTAAGCACGACTGTGGTCCCGTCGGCTAATAGCACTTCTCTTTGTATATCTGTGGATTGCACCACCAGCATAGCTGGTTTTTGGAGATAAGTCTTCCAAATGCCTGCGCCCCCAATAAGCAACAATACTGCGGCTGCATATGACCACCAACGTTGTACCGGGCGGCGTACAATTCGCAAGGGTGAATGTCCTTTAACTCTTTCGGCCTTAAAGCGCTGCCAGGCGGCATCGGTATCGGGGTTAAATTTACCGGTATAATCGCCGGTCCAATTCCATATCTGCTCCAATGGGTCGGTTCCTGCTTGGGTCGGCTTGGAAATAGGCTCGTCCTTTCGGCCTTCCATATCCCGAATAAACTGTTTTATGTTTTTGTCTTTGCTCATTACAATTGTTCGCTAAATCTGTCCGCTCACGTTTGTGAGTCTACATTTCACCTCCAAGACACGCACAACTTACGTAGCCCCTATTACTTGGCTAATATTTATAAATAGAATTGTCAGCTATCCGTCTTAATGTAGGGCTCCAGTTCATCACGGAGTATTCGCAGCGCTTTGGTAATCTGATTCTCTACCGTCTTCACCGAGATCCCCAATTGTTGGGCGATCTCCTGGTGAGAAAATTGTTCAAACCGGCTAAGCGCAAAAACTATCCGACAGCGCTCGGGAAGTGCGTCCACAGCCTTGTCAATAGCTTCCTGCAACTCCGTCATTTCAACAAGTGCGCCTGCCGGTGAGTGATTGCTCGGCATTTGGGCGATCTGCTCTTCTTCTTCAAACCTGAATTTATTGTCGCGAATAAAATTCAGCGTTTTATTTACCGCAGCTCTTCTCAGATATCCCTGGATGCTGCCCGTGAATTCCAGTTGCTCCCGTTTTCGCCACAAGTCGGCGAAAAGTTCCTGGATGATATCTTCGGCAACATCGCCATTGGGAATGATTTTATATACCGTCTGGCATAAAAAAGCGTAATAACGCTTGAACATCCACTCAATCGCTGCCTCACTATCAGACTTCAATAATATGTTGAGCTCCTGGTCGCTGTATGCCTTTTGCAAAATAGTAGCTATTATGAATGTCATAAAATTAGTACTTACTTTCAAAAGGCCAAGCGCTATCGTTTTGATTTTGTGCTACATCTTTCTATTTTGCGGCGCAAACCAATATATCGGTGATACAAGTTATTGACATTCATAAATCATACGGCTCGCTTCACGTACTGAAGGGCGTTAATTTTACGGTGGAGAAAGGGCGAGATCGTATCTATTGTAGGCAAATCGGGTGCAGGCAAAGTACGCTATTGCATATTCTTGGCACACTCGACCGTCCCGACAGCGGCAAGCTGTTGCTCAACAACGAGGAAGTTTTCCAGGTAAACACAAAAAAACTGGCGGCCTTCAGAAACCGTCATATTGGGTTTGTATTCCAATTTCACCACCTGTTGCCTGAATTTACAGCCCTGGAAAACGTGTGCATTCCTGGACTAATCCTGGGAGAGCGCCTCTCCAACGTGGAAGAACGCGCCAAAGACCTGCTCGACTATCTGGGGCTTTCCGAGCGACTCACGCACAAGCCCATGCAATTGTCGGGGGGCGAACAGCAGCGCGTGGCAGTGGCCCGGGCGCTCATCAACCAGCCCAATATCGTATATGCCGATGAACCTTCCGGAAACCTCGACTCGGCATCCTCTCAAGAGTTGCACCAACTCATCTTCAATTTGCGAAAAGATTTTAACCAAACCTTTGTAATCGTTACCCACAACCAGGAATTGGCACATATGAGCGATAGAAGGGTTGAAATGAAAGACGGAACTTTGGTGTAAATCGGTTATTTTTGCAGTTATGAAGGCTTTACTCCTTATCGACCTGCAAAACGACCTTTGTTTTGGCGGTGCTATCGAGGTACCCGAAGGCGACGCTGTTATTCCGGTAGCCAATCGCCTGATTCCCCATTTTGAACATGTCATAGCTAGCCGGCAATGGCATCCCGCCGATCATAGCAGCTTTGCCGCTATGCATCCCTGGAGGCGTCCCGGACAGGTTATCGAGATTGATGGACAACCACCGCAACTACTTTGGACGATGCACTGCGTTCAGGGGAGTTTTGGCGCCGAATTTTCACCAAAACTCCACGCATCTCATATTAACAAGATCATTGATACCGGCACTACCGCCCAAGCCGATAACTACAGCGCTTTTGCAGATGCTGATCAGAAAATAGATACCGGATTGCTCGATTACTTGCAAAGCAAAGAAGTCACTGCCTTGTATATCATGGGATTACCCATAGAAACAAGTGTAAAAAATACAGCCCTGCAAGCCCTCGAATTTGGTTTTGATACGTATGTTTTTTTAGATGGTTGCAGGGGCGATATAACGCCTGCAAGCGAAGAAATGGCCGAAATGGGTGTAACGATGCTCCGCTTTGATCAATGGGAAAAATACCGCCACCAACAAGATAAAATCAAATTATTATGATAAAGGAATTCACAATGTCCTCACAGGATTTGATGCATTTGGAAGACCGTTATGGCGCCCACAATTACCACCCTATCCCCGTAGTGCTGTCCAGGGGTCAAGGCGTTCACGTGTGGGATGCGGAGGGCAAACAGTACTACGACTTTTTGTCGGCGTATTCAGCCGTCAACCAGGGGCACTGCCATCCCCGTATTATTAATGCGTTGGTAGAGCAGGCGCAAAAGCTGACACTAACCTCCAGAGCGTTTTACAACGACCGCCTGGGCAGGTTTGAAAAATATATTACTTCGTATTTTGGCTATGACCGCGTTTTACCCATGAATACAGGTGTAGAAGGCGGCGAAACGGCAATGAAGCTTTGTCGCAAATGGGCTTATACCGTCAAAGGTGTGCCCACCAACCAGGCGAAGGTCATCTTTGCGCGCAATAATTTCTGGGGGCGTACCCTGGCCGCTATCTCGGCTTCTACCGACCCCGGCAGTACCACGGGTTTTGGGCCGTTTATGCCAGGCTACGTGATCATCCCCTATAACGACCTGGCAGCCCTGAGGAAGCGTTAAAAGACCCCAACGTAGCGGGATTTATGATCGAGCCTATACAGGGAGAAGCCGGCGTGGTAGTGCCCGATGAAGGTTACCTGAAAAAAGCATACGAGTTATGCAAAAAACGCAACGTATTGTTTATTGCCGACGAAGTACAAACCGGCCTGGCCCGCACGGGCAAATTGCTGTGCTGCGATTACGAAGGCGTAAAACCCGATATCCTCGTCCTGGGAAAAGCCTTGTCGGGCGGCGTGCTGCCCGTTTCCGCAGTGCTTGCCAACGACGAGATCATGCTCACCATCCACCCGGGCGAACACGGATCCACCTATGGCGGCAATCCACTGGCCTGCGCCGTGGCCATAGAAGCGCTTGAGGTGATCAAAGAAGAAAACCTGGCAGAAAATGCTTTTCAACTGGGCAACTACTTCAGGGAATACATGCAGCACAACCTGGTAGAAAAAACAGATATCGTCAAACTGGTGCGGGGCAAAGGTTTGCTAAATGCCATCGTGATTGACGACGAAGAAGAAGGGCAAACCGCCTGGCAGATTTGCCTGAAGCTGGCAGAAAACGGCTTATTGGCCAAGCCTACTCACGGCAATATTATTCGTTTTGCTCCGCCGTTGGTTATGACGCTGGCGCAAATGGCGGAATGCTGCGAGATTATTGAACAGA
Source organism: Saprospiraceae bacterium (assembly GCA_016715405.1). Lineage (GTDB taxonomy): Bacteria > Bacteroidota > Bacteroidia > Chitinophagales > Saprospiraceae > JABWBR01. Next base: position 90,869 of record JADKAE010000012.1, on the reverse strand, counting down.
CGATCGCCGACTTTTGAGACTGTGAGACTATGCGACTTTACGACTGTGCGCGTAAAGTCGCATAATCCCTAAAGCCCCCTCATTTCGCGGGTCATCTTTTCCAATTCGAGGCGCAGACCTTCGGCGTCGTCTACGGTGGTACTGCGCGACATACGGTTGGAGAGTTCGTCTATCGTATCGAGATAAAGGCATCAAATTCAACATCCGATCGCAGCGCCTCCATATCGGCCAGCGTCTCGTAATTCTGTTCTTTGAGTTGTTTGAGCTTTTCCTTTTCCGGGCCAGCGTTTGGGCCATCTGCTGGTGATGAAGAAGGGCATCCAGCTTTCTGATACACGCTTCGTAAAAATCGATGCGGGCAGTGCGCAGTTGTTGTTCTTTTTTAAAATCGTTGATCAGTTGCGTGGTTTCCTGGCGGTAAGCGGTTGTCAATTCCATATTTTCATTGAGCCGGGTAGTCAGTTCGGCGATATTTTCCAAAATATCGGCAATCTCTTTTTTATTGCGATTGATCTCTTCCCGGCAAAAATTTATTTTACTGTGGATAGCGCCTTCTTTCGAGTTTTCAAAAGCCTGCCGTTTTGACCACTCCCGCCAAGCCCAAATTCCCCAAATTATAATCAAAACCAACAATAGAAGAGGAAAGAAAAAACGCAGTTGAGGAACGATCCTGGTGAGGATCAGCATGCTTGCCAAACCCAACAAAAGCCAAAAAAGTACGTAATTTAAAGAATAACGCGGCATAGTACAAAGATGTCAGAAAATGTAAAGGTCGGTTAAATTCTGGTATAGATTATCAGTTATAGCCCTTAAATTTACCCCCGCGCCAAAGCAAGCATAACTTATGAATATCCTTCAACAGTTGCAAGAAAGGTACATCCAGGAATTTTCCAACAATGTGCCTTTCGACGAATTTCTGGTCAACGTGATCACCACGGCCGTGCTTGCAGGCATATTGCGCTGGTATTATATCCGATACGGCAACGCGCTTTCCAACCGCAGTCGTTTTGCGGCCAACTTTATGCCGCTGGCGCTGGGCACCCTCCTCATCATCATGATCATCAAGTCGTCGATAGCCCTCTCGCTGGGATTGGTGGGGGCTTTGTCTATCGTGAGATACCGGGCCGCTATTAAAGACCCCGAAGAACTTACTTTTTTATTTATTGCCGTCGGACTGGGTCTTGCCGGCGGCGCCAATCAACCCATCTTGGGCGCGGTGGCTTTTTCACTCATCATCATTTTGCTGTATGCCGGACAACGGCTATGGGGCAAACGCGCCTTCCAATCGCAAAATAAGCTCATCATTCATATTCACACCGATAGTGCCGATCTCAACGGACTTGCCGCTATCATGGGCAAGCACCTGTCTTATGTTGAACTCAAACGGGTAGACGCCGGTGAAAGTGGCTTAGACGCCAGTTTCCTCGGAAAAGCCGACGATGTGGCGCAATTGGCCGCGCTAAAAGACGAAGTACTACTCTTTGCAGCCAATACCCGTATCTCCATCGTAGAACAACCCGATCTGATGTTATGATTATTGCCAACCGCGATAAGGAACATTTACACCAAAGCCCCGGCAGGCGGTTTTGGGTATTTGGCCTTTTGCTGGTCGCCATAATAACAACTATCGCCGTTATACTTCAACAGCGCGCTGCGCAAAATCAATCGCTGGTGATATCCTGCGACGCCGAAAGAGTGCGCGGCAAGCATTTTATCGGACAAGGAGGCCACTTCAGCAAGGGTGAACTGCGGAGCAGCGACAGGGCGAAATCGGGTCGATATGCCTGCAAGGTGCCCAAAGGACAAGGCGCCCAATACGGCTTCGGCTTCCAGATGACAGCCCCCGAGCCCGGCCACTCCTATCGCATCAGCGTATGGCGTTTTAAAAATCAATACCAGGAAGGCAAATTAGCCCTGAAAGTTTCGGGAGAAGTCGATTTCTACCTGGAAAGCGACCAGGTCAGTTCGCAGGACAACGGCTGGGAAGAACTCACCCTGCGTTTTACGCTTCCTTATGGAAAAAATGCGGACAGGGTCGATGTTTATGTGTATACCAACGGTTTCCTCGATACCTATTTTGACGACTTTCACATCGAGCAAATAAATCCAACAGGCACGAAAGCTTTTCAACCGCAAACCGTCTCCCTCCGCATAAAATCTGACGATTTAAAAAAAATAGAAAAAGATCGCGAACAAGCCCTGCGCAACGGCATCCTGGAAGCAGAGACCAGCAATTGGGTAGACGGCGTCATTAAAGACTCGACAGGCGACATTCCCGTTTCCGTGCGCCTAAAAGGCGACTGGCTCGACCACCTCCAGGGAAAAAAATGGTCGTTCCGCGTCCAGGTTGAAGGCGCCAGGGGCTGGAACCGCTTGCTCACGTTTTCGGTGCATACGCCGGCAACCCGGTATTTTTTACACGAATGGCTGTTCCATCAATGGCTGGAACGGGAAGATATTCTTACTACCCGCTACGATTTCGCCGAACTAAAACTCAATGATCAATCGCTGGGAATTTATGCCGTAGAAGAGCATTTTGAAAAGAAGTGGTCGAATACCGCAACCGGCGCGAAGGGCCCATCGTGAAATTTTCGGAAGAAGGGTTCTGGGGCGGCATCAAAAGTCAGCTCAACGAGCAGGGTTATGTGCGTTACGACCTGGGGCACTCCGCCATGGACCGGTATAACGCCGATATTCAAGCTTTTAGGGAAAAACGCGTAGCTTCTTCGGGCGAGCTCAGTCAGCAATTCGAGCAGGCACAAATCCTGATGACCCAGTACAAATACGGACTGAAGCCGCCGGCAGAGATATTCGACCTCAAGCGTATGGCAAAATACCTGGCTATCTGCGATGTACTCGGCGCCCACCACGGCGCCATCTGGCACAACCAGCGCTTCTATTACAATCCGGTGACCAGCAAACTGGAGCCCATCGGGTTCGACGGGTTCGGAGAGGCGCCCCCCTCCCACCCTGTGATGATGGGAGAAGGCGCTATGCACCCGGCTAGTTTTAATCAAAACGATTTGATCTCGGGTCTTTTCCTCGACAGCACATTTACCGCCGGTTATGTGCAATACCTGGCGCAATTTGCTTCGCCGGTATACCTTAAGTCATTTTTTGACCAAATAGAACCCGGATGGGCAGCCCGGCTGAATTGGCTACAGATGGAATTTCCCGAATACCAGACCAGCATAAACGATTTTTCCAATTATGCGGCCATCATTCGTTCGCTACTACTTCCCGTCAACCGACAAAGCCTGAAAGTCAGGCAAGTAGCTGCCGAACAGGGACAGCAGCAGGTTATATTGTCCAACACGCATAGCTTTCCTATAGAAGTAGTAGGCTACAGCGGCGTGGAGGGCATGATGACGCAAACGCTTTCGCAGCACATCATCCTTCCGGGATTACCCGCCCGCAAATTGCTGACCCGCCTTCGGCGTGACTCCATGATCCGTGATTTTCAATCGGTGCGCTACCTGGCTTCAGAAGCACAGGCTTTACAAGGTCCTGAAATCACCCGTACGATTGCAATTCCCATTTCCGCTAAAATTGTGTTTTTCAAACCACTGGGTATCGATACGCTTTATGAAGCGCACATTGTAAAGTGGCCATTGCCATTGCCTAATACGGCGGCACAGCAGCTTTTTTCGAAAGTTAAAGTGCAATCCAATATTTGGTATACCGTCAAGGACAAGGTAATTACTTTCAAAGCCGGTGCCCGGCAAATCGACAAGCCGGTAGTCATCCCTCCCGGTTACCGGGTAGTGGTAGAAGCCGGGGCGGTACTCGACTTCGTGCAAGGCGCATTTCTTATCAGCAAATCACCGGTGCAGATGATTGGGACTGAAGAGAAGCCCATCAAAATCACCTCCAGCGACCGTAGCGCACAGGGTTTTACCGTGCTCGAAGCCGCCGAAAAATCCGTATTTCGCTACGCCGTTTTGATGGACTGCGCAACCTCTCTTACCAGGGCTGGACCTTGACAGGTGCAGTCACCCTGTACGAAACGGATGCAATTTTTAGCCATTGCAGCTTCTTGAATAATTTATCAGAAGACGGCTTAAACACCATCAGAAGTCAATTCCTGATGGAATACTGCCATTTTCAAAATACCGCTTCCGACGCCTTCGACGCCGATTTTTGCAAGGGAGAAATCAACCAATCTTACTTTGGGCATACCGCCAATGACGGCGTCGATTTCTCAGGAAGTATAGTAGCCATCAAAGGCTGCCGAATGGAATACAACGGCGACAAAGGCATCAGCGTTGGAGAAAACAGCGACGTTACCGTAGTGAATTGCCAAATAAATAACTCCAACATCGCCACAGCATCGAAAGACTTGTCGACGTTATATATCCGGGATATTGAAATCAAGGATTGCACCCAGGGATTTACAGCTTATCAAAAAAGGCGGAATTTGGGGCAGCAAGATTATAGTTGAACGCTATACTTCGCAAAACATCAAGCGGTTATACGCCGTTTCACCCGGCTCTAGCCTGCAATTAGCACAACAATATATAACCCGCTAAAGCTAGACCATGCGCAGCAAAATATGTCTGTGGATAGGTAAGCTCTTGTTATTGACCCCTTTGTGGATACAGGCGCAGGTCCTCCCCGCAGACTTCTACGATCAGAAAATACTATCGAATCTCGATTTTCCAACGGGCATCGTTTTTGATGCCGCCGGGCAGGGGTATATCTGGCAAAAAAAAGGGGTCGTTCGCATTTTGCGCGCTAACGGCGCCCTGCGAACACAAGCCCTGATTGATATTCGGGAAGAAGTTAGCAATTGGAAAGACCACGGGTTGATGGGTTTTGCGCTCGACCGCAATTTTTTATCCAACGGCTATTTCTATTTGCTCTACACCGTTGATTTGCACCATTACCATCACTACGGCACACCTACATACGACCCCGACTCCACGGTCACATTTCAAGCCACATTTGGCAGGGTGACGCGCTATCAGGCCGACGCCGCAACCAATTTCAGCACGGTGGTGCCCGGTAGTCGGCAAATATTGCTGGGGCATACTGCCGGCGACGGTATCCCGATCACCTGGGAGTTTCATGGGTTGGGCAGCCTGGTCACGGCCAACGACGGCACCTTGCTCATATCCTGCGGCGATGGTTCGAGCAGTATCGGTCCTGACGAGGGGGGCGACCAACTCGGTACGCTGGCCTCTCAAGCCATTCAGGCCGGCATTATGAGCCCCGACCAGGATTTGGGTTCCTATCGGGCGCAATACCGGGGCGGTTAAACGGCAAAATCCTTCGCATCGACCCCGAAACGGGCGCCGGTCTGCCCTCTAATCCTTATTACGAGGATACGGAACCGCGGTCGCCACAATCGCGCATATGGGCAATGGGGCTCAGAAACCCCTACCGCATAGCAATCAAACCCGGCACGGGCAACCATTACCCGCAATTTGGGGAACCCGGAACGATATTCGTGGGCGATGTAGGCAATGGGGGTTGGGAAGAAATCAACGTAGTTGATACCGCAGGGCTTAACTTCGGCTGGCCCTTATTCGAGGGGTTGTACTGGGAGTGGAACTTTTTTCTTGCGGGAAGCCCGCCCCATCCTCAGGCGCTCAACCCACTCTATGGAGATGCCGGCTGTGGACAGGAATACCTCACTTTTCAGGATCTGATGGCTTTGCCCAGGCCCAGCGGAGAAATTTTTCACCCCAATCCTTGCAATCCTTCGATTGCTATACCCGATTCCCTGCCTGTGTGGGAACAACGCATGCCGGCGGTAATATGGAGCAATAGCCAGTGGAATCCGCCCATCAGAACGGAAACAATGGTATTTCACGAACAGGGGTATCCCATAGGACTCAGTATTGACGACTCGCTTTCAACTGTGGAAGGCGAAATATTTGGCGGATTTTCGAGCCTGGCCGGCGTTTTTTACAACGGCGACAAGTTTCCGGAAATATACCGCGGCAAATACTTCGGCGTCGATTTCAGCGGCTGGATCAAAGTATTTGATTTTGATGAAAACTATCAATTGAAATCGATAACTCCATTTCATCTATTTGCCAAAGACATCATTCATCTGGCAGCCAACCCGGCTAATGGCGCCTTGTACTATATCAACCTTCAGGGCGATATTCGCAAAATCAGCTATGGTGGCAATCCCCCGCCGGTGGCTGTGATCGAAGCAGATCGCTACTACGGTGCTGGTCCGCTTACTATTCAATTTAGCGGCGCCGCATCCAGCGATGATATGCCCATTTCGCACTATCACTGGGATTTTGGCGATGGTTCCTCCAGCAATGATTCGCAGCCGGTCCATACTTACAATGCTAGCCCAAATATGCCATTGGGCTATACCGTCACGCTGACTGTCACCGATTCGTTTGGACTCACCGACCACGCTGAAAAGATCATCGGTTTAAACAACACCCCTCCAACTGTGCAGATCAGCAGTATCCACAACGGCGACAGGTTCCCTTCGGAAACCAGCCTGGTTATCGATCTGAAAGCAAACGTACAGGATAACGAAAGCCCCGATGATAGTTTGAGTTATGAATGGCGAACCTTCCTTCAACACAACGTGCATTATCACCCCGATCCTCCCATTTTCGAAAAAAACCTACCTGCTGATCAACGCCATTGCCTGCGAAGGAGAAGACTATTGGTATCGGATAGAACTCTCCGTAACCGACCCACAGGGACTTTCCAGTACCAGTACAAGAAATATTTATCCCAATTGCGAAGGCGAGCCGGAAGTGGACTGGCTGCAACTGAGAGCCAAACCCTCATCAGATAAAATCCAACTTTCCTGGCGGGTAGATCGGAGCGATCTTATTGATTCTTTTGAAGTACAACGCACCACTGACTTTTTTCATTTTCACCGTATTGGCGCCGTACAAGCAGGTCCATTTCCTGCCCATATCTATCTTTTCGACGACCTTACGCCTGCGCACGGGGCCAATATTTATCGGATAAAAGCATGGCATCACGACCGCATGTTGAGTTTTTCTAATCTTATTGTAGAAAATTTTCCGGCAGCGCCGCCACTCAAAGTTTATCCCAACCCTACAGAAGGGCCTTTCTGGATAGAAATGGCAAAGGCGGTAGATTCCTGGGTTGGAGTTGAATTATTTAACCAAAACGGCATAAGGAGATTGCACCGGCAATTGCTTACTACTCCCCGAGAACCTGTTGTTCATCAGCTAGAGGCATCGCATCTGGAAAAGGATTGTATTTTTACCGTATTACCAATGGATCAACCTCTTACGCCGGAAAAATCTTTTGCGGTAAATGCCAAATTCATGACGCGCACCCTGTCGATTATTATCCCTGTTTACAACGAAGAAGCCACCATTGGAGCGATACTCAACAAAATTGCCGGCGTTGAACTGGTTCCACATCTAACTAAAGAGATTATCGTTGTTAACGATGGTTCGACGGATGGCACGCACCAAGCCATAGCGCAGGTAATGAAAGAAAATAGCGGTTGGGCGCTGCGCTACACCTCGCACGCCGCCAACCTTGGCAAAGGCGCTGCGGTAAAAACCGCGTTGGGGCTGGCTACCGGCGCCTATATCATCGTGCAGGATGCGGATATGGAATACGACCCCTCCGAATACAACCTACTGCTGGAGCCCATGCTGGCAGGTCATGCCGACGTGGTATACGGATCAAGGTTTGTAGGCAGCAAACCGCACAGGGTTTTGTATTTCTGGCACTACGCGGGCAACAGGTTTCTCACCTTTTTGTCCAATCTGTTTACCAACCTCAATCTCACCGACATGGAAAGTTGCTATAAATTATTTAGAAGAGAAATAATCCAGGATATTGCCTTGCGCGAAAAAAGATTTGGCTTCGAACCCGAAATCACCGCCAAAGTGGCGCGGATACCCGGCGTCAGGATATACGAGGTGGGTATCTCCTACTACGGACGCACGTATCTGGAAGGCAAAAAAATCAACTGGAGGGACGGCGTTTGGGCCATATGGTGTATTCTCAAATACAATCTTAACAACCGGCGTTTATAATACTTCGGCGACTACGAATACGCTTCCCGTAATCAAAATCACATCATTAGGCGAGGCACTGCGCTTGGCGGCACGCAAAGCATTTTTCACAGCGCTGTAGGCCCTGCCCTTCAGGTTGTGCCCGGCGGCGATTTGTTGCAGTGCTTCCGCATCCAATCCCCTGGGTATATTTGCTTTCGCAAAATAATATCGAGCCTGTACCGGTAACAGATGCATCACTCTCTCCACATCCTTGTCGTTGACAAATCCGGCAACTATATGCAATTGATCGTACGACATCCCTGTTAATTGCCTGGTTACCCACTTCAAACCGGCTTCGTTGTGGGCGCTATCGGCAATAATCAGCGGCGCCCGTCCTAATACCTGCCAGCGGCCCATAAAGCCGGTGAGCGGTTTGAGCCGATTAAGCCCATCGCGAACAAAAGCGTCTTTGCACTCAAAAAAACCTGTCTCCGAGAGTGAGTCTACTGCTTGAAGCACAGTAGCCAGGTTTGCGGCCTGGTAATCGCCATGAATATTTACTTCGTAAGAAGGGAGAGGTGTGTTGTCTTTTACTACAGAAAACCGGGTATGTGTTAAACCTGCATGGTTTGCAGAAACCCGGTAATGCGCGTCGGCGAACACTATTGGCGCTTGTTTTTGGGTGGCATGCGCGATGAAGACCTGCTGTGTATCAGGGTGTGACTCCCCTATTACCACGGGAATAAACGTTTTGATTATTCCTGCCTTTTCGCCGGCAATAGCTTCCAGGGTATCCCCCAGCCATTGCATATGGTCGTAGCTGATATTAGTGATTACACTGAGCAAAGGGTGGATAATATTTGTAGAATCGAGTCGCCCTCCCATGCCGGTCTCAATAACGGCGATATCTACCTTTTCATGGGCAAAATACTCAAAAGCCATTGCTGCAGATATTTCGAAAAAAGAAGGTCTGATGTCTTCGATAGCCGGTTTCATACGGTTCACAAAATCGACCACCCGGCGCCGGGGGATATAGGCGCCGTTAATTCGGATGCGTTCGCGAAAATCCTTGTAATGAGGGGATACGTATAGCCCTGTTTTGAAGCCGTGGGCCTGCAAAATAGCCGCAAGCATAAAAGATACGGATCCTTTGCCGTTTGTTCCGGCCACATGAACAGATGGAAAGCGTTGCTGAGGGTTACCCAACAATTCGGTTAAAGCGATAATATTGGTAAGGTCCTTGCGATATGCTGCAGCGCCGATGCGCTGGAACATGGGCAAATGGTCGAAAATATATTGCAAGGTTGCCCGATAAGCGGACCTTTGCCCTTGGACCATCGAATTTACTGTACTTTAAAGCTATAAGTAATCGTGCCGCATTGTTCGTCAGGGCCGCCTTTGGAAAATCTCCAGCGCTTGGCGTTGTCAACTGCGGCTTTTACAAGTTGGCCGTCGGAAGTTGTAGAGCCTTTTTGGGTATAGCGGGCAGTAGTCACGTCGCCGTCGCTATTTACGCAAACCTCCACCACCACGGTGCCTTGCTTTTGGGAGTTTTCACTCACCGTAGGAGAGCTTACTTTACCTCTGGATCTGAGGCCGCCGCCCACATTGCCCGAGCCTGTGCTTACGCCTTCGAGGTTCGAGGCATTGGGATCGCCGCCTGGATCGCCCTGGTTGCCGCTGGTGCCGGTATTGCCTTTTCCTTTTCCTTTACCGCCTCCAAAAGCTGAGCCGATATCGCCCTTGAGTTTGTCAGCTTCCGCCTTTTTGCGGGCATCTTCTGCGGCTTGCTGGCGCTTGCGCTCATCTTCTGCCGCTTTCTTGCGGGCATCTTCCTCGCGTTGCTTGCGGTCGACTTCTTCGCGTTCTTTGCGCTCTTGTTCTTTTTTGCGTTTCAGGGCAACTTCATTGGGATCCTCGGTCTGGATAATTTCCTTTTCTTTAACGGGTTCGGGCTTTTTTACCTCCTCGCGTGGCGGAGTTACTTCTTCCGGTTGGGGTTCTACCTCGGGTTCTGCAACGGATTCTTCAGAGGGAGCAGGTTCACCCTGGGGCATATTTTCATCGCCCTGACCTTCATCAGGAAGGCCTAAGTTGACCAGGATGCCTTCCTGGCCGGGAGGCGGGTCGGGATAGGTCAATAAGGGGAGCAACGCCATTAGGAGCAACGTAACATGCACCACGATGCTGATCGTCATCCCGCTTTTTTTATTTTTCTCTTCTTGTCTGGACACTACCATCGACATAAGCACTCGATTTAGTCGTATTTAACATTTAAACGCCTATGAGGGCGATATAGGTTTTTTATAGGGGGGATTAGCATAATTTTAACAATTTGCTGATTTGCTGATTTGCTGATTTGCTGATTTGCTGATTTGCTGATTTGCTAATAATTAAGATAAGTAGTAAAAAAATTAGCACATCAGCACATCAACCCATTAGCAAATCAATCAACCGGCTGCTCCGTAGCCAAAATGCCGTTGATTTGAAGCCGCATAGCCATATCCATGATCGTCACCACGTATTCAACAGGCGTGCCCGTTTCGGGCGATATCGTAATGCTAAGCTTATCCCTGCTGAATTGTGCTTTGCGGCTCAGCATGGATTCCAGTTCGGGAAAAGAGATGCGTTTTCCATTCAAAAATAACGCCCGTCACCGGCAATGCGTACATCGTCGATACGAGACGGGGTAACTACTTTGGTTTGGGAGCTTCCCGGCAGCTTAAGGTTGAGTGCGTTAGGCGCCACCAAACCAGACGTAAGCATAAAAAAGATCAACAGCAGGAAGATAATGTCAGTCAGTGACGACATATTAAATTCTGCTACGGCTTTATTTCTTTTTCTGATTCCCATATCAACTATTAGGTTGCGTAGCGATAATCGCTTTTGCCTTTAGTCTGGCGGCGGCATTCATCACTTTTACTACATTTTCAAACGGTGTGCCTACTTCCGCTACAATAGTAACGGTAGCATCTTTGTCGTCCTGGGCCTGTGCCAGTTTGGTACGCAACAGGCGATCCAATGCCCGTACATCCACTTCCACGTTATCCATCGTGAAAATTCCGTTTTTATCGATGCTGATCACCACCGTCGTGGCCGCCACCGTTTTGGAGTCCGATTTAGGGAGCTCAAAGGGTTGGACTGCGACAAAGTTAGAGGTCAACATAAAAAAGATCAACAACAGAAAAATCACATCTGTAGAAGAGGACAAATTGAATTCTGCCGTGACTTTGCTTCGCCTTTTCATGCCTGATTATTAGAATTAAGCCGTGGGTTCCTGCAGCAGGTCCATAAACTCAATCGTTGTCCTTTCCATATTAAAAACCACATTCTCGACTTTAGCCACCAGCAGGTTGTACCCCACAAGGGCGAAAATGCCGGTAACCAGACCAAATGCCGTAGTAATAAGCGCCTGGTAAATACCCCCTGCCAAAACTGAAGGCGTTACGCTTTGCTGGGTAGCCATGGTATAAAACGACATAATCATACCGGTAACCGTACCCAAGAATCCGAGCATAGGCGCAGCGCCCGAGATACTCGCCAGCGTAGACAAGTTTTTCCAGTTTGAAAATCTCCAGGTTGCCCACGTTTTCAATGGCCGCGTCGATATCGCGAAGCGGTTTGCCAATGCGCTGCAATCCTTTCTCTATCATTCGTGCAACCGGGGAATCGGTAGACTGGCAGAGTGCTTTAGCACCCATAATGTTGCCAGATTGTACATTAGCCCGGATATTATTCATAAAACCCTGGTCAATGCGGCCTGCGCGTTGAATAGTCAGGTAGCGTTCTATGAAAATATACACAGCGATAATAGAGAGAACAAACTGAATCGCTACGATGATAACACCGATTGCCCCTCCCGAAGCTATGATTTCCCAAAGGCTTTGCGATTTAACCGCGGGTTCTATCGGAAGGTCGGCAGTTTGAAACAACAACATTAAGTCCATGAACATATAAGTGGTTTTTTATCTTGCAATTGTTAAACAACGTATTTCGGGTTGCCAAATTATCAAATACCGCTGTAAATTTCCTGTATTATGCAAAAGAAAGATTTTCAAGGCCGCTTTGGCGTTTGGTAGATATTTGTAAATTTGCATTTCCAGCGAAAATTCGCTAACAAGAATGCCATCATTTATACCGCAAAGTATACCGTCTAATGAGTAGAAGAATCAAAAAAATTGCCGTACTGGGTTCCGGCGTGATGGGATCGGGTATTGCCTGCCATTTTGCCAATATCGGCCTGGATGTGCTCATGCTGGACATCGTGCCCAAAGACCTCAGCGAGGCAGAGAATACCAATATCCTGGCCCGAAACCGAATTGTAAATCAAGCGCTCGACGCAGCGATTAAAGCCCGGCCGGCTGCACTTTACGATAAAAGCTTTGCTTCGCGAATCCAAACCGGCAATTTCGAAGACGACATGGCCAAAATCGGGCAAAGCGACTGGATCATCGAAGTGGTGGTAGAACGCCTGGATATCAAAAAACTGATATTCGAACAGGTGGACCAGCACCGCAAAAAAGGCAGCATCGTCACCTCCAATACTTCCGGCATTCCGATCCATCTCATGCTGGATGGTCGCAGCGACGACTTCAAAAAACATTTTTGCGGTACGCACTTTTTCAATCCGCCCAGATACCTGCGTTTGCTTGAGGTAATTCCCACCCAGGAAACCGATCCTGAACTGGTGAATTTCCTGATGCACTTCGGCGATGTACACCTTGGCAAACAAACCGTACTGTGCAAAGATACGCCGGCTTTTATTGGCAATCGGGTGGGAGTATACGCGATGGCCAAAATCTTTCAGCTCACCAGCCAACTGGGCCTTCGCATAGAAGACGTAGATGCGCTCACCGGACCGAATATAGGCCGGCCTAAAACCGGCACTTTCCGATTGGGCGACCTGGTGGGCCATGATACCGCCGCTAAAGTAATCCAGGGCATCAAAGAAAATTGCCCTAAAGACGAACAAGCTGCCGCTTTTGAAGTGCCCCGATATCTTCAATTTTTACTCGACAATAATTATTTGGGTAATAAAACGGGACAGGGTTTTTATAAAAAAACCGGAGAAAAAGACGAAAAAGGCAGGCCGGTTATCCTGGCGCTCAATCTCGATACGCTGGAATATGAGACTTCGTCGAAAAGCGATATTCCCAGCCTCAAGGCCGCCAAGCAAATCGACAGCCTGGGTAAACGCATCCAGCACTTTTTTGCTGCCGAAGACAAAGGCGGCGAACTTGTCCGCCGCTCTCTACTGGGGCTTTTTGCCTATGCCTCTAACCGAATCCCCGAAATCACCGATCACCTGTACAGCATCGACGACGCCATGCGCGCCGGCTATGCCTGGGAGATGGGCCCCTTTGAATACTGGGATATAATCGGCCTTCAGAAAGGTATAGAGATGGCCGAAGCACACGGCGAAACAATAGCGCCCTGGGTAAAAGACATGCACGCTGCGGGCCACGATTCTTTTTATAAGAGCGAAAACGGCGCCCGTCTGTATTACGATATTGCCAGCAAAAGCTACAAATGATACCAGGCTCTGCGGCATTTATCATATTGGACAACTACCGCAACCGGGCGCCTGTGCATAAAACCAGCGAAACCATCCTCCACGATATCGGCGACGGCGTATTAACTCTCGAATTTACGAGTATGCACAATACTATTGGAGAGGGCGTACTCAGAGGTATCAACGAGAGCATCCAGATTGCCGAAGAAGGCGATTGGAAGGGCCTCGTGATCGGCAACAACGCCGCGAATTTCTCCGTAGGCGCCAACCTGATGATGATTGCCATGATGGCTTATCAACAGGAGTGGGACCAACTGAATTTTGCGGTAAACATGTTCCAGCAGACTACCATGCGCTGCCGCTATTCTACCATTCCGGTGGTCATCGCCACGCAGGGCTACGTATTTGGCGGGGGGTGTGAAACACTCATGCACTGCGATGCAGCCGTCTGCGCAGCCGAATCTTATATCGGACTGGTAGAAGTAGGCGTGGGCCTCATTCCCGGCGGCGGGGGTACCAAAGAATTTGCCGTGAGAGCCTCCGACTTGTTTTTTGAGGGCGATGTACAAATGCCTACCCTGATCGACAAGTTTAAAACCATCGCACTCGGCACAGTGGGCACTTCCGCTCAGGAAGCTTTCAACTATGGATACCTACTCAAACACCGCGACACGGTGGTGATGAATAAAGACCGCAACATTGCCGAAGCCAAACACAAAGTACTCGAACTGGCGGAAAACTATGTGATGCCCTCTCAACGAACGGACATTACCGTACTGGGGCGCGCAGGTTTGGCGGCGCTTTATATTGCAGCCAACGAACTCAAGCGCGGCAATTATGCCAGCGAACACGATATCAAAATTGCACACAAACTGGCCTGGGTGCTGTGTGGAGGCGATCTCACCGGTGCGCAGCAAGTGAGCGAACAATATTTGCTGGATGTAGAACGAGAAGCCTTCCTGAGTCTTTGCGGAGAGCAAAAACGCTGGAACGCATTCAATACATGCTGCAAAACAACAAACCGCTTAGAAATTAATAATACGCTTACGCTCAATTTATACCACACCATGGAAGCATACATCGTAAAGCATATCGCTCGGCTGTCGGAAAATCAAAACGCGGCGGATTTCGCAATTACCGCTCCGACGACCTGGCTGTTGACATCGTTCAATATCTCCTGGCCAACACCCCCGAATTAGACCCCAAACTGGTTGACGACGTGATCGTAGGCTGCGCCAATCCGGAAGGAGAACAAGGATTCCAGATAGGCCGCCAAATATCGGTACGCGCCCTGGGCAAAGAAGTACCCGGAATGACCGTCAACCGCTACTGCGCATCCGGCCTCGAAACCATCTCGATCGCCGTGGCAAAAATCAGGGCGGGCATGGGCCATATTTACGTAGCCGGCGGCGCCGAAAGCATGAGCATGATACCCATGACGGGCTATAAACTGGCGCCCAGCTACAAGGTAGCCAAAGATACGCCCGATTACCTGGTCAGCATGGGACTTACAGCCGAAGCGGTGGCTAAAAAATGGGGCATCACCCGCGAAGCATCCGATTTGTTTTCTATGAATTCGCATGTCAAAGCCGGACAAGCTATCGATAGCGGCAAATTTAAGTCGGAAATCGTGCCTGTATCGGTGGAAGAAGTATTCGTGAAAGATAACAAACGCGTGCGCACCGAACAAATCATCGATACCGACGAGGGTGTGCGCCGCGATACTACAGTAGAGGCGCTCAGCAAACTAAAACCTGCTTTTTCCAACGGAGGCGTCGTTACGGCGGGTAATTCCTCACAGACTTCCGACGGGGCTGCATTCGTGTTGGTGATGAGCGAGCAGATGGTGAAACAACTGGGCCTCACTCCCATTGCCCGGCTTGCCGGCTGTGCGGTGGCCGGTGTGGAGCCGCTATACATGGGTATCGGCCCCTGTGCGGCTATGCCCAAGGCATTACAGCAAGCCAATCTTAAACTCCACGATATCGACCTTATTGAACTCAACGAGGCATTTGCCGCCCAGGCCCTCGCAGTAATCCAGGAAGGTGGGTTGAATCCCGACATCGTCAATGTAAATGGCGGCGCCATCGCGCTGGGTCACCCACTGGGGTGTACGGGTGCTAAATTATCTACGCAGTTATTCAACGAATTGCGGCGCCGGGGTAAAAAATATGGGATGGTAACGGCTTGTGTGGGAGGAGGTCAGGGTATCGCGGGCATTTATGAGGTGCTGAATTGACATAAGTCCAACAGCTTATCCATCTGTTGCTGAATAGCCAAGGCTTCTTGCCTGGCCTTTTCTGCAAAGTCTTCGCCATTTCCTGCATATAAAATACTGAGAGAGGCATTCACCAGCATACCGCAATCGGCATTGAGCCCTGATCGGCTGAGGCTTTCCAGATCGCCTCCCTGGGCGCCCACGCCGGGTACGAGCAGGAAATTCGAGGGCGCGGCCCTGCGTACGGCGGCAAAAGCATCGGGATGCGTGGCCCCGACGACAAACATGAGTTGCTCGGGCGGGGCCCAGGCACATGCTTTTTCGATCACTTTGATAAACAGAGGTTGGCCGTCTTCCTGCGGGGCAAACTGAAAATCGCCGCTGCCTTTGTTGGAAGTGAGGGCTAACAAGATGACCCACTTACCTGGGTAAGCCAAAAACGGGAGCACCGAGTCGCTACCCATATACGGAGCGACGGTTACGGCATCAAAATCCAGCGTTTCAAAAAAAGCTTTGGCATACAAACCCGACGTATTACCGATGTCGCCGCGTTTGGCATCGGCAATAGTAAAATGAGAGTGGCCGATATACGCCCGCGTTTTCTCCAAGGTTTGCCAGCCTTGGGCGCCCAAGGCTTCGTAAAATGCGAGATTGGGTTTATAGGCTACGCATAAATCGCGGGTAGCATCAATAATTTGTTTATTAAATTCTAATACGGGATCTTCACAACGCAGCAAATGGGGGGGTAATTTGCTTATTTCTGCATCGAGGCCTACGCAAAGGTACGAGCGCCTTTCAAAGATAAGTTCGGTTAGGGCTTGTCTGGTCACTTCAATATAAATTAAACGGCTACCACGCCGTTCACTTCCCGGAATTCGGCCTTTAATAGCCTGCTCCACACCTGCGCGCAGCGTCATAATAGACATAGAGCAATTTTGGCAGGCGCCCAGCCATTTGATTTGAACAATCCAGTCTTCCGTTATATCCACCAACTCCACATTGCCGCCATCTACCGCCAGGTGGGGTCGCACATCGTTGAGTGCGTCGTTGATTTTGGCCAGCAATTCTTGTTTATCGAGGAAAGGCATAATTGTTCTTTGTATAAAATGAATTAATGTGACACATTTACCACTTGCGTAGGCGCCAGGTTTTCATTCCTGAGTGTCACTTGTTTGGCCACGTTTCGCGCTACGTCCTCGAAAGCTTGGGTCGTTATGGCATCCAACTTGATGATCGCAGGTTTTCCTTCGTCGCCCGATTCTCTGATACCCTGCACGAGGGGAATTTGTCCCAATAATTCGGTATTAGACATCTCAGCCAGGTGTTTACCGCCGCCTTGTCCGTAAATATAATATATGATATAGGGCAATTCTTCGGGGGTAAACCAGGCCATATTCTCCACTACGCTGAGTATAGGTACGTTTACAGACGGGAGCAGGAACATATTCATAGCTTTCACGGCATCAATTACCGCTACTTCCTGAGGGGTGGTTACCATCACCACACCGGTTACGGGTACCGTTTGCACCAAGCTTAGCTGAATATCGCCTGTACCCGGGGGCAAGTCGATCACCAGGTAGTCGAGTGAAGGCCAGAGGCAATCATTAAAAAACTGCTTGATAATGGCCGACAAGCGAGGGCCTCGCAGTACCACTGCTTGTTCGGGTTCGATAATAAACCCAATCGACATCACATACAGGCCGTAAGCCTCCAAGGGTACGATTTTGGGTTGGTTGTAAATTTCCTGTACCTGGGGGCGTTGTCCATTTAATCCCAGCATAGTAGGGATAGAGGGGCCGTAGAGGTCGGCGTCAATCAACCCCACCGTGGCGCCCAATTGCTTGAGGCCGAGAGCCAGATTGACGGCAACGGTAGATTTCCCTACGCCTCCTTTGCCGGAAGCCACCGCAATAATATTTTTCACATGCGGCAATGCGCCTGTTTGCTTTTGTGCCTGCGGTGTGCGTGCCGTCATGTGCACATGTACGTTGGCCGTAGGGTATAGTCCCTGCACGGCGGCAATACAAGCAAAATTCAGGTCAGATTTGTATTCGTTATTGAGCGAAGGCAATTCGAGCGCAAAAGTAATATTCGACCCTTCCACGGACAGGTCCCTTACCATACTCATGGAGATAATATCCTGCCCTGTATTGGGGTCGATTACCTTCGCCAGCGCCTTGACAATTGCAGTAGTATCGATATTCATTAGCACAAAAGTGAGATAAAAAAAACAAATGCGGCATTTGCCGATGCAAAAATAACAACAAATCCGATGATCATACAGTTTACAGCGCGTACATACAGTATTCCGAAAATCCGTTTACTTTTGCACTGCTATGAAAGTACATTGGGACCTGGACCATTTGCCAGTATTCAAAAACGCGGTCATCACCATAGGATCCTTCGATGGCGTACATCGGGGGCATCAGCGCATTATTGAGAAAATCAGGCAGCTCGCTCAGGGCAACGAGGGCGAAAGCGTGGTCATCACTTTTCATCCGCATCCGCGCCAGATTGTTTACCCCAAAGACGACTCCCTGAAGTTGCTCAATACGACCCAGGAGAAAATCAGGTTGTTGGAGCAATACGGCGTTGACCATGTGGTAGTGGTTCCTTTTACAGTAGAATTCTCGCAACTAAGCGCCGACGAATACATACAGAAATTTTTAGTCGGCAAATTCAGGCCTGCTTACATCGTCATCGGCTATGACCATCGCTTTGGCCTCAACCGGCAAGGCGACATCAATTACCTGCGTTGGTATGGAAAAGAGGCCGGTTACGAGGTTATTGAAATTGCGCGCCAGGAAGTGGACGAGATTGCGGTGAGTTCTTCCAAGATACGCACCGCACTGGAACAGGGCGATATGCACACCGCCTATTCGCTGATGGGGCACTACTACACGCTCAGCGGCAAGGTCGTGCACGGCGAAAAGATAGGCAGCTCTATTGGTTATCCTACGGCCAACATCTCCCTTTCTCAAAAAGAAAAACTGGTACCTCCCAGCGGCATCTTCGCTGCTTGGGTATACCATGCCGGCAAGCGTTACCGGGGCATGCTGTATATCGGCAAACGCCCCACGATTAACAATGCCGCCCAGCAAACCATCGAAGTCAATATTTTCGATTTTAACGAAGACATTTACGGCGAGGAGATACTGGTAGAAATGGTAGAATACCTGCGCGCGGATATCAAGTTTGAAAGCCTGGAAGCCCTTGGCCTGCAAATGTCAAAAGATAAAGAAAACGCCGAAAAGTATTGGCCAAAACGAAGAAGCGAGTTTCCCTGGTAAAAAGGAAGCGCAAAATTAGCCATTGTCATCCTCAATTTCAACAACAAGCGCTATCTGCAACAATTTCTACCCGGCATCATTGCGCATGGCTCCCCTTTCCAACAGATATTTGTAGCCGACAACGGCTCGTCTGACGAATCCCTGCGCATGTTATCGCAGCAATTTCCTACTGTAAAACGCCTCGATCTGCAGCAAAACCACGGCTACGCCCAGGGATATAACCTGGCACTACACCAAATAGATGCCGAATACTACTGCCTGCTCAATTCCGATGTGGAGGTAAGCCCCAACTGGCTGTCGCCTATTATCCAGGTTATGGAAAGCGACAATATGCTGGCTGCATGCCAGCCTAAGATACTGGATTTCAACAACAAATCCCGTTTTGAGTACGCCGGCGCCTCCGGCGGCTGGCTCGACGGGCTGGGATACCCTTTTTGCCGGGGTCGTATATTTGGAGAGGTAGAAACAGATAAAAAACAATACGACGATATGCAGGAGGTGTTTTGGGCCTCAGGGGCAGCACTTTTTGTAAAAGCACAACTTTTTCACCAACTGGGAGGTTTTGACGGCGATTATTTTGCGCACGCCGAAGAAATCGACTTGTGCTGGCGAATGAAACGCGCAGGTTACAAGGTAGCCGTCGTGCCTCAATCAGTAGTATATCACGTGGGCGGCGGGACGTTATCGTATAACACCCCCCGCAAAACCTATCTCAATTTCAGGAATACGCTCAGCACTATTTTTAAAAACGAACCCGTACAAAAGCTGGTATGGCTGCTGCCCATGAGGATGATCCTGGATGGCGTGGCCGGCGCTTTGTTTTTGTTTCAGGGCAAATTTGCCCACATACGCTCAATCCTGCAGGCGCACATCAGTTTTTATTCCTGTCTGCCCCAATTGCTGAAAAAGAGGCGACACAATCAGCAGTTAGTGCGCCAATTGAGAAAAAACGGGCGGCCGAATTTAGCAACCGGCCGTTACCGGGGCAGTGTAGTGTGGCAGTATTTCGCATTGGGTAAACACCGCTTTCAGGATCTTTTCCAATAATGCCTGCATGAAAACAATCATAGATATACTTTACGAAGACGAGCATATGGTGGTGGTGAATAAACCCGCCCTCATGTTGAGCATTCCCGATCGCTTTGATCCTGAAAAACCCAACCTGCACCACTGGCTCGAGCAACATTTGGGTCGACAGATATGGGTAGTACACCGCCTCGACCGGGAAACCAGCGGCGCCATTTGTTTTGCCAAAACAGAAGATGCACACCGCCATTTATCGCAACAATTCGAAAACAGGGAGGTAGAAAAAATATACCTGGCCCTGGTAGACGGAAGCCCCCACCCTGCCGCCGGTGTCATCGACAAACCTATCGCCCACAGCCTGAGCCAGCCCGGCAAGATGGTGGTGAATGCAAAGGGTAAACCCGCAGTGACCGAATACAAGGTGATTGAGAGTTTCAAAGCTTTTAGTCTGGTGGAAGCCGATATCAAAACCGGACGTACCCACCAGGTAAGGGTACATATGCAATCCATAGGCCACCCGCTGGCCATCGACCCGTTGTACGGGAAAAGAGCTTTTTTAATGTTGTCTCAGATTAAACGACAGGCTTACAAGCTCAGCAAAGAAGAAGATGAAAGGCCGCTGATGAGCCGCCATGCACTGCATGCCCAACAACTGCGTTTGCAACACCCCACTACGGGTGATGTCATCCAGGTAGAGGCGTCGCTGCCTAAAGATTTTAAGGCCGTGGTTCAACAACTCAGGAAATGGGGATAGCGGAAAACCTGTATTTTTTCAGCCACAGGTTTAAACCTATGGCTGAAAAAATACAGGTTTTCCGCTCACGGTGCTATTTTTGCGTACCCTAAACAATCCCATAATGGCTCGTCGAACGTCACTCTTAATAGCATTACTTGGCGCCTTATTTTACCTGCCGTGGTTAGGGGGTGTGCATTTATTTGATTGGGACGAAATCAACTTCGCAGAGATCGCACGCGAGATGATGCTCACCAAAGACTATCTCCGTGTATATATCGATTACAGGCCCTTCTGGGAAAAACCCCCGCTATTCATTTGGATGCAGCTGATAGCCATGAAATCCGTAGGCGTGGGGGAATACGCCGCCCGATTGCCCAACGCCATCTGTGGTATAATCACCCTTGTGGTGCTGTACCGAATGGGGCGAAAGCTCTTTGATCATTCGTTTGGGCTCATCTGGGCGCTGGTTTATTTCGGCACGGTATTGCCGTTCCTCTATTTTAAATCGGGTATCATCGACCCATACTTCAACCTCTTTATCTTTTTGGGGATGTACTATTTCATCCTCGCCTATTGGAAAAAGGACCAATTTGAACTGGATTTGCCCAAAAACTACTGGTGGTATCTGTTTTTGGGCGGGTTTTTCATCGGCATGGGCATCCTTACCAAGGGCCCGGTGGCATTGGTCATCTCCTGCCTCGTGTTTTTTGTGTATTGGGTATATCAGCGCTTCCGTTTTTACATCAATGTGCCTCAGTTTTTGTTTTTCCTGGTAGCCGCTTCTTTCATCACCCTGGCCTGGTTTGGCATCGAGACATTAAAAAACGGCCCCTGGTATATTACCACTTTCACCAAATACCAATACGAGCTTTTTAGCAAACCGGTGGCGGGTCACAGGGGTTTCCCCGGTTACCATTTTGTAGTCGTGCTGGTAGGTTGTTTTCCGGCATCATTATTTGCTATCCGGGCTTTTTGGAAAATGCCCGCCGAGCAGCAGCGCTACCAGCAAGATTTCAAACGCTGGATGATATTTTTGTTTTGGACCGTTTTGATACTGTTTACCATTGTGAAATCGAAGATCGTACATTACTCTTCGATGTCGTATTTTCCTGTCACCTTCCTGGCCTCGCTTACCATTTATCACATCATACACCAACGCATTGTTTTTAGCCGCTGGATCAAAGCGGGGATATGGACCATTGGGGCGATATTCATTTTGGTTACCCTGGCCCTGCCCATCCTGGCTCAACAAATCGATGTGCTCAAACCTTTGTTTAAAGATCCTTTTGCACAAGCCAACCTGGAGGCGCAGGTGCGGTGGACCGGCTTTGAAGTGATACCAGCCATCTTCCTGCTCGTTCTATTGATTGTAAGCACCGTTTTATGGCGGCGCAACCAATTGGAAACCGGCATTAGGGTGTTATTCATCGGCATGTCTGTATTTGTCATGCTTACGCTTATATTTTTATAAAAAGAATAGAAGGCTACTCCCAACGGGCAGCTATAGAATTTTACGAAAGTAAAGCACAAGAAGACTGCTACATCGTCACGCACGGCTACAAATCGTATGCCCATCTGTTTTACGCCCGAAAAAGGCCCGTGACCGATGAGCGCAGTTACGATAAAGAATGGCTATTAAATGGAGAGATCGACAAACCCGTATACGTAGTCACCAAAATCCAAAAGGCTGATGAGATGAAAGCCTATCCCAAGCTGGAGCGATTGAGCAGTAAAAACGGTTTTGTATTTTTCGGAAGAAAACCCGCGAAGTAAGGCCGGCGGGAGTTTAGTTTCCGGCCTCTCCGGTTTGGCGTTTGAACCCGATAGCAGATTTTTTATTAAACAAAAAAGCGCTCTTGTCGAGTTTGAGGCAAGACACGTCCTCTATTGTCAGCACATTGAGCGGAATGTGGTTGCGTTCTTCCGAACTCAGGCTGGCCAGGCGAAGGTTGTGTTCTTTGACGACCTCCTGAATAACTGATCGCACCGTACGGGCATTGCCGAAATATTTATCGCGGTACTCGTGAATGTAATCCAGATAGTTGCGCAGATGCACTTCGGCATCGGGAGTAGATACCAGGCCTTCCTCCGACAGCATTTGCAGCGAAATTTGCAACAATTCTTCCGGTATATAATCGTCAAAGCGCAGCACCTTGTCGAAGCGCGAACTCAGTCCCGGGTTGGCTTTCAGGAAAGCTTCCATGTTGTCGGGATAGCCGGCCACAAAAACAAAAAAGTTGCCGCGATTGTCTTCCATCCTTTTCAGCAGGGTCTGAATAGTTTCGTTGCCAAAATCGCCGTGAGGCCCGCCGGTGTGCTGTGAAAGTGCGTACGCTTCGTCGATAAAAAGCACACCGCCCATTGCTTCCTCGATCTTTTCAGCCGTCTTAATAGCCGTTTGGCCCACATAACCCGCTACGAGGCCCTGCCTGTCAGTTTCTACCATATGGCCGCGTTCCAGTACGCCGAGTGCTTTGTATATTTTGGTCAGAATACGTGCCACCGTCGTTTTGCCTGTGCCTGGATTTCCCACAAAAACGGTGTGAAGGTAAAAGCTATTGAGCACGTCCTTTCTGGTCTCCCGGTAAAAGCGCACCAACCTGACGAGTTCGTTAATCTGCGCTTTGACTTTGTCCATACCGATAAGCCGGTTGAGCTCGTCGAGCGATTGCCGCAGGAATTCCTCGTCCACGGGGATTTCGGGTAATTCGCGGCGCATCTTGATATCAATCCGGTAGACATCTTCGAGTTCGACCACCGACAACTGCTCCCTCTCGAGCATTTTGGGATTTTCAGACGACATGGCCCTTAGCCCCAGGTTGATTTTTGCCTTTTCAAGGAGGTCGTAGACAAACCGGGCATTGCCAAAAGTGCGGTCTCTGCGCCGGTAAGCTTCCACAATAATATCGTCAATTTTTGCGCGTGCGGCTTCGGTCAGCACTACCCCTTTTTCGCGGCACACGTACTCGGCAATTTGTGAGAGCTCCTGGGGCAAATAATCGGTAAATTCAAAATACAACTTAAAGCGGGATTTGAGCCCGGGGTTAGAATCCAGAAAATGCCGCATTTCCTTGGGATATCCGGCTACGATCACAGCCAGGTCACCGGCGCCGTTCGACATTTCTTTAACCAGAATCTCGATCACTTCGCGACCAAAATCCTTGGTATCGTCATTAGAACGCGCCAGGGCATATGCTTCATCGATAAACAAAACGCCGCCTCGGGCCTTTTCAATGGCGTCTTTCACTTTGGGTGCGGTTTGTCCGATATATTCGCCAACGAGATCTACCCTGTCCACCTCGTACACGTGTCCTTTCGTCAGCAAACCCATCTTTTTATACAGTTTGCCCATCATGCCGGCCACGGTGGTTTTGCCGGTGCCGGGATTGCCGATAAAAACGGAGTGAACGTTGATGCCCTCTTTTTCTTCGAAGCCTTTTTCTTTGCGCAATTGCAGGAACTGGATGTATTTGGCGTGGTTTCGCACCTGCGTTTTGATATCGTTGAGGCCGATGAGGGCGTCGAGGCGTTCCATCACCTCCTCGAAAGTTTGCCGGGCGTCTTCTTCGGGCGCCAGGATAACCGGCATCTGCTTGCCGGGAAGGAGTACACCTGCAATGCCTTCCTCAAATTCTTCTTCCACACTAAAAGGGATAACCGCAATAAGCCGGTCCAAAAAAACCAATTCGGCCGAATAATGGTCTTTGCGCCAGGATCCCTTTACATTAGAGCCCCAGCCGGCAGTAATTTTGATAATATCCTCTCTTTTTCAATGCGCTGGAGCCGGATTACCTGTCCTTTTAATTCGCGTGCGTTATTATAAAATTTGGCAAATAACTCGCATTGCCAATCTTTTGCTGAAAACAGATTGCGCAACACGATTTCCACATAGATATAGCGGGTTTCTTCGCTGCCAAAACTCTTGTAGTAAATGCGTTCTTCTTCGGGTACGTCGTCAAAAGGGCCTTCGTACAAGCGAAGCGACATGACTTCCAGGTAAGGATTTTCGTCGGGCAAAACGTCTTTGCCGGCGTCTTCCACATAAAAATATTTGGTGGCTACCTTTTCGCCTTCCATCCAGGCCTCCCAGCAGTAGGTGCCTTTTTTCCAAAAAGCGCCTTCAGTTTCATTGCCCCAGCCTTCTCTTATGTATACGATCTGGTCGTATTTACTCACTTTTCTGCGAAAAGGCAACGCACACAATTGCTTGCGCCCCTTCTTCAAGGAGAAGCATCGCAATTCGACGTCAATATCCCAGTCGTCTACATCAAATAATTTATTGTAAAAGGAAAGTTCTGCGTAGATATAAGATGTTTCGTGCCTGTCAAAAACCTGCCTGTACTTCTTTTTATTGTCAGCCAGCCACTCGGTTGAAGCATAAGCCTTCAACTCGCGGAATTTGAAACGTTTAGAGTCTATGTGGTCGTAGCCGTCTTCCATTGCCTCTAGGCAGTTAATAAGAGGTTATAATAGGCTAATAAGCTGACTGCTGATAGCTAAAAGCTTATTTCTGCTGAAATTTATACAATTTCCCTAAATAATACAGATCGAAATAAAAATTGAATTGCGTAAGCATGAAAACTACCTTGTTTGGGGTAGTTGTACATTCGCATTCAGTTCCTGTAACGAGCCATAAGCTATCCATGTTGCAAAAAATGTAATTATCTTGTGTCGGACCTCGCAATAAAAGCAACCAGATGGCTTTTGCAAAGCTCTATTTCCCCGTATTGGTGCAACATGTCTCTGTAGAAGGCGGCGCACATTACGCAGTCAGGCCGTTATTTTTACCCCAACCGCTCATTATCAACAGGCAGTATGAGCAGGCCATGTCCTTATTCCGCAAGGAAGTAAGACAACTGTTCAAAGGATTTGTGCTTCAGCAAAACAACTCCGAACTGCTTTTATGGCTTATGTTTCACCCGGCCATACAACAGGAACAACATCGCGTGACGGCCACTATCGGCGGAAAAGAAGTTAATGGCCCATTCAATGTCATCTTTTTTTCTGTACAACAACTGCTATTTGCCTGTTTGCCGGCTCTGCAGAACTACATGTTCATCATTGACCCTGATAACGACAAATCAACGCAGGTTGCCAAGGCAGTAAAAAAAGCGCTGGCAGGTATAAAAGAGGTAGAAGACGACGGTTTCCAGCCGGAAACTTATTACGCCAAAAAAAAAGAATGGATTTCAAGCGTGTCGATGACCATTCGCATCCAGGATTTGCCCTTTAAATTCAATCGCTCTAACCAGGCTGATTTTTTTGCCCGCCTGCGCGAAATCAGCGCTTTTGACGGCGCCACGGAACTCGACAAAACCGCCCAGGAACTCAACGCCCGTTATCCTTCGGAGCTCAATAGGGGTTATTTCAGGGACGCTAAAGTTGCCGCACTATACCACTTGCTTTTCAGAGAAAGCAAAACCCCTGTAGCGATTATCGGCCCTGAGGGTGTGGGCAGGCATACCTTACTGCACGAAGCCTTGTGGAGGTACCAGAAATGGGCTGAAACAAACAACATTCCATACATACAGCGCATCTGGCATCTCGACCCCAACAGGATCGTCTCCGGCATGAGTTATGTGGGCATGTGGCAACGCCGCCTCGAAGCCATCCTCCAATACGTGGAACAGCCGGAAGAAGAAGCGGGTCACAGCGACAAAATATTCATCGACAACCCTGTAGCACTGCTGCGCATCGGCAAATCGTCGAACAACAAAATGACGCTGAGCGATGCCATCAGACCTTACCTCGAAAAACGCAGGCTGCAATTTATTCTGGTTGCTACACCGGGCGAATGGGGTATCATGCAGGAAAAAGATCAACGCTTTTGCGACCTGTTCCAGGTAATGACGCTGGAAGAGCCCGACTACGTCACTGCCGTATCCATGATCCTGGCTTTCCGCCGGAGGCTCGAGCAAACCAATGGTACGACATTTAGCATGCAGGCCATCCAGGAATTGCTCAATTTTCACCGCAGGTTTTTGCGAAATAAACCTCTGCCCGGCGGCGTGGCTACTTTTTTGCAGTCTATTTCCGACGAATACCCCTTTCGCAACGTAGACGCCGACGAGGTTCGCTCCGCTTTCAAGGCTTACAGCGGGTTAGAAGAGTCTTTTCTCGACCCCGGACAAATACTGGAAAAAGGCGAAGTGAGCAATCTGCTCGAACGCGAGCTGGTGGGACAGCCACAAGCCGTGGCGGCCCTGGCCAATATTATACACCTTGCCAAAGCCAAACTCAACGACAATACCCGCCCCATTTCTACCCTGCTATTTGTGGGCCCGACAGGCGTAGGAAAAACCCAGGCCGCCAAAGTGCTAAGCCGTTATTTATTCGGCCACGACGGCGCCCTCCTGCGTTTCGACATGAACGAATACAACGACCCGGCGGCCGTGAGTCGTCTGACAGGTGACTTTCACAATCCGGAGGGCCTGCTTACCGGACAAATAAAGTACCGGCCGTTTGGTGTACTATTATTCGATGAAATAGAGAAGGCCCATCCCAGGGTACGCGATCTGCTTTTGCAAGTACTCGATGATGCCAGACTCACCGATAGTCAGGGCCAAACCATCGATTTTAGCAATCTCATCATACTAATGACTTCCAACCTGGGCGCAGGTGAAATTTCTTCTTACATCTCTTTTTCCACCGCGCCTGATACCGCTTCTATTTACCGCAAGGCCGTAGAACGCGCTTTCCGCCCCGAATTCGTCAACCGCCTCGATGATATCATCATTTTTAACCCTCTGCAATTAGATCACATTCAGGGCATTGCGCGTATGCAAATCCAGGAACTGCTGCAACGCGATGGTTTTGTGCGGCGCACCACCATGCTCAACATCTCCAAAGAGGCGCTCGACTGGGTGGCTAATCGGGGGTTTGACTCGCGGCAAGGCGGCAGGGCTCTAAGACGACAAATTGAAAGCGACCTGACTACCCTTTCAGCCGAACAATTGCTGGCTTCAAATACCCAGCAGCCCATTCTGCTGGATATCGGCCTGGAAGGCGACCGGCTCATTCCCCACATCACTTCGCTCGGCTTTGTCGCCGCCAACAAGCATGCCTGGCTGCCCCAACTGCCGGACTACAAGCAGGAAAAAGAATTTTACTCACAGTTGCTCCAAAAAATAAAACGCCTGTCGTCCAAAATTCGCAGTTCGGAAGCCCATAATCAAGACCGGATTGTGACGGGCGAAGGCGAAGTAGATTGGCAGTATTTTCATTTTAAAAATCGCCTTTCAGAACTAGAAGAACGCCTGAATAACAGGGTGCTAAGTATTTCGGATGCCCTGCGGGCAGCACCCCTGCGGCTAAAAACCGGCTCTTTGGGCTCCCGCAACCACCTCGTTGATTGGCTCTTTCAACGCGATTCCCTCAAAGAAATTAACGACCACTACCAATACGGGGCGATCCAATTTGACGGCATCCAATCGGCCATGATCAGCGATTTTCTCGATGTCGCCTATGTACAAACGGCCAGCGAAGGCTTCTTTCAGCGCCGGGTGGACCGCATAGCCATCCAGTTCCGGTCGTGCATCACCGACCTCGGCGCAAGTGAAATTGCCTATTTGATGGATCAATACGAAGCCCTGCTGCGTTTGCTCGATATCCAGTATCAGCGCAAAGAAAAAGAAGGGATTATTATAGCGGAAAGCTATGGCTTGCTTGATCTCCTTTCGGGGGAGGCCGGCATACACTTGTTTTATTTGTCACACCAACACCCACTGCCGGTAAGTGTAACGATAGCTACGCTGGATGATGAGAGCCGAAAAATTGCGCGCTACGAAATTATTCGCCTGTACGACGGAACCCGGACGCTCACCGATTTGCGAACCGGTTTTGTAAATGCGATCAATATTACCCCACAGGAATTGAAACTGCTGGTATATGCCGGAATTACAAACTAAAGCAGCTTACTTCGCTACTACAATACCCAATTGACCTGCCAATTCCCTTTTACCGAATCCAGGCGCAATTTTACTTTTAAATGGGCAATGGCCTGGTCCCACAGTTGCTGCGATTGGAGTTGTTCGATCTGGCGTTGTGTTTTTTCGCACAACCTCAGAATTTTGTGAAAACGAAACAAGCGTAGCGCCTGCTCGCTATCCTTCACAAAATTATCGTCGGGCATTTTTTGGGATAAAAAAATCTCCCATCGGTCGGCCCAGTTGCCGCTATATTCATAAGGCGAAGTAGCCAGATTCATGGCCAGCCTGCGGATTTCCTCATCGGAGTGGCTCAAAAAAACCGCCTGATTAACCGGCTGTTGAGCCGCAATTAAACGCTGGCATTCCTCGGCAACCCTGCGATACAATGCGTGGTCGAACTCGTCCATTACATCTTCAATATTTTGGAGGACAAAAGCGGCCACGCTAATTTTTTCTTCCTCGTCGTACCACTCTCCGCCGTAATTGATCAATACCCTGATCAGGTCGATCTCCCTGAATTCGTGGCCTATAGAGGGTCTTGCCTGGGAGGAAGACGGTGATACGGCAATTCCGGAGTCGTCGCCCGCAGGCTGTCCCCTATTCGGTTGCTGGGCCTCCTGCTGCTGGCGGCTACGGGCCATAGACTTGGTGAGTAGTTTATTGGACTCCTGCACCAGAATAGATTCATCTACCTCAAATAGCCGGGCGCATTCTTTGACATACATCGCCCGCTTGAGCGGATCGGGTATTTTGCTGATGCTTTCGATAATATCCTTGAGCAACTCCGTGCGCTTAATAGGCTCATTGCCGGCTTCCTTCAGCAGCAAATCAGCTTTAAACAGGATAAAGTCCTTGGCCGCTTGTTGCAGGTAGGTCTGGAAGGCCGTAATACCCACCTTTCGCAGGTAAGAATCGGGGTCTTCCCCGTCGGGTAGTAACACAATACGCACATTGACATCCTGTTCCAACAGCATATCGATGCCTCGCAATGCCGCTTTAATACCGGCGCTATCGCCGTCGAACAACACCTTGACATTGGGCGTATAGCGCTTGATCAGCCTGATCTGGTCAACCGTTAGCGAGGTGCCGGATGAAGCCACCACGTTTTCGATGCCGGACTGGTGCAGGGAGATCACATCGGTATAACCTTCAACGAGAATACATTCATCGGCTTTCCGGATAGCCTGTTTGGCAAAAAACGCGCCATACAGAACCTTGCTTTTAGAATAAATATCCGTTTCGGGCGAATTGATATACTTAGGCGCTTTGGCGTCTTTTATCATAATGCGCCCTGCAAAAGCCACGGGTTTGCCCGACAGATTGTGGATCGTAAACATCACCCTGTTGCGGAAAAAGTCGCGGTCAAATTGCGTAGTAAGCCCGAGTTTGCGCAGCAATTCGATATTATAGCCTTCGCTAACCGCTTTCGAAGTAAAAACGTCTTTTTGATCCGGCGCAAAGCCCAGTCCGAACTTGCGCACCGTATCCTCCAGAAAACCGCGTTCCTTAAAATAGCTCAAACCCACGCTTTTTCCCGTGGGCGTGTCAAAGAGTTGATCCTGAAAGAATTGCTGGGCGTATTGATTGACAATAAAGAGACTTTCGTGGTATTGCTGGGCTTCTTCCTGTTCTGCCGAAGGCACAATTTCCTCTACCTCGAGGTTGTATTTTTTGGCCAGGTAGCGAAGCGCTTCTGGAAAAGTAAAGTGTTCGTGGTCCATTAAGAACTGGACGGCATTGCCGGCACGGCCGCAGCCAAAACACTTGTAAATGTTTTTAGCCGGAGAAACGATAAAAGAGGGCGTTTTTTCGTGGTGAAAGGGGCAATTGCCGATGAGGTTGACCCCCCGCCTGCGCAGGTTGACAAAATCCTGGATCACGTCTTCTACTCTGGCGGTATCCAATATTTCCTGTACGCTTTTTTGGGTAATCAAAATTGCCGGTTTTATTGGTACAAGATAGCGACTTTACTTCAGGATAAAAAATTCTACCGATTGAGGGGTAAAATACACATTGCGAACGAAATAGGGCTGGCGGGCCAGCACAATAGGCACCGTATTGGCGCCTTTTGAGGTAGACACGTCTTTTAAGTCGGCCAGCAGGGTAAAGTCGGCCGGATCAAGATCATTGTACCTGCTCAGTCCAACCACGCAAGTAAGTTTGACCCGGTCGGGAAAAAACTTCAGACTATCGGACACATGCGTAACGGTAAGGGGTACAAAAAGCCATTTTTCGGTAAACTGCTCTACTGCTACATCTGCTTCTACCTCTTCATGGCTGATTTCAAGGCCGGAAGGCGGTTTTCTGAGCCTCACTATACGTTTTACCGGGTCGTTGAGTGCTTGCAGTACCAGCGAATCAGAAGGCCACGACTGCAGTGCCTTGATTTGGGATGCCGGCCCGCTCACGGTAATGCTATCGGGAGTAAGAACAACTTCCCGCTGCAACTCGTATTCAGCCGCAAAAGAGAAGCGGTAATTGAGTACTACCGGTACTTTTTTCGACTCCTTGTTTTCCAGTTGCAGCGGTATGTTATCGATATTTACGTCGAGTACTATCAGCCCATTAGATGCCAGGTTGCGCTGGATATCGTCTTCGAGTTTGACGCGGCTGAGCGTAGTCGCTGTCTCCGTTCTTATTTCATAAACCAGGTTATGCCTGGCGTTCATCAAATATTCGAACATCAGTTGCCAGCCCGTCCCTTCTAATTCCGCTTGTAAAGCGGCAGGAGCTGCAGTAGCCAGGGTTTTTCCGTCGGGCACATGCAGGGTCAGGTCGACCTCCCTTGCCACCCTGTATGTTTGTGACAGCTTGACCAACAACCAAAACGCAAGGGCTATGCCGATACATACCAGCAGGATAGTGCGATCTTCAGAAGGCTTAATCCGTGGTATCCTCAGCAGCAGGCGTTGCAGTTTTTTTACTCTTGTCAGCGCCATAAATAGCATCGGTCATTTCTTTAGAGATGGAGTTTTTCAATACGCGGATAAATACCTTGTTGGCAATTTCCAATGTGAGGATCTCTCCATCCATTTTGTTGATACGGCCAATAATGCCGCTCGAAGTGACCACTTCTTCCCCCTTCTGCAGGCTCTCCATAAAATTGCGCTGTTCGCGCTGCTTGCGAGCTTGTGGGCGTATGAGGAATAACCAAAAAATGAGAATCATGGCGCCAAAAAAGATCAGGTTGATGGTGCCAGGATTAGCCCCAGACTGAAGCAAAAGCGATTGAAATAATAGAATCATAATGGATTGTTTATCTGTTAATTGTTGAAATTTTCTTTGATTTGGTATTTGGACATTTTTTGATCAGGTTAGCTGTAAACGCTAATTCGTCATTCGTCATTCGTCATTCGTCATTCTCACCATCCCCGTCAAATATATCCGGGTCGTACTGGGATAAGTATTTGCCGTAATCGTAACAGGCTTACTCTGGCGCCCCGACTTGCCTTTAGTATCAAATCGCACCTCAATCTCGCCTTTTTCGCCAGGAGCAATGGGGGTATCGGGCCATTTGGGTACCGTACAACCACAGGTAGAGCGGGCATCGCTGATAATAAGCGGTGTTTTTCCGGTATTAGTAAAAGAAAACTTGTGCGTTACCTTGTCGCCTTCGAATACTTCTCCAAAATGATAAGTTGTGGAATCAAATTGAATTTTGGCAATATTAGCCGTATCGAGTGGAGCAGTTGCCGACACCGGGTTCCTGATGATATCTGCATTTGAAAGTTGCCCTTCTGTAGAGATCGATTGAAACGACGTATCTTTCTCCTGAGAAGAAGAGTTACATCCTGCCAGAAACAGTACCAATCCGAACATCCAAATATGCGCTTTCATAGTGTGGTGCATTGACGACGCAAAAGTAGACCTTTTTGTCATAATAGAAAAAACCAAACTAAACCCCAACTTGTTTCGTTGGTTAGCATGCGAATTTTCCTGACAGGATTTATGGGTTCCGGCAAAACAACGGTAGGCTCCGAGTTGGCGAAGCTATTGTCATACCCGTTTATTGATCTCGACGAACAACTCGTCATCGGGCAGGATATGCCGATCGCTGCTCAATTCAAACTATATGGAGAAGAAGCCTTCAGGCAAAAAGAGCGCGAGGTTTTGCGCCATACAGCCATATATGCTCAGGCGGTTATTGCCTCCGGAGGCGGCGCTCCTTGTTATTATGACAATATGGACTGGATGAACCGGCACGGGATCACTGTTTTTTTTGCATATCCCTCCTGAAGAGCTTGCCATCCGGTTGCAGCCCGAAAAAGCGCAGCGCCCCCTGCTGCAAAATCTTTCAGACGAAGAACTCCCCCATTTTATCGCTAATAAGCTACAAGAACGGATGCCTTATTACGAACAGGCAGCCCTTACTGCCGATGCTACCCTACCCGTCAAATTACTATGCGCGCAAATTTTCCGCCAACTAAATGAAATCAACGGCCGCTGATTGGGCCAACATGTGTAATTTAGCCCCAACTTGATGCAGGCTGCCATGTCGCACGTACTCAACATACCTTTTCTCGCTTTCAGGCTTCACTTCAATACCGGGGCCAAAATCACCATACCCCTAAAGGACAAGGAAGTGATGAGTATAGGCGAACCCATGCAACTGCTGGCACGCCGTTATGAATCGGTATTGCAGCGAGAGCTGCTCAACAAAGGGCAATTCGAGTTATTACTGCAGGAACTAACCAGTGGTGATTTTTACAAAAGCGCCATCGTAGTGTCTTTTCCTGCCTCAATAGACGGCGTCAGTTATCCCGCCTTCGAACTCTCGTTCGACTATTTTTTCAATCCGCAGGCCAATGGCTATTGGGCTATTGTGCCCGCCTTGGGCGTAGAAGCGTATGCTACCGATGACGTCGAACTGGTAGCCCAGCTCAATGAGTCCATCCGGATGGCTTTTAACAGAAAAAAAAAGCTCTCTGCCGTTCAAAGAATTGTATCCGCCATCTGGTTTGATTTTGTCGAATTATTACAAGCGCCGTTAGAACTGCAGGCGCCGACTCCGGCAGAAATAGACCGCCTCGCCGACGCGCCCGAAGAAGAATGGCTGCCCCAGATAGCCCAATTGCTGCAGGTAAAAGACCGGCAGTTGTACGGCCTCGATAAAGAGCTCAACGACTTGCTCGGCGCCCTCAAAGACCAGTTCAACAACAATGTCTTATTGGTGGGGCCTTCCGGCGTAGGAAAAACCACATTGGTGTGGGAGGTCGCCCGCCAGTTGGAACAAACCGGCTATAAGCGAAAAATCTGGGAAACCACCGCCTCCGTGTTGATCAAGGAACTGGCCAACGACACCGACTGGCAAGACAATATCGCCTATTTGTGCAAAGAGCTTACTGCCCTCGGCGACTGGCTTTTTGTAAGAAACCTGGCCGACTTGTTTGAAGTAGGCCGCTCGGTAGGCAACGTGCTGAGCGTAGCCGAATACCTGCAAAGTTATATCAGCCGGGGAGAAATCACCCTGATCGCCGAATGCACGGAAGAAGAGCTGGCACGCATCGAACTGCAAAGCCCGCAATTCCTAACGCTTTTCAAGCTAATCCGGATCGTACAGCCGCAAGCGCAGGCCCTGGAGGACATTATCTTCCAAAAGGTGCGGCAAAGCGCAGCGATTTCCGGCATGCAGGTCAATGAAGACGGCGTAAAAGAGCTCATCCGGCTCACCAGCCGGTTTAATCCGTATTCCGGTTTGCCCGGCAAACCCATCCGCTTTATGGAGCGCCTGCTGTCGGGTCAGCTTCGCAGTGAGCAAACCGCAGCCTCAGCAAGCGGCATCATTACCCGAACCGACGTCATCAGGGCCTTCTGCGAAGAAAGCGGCCTGCCTTTGTTTATGGTAGACCCCGAGATCAGCCTGCAGTTGTCCCATATCGAAGATTTTTTCCAGCGCAACCTCTTTGGCCAATCCCTGGCCATCGAACGCGTGATCAACCTGATGGCTTCGGTAAAAACGGCGCTCACCCGTTCGGGACAGCCCATCGCATCGCTCCTGTTTGTAGGCCCTACCGGAGTGGGCAAGACAGAAATGGCTAAACTCGTCGCCGAATTTATGTTTGGCGACCGCCGGCGGATGCAGCGTTTTGACATGAGCGAATTTGCCGATTTTTGGAGCGTGGCCAGGCTCACCGGCGTCGATTCACAAGAGGAAGGCCTGCTCACTGCCGCTATTCGCAAATCGCCTTTTAGTGTGGTGCTTTTTGATGAGATAGAAAAAGCCGACGCTTCCTTTTACGATCTTTTACTGCAAATACTCAGCGAAGGCAGGCTCACCGACAGCAAAGGCAATGTGATCAACTTCTGCAGTTGTATTATCATCCTGACCTCCAACCTCGGCGCCGAGAGGTTGCGCTACGCACCGGTGAGTCTTCAGAAATCCGGCCAACCACGGCAGGATCTCCAGGACGCCTTTATCAAAGAAGCCCAGCGTTTTTTTCGCCCCGAAATGTACAACCGGATAGACCAGGTATTGGTTTTCTCGCCCCTCGATAGCGAACTGATGCGCGCCATTGTAAACCGCGAAATCGAAGGCGTTTTGCAACGCGAAGGCATCAAATTCAGGCGACTCGATCTTAGTATTGCCGATGAAGTGTACGAATACCTGTCCAAAGAAGGTTATCACCCGCAATACGGCGCCCGCCATCTGCAAAGGGCCATCCGCCAGTTCCTTCTTATACCCCTGGCCAAAGCCCTCAATGCGCAAGACGCCGAAGAACGCATCATCGTCAACATAACCATGAAGGCCGGTGAGCTCCACGTGGGCGCCCACGCCGACCCCGAAGGGCTTGAACTACTGATAGCCGAACTCGAAAAAGACAGCTACGCAGAATACGCCGGATTTTTGCGCCGGCAAATCCACGCCTTGGCCGAAGGACATTGCTACGTGCACCTCGTCAATGAAATAGCCCTCCTGGAAAGCCAGAAACAACAGCAAAGCAGCGCGTTGTGGCAACAGGAACAACTGGTAAGAAAACTCAACGCGCTGTACGACCTGCAAAAAAAGATGAACAGCCTCCAACAGCAAATTGAAACCGTGGAATCGAGCCTCTGCCTGGCCCGGCTCGGCTTGGAAAAGTACAATCCCGCCGTACAGCAATACCTTGAAGACTGGGAAAACCAGTTAAAAAACTTCAAACTCGATCTCCTGGGCAAAATGTTCCCTCAATACAATTATTGCCATCTGGGTATTTACGGCGCCGATATTGAACCCCTGGTGCAAATTTACCTCGATCTGCTGTCGGAAAAAGGCTGGAAATACAGCGCACAACTCGTTTGGTACCGGGAGAGTTATTACCACGAAATGGTTTCTTCGGCTAACCAGGCCCGGCAACCCCGCGAAGCTTATCTAAAAACACCGGTTTCGGGAGCTTTTGAAGAAATACCCGCTCCTTCGATGCCAGGAGATTTATGCTGCGGCATTGAACTTGCCATCAGCGGCCTCTGTGCACAGCTTTTTTTTCAAAACGAAGGCGGCGTGCAGCGCTGGACGGATGCCCAAGGCAAAGACAATCTTTATCTGGTTGCCTTTAACCAGGAAGCGCTACAAACGCCGGTTAAAATTCACCGGCAGGAAACGTATAGAAAGCTGCCGCCAAGAAGAATCATCGCTAACCGCGAATGGAAAGACACCCTGCTGAAAAGCAAATTCAACCTGCAAGATTGGACCCCAGTTGATATTTTGCTACAGCAATTAACTACACAATTCAATATACTGGTAGATCAGGCCCTGTAGCCTACTCTACCGGTGCCAACTGATCGTTTACATTTACCCCCTTTTTTTGTTAACATAACAATTTCGACTGTATACGGCCAAAAGCCAGTCAGGCCAAGGGTAACAGGCTTTTTGAAATAATGATTGATCATGTATAAATATTTGTTTATCAATAAATTAAACAAATGAATTACACTTTACGCTCGTCGAAAGTTCGATAATTTTTTAACGAAATTAGTTGCCAGGAAAAGGGATTTTGCCTACTTTTACGGCTGTGGTTTTCGAATTACTCCGGCACTCGCCGGTCAACTTATATTAGTATCAGTAAGTTAGGTAAGCTCCGCTGTGTTATGCAGCGGGGTTTTTTTATTTTACGCAGTTTGGTAGCCTATTGCTATATTTGCCGCCGGACTAAAAAGTACGATTATGAACTTCGATCTCATCGTCATAGGCAGCGGACCGGTGGTTATGTGGCCGCTATCAGAGCAGCTCAGTTGGGGATGAAAGTAGGCGTGGTAGAGCGGGAATCGCTGGGAGGTATTTGTCTCAACTGGGGTTGCATTCCAACTAAAGCCCTGCTGAAAAGCGCCCAGGTATTCGAATATATCAATCATGCCCAGGACTACGGCATCAAAATAGGCAAACCGGAAGCCGATTTCAGCGGTATGGTAAAAAGAAGCCGCGACGTAGCCGACGGCATGAGCAAGGGTGTCAACTTCTTGTTTAGAAAAAACAAAATCACGATCATCAACGGCAACGGCAAACTGACGCGCAATAAAACAGTGGCGGTTATTGATGAAAGCGGCAAAACCACGGAATACACGGCGCCGCACATCATCGTCGCCACCGGAGGCCGCGCCAAAGCCCTGCCCAACGTGCCCATCGACGGCGAAAAGGTGATCGAATACCGCAAAGCCATAGGGTCTGCCCAAGCAACCAAAGAGCATGGTGGTAATCGGCGCCGGCGCTATCGGCGTGGAATTCGCCTATTTCTACAGCACCATCGGCACGGAAGTAACTATCGTTGAATTCCTGGAGCAAGGTTTAGTGCCCCGTGAAGACCCCGACATCTCAAAAGAACTCGGCAAAATATACCAGAAAAGCGGCATCAAGGTAATGGGCAACACCAGCGTAGAAGCAGTGGACACCAAAGGCAAGGGCTGCAAAGTGACCGTAAAAAACCGCAAAACCGGCCAAACGGAGGAGATTAGTTGCGATATCGTGCTTTCAGCGGCAGGCGTGGCGCCCAATACCGAAAACATCGGCCTCGAAGAACTCGGTATCGCCACCGACCGCGGCATGGTGAAGGTGGATGAGTACTACCGCACCAATGTAGCCGGCATTTACGCCATCGGCGATATCGTGCCGGGCCCCGCATTAGCCCACGTGGCCAGCGCCGAAGCCATTATCTGTGTAGAAAAGATCGCCGGGCATCATCCCGAGCCGCTCGACTATAACAATATTCCCTCCTGCACCTATTGCAGCCCGGAAATAGCATCTGTCGGATACACCGAACAAGCCGCCAAAGAAGCCGGCTACGAAATCAAAGTGGGCAAGTTTCCCTTCACCGCTTCCGGAAAAGCCAGCGCAGCAGGCGCAAAAGCCGGTTTTGTGAAGGTGATCTTCGACGCGAAATACGGTGAGTTCCTAGGCGCCCACATGATCGGCGCCAACGTAACGGAAATGATAGCCGAAGTAGTGGTGGCGCGTAAGTTGGAAACAACCGGCCACGAGATCATCAAATCGGTGCATCCCCACCCCACGATGAGCGAAGCGATTATGGAAGCCGCTGCCGCCGCATATGATGAGGTGATACATCTCTAAGACGTCGTAGTAGAGTCGCAAAATTTTGCGACTCTACTACAATAAATAAACGTATTTCTTACCTTTTCAAACAGCCATTCTATCAGCCTTTTGCGATCGGTAATAACCTGTGCTTTGCCGGTCATGGCATTTTGCCCTGCTTCCAATACTCTCCCGGTGCTGGTAAGCATGCCTTTCGGGAAAGTCACCTCAATACTGATCTCACCATCGGAAGCGAGTTTACTCTTTTTGGATACCACTCCTTTCACCACGCCAAATTCTTCGTAGGGATAACTATCGAACTTAACGATCACATCGTTGCCTACTTTGACCTTTCCGGAGCCGACCAGTTTTACTTGTCCTTTTCCCACAATTTCCTTGCGTTTCACCGGCACAATGGTCATCAGCTCCATATCGGTACTCACGTACTGTTTTTCTGTAATTGCATCATTTGACAAAATGACCACGCCGTCTACCGGGGCTCTGACCAGGTATTGCTTAGTCCATTCTTCCAGCCGGTTGCGCAAATTGCCAAAGCTCTCCAGCAATTCGCGGTTTGCCACGTCGAGATTATTGTCAGACCCCCTCCGAAAGCTGGAAATTTGCCCTTTGATGAGCTGAATTTCTATTTGTTTGGTTTTGATATTGGACTCCGAGCCCTGCACCATGCGTTCGCTGGTGAGGACTTCTTCTTCCAGCTTGTGTACTTTATCGATAGAAGAAAGGTTATCACTCAACAAATTTTGCTCACGGGTAAACCTGTTTTTCACCAGCGCCAATTGCTTCTCAAGGCTTTCTTTTCGCTTTTTCTCCCATTCCAGCGCAGATTGCTCCTTTCGCAGCTGGTCGCGCAATTGGGAGCTTGTCAGGTTATCGAACCTACCGGATCGGCCGGAGGTATATGCCTCTTGTTTTTCCATGAAGGCGTAATACGCGTCTTGAAGTTCGCCCAAAATGAGGTTTGGCGGAGGCCGGAAAGCCATAATAGAGGGCACGTTAATATCTTTTACGCGTATGAGATAGTCTTCCAGGGTAAGCACGTCGGCGTAATTAGCCTTGTTTTCAAACACAATCAGCAATTCGGAGGCAGACACCGTATCTTCGTTAACCGCCTTCAGTTCACTGATAAAAGCCGAGCGCTCGGCGAGGATCTTGCGGGGAGGATCAGTAGAGGACACGCGAATATCGGCCTCTATACTATCGGGATAAGGAATCAGAAATCCTATCCAACCCAGTATCACTAAAGTAGCCAGGGCGAGCGTAGTACCCCAACGCACCAACCAGGATGGAGGCGTGCCGAGGATTTCCTGCACCTCTTCGCTTCTGATCTCAATATCTTTATCGGGTTGCATGCTAGCGGGGTTATGCGCCTAGTTCCAACTGATTGCGCACCAGGTGGTAGTAAGCGCCTCTGATATAGGTAAGTTCTTCATGCGTGCCTTGTTCCACGATTTCACCTCCGTCGAGTACCACTATGTTGTCAGCGTTCATCACCGTGCTTAAGCGGTGAGCCACGATAACCACAGTTTTTTGTCTAAAGAACTCTTCGAGGTTTTCCATGATCACCATCTCGTTATAGGCATCAAGAGAGGTTGTAGCTTCGTCAAAAAACATGTACTCCGGGTTTTTGTATACCGCCCGGGCTATGAGCATGCGCTGGCGCTGACCTTGGCTGAGGCCCAGGCCTTCCGTTCCTATCTTGGTATTGTAGCCAAGTGGCAGTGATTCAATAAAAGACTGGATATTAGCTACTTTAACTGCTTTGAGTAGTTTTTCCTTGTCCACTATCTCATCTCCCAAGGCTATATTTTTAGCGATAGTATCGTTAAAAATAAACCCATCTTGCATTACTACACCGCATTTGCTGCGCCATAGTTTCATATTCAGATTTTTCAAATTGACATCGCCAATTCTGACGCTTCCTTCTACCGGCTGATAAAACGCCAGCAATAATTTCAGCATAGTTGTTTTGCCGCTGCCGCTACTACCCACAATGGCGGTAGTTTTTCCCTTTGGAATATGCAGATTGACGTTTTTCAATATCGGGCGGGTATGCGGTCCGGGATAATGGAACGACACATCATCCAGGATCAGGTCGCCAAACTCGGGCAGGATGGTGATTTTTTCTTCCAGATTCTCTTCGTCCTCTTTGCTGTGGATTTCGTTCATCCGCTCGAGGCTCATCTTGGTCTCCTGCCAGGAGGCAATAAATTCGATGGCTTGACTCAGGGGTGTATTCAACTGGCCCACTACATACTGAATGGCTACCAGCATACCTATCGTCATATCGCCATCCAAAACGGCTTTGGCGACAATTAAGGTAATAATCAGGTTTTTCCCTTCATTGATAGCGGTAGCGCCTGCACGTTGTATTTGTTCGATACGCATCGAGCCGATGGCGGTGCGGAAAAGGCGTGCCTGCACTCGCTCCCAGTTCCAGCGTTTTTGTTTTTCGGCATTGTGGAGTATAATCTCCTGCATACCGTCTATAAGTTCGATGAGATGGCTCTGGTGTTCCGCCGACTGGTCGAAACGCTTGTAATCAAACTCACGACGCATATTTTGGAGCAAATACAGAAATAACAGATACAACATAGTGCCTGCCAGAAAAACGGAAGCTACTGCCGGGTGCCAGAAAAAAAGCAACAGCGAAAAAGCGATGATATTGACAAAAGAAAAAACAGATACCAGCGTAGTAGATGTCAAAAAACGCTGAATGCGCTCGTGGTCAGCTATGCGCTGGAGTAAATCGCCCGTCACTTTGGAATCAAAAAACCGCACAGGAAGGCGGGTAAGCTTGATCAGAAAATCCGATATGAGGCTTACATTGACACGTACACCGATATGTATGAGTATCTGGCTGCGAACATATTCAACTCCTACCTGGGTTAGCAATAAAACAGCCTGTGCAATCAGGGCTATTTTGATAAATCCCATGTCGGCTGTGCCGATACCCACATCGATCACTGATTTGACTAAAAACGGAAATATCAGTTGCAAAATGCTGCCTATAAACAGCCCCAAAGTCAGTTGGCCTATTAAAGCCGTGTGCTTTTTAAAATAAGCATATACATACCACCAACTAGCTTTACTGGTCGACTGGTCATCGCGGTCAAAAAAGGCGGGCGTAGTTTCCAGCAGGAGCAACACCCCCATGGCCTCTCCTTCTTCCGAGTCGCTCACCCAGTTCTCCAAAAATTCCTGGCGGGTTAGTTTATAGGTTCCCGAAGCGGGATCGGCTATCCACACATAGTTTTTGTTGGCTTTGTATACCACCACAAAGTGGTTTTGGCGCCAGTGCACAATGCAGGGCATGGGGATATCGGAAGACAATCGCTCGTAGGTGGTCTTCACTGCGAGGGTTTGCAGGCCGATATGCTCTGCTGCGTCGCTAATGCCGAGAAGGGTAACGCCTTGTTTACCTATGTGGGTAAGCTCCCGGAGGTATTCCAGGGTGTAATACCTGCCAAAATGGCGAGCGATCATCCTCAGGCAGGTCGCCCCACAATCCATGGCGTCGTGTTGTGGATAGAACGGAAAGCTATTCAGCATATAGCGGATTGGATGGCATCACACAAATTTAACAATGAATTTTCAGCATTATGTTGCATTTTTGACGCATTTTTTATAAAAAGTTGCAGAAATTGCCCTTTTTATGGAAAAAAAGCCACTTTTTTATCCTTCAGGCATGTTCAACACCTTTTTATCCGTAGTTAGTGTGGTTCCTGGCACCTGGCAGCAGGGCCGGCTTACCGACTTTTTGCAGCGTTTACACCCTCTGCTCGATACGCATTTCAGCGATTTTGAGATCATTTTGGTAAATAACTGCGCCGGCTGCCCGGTAGACCCCGAGATTACACCACTGGATGAATCGCTCAAAAAGAACATCTACCTGCTCAATATGTCGAGCCCGGTAAATAAAAACCATGCCATCGTGGCCGGCCTCGACCGCGCCAACGGCGATTATACGGTGATTATCGAACCTGCTTTTTATCACGCCCCCGAAGTGGTTATTTCTCTTTTCGAAAAAACCCGCGAGGACTTTGATATCGTATACCTGCGGGCGCGTACCCGCAAAGTGAGGTTTTACCTGCGCTGGCTTTACGGTCTGTTCTATTCGATATTAAAACGCTATTCCAAACTCAAGATCGACAAAAAAGCCCACAATACGCGTATTATTTCCCGAAGGGCGCTCAATTCGCTGTTGCGGCTGCGAGAAAACCTGCGCTACATGAAGGCTATCTATTCCATTGTGGGCTATCGCACCACCCATCTGCTCGTCGAAGAGCCGCTCAAAGAAGACATGGATGAAGCCTTTACCGAGCGCTTCCGCACTTCGCTGCTGGCCATTACCTCTTATACCACTTTCCTTCGTACTTTGCTGCTGTGGATTTTCCTGTTTTCGCTTTTATTCCTGATAGGCGTGGTGGTCAATGCGCTCAAATTCAAGTTCACGGGCTTCGATCTGCTGGGCAACGCAACCCAGGCCAACGCGGGCTGGACCTTCCTCGTGCTGCTCATCTCTGTTTTTTTTGCAGTCACCTGCCTCAACCTCTACATCATGTCTATTTATCTGTCGAATATCTACAGCGAGATCAAACAGCGGCCGCTTTATATTATTGAATCTATCAAGCGATTTTAAGCCTATGTCGTTGCGCATCGTTTTTATGGGCACACCTGCCTTTGCCGTGCCTACGCTCGATTTGTTGATCCGGGAGGGATACCAGGTAGTAGGCGTGGTTACCGCCGCCGACAAAACCGGCGGGCGGGGCCACAAGCAATTGATCGAATCGCCCATTAAGCAATACGCCGTGGCCAAAGGCTTGCACATTCTGCAACCCCTCAAGCTGAAAGATCCCGATTTTTTGGCTGGCTTACAAGCGCTCAAAGCCGACCTCCAGGTAGTAGTCGCCTTCCGGATGCTACCCGAAGCAGTATGGCGAATGCCCGCATTGGGTACGTTCAACCTGCACGCCTCCCTGTTACCCAAATACCGAGGAGCCGCCCCATCAACTGGGCGATCATAAGAGGAGAAAAAGAAACGGGTGTCACCACCTTTTTCATTCAACAGGATATCGATACCGGCGACCTGCTTTTCCAGGAACGCATTCCCATAGGTAAAAACGAAACAGCCGGCGAACTCCACGACCGGCTGATGGCGCTCGGAGCCGATGTAGCGCTAAAAACAGTAAAAGCCATCGAATCGGGACAGTACCACGCCCTAAAGCAAGACGACAGCCAGGCCACTTCTGCCCCCGAGTTATTCCACGAAACCTGTGAGATCAATTTCGATCAATCCACTGAGGCCGTTCACGATTTTATCAGGGGACTAAGCCCCTACCCTGCCGCCTGGACTACCTTTCAGGGCCTCGAGCTCAAAATACTTCAATCCGTTCCTGTGTTTTCCTCTCCGGCCGAGCCTCCCGGAACTGTTGTCTCTGATCACAAAAAATGGCTTCACATCTCCACAGCCGACGGCTATATCAATGTGCTAGAATTGCAATTACAAGGCAAAAAAAGAATGTCGATTGCCGACTTTTTAAATGGCTATAAATGGTAAGCTTTTGTAAATTGCTTTTTGTTTTTAAATTAAAATAAATCGACGAGAAAATTTCGTCTGAGTAAAATAAAATAGCAATAATGGACAATTCATACATCAACTCCAGATTTCTGCAATTTTTAATGCTCGAAGTGTTGAACGGGCCAGAACTCAGACGCCATCCCTTGTTTTCTGACTTCGACGCCGAAGCCTTTCTGATGACCCTCGACGCCGCCAAACAACTGAGCGACAACTACCTCTACCCTATTTTTCGTGAAATGGACAAGGAAAAGGCCTGCTACAAAGATGGCGTGGTAGAGGTGCATCCCGGTTTAAAGCAAGCTAT
Organism: Saprospiraceae bacterium; assembly: GCA_016715405.1. Lineage (GTDB taxonomy): Bacteria > Bacteroidota > Bacteroidia > Chitinophagales > Saprospiraceae > JABWBR01. Next base: position 46,790 of record JADKAE010000012.1, on the reverse strand, counting down.
CAAGGCGCTAGCCGAGGGCGGCTGGATATCCGCCATTGATGCCCCTCACAACAACGGCCGGCTCATGCCGCAAACCCTGCTGAGTGCCTGCCAGCTAGTCTTTTACGCTGCCAACGCCAACGCGGTGAGTTATGTTTTTCTCACCCAGGGCGCCGCCAGGCTCATTCGCAATTATGGCACTGATGAGCTGGCACAAACGTATATTCCATCTATGTTCGCCGGCCACTGGCAGGGTACAATGGCGCTCACCGAACCCCAGGCAGGCAGTTCGCTATCGGATATTACCTCGAGTGCCACGCCTATGCCGGAGGGACATTATTTAATTAAAGGACAAAAAATATACATATCGGGAGGCGACCACACCGCTGTCGACAACGTGGTACACCTTTTGCTGGCCCGAATCAAAGGAGCCCCCGCCGGAACCAAAGGCATTTCCCTGTTTGTCGTCCCCAAATACCGGCCTGAAAACGGGGGACTGGTTTTTAACGATGTAACCACGGCGGGCATTTTTGGCAAAATGGGCCAAAAGGGATACGTGGCCGCCCACCTGATGATGGGTGAAAACGACGAATGCCGGGGATACCTGGTGGGAGAACCCCACAAGGGCCTGTCGTATATGTTTCAACTGATGAATGAAGCCCGTATAGGCACAGGGCTAATGGCAACTGGCGTAGCCTCCGGCGCTTACCAGTCCGCACTCAAGTACGCCAACGAGCGCCCCCAGGGCAGGCATCCCTCCAACAAAGACATCAACCAGCCCCAAGTGCTCATCATCGAGCACGCCGATGTAAAAAGAATGTTACTATTTCAAAAGGCTGTAATTGAGGGAAGTATGGCACTTTTGCTACAATGCAGCTATTATGGCGACCAGTACCGCACGGGCCAGGGAGAAGAAAAAGAAAACGCCCATTTGCTGCTTGAATTACTCACACCCATTGCCAAATCCTATCCTAGTGAAATGGGAACGCTGGCCGTCAGCGCAGGCATGCAATGTATGGGAGGCGCCGGTTATTGCGCCGATTTTCTGTTGGAACAATACTACCGGGACATCCGCGTCAATGCCATTTACGAGGGCACAACGGCCATTCACGGCATGGATCTGTTGGGAAGAAAAATATTCATGGCCAACGGACAAACGGCCCAATTGTATGCGGCCGAACTGGCAAAACCATCGAAGAAGCCCAACAAAGGCCCAGTTTGAAGGCCAGAGCCGGGCAGTTGGCACAGGCCGCAGGCGCCCTACAGCAAATCACACAACACCTCGGCAGGCTTGCAAGCACGCATGCGCCCGAAGTCTTCCTGGCCGACGCCACCCTTTACCTGGAATATTTCAGCATAGTAACCATTGCCTGGCAATGGCTCAAACTTGCCGTGAGCGCAGACCGGGCACTCGATGGCGCACCTCATGCAGAAGACCTGCTTTTTTACGAAAGCCAGTTGCACACCTGCACTTATTATTACGAATACGAGCTACCTAAAACCACTGCTTTGCATCAAAGGCTGAGCAGCGACAACCACCTTACGCTGGACATCAAACCGGCGCATCTGCAATGAAACTGCCTCCACATATCAAATTATTGGATTTAAATTTCCAGGGCAATGACCAAACCGTCGCAGCCTTTTTGCTGGAAAGCAACGAAGGGCCTGTGCTTGTGGAAACCGGCCCCCACTCTACCCTGGCTCAGTTGGAAGCCGGCATTAGGGCATCGGGATACACTCCTGAAGACATCCGCCACGTGCTGGTCACCCATATCCATCTCGACCATGCCGGGGCGGCCTGGGTATTCGCCCGGCAAGGCGCCACCATCTACGTACATCCCTTGGGTGCGCCGCATATGCATCAGCCCGAAAAGTTGTACCATTCCGCCAAATTGATCTACAAAGAGCAGATGGAAACCCTGTGGGGCGATTTGCAGCCCATCGCCGAAGAGCGCTTGAGAACCGTAGCTCATCAGGAAAAAATCCAGATTGGCAATCTCGAATTTACTGCCTGGCATACGCCCGGCCATGCCGTACACCATATTGCCTGGCAAAACGGAAGCGACTTGTTTACCGGCGATGTTGCCGGCGTGCGTATCAATAGAGGAATGGTCGCAGCGCCCTGTCCGCCTCCAGATATCCATATACCAAACTGGAAGGAATCAATCGCATTGATACGCGAATTGTCGGTAGAACGCCTATGGCTTACCCATTTTGGGCCTATAAATGATATTCAACTGCATCTCGACGAGCTTGAATTCAGGCTCGACAAGTGGGCTCAATGGATGTGGAAACCTTTCAGCCAGGGAACGAGCATAGAAGACATCACCCCGCTGTTTCAGGAATTTGCTGCCCTTGAATTAATAGAAGCGGGTACGGGAGAATTTGATATGGCGCGTTATGAAAGTGCTAATCCGGCATGGATGAGCGTAGCCGGATTGATGAGATACTGGAAAAAGAAAATGATAGTTTAGTGTGCAGGAAAGAATCTTCTGCCTCCTTCTACTACTTTTTTGAGCAGATGTACATCGGGCAGTGGAGTGTGGCCGGGCTGGTCTTCTTCAAAAGATTCTTCCTCTGACAGACGTCCCAATACATTTTCTTCCTGCTGTACATTGCCCGCAACATAAGTTGCTCCTGTATTCAGGTAGAGGCAGGAAGCAGCACTCAAGATAGCAAGGAATACAAAAAGGACAGTGCGATAGTTCAGCTTTTTCATGGAGTTTCGTCTTTGATAACAAAAACCGGACATAAAATTAAACAAATTATTCCAAATAACCTGGTATTTTCGACATATACTTCTGTGATGTCGATCACATTTCAGAATAGACGGTTTTTTTTTTTCGAAAGGTTGCACAATCCGTACATTTTTTTTGAAATTTGCCCACACGCAGTCTTTACACAAAAACTTCTCATTCCCAGATACGCAAGCCCCATTTATCAAAACCAGATCCATCAATTGTTTATTTTTTCAATTCGTAATAAAACCGGACTAATATGAAAAAACTGTTTACTCTTTTGTTTGCTATCGCATCCATGCAATTTGCCATGGCGCAAATTAACATCGATTCACCTTTCCCAGTAGATGTGGAAGTGCTTTCGCCTGCCGGTATTGCCGGCGTTTATGATTATGGCACCCAATCGGGCTGGGGACCGACTTTGAGCGAAACGGTGACTGGGCAGTTGCAATGGGCCTTTACCGAAGTCGACAGCATGGCCTGCGGCGAAATCCTTGCAGATCTCACAGGCAAATTTGCGTTGATTCGTCGCGGAACCTGCAATTTTACCGTAAAAACATACAACGCTCAGCTTGCAGGAGCCGCCGGTGTGATTATTTGCAACCACTACACTACTGCAACCGATGGTGCTACGACCGTTTACAACATGTCGGCTGACCCTACTTTTGACAGCACGATTACAGTGCCGGCCGTATTTTTGTCGCGTGCCAGCTGCGAAACCATCGTACCTGTACTTGATTCGGGCACACCGGTACAAATGTCATTTACGATCAAGACCTTCTACGGCGGCGTTGCATCGTATTCTTACCACACGCCGCTTTCCCAGGCTGTTCCGGTAGACGTAATGAGCGTAAACTACGTAAATGCTTCTCCCGATCCGCTTACGGTGACTGCCTCGGTGACTATCACGGATCCCAACGGCGGTGAAACGGTACTTACGGGTTCTAAAGATATTGCCGGCTTGTCTGACTCTGCCATTGCGATGGTAGGCACCTATACGCCGACCGAACTCGGCGAATACACGGCCGTTTTTGCAAACGACCAAAACGACGAAACGATCGAGACCAAGTTTGTGATGACCGACTATACCTGGGCGCTCGACAACGGCGCTTTGGATGGCAGCGCAGGCCCCTCTGATGCAAGCTTCGTCGATCCTTACAACCTCACTTACAACATCGGATCATTGGTCATTGCAGGCCCTGATGGCGGCGTTGTAACGCATGCTTCATTCGGCTTGGCCAATCCGGAAAGCCTGATCTCCGGTGACCCCGCACTCGACGTGATTAACGTAGTGCTCTTTGACGCCGATGCCAATGACGATAATCAGATAGACTTTGCCGCTACCGGTGGAAGTTTTGACGACCTGACGCCTATCGCGCTTGCTTCTTATTCTATTACTGAGGCTACGCCTGCCAACGAACTGCTCCTGATAGAGCTTGAGTCACTCACCGGCGACGTGGTAGAACTCGAACCGGGTGGAGCTTACTATATCGCATTGTTGTACGACGGCTCCGGCCCTGCGCTGAGCGTTGCACCGAGATATTTGTCTTCCAGCAATGTGGAATATGCAAACTTCCCTACCCAACCGCTGTTCCTCGATATCCTGTATTCGGGATGGTCAGACCGCACCGTTGCAGCCCGTCTGCACCTCGACGGTTTCGTAACCGGCACGGAAGATATCCAGCCGCTTGATGCCTTTAAAGTAAAGGTAATGCCCAACCCTGCCAGCGACTACCTGAACCTCGGCTTCGAACTCGACCAGACGGCTAAGGAAGTACAAGTAGGCATCCTCGATATCAACGGGAAGATGATCGGCCAGCAGCGTCTGGAAAATGTACTCAACGAAACGTACCGCTTCGACGTACACGATCTGCCCAACGGCACATATGTGTTGTCTATCCTGACGCCGGAAGGCTACCGCGCCGAGCGTTTTGTGATTGCACGATAAATGAATGTTATCGGTTGTCGGTTGTCGGTTTTCTGTTATCTGTTTTCTGTTATCTGTTCTCTATTTAAAAAGTATATAAAGAACCGACAACCGACAACTGACAACCGACAACTGACAACCGACAACTGACAACCGACAACTGACAACCGACAACTGACAACCGACAACCGACAACTGACAACCGACAACTTACCTCGGCACCGCGGCCAACAATTGCCGGGTATAGGGGTGTTGCGGGCGGCGGTAAATATCCTCGGCGTCGGCCAATTCTACAATTTTTCCTTCCTTCATCACCGCAATACGGTCGCTCATAAAACGCACCACCGACAAATCGTGGGAGATAAATATATAGGTGAGCCCGCGCTCTTCCTGGAGTGATTTAAGCAGGTTGAGCACCTGCGCCTGCACCGACACATCGAGCGCAGACACACATTCATCACATACAATAAACCGGGGATTAACGGCCAGTGCGCGGGCAATGCCGATACGCTGCCTTTGTCCGCCGGAAAACTCGTGGGGATATCGCGAAAAGAAGGCGCCTTCGAGGCCTACTTTCTCCAGCAATGCGATAGCCATATCTCTTCTTTCGCTCTGGCTACTGCCAATACCGTGCACTATCATCGGCTCTACAATCGCTTCGCCAACCATAAGTCGGGGGTTAAACGAGGCATAAGGGTCCTGGAATATGATCTGCATTTGGCTACGGATCGCTGTAAGTTCCTGTCGGGAAAAACGGCTTACATCCCTGCCGTCGAATATCACCCGACCTTGCCGGGGTTCAACCAATCGGAGAATGCTGCGACCCAGGGTTGTTTTTCCCGAGCCCGACTCGCCGACCAGCCCGAGAGTTTCGCCCTTATACACTTCAAAATTGGCGTCGTCCACCGCTTTTACCCACGATGGCGTGCGATTCCAGAATCCGCTTTTGCCGCTAAACCAGGTGTGCAGGCCCTCCACTTCGAGCAAAGGTGGCGATTGGTGCAATACAGCCTGACGTTGGGTTATTTCTTCGGAAGTAAAAGCATTTGCAGCCACAATTGTCGTGAGATCAGCTGTATCAGCGTTTTTTTCAAAATCGGCGATTACAGGCAAGCGCTTCAACCTGACATCCAGCGGCGGGCGGCAGGCCAGCAGGCCTTTGGTATAGGGATGCTGCGGCGTTTTAAACAACCTCTCCATCTTTCCTTCCTCTACAATATTGCCCTGCCTCATCACCAGTACGCGGTCGGCAATAGCGGCCATCACGCCCAGGTCGTGGGTGATAAACAGGACGGAAAGCCCCAAATCCTTTTTCAGCTGGTTTAGCAAAGCCAGAATAGTCTGCTGTACCGTCACATCCAGTGCGGTAGTGGGTTCATCGGCGATCAGTATATCGGGATGGCCACACAAGGCCATGGCAATCATTATACGTTGTTTCTGCCCGCCGGATAGTTGGTGCGGATAAGCCTCAAAAACGCGTAACGGATCGTTGATCTGCACCTTTTCCAACCACGACAAGGCCGTTATTTTTGCCTCTGCTTCCTGCACACCGTGATGCAACCTGATAGCTTCGACAATCTGCTCGCCGCAACGCATCACGGGGTTGAGGGAGGTCATAGGCTCCTGGAAAATCATCGCGATTCGGCGGCCTCTAATGGTTCGCCATTGCGATCCGCGCAGTGCATTTAAAAATACAGGTTCTTCATTTTCAGGATAATATACCATCTTTCCCCCTGGTATGGCGCCTATCTGAACCGGTAATAAGCCCATCACTGATAGCGCCGTAACAGACTTTCCTGAGCCCGATTCGCCCACAATACCCAGTGTTTCTCCTTTTTGAATCGAAAAACTCACCCCGTTCACCGCGGTGAGCGGCCCTGCTGGTGTATTGAACAGCACCCGCAGATCGGTGACTTCTAATATGGAAGTAGCCTGTTCCATGTATTGTCAGTGGTAATCGGCGTCATTCATGATGCGTAGCTCAATCGAGCCGTCATTAATATCGAGTTGCAACTGGTCAAAATTCAACAGCCATTCCACAAAGCGTTCGCCTAAAAGCTCACGACGCCAGCCATTTCCCAGGTATTCTTCGATAGCTTCCGGGTCTGACTTGAGTCGGGCCAGTGTATTGCGAGCGATGACCAGTGCCGGGGAGATGCCATTTTCAAAACTCTTTTGTTTGACCAACAAGTTGAGCATTTCGATCAAAATCTCCTCGCGGGGGTTTTCCATCTCTTCGGGCTGTACCTGTTCCAGTACTGCGCGTTCATCGTCGGTAGCCGGGGTTCGGTACAATCTATCGAATTCGGCGCCATACTGGTTGACAATCTTTTCGGGGATACGCCGGTTTTGGCGCAGTGCATCGCGGCCCGAAGACACACTTTTCACAATCGTTCCTATCAGTTTGCTCGGCAGCACCATCTCTTTAGAATAATCTTTTTGAGATGCGATCTGTCGCCTCCAGGCAAACAAGCGAAGCAGAAAAACCTGCTCGCGGGTGTTGAGCGCCTTCATTAAACCGCTGCTCAAAGCCTCCTGGTGCGGATCGCGGGCATAAAATGTGGGATCTTCCCAGCGAGCGCATTCTTCTGCTGCCCAGTGTAGCCGGTCCTTGTGTTTGAGCTTTTCGGTGAGCGCCTGCCAAAGTTCATACAACGGCAATACATCATCCAGTGCATAACTCAACTGCTGTGAATTGAATGGTCGGGCCTCCCAATCGGCCACCGAGTAACCTTTTGACAGCGACAATCGCAACTCATTCTCTACCAGCTTTTTAAAAGAAACAGGATATTTATAACCCGCAAAAGCTGCCGCAACCTGTGTGTCAAACACATTGCGCGGAACGACATCAAAGTGTGTATAAAACAACCTGTAATCGTTATCGCCGGCGTGCGTAATTTTGCATATATTGGGATCGGACAACAGGTCGAGAAAAGGGCTTAAATCCTTGATTTCAAAGGGATCAATGAGGTAATTGCCGTGAGGGGTTACCGCCTGTATCAGGCAAATACGGGTAAGAAACCTTTTTTCTCCCACAAATTCGGTATCGAAACACAACCACGGGACTGATTTGTTAGTCTCATAGAATTGTAGGAGTTCTTTTTGATGGGAAATGAGTAAATACGAACGCGTTGACATGAAATTATGTACTCTTTTAACGTTATTATAAGCAGAATAACGACTTTAGCTTGTGTAATTCTGCCATTGATAGCATCAAAGATAAAAGTAGTTTGTTTCTTCGTTCAACTAATCGGCCTTAAATACGTACAAACATGAAAGTGGTTAAAAAAATAGCGATCGGCTTATTAATATTACTCGTAGTGGTAATAGGTGCAGCTGCTGCATTGCCTTTTATTTTTAAAGACAAATTGCATAAAGTAGCCATAGAAGAGATCAACAAAACGATCAATGCCAAAGTTGATTTCGGTTCGGTCAGCCTTACGCTTTTCCGCAGTTTCCCCAATTTCAGCTTTAGCCTTCGCGATTTCAGCGTTACCGGAATCGACGACTTTGAGGGCATTCCGCTCGCATCGGGCGAATCCGTCGATTTCACAGTCGATTTGTTGTCCATCCTCAGTGGTAGCAATCCCGTGCGCATCCAAACGGTGCATTTGGAGAAACCCAGCAATTTTTTGATCGATCAGATCAACAGCAAATACACTTTAAAAGATAACAAACTCATTCTCAATGAATTTGAATTAAGCGCCGACGGTTTTGTACAAATGCTGGAAGAAGACATCAATATGGACCTCAGCTTCAGCACCCCGCAAAACGACTTCAAACAGCTTTGGTCGCTCATCCCCAACGCATATATTCAGGGGTATGAAAACGTAAAAGCCGATGGCAAATTTGAGTTTTCCGGCCAGGCAAAAGGCACTTACAACGGTGAAAAAGAACAATACCCGGCATTTGATATTCATATAGGCGTAGAAAATGCCAATGTGAAGTACCCCGATTTGCCCTTGGGAATTACCAACATACAAGCCCTGGTAGACATAAAAAGCCCGAGCAGCAACTTTGACGACATGACCATCAATGCGCCGCAGTTTAACCTGCGCGTAGGCAAAAACCCCATCAAAGCCCGTTTTACGCTCAAAACGCCCATCTCCGATCCCGATGTAGACGCCGACATAGAGGGTGTGCTCAACCTCGCTGAATTGATGCAGGCCTTCCCGATGGAAGGTTATGAACAACTTAGCGGCATCATCAGCGCCGATATCACTGCGCAGACCCGATTGTCATATATCGAGCAACAGGACTATGAGCGCGTTAATATGGCCGGCGACATGACCATCAGCCAGCTCAAGTACAAATCGAGCGGCATGCCTGCCGTACTCATTCGCAATGCAGCCATGAATTTCACCCCTAAACACGTGGGTATCGAGCAATTTGACGCGCAACTGGGAAAAAGCGACTTACAGGCCAGCGGCACAATCGACAACATCCTGGCTTATTTCTCACCCAAAAAGACCATGACGGGCAATATGCGCATGCGTTCGCGTTATTTTGACGCCAACGAATGGCTGACCACCACAGAACCGGCGGCCACGCCGGCGCCTGCAGTGTCCGCTACCCCCGGTACCCAATCTGCCGAAGGCGAAGCAGCTTCTGAGCGTCCCTTCGACCGCTTTGATTTTACACTGGACGGCGAAGCCGGCGAAATAGTCTACGAAGATTATCATATCAAGCAAGCCGCCGTAAAAGGCAATGTGAAGCCCAACCGCATGGAAATGCAAAACCTGAGCGCCGTGATCGGCGACAGCGATATTAAGGCTAGCGGTGTGGTGACCAACGCCTTTGATTACTTATACGGCGACGCCGTATTGGGGGGCAATATCAAACTGAATTCCAAATTGCTCAACCTCAACCAATTCATGGCCGGCGAAACCGGCGCCGCACCTGCAACAACTACCCAGGCGCCCGCTACCACGGAAGGGCTGGAGCCCATTGCAGTACCCGCTAATATCGATATGAGCATAGACGCCGACATCGACAAACTCATCTATACCAATATGGAACTCAACGACCTCAAAGGCAGGCTCATCGTAAAAGATGAGGCAGTAGTTCTTGATGAGACCACGGCAAAAACTTTGGGAGGCACCATTGGTTTGACAGGAAGTTATGATTCAAAGGGAACAGACAATCCTGCCTTTAGCATGAAATTCGACCTGATTAAAATGAATTTCCAGAAGGCTTTTAATACGTTCAACAGCTTTCAGAAACTGGCGCCCATTGGCAAGTTTATAGAAGGCGTATTCACCTCCAGCTTGATCATGGATGGCAAACTGAGTAAGGAACTCATGCCACAATACAACTCCCTTAACGCCCAGGGTTATCTTCAAACGATCAATGGTGTGGTCAAAGGTTTCAAGCCTTTGCAAGCGGTGGGCAATGCGTTAAACGTAGACTACCTCAAGAACAACCTTAAATTGGAAAACACCAAAAACTGGTTTGAAGTAAAAGACGGCGCTTTAGAACTCAAAGAGTTCGACTACAAAGTCAAGGACATCGCCATGACCATAGGTGGAAAACACTCCTTTTCCCAGGATATGGACTACAAAATAAAAACGCGCATTCCACGAAAATTGCTGGAGAGCAATGCGGTAGGCGCTGCTGCGAGCAGCGGTTTGAACGCGCTGCTAAGCGAAGCTTCCAAGTTGGGCATTAACATCAAACAAAGCGAATTTGTAAATGTACTCGTCAACTTGACCGGCACCATCACTAATCCCAAGGTAAAACTCAAACTATTGGGGGGTGAAGGCGAAGAAACCTCGGTAGTAGAAGCAGCTAAGGATGAAGCCAAGCAACAACTCCAGCAAAAGCTGAATGAAGGAAAAGCAAAAGCTCAAGAAACAGCCACCAAGGCTGTAGATTCGGCCAAGACAGTCGTCAAAAAAGAAGTGGACAAAGCTGCCGAAGACCTTACCAAAAAGGCAAAAGAGGCCGCAAAAGATAAAATCGGCGGCGTGCTCGACTCCACCGCGCAGAAAAAAGTAGACAAAGTACTGGAAGGCGCAGGCAAAGAAGGCACCGATAAAATCAAAGAGAACCTGGACAAGTTCAATCCATTTAAAAAGAAAAAAGACAAAGACGGCAACAAGTAGATGCTGCCCGCTCAAACAGGCGCCTCACAGGGGGCAGGGATAATCTCCTGTTTCTTGTGAGGCGTTTTTTTTTAGCCCTATACCTGATATACTGAAATTGGTTAATTTGCATCTCATTTTGTGCTATTATAAACTAGAACTATCCATGTTCTAACTTAGACAAATGAAATCTAAACACGTCGAGGTACCTTTATTTTGGGCAAGCCTACTGGGTTTCGTAGTGTTGCTTTATGACATTGGCTTTCATCAAAAAGCGCACCACGAAAATTTCATCCGTTGGTTTTACCTATTATATGCCGTCGGCATGTTTGCGGGGTTGAGTATCCGGATATTTTTCAAACAAAAAGAAAGGCCGCTTCGCCGGCTGGCGCATTATATTACCTGGGGGCTGGCCTTATCCATTCTGCTGGCTGAAATTATTTTTGGACTCAGCGGCGTATCCTTGCTCGATATACTGGGCCATTTCTATCTGGAGAGATGGTTGGCCGGTATGATGTTTATAACCGAATTTTCGGAACGACTTTTTGCTATTCAGAAACAACCGCTCCATCCTGCTTTGATATTTGCCGTCAGCTTTTTATTTCTGATATTCGGCGGCACCTTTTTGCTGATGGTGCCGAGCGCTACCTACAAGGGTATTAATTTTGTAGATGCGTTATTTACATCCACCAGCGCAGTTTGCGTAACCGGCTTAGCCATATTAGATACGGGAAAAGATTTTACCCGATTCGGACAAATCGCCATACTGATTCTCATTCAAATGGGTGGTTTAGGCGTTCTAACCTTTACCAATCTCTTCGGCCTGTTTTTTAGGGGAAAAACCTCCTTTCAGAATCAGATCATGCTCAAAGACTTTATCAATGCGGAAAATATCGGCCAAACCTTCCGCACGCTGGTCAAAATAGTCTTGTTCACCCTTGCAGTTGAATCCATTGGCGCCGTGCTGATCTATTCCTATATAAACGAAGAGGTGGCTTATGGCTTTGGTGAACAACTCTTTTTTTCTGTTTTCCACGCCGTATCTGCTTTTTGCAATGCCGGTTTTTCCACACTTACTAATGGTTTATACGAAGAAAGTATCCGCTTTAATTATGGAATCCACCTGGTTATTGCCGTACTGATTATCATTGGAGGTATTGGCTACGTAGTTGTATTTAACTATTTTACTTTTATAAAAATCTGGATACTCAACAAATACCAGCGATTATTTACCCAAAAGCATATCCACCCCACGCGCCCACTCATAAGCCTAAATACCAAAATTGTTGTATACACCACTATTATCCTATTAATTGTGGGTACTATAGCCTACTATATTTTCGAATACAACAACACGCTCAAAGAACACCAAGGCTGGGGCAAAGTCGTGGAGGCATTTTTTGGGTCGGTTACGCCGCGAACTGCCGGATTCAACACCGTAAATATTGGAGCATTAACCCTGCCCACATTGCTTATTTATTTGCTGCTCATGTGGATCGGAGCTTCGCCGGGGTCTACCGGGGGCGGTATCAAAACCAGTACCTTTGCCATTGTAACGCTCAACATCTGGCAACAGCTAACGGGTAAAAGGCGGATGGAACTGGGCTGGAAAGAAATTCCGCAAAAGACGCAGCAGCGCGCTTTTTCTATCATGAGCTTGTCATTGGTAGCACTGGGATTTTCGGTATTTCTGGTTTCTATTTTTGATGGCGAAATGGGCCTGATGCCTTTGTCTTTCGAATGTTTCTCCGCTTACGGTACCGTCGGGTTATCTATGGGTATAACTCCCAAGCTCAGCGATGCCAGCAAAATAGTACTGACGATTACGATGTTTATCGGCAGAGTGAGCTTTCTGACCTTGCTCGTGGGAATTGTACAACAGTTTTTCAGGGCAAAAAACAAGCCCTACCAATTCCCCGAAGAAGATATTTTTATTAGCTAACGAACCAGTTAAAAATACAAAGTGATGAAATTTATCATTATCGGGCTGGGTAACTTCGGCGCAAGTCTTTCGATCAAGTTGATGGAAGACGGCCATGAAGTGATTGGCGTGGACCGAAGTATCAACAAAGTGAATTCCCTCCAGGATAAAATCACGCATGCCATCTGCATGGATACTACCGATGAAGAAGCCATACAAGCCCTCCCGCTCGACGATGCCGATTATGTGATTATCGGTATTGGCGAAGACACGGGCGCTTCTATACTCACCACGGCATTGCTCAAAAAATATTGCTCCAAAAAGATCATCAGCCGGGCTATCTCCGATTTGCACCAGACCGTACTGGAAGCTATGGGTATCGAAGAAATTCTGCACCCGGAGGCTGACACCGCCCGCCGGCTGGCCAGCCGTTTTATGATCAAAGGAGCATTATCTTCATTTAGCCTGGACGATGAATTTGACATTGTGGAGGCAGAAGTACCGGAGCAATACGTGGGCATGACTATACAGCAGGCCAAGTTCAGGGAAGATCACCACGTCAATATCGTAACCATCATCCGCAAGCGCAGGAGGCGCAGCGTATTGGGCAACTGGCAGAATATTCAGGAAGTTATCGGCGTGGTAACGCCTAACACCATTCTGGAGGCACATGATATTCTTGTGATTTTCGGAAAAGCCGACGATATAGAAAAGCTGTTGAATACTTAGCGACCACTCACCTCAAAAGCCGCAGAATGCTCGAAGCTGCGGAAATCGACCGGGCTCACACCCGACACGCCCTGCTCGGCCATGAACACGCCGTAGATAGTGTCCACGGCTGCCATCGTGAGCTTGTTGTGGGTGACGATGATAAACTGCGACTCGCCCGAAAATTTCTTAATGATCTTGTTGAACTTGCTGATGTTGGCGTCGTCGAGCGGCGCATCTACCTCGTCGAAGATGCAGAAAGGCGCAGGTTTGAGTAGATAAAGCGCAAACAACAAAGCAATAGCCGTCAATGTTTTCTCCCCGCCTGAAAGCTGGCTGATCGTCTGGGGGCGCTTGCCCTTGGGTTTGGCCACGATTTCGATGCGCGATTCCAACGGATTGTCGGGCTCCAGTAGCACCAGGTCGCAGTTGTCGTCCTGGGTAAACAAACTGCGGAATACGTCGATAAAATACAACCGCGCCTTCTCGAAAGCCTCCAGAAACTGGGAAGTAGCGGTTTCCTCAATTTCTTTGATCGTCTCCATCAACGAGTCTTTGGCCTTTACGATATCGTCGCGTTGCTGCGAGATGGAATCGTGGCGTTCCTTCATCTCGTCGTAGGCCTCCACGGCCATGGGGTTGATTTCGCCGTAGTTGTCCAGGCGGTTTTTGACGCGTTCTACCTGTTGTTGTAGTTCATCCACGTTGACCTCTGCCGGCGGCGCTTCGTTGATGATATCGTTGATCTCGATATTAAATTCAATGCGAAGGCGCTGGGCTACGGCGCTGATATCGAATTTGACCTCGTTGAACTTGTCTTTCAACTGGTTAATCAAAATCTGTTGGTCTTGCTGCTGGCGGTTGACTTTGCGGAGGTGGTCTTCCATCTCGGTGATGCCGCCCCTGGCCTGGAAATAGGCTTGTTCGGCATCGGTCAACGATGCTTCCATCACCTTGCGTTCCTCGTAGCGCGTCTGGAGAGCTGCTGTGAGTTGGTCGATGGAGGTTTGGATTTGCATCAACTCCTCATCGCTATTGCTGAGGATTTGCTGGGCCGACAGCATCGCTGCGCGGGTATCTTCGAGTTGTTTTTCTTTAAAATTCAATTCGCGTTGCAGGGCGCTGACCTTATTCTGCTGGCGGATAAACGCGATATTTTTATCATTAAAACCCGACGAAGCCTGGCTCATTTCTTCGGCGACCTGGCGGTAAGAGCCGTCGGCGTTAAAGATATTGTCTTTGATCTGTTTCAGGTCGGCCAGCTTCTGCTCCATGTCGGTTTCCAGGTCGGACTGTGCTTTTTGCAGAGCGGCCATGGCCTCGTCGATCTGGGTGCGGCGCTCGTCGGCGTGGCTGATAAAATGCGCAAAGTTTTCGAGGCGGGTATTCAGCGACACCTTTTCGCGCGACAAGCGGTTGAGTTCGTTGCGCTCTTGCTGGATTTGCGCGGCAGCTTTCTGGGTTTTGAGTGTTTCAATCTGGCTTTTTATCTGGAAAAACTCGCTGGAAGTTTTGTTTTCATCGCGTTCCAGCTTCTTGATCGCCTCTTCGAGGTGTTCGAGGTTTTTCTTGCGGCCGATCTTTTTGCCTTCAAACAAGCCCACCGATCCTCCGGAAAGGCTGTATCTGCGATGGATAAACTTGCCGCTTTTCGACAGCAACACCAGGTCTTTACCGGGTTGCGAGGCCCTGACATCGTCATTTTCCACTACCAGCACATTTTCGAGCAGATAGCCGACCAGGTTGCGATACGCCGGTTCGGTTTCTACCATATCGATGGCCTGTACGGCGCCGGGGAGCAGCACAGCGGGCATCGTATAATCGCGGAAAGCGTCGAGCATAAAGAAATTGGCCTTGCCCTTCTGGCTGCGGCTGAGCAGTTCGATAGCCTGGAAAGCCTCCTCCATATTGTCCACCACGTAGTAGTTGAGATAGGGATCGAGGTAATTTTCGATAGCGATGCGGAACTGCTCGTTCACGTAAATGAGGTCGGAAAGCAGGGGGGCTTCCTTTTTCCAATCCTTATTAGCCTTCAAAAGCGGATCGACTCGGGGTACCCTTCCAGGTTGTCGATCATATTTTTGGTAAGCTTGTATTCGTTGCGGCGGGCGTCGAGTTCGCGGTTGATGCGGGTCATTCGGGCGGAGATTTCCTCCAGGAGCGCCTCCGTCTTTTGTAGTTCTTTTTGGCGGTTTTCCTCCTGCAGTTCCAGCGTCTCCAGTCGACCGCTCACCTTGCGTTCTTCGGCTTCGATCGTTTTTGTTTCCACTTCCAGTTTGCCAATTTCGTCGCGGCGCATCTGGGTATCGAGCTGGATTTTCTCCAGTTCCTGGCGCAGGTTGTCGTGTTGATTAAAATGTACCGCCTTTTGTTTTTCGAGTTCAAAAACGGCTCTTTCGGCCTGTTGTTGGCGGCCTACAATGGCGTCGAGTTCGGTTTTGAGTGAACTGTGACTGTCTTTGATCTTATTCAGCGCCTCTTCCGCTGCGGTGAGTTCCAATTCAAGGCGGGCCTCCACGCGTTTTTCGGCGGTTAGTTCCTCGCGGTATTGGGCGATTTCCTGTTCGAGTTGTTGCAGGCGGATTTGGGCGTTGGTAATATCGCCGGCCAGTTTGGATTTGTTTTGGGTCACAAATTGCTGGCGTTGCTCTTGCAAACGCAGGTCGTTTTCGGCGTTCCTTACCAGTCCGATGAGGTTATTGAGTTCGCGCTGGCGGTCGGAGAGCACCTTTTCCTTGTCGAGGTTGGTTTTGCGCTCGGCCTCCAGTTGGGCTTCCAGCGTGCGGGTATCCACTTCCAGTTGGCGGTAGCGGTCTTCTTCCTGTTGCAACTGGCTGCTCACGGCTTTGTGGCGTTCTTTGAGTTCGGCCACTTTAATAAGCGACAGTTGGGTACTCGCTTGTTTATATTCTTCTTTTAGCTCAAAATAGCGCTTGGTCCGTTTGGCTTGTTTTTCGAGCGTTTTGAGGTTATTGTCGATTTCGTGGAGGAGGTCCTCTACCCTATCCAGGTCTTCAGTGGCGCTTTTGAGTTTGGCGAGTGTTTCGCGTTTGCGCACCTTGTATTTTGAGACGCCGGCTGCTTGTTCGAACATCTTGCGGCGGGCGTCTTCCTTGTCGGCCAGGATATCGTCGACCATACCCAGGGCGATGATCGCGTAGGAATTGGAGCCGATGCCGGTATCGAGAAACAAGGATGTAATATCTTTTAATCGGCAAGCCACGCCGTTGAGGCGGTATTCGCTTTCGCCGGTGCGGTACAGCATTCGAGAGACTGTAACCGTTTGATATTCAGTAGGAAGGAGATTGCGGGTATTTTCAAAAGTCATCGACACCTGTGCTACGCCGCTTGCTTTGCGTTTTTTGGTGCCGTTAAAGATCACGCTGGTCATCTGATCCAGGCGCAGTTCTTTGCTTTTTTGTTCGCCCAAAACCCAGCGGATAGCGTCGACTATATTCGACTTACCCGAGCCGTTGGGCCCTACAATACCGATCACGTCGGCATTGAAGTGAATGACCGTCTCGTTGGCAAAACTTTTGAATCCCTTTATTTCCAGCGTTTTCAACCTCATAGCCCGCAAAAGTAAGAAAAATTCAATTTCGGATTTCGAAAATTCGGATTTCGGATTGTTCCCTGATAAATCAGCAATCCGAATCCCGAAAACCGATATTGAACCGCGTTTTGTTAAAACTAAGACAAAAGAAAGCCTTGCAAAAGGTAAAAACAAGCGTATTTTTGCAGCGCTTTGAAACACACGGCCTGGAACGCCGAAAAATTTACTTCGGCAAAACGCCCGATTCGCATGAAAAAAACAGCTTTACTATTTGTAGCCTCTCTTCTGCTTGCAGGAACGGCATCGGCCCAAACGGGTATTATTCGCGGTAACGTTTACGATAAAGAAACCGGTGAACCCATCATTGCAGCCACTGTTTGGCTTTTTCAGCCTCGGCAGCATACCCGTGGGTAATTATACGATGGTGGCTTCGTATATCGGCTACGACAGCGTGGCCATAAACGTAAGCCTCAAAGCCGGCGGCATCGTCTATCAACGCATCAGTATATCGCCCAATAGTATAGAACTGAGCACCGTCGACGTATCCGCCCAGCGCGAGCAGGCGCGCTCCGACGTACAGGTCTCTAAGCTCACCGTATCGCCCAAGCAGATCAGGGCGCTGCCGGCCACCGGCGGCGAAGCGGATATTGCCCAGTACCTGCCCGTTTTGCCGGGCATTATCGTGTCGGGCGACCAGGGCGGACAGCTCTACATCCGCGGCGGCTCGCCGGTTCAGAACCGAATCCTGCTCGACGGTATGACCATTTACAACCCTTTCCACAGTATCGGCTTTTTCTCGGTTTTTGAAACAGAGACCATCCGCAGCGTGGACGTGCTCACCGGCGGCTTCAATGCCGAATACGGCGGTCGCATTTCGGCGGTAGTGGATATCAAAACCCGCGAAGGCAATAAAAAACGCTTTGCGGGCCTGGTCTCCGCCAGTCCTTTCCAGGTAAAAACGTTGCTGGAAGGCCCCATCAAAAAAATATCGGAGGAAACGGGCAGTAGTATATCTTACCTGGTGACAGCCAAACACTCTTATCTGGATCAAACCTCTCAATACCTCTATAAATACGCTGCCGACACCTCGTTTTTCTCTTTCGCTGCAGGTGATACCAGCTTTTCCGATATTGCCGACGACGTAGTACTGCCTTATAGCTTCACCGATATTTACGGCAAGGTATCCATCCTCGGCGGCAATGGCAGCAAATTAAACCTGTTTGGTTTTAACTTCACCGACCGATTCGATTTTGTAGGATTGGCCGAACTCAACTGGACGACCACGGGCGGCGGCGCCAGTTTTACCCTGGTACCTCCTTCCTCCAATGTGGTGATGGACGGCTCGGTGGCCTACTCCAAATACGACATCATGCTGGACGAATCGGACAACAGGCCCCGTCGCAGCGGTATCACCAGTTATTCCGCCATCCTTAACTTCACCTATTTCGGCAACAAAAACCAGGTCAACTACGGTTTTGAATTCACCGGCTTCAACACAGACTTCTCGTTTGTCAACCCCGTTGATATCAATTACAGCCAGCGCGACTTCACCACCGAGCTGGCCGGTTATGCCAAATACAAACTCAAAGTAGGCAACCTGATCGTCGAACCCGGCTTCCGGGCGCATTACTACGCCTCCCAGGCCGCTATGTCGTTTGAACCGCGTTTTGGCTTGAAATACAACATCACCGACTTCCTCCGATTTAAAGCGGCAGGCGGCGTGTACTCTCAGAACCTCATCAGCTCGGTAAACGAATTCGACATCGTCAACTTTTTCGTAGGATTCCTCGCCGGTCCCGAAGAGACACTTTACAAACCCGGCTCTAACACACCGACAAAAAACCGCCTCCAGAAATCGTTCCACGCCATCGGAGGCCTCGAAATAGATCTTACCAAAAAGATACAGCTCAATGTTGAACCCTATTATAAAGGATTCACGCAGCTTATCAACATCAACCTCAATAAGCTCAGCAACCAGGATCCCGACTTTGTCACAGAAACCGGCGAGGCCTACGGCATCGACTTGTCGGCCAAATACGAATTCAAAACCTGTACCTGTGGGCTACCTACTCGCTGACTTACGTAAACCGCGACGACGGTGAGCAGGTCTACCCGACGGTTTTTGACCGCAGGCACAACGTCAATATGCTCGGCACCTATTCTTTCGGAAAAAAGCAGGCTTGGGAATTCAGCCTGCGCTGGAATATGGGTTCGGGTTTCCCTTTCACGCGTACGCAAGGTTTTTACCAAAACAACAATTTCGACGATTTGCTGCTGACCGACATCCTCACCGGCAATTACGACCTGGGCACTATTTTATCTGCCAAGCGCAACGACGGCCGACTGTCGTATTACCACCGTCTGGACGCCTCTTTGAAGCGCACCGTAGAATTCAGCAAAAACTCGAGTCTGGAAGCCGTGTTAAGCGTGACCAACGTGTACAACAGGGAAAACATCTTTTATGTAGACCGCATCAGCAATAAACGGGTTAACCAACTGCCTATTTTGCCCAGTGTGGGGCTTACATTTAAATTCTAGCCGGATTGGGCCCGGTCCAACATCCAGGTTTGTAATTCCTGGAAAGTCTTGGTCAGCTCCTCTAATTCTTCGGGAGGAGCGCCGTAGCTTTCGCATTTGCGCTGGAAGACTTCCAACACCTCCATCTCGCTGAGGTCGGTCTGATCGTCTGCTAACTGTGCATCGAGGGACTGATATTGCCGGTACAGCTTAATCTTCAGGATATCGAGCGGCATATCCTTTGCAAAAGCGTGAAGTTGCAAGTCTAGTTGGGGATTATCTTATCTGTATGCACTACCAATTCTACCCAGGGCCTTAGTCCATCTCTTTTTTGGCTTGAAAAGCAGTCAGGGCATCCTTCACCTCTTCGATATTCCCTTCAATAGTTTTTAGCCTGCGGAAAGTGGGTGCCGGTACAGCTTGTACAGATTTTATAGCTCGACCTTCGGTTTCGATAATATAAAAGCTTTTATCGTCGGCCATCTCGTTAAAACTCAGTGGAATAAGCGAACCTGAGTAATACACATGCCGCTTACGCCCCACCTGTTGGGCGCGATGCAGGTGGCCCAGGGCCACATAGTCAAAAAGCCCGGAAAAATCTTCGGCGGCCATATTTTCCACATTGCCTATATAGATATTGTTTTGCGGGTCGGAGGCCTTAGCGCCGCTGGCGTACATATGCCCCATAGCGACAAATGGGATATCGAGGTGGCGGTAGGGAGCGGCCAAGGCGGCCACCGCGTCAAAATGGGCTTTCATACCCTCGCTCACCGCGGCGATCCGGTCGTAGCCGCTTTCGCCGGCTTCGCTGAGCCGCAGGTCGCGGTCGCGCAGGAAAGGCACGGCTGCTATCACGGCTTCAGGCAGGCCATCGGGGCCGTTCAGGATAAGCAACTCGTCGGCCAGGTTTTCGGGTGCGGCGCTTACCACATGAATATGCAAGGCCTCCAGCAATTCGCGGGGCGCGTCGAGCATGGGCGGCGAGTCGTGGTTGCCGGCGGTAATCACTACATGCCGGCAAGGCGAGCCGATGAGCTGCGCCAAAAAACTGTAATATCGCTTGCGGGCCCAATTAGGCGGGTTACCAATATCAAAAATATCGCAGGAGACGAGTAAAATATCTATTTGTTTATCCCGCACTTCGTTGGCGAGCCAGTCCAGGGACAGGGCATGCTCCTCCTCTCTGTCGAAGTTGAGCAATTTCTGGCCGAGGTGCCAATCGGAAGTATGCAGGATACGCATCCCGGCTATTTAATCTGGTGAAATTCTTTAGCGGCTCTTTCCGGCGAGAGCGAGGCGTGTTTTTCGCCTTCTGCCACCAGGTAGTATTGCAGGTTTTTAGACTTTTGCACCGTAGCGCTCCAGTTGGCAAGGCCTATTTCTGCATCTGCATCACCTTCGCGCGGACTGTCGGAAGTCATTTGGATGCGTTGAAATGGTTCGAACCTGGCATTTCGATAAAACAACCATACCTGCTTAGCGCCGGCCACTTTAGCTGAAATAAAAGCGCCATTCGGCTGCACGGCATGTTGTACATTAGAGATAGCCGGGGGAGTACCTTTCAGTGCAGGGTGGTTGAGCAGGTAATTGACGCGTTCGCTCATCAATTCGACAATACCCACCACGCTGGAATTGTCCACTTTGACCGTCTGGTATAGATTTTGTCCAAAACTTTCGGTGGCATACAGCTTATTCGCATCTTTCTCAACCAGCGGTTTAATGAGCTTTTGGATAGCTTCCGCCCGTTCAATATACAGACCGTTAGAGAAATTTTCGGCAATAATCGTGCGCACGTGGGCCAGGTATATCTTCCGGTAAAGCGGATTTGACAACAGTCGCTTAATCAATGGCTTGCGTTCATTATCATAATGCAGCATAGGGCTGAGTTGCTGCATCTTATCAGTTGAAAGTGCCGGCCCGTCGTCGGGATATCGAAAACCGCCGAAGCACATATTCATGTCCCAAATAACGGGGTGATAAATACCAAAGGTATCGCGGTACAGGTAGTAATTATGGCTCAACCTGCCGATATAACTATCGAGATTCACCAGCACATTATTGAAAGCGATCATCCAGAGTGCCTGGTCCACGTCAAAATCGAATCGAGTTGCTGGGGCGCCTTATTAATCACGTGAATGAGACTGATCAGGTCTTTCCAGTAAGTACCTTTTTCCAGTTCGTACAGGTTCATATAGCAAAGCGAATCCTCTCCAAAATAGACGAGTGAAGCTTTATCGGTAGGCGGGCAGGTTTCAATCTTTTTACCGTTATAATCTGGGTCGCATTTAATCAAGGGCCCGGTATTGCTACCGAAATGGGTCTTTAGAAATTTTTCGTCCACGGATTCCGTACAGTTGTAGAGCCCCAGGTACTCGTTATTGACGTATACTTTTGCAAAATTAGCCCTTGGCGAGGGCATATATTTGCGGGCAATTTCATAAGCCATCACTTCGCGTAGAAAACTTGGATCGCGAAATACGTTAGAAAGTTTGAGCGTAGTAAACCCGCCCGGGAGGATTTGTTTTTTATTAATATGGTCCACTTTCACATTAAGCGGAAGCTTAGAGGCGCCAATTCTGGCTACATTAAAAAAGGAGCTGCTGCCTTTATAGCGAATGCCGACTTTGGCGTAATTCACGCCGTTGACCGTCACATCGCCAACCAAACGTTTTTCCTCATAGCCTTCTTGTTTAAACGAATTGAGCAGTGAATCCCAGTTGCTCTCTTTGAAAGTGATCTTTACTTCGAGGATATTATCGAGTTTGTACAAATCCTGATTGGTATTCGCAGTTTGCGCCGGGGCTTTTGCCGGGGCTTTCACCGTAGTTTTTGGCTTTGCAGGTGTTTTAGCCTTGGGTTTATTCTGGGCCACCGCCACTTGTGCAATGAGCAGCAAGCAGGTGAAAATAAATACTATTTTCCTCATGGTCAATTGATTGACAGCGTTATGATGACGGCGTCCTTACGGACAGGATGCCGGTGTACTTTTATTGGTTTATTTCTGACAAAGTTGCGCTATGCCGGTCATAAGTATAACGCAATGGATCGTAATTTACTGCTTTCGCGTTTTCGGCCATGATGTAATATTCGATACGGGTAGAACCCGGTGCGGGTTGTATTACTATGCCGTAGATGCCATCGTTGGCTTCCTGGTCATTATGCCGGCTATCGTCATGCATAGGCGACTCGGCAAAGTCCTGACTGCTTTCAAAACGGTAAAAGATGCGTACGTTTTTAGCGTATTTCTCCACTTTCGCCTGAATTTTGAAATCGGTGACCAGTTGGGTAGAAAAACGTTCGCGGTGGGTTACGTTCACGTCTGTGATAGCGGGTGGGACTACTTTAAAGGATTCATCCTGTTCGAGATAGGCCAACCTTTTTTGCATAAAATCAAGAATACCCGGAATATTGCTGCGCGTACCGATGGTTTCCAGCAGGCTGCGATTAAAATCCTCCACGGGGTAATAGCGGTTGCTATCTTTTGAAAATGCGTCGCTGATCAGGCTTTGCAATTCCCTGGCTCTCTTTTCAAAACGTCCGTTATGAAAAAATTCAGCTATAATCGTGCGCATGTGAGACAAGTACTGCTTTCTGTGTAATTCATTGGCTAACAGCACGCTGATCAAGGGTTTGGTCACATCATCGGCATGGAGCAGCACGGGTAGTTCGAGCAGTTCATTTGTGCTAAGGTCAGACCCGGCGCCTGTATTTTTAAAACTCCCAATAGCAAGGTTGAGGTCAAAAATAATCGGTACAAACCTGCCTTTGCCATCGTTGTATAAGTAATAATGGGGGCTATATTGCCCATTATAGCTACTCAGATTAACAAGTAAGTTATTGAATGCCAGCATCCACAACGTGCGGTCTACGTCCAACACGCGGTCGATCTCCTCAGGCGACTCATCAAGTACGCGGGATAATTCAACTAATTCGCGCCAATCGGCATTGTCCGAGCCTTTGAAATGAAACTTAAAACAAGCGGGGTCTTTGTCGTACTGCAGCGAAGCATAAGCCTTGGCTTTGCAGCCGTCGGGCGCCTGTTCAACCGTATTGGGATCGCTTTTAAACAAACTGCCTTGCGAGGTGCCAAAATGGTGGGTCAAAAAGGCGTCGGTGATCGTCTCCACGTTGACAAAAAGGCCGTAGTACTCGCCGTTGATCGTTACTTTGGCATAGTTGGCTTTGGGTGCAGGCACATAATACCGGGCAATTTCATAGCCAAGCACTTCTCTCACCATACTGGGGTCGCGCAGGGCACTGGAGAGATCCAGGTCGGTATACCCTTGGTAGTTCTGGCTATCGTTCTTATAATTTAGCGATACGAACAAACCGTTGCGGCGTCCACCCGGCGTAAAAGCTTTGCCGTCGCGATAACGGACTCCCGCGGCATCAAAGCGTTGCCCATTGATTTCCACCCTGCCTTTAGCAGTGCATCGCCATTGTAGCGCAGAGAATCCAGCATATAACGCCAGTTCTTCTGTTCAAAGGAAATGCGCACATCCTGGATCGTGTTCGTGTCGTAAAAATCCTTTTGAGCCGACACCGAAGAAATAAAACTTATACAAAAAAAGAGGCCGGCAAGCCATTGTGTATTCTTTTTCATAATGCGATTGGATAAGCTTGTGATGTTGCAATATTAGCAAAATATAGCTTCAAAGCTCTTCAAAAAAGCCTGTTTTCTTGTTCTTTTGCACATTATTCCAGTGGAAGTAGCGGCCGTTCATCACCACATACACGCCCGGGGGAGTGTTTGCGCAAAAGCGAGCGCGCTGCCTAAATTAAAAAACCATCTGAAGAAGTGCCGAAGGCATAAGGCACCATAGCGCCCGTTAGCACAATTGTTTTGCCCTCAATATGTGCCTCTGCCAGGTACTTTGCCGTTTCCACAATACGGTCGGTGCCGTGGGTGATGAGGATATTGTCGTATGTCGACCGGCGGCAATTGTGTACAATGATCTCCCGGTCGGCATCGGTCATTTCCAAGCTGTCGACCATCATCAGTGTTTTCACATCGATATCGAGTGTACACCTGCCCAAATCGAGCATTTGTGGCAAATGCGTATCTTTGAAATACAATTCGCCGTTGATGTAATTGTATTTTTTGTCGAAGGTACCGCCAGTAACAAAAATTTGAACCATAGGCTAATTTACGCGCTTACAAAGATGCACAAGTTTAGTAAGAAGTTGTAAAAGACTCGCTTTATTCTACTTTAAAGAATGAGTCGTCAACGCCTTTATTGATCTCCAGGCTAAGCAATTCCATCTCCAGGGGAACGGGCATCAACCCGGTAGATTTTTTCTGCGCCGGAAACTTAATTCCCTCCATTTCTTTGTAACTCAATATGTCGTCAACTACGGCAATTTCGCCTGCCGGGCCTGGTTGCAGTGCGATAGTGCGCAATTTGAGTCCGGTTTCCGCATCAAAATAGGCTGTAAATTTTTTTCCTCCCGGCCGGGTTATGTCCAACACATAAGCCTTCTTCTCCTCAAGCATTTCTACACCTATCAGTTGCAGAGTATAGCCTCGCTGTTGATACCGCAGTTCGGGAAATAAAAGGGATTGTTCTTTGATTCCCGCTAAGGTGGCCGAATCTACGGGCTGAGGTTTACCCATGACTTTGATCTGCGCTTTTTCGCCGTCGAAAATGGTTTGGTTGACTACATTGCCACCGATTTGTACCCGCATATTCATTTTAGCGGGAGCTTTTTGGGTCAGGTCGATTTGCATACTCATTCCCTGGATGTGGGTGGTCATGACCACTCTCAGGTCAGTAACAGCTTCCAGTTTTTCTTTGCCGCCGATAGCAATCAGGTAATGATCAATTACGCTGGCTGGGTCTACATCCTGTGGCAGCGCGATGGCCAATTCTTCTTCAGGTTTGCCAAAGCTATTGAAAAAATATATGGTAGAATCAGGCGCCAGAGGCTTGAGCGCAGGCGCCAGTTCGTTTTTGTTGCCCACCGCCAATATGTGCAATTGATTTGTTTGCAGCCAACCGGCAGCTGTTTCCAGTAATTCGTCGGCTGTTACTTCATTGAGTTGTTTGCGATAGATTACGTCGTAATCCGCAGGGAGTTTGTATCGGGCCAGATCCAGATAATACCTGATCATGGACTCCGGTCGATCCAGATCCTGTTCAAAAGCGGCCAGCAACTGCCGGCGGGCGCTTACAAGTTCTGCTTGTGGTATCTTTTCGGTACGCAATCGCTTGATTTCATCCAGCGCAACAATACAAACGCTATCTACCTTATTACTGCGGATGGTAGCCTGGAGCTGCCAGTTGCCAATCTGAGGATCTGCTTCCACCTCCGAAAAAACCCGGAACGCAAGATTTTTCTCGTCGTGCAATTTTTGATGGAGCCGCCCGGCGGTTTCCCCGCCCAATATCTGGTTCAGCATTTTTACCCTGGGCAGATTGGCAGAGCCCGGATTGAGTACTATTGGCGACGAAATATGTAGCACAGCCTGCGCCATGCCAATTTTATGTATTACGCTAACCTTCGTTTGCTCGGGCGGTTCTGGTGTGGGATAATATTCGAGCAACCCGGAGCCTCTTTTCCATGGCTCAAAATATTGGCCGGCCAGTACCCTAACCTGATCTGTATTCACATCTCCGGCCACTACCAGGTAGGACATTTCCGGCTTGAACGTATTGTAATAATAAGTAGAACAGCGCGCGGCAGTGAGATTGTTCAGGGTTTGAGGGGTGATCAACTCACCATAAGGATGTTCGCTTCCATTGCGCAATACGGCGGCCACCTTGGGGGCGATTGCCGTTGGATCACTCCGGCTTGATAACACGCCTGATATCATAGTCTGTCTTATGCTATCAAAAGCAGCCACAGGAAACGAGGGATTGATAACCATATCGGCCATCATTTGCAACATAGTGCCGATATTGTCGGGGGGACAGGAGCCAAATAATCCATTCCGTCCCGAAGAGAGCGTAGCATCAGTGGTATCGAGCGTTTCAGCTATTTGAGCGGCATTGCGATTGCTGGAGCCGGCCATGAGTAACCTGCCCGTTAGTTCTGCCATGCCCGCCAGTTGCCGCTCGCCCATAAGCGGCAAGTCGACAAAAAGCTGCAGGTATACTTCCTGCAAAGCGGGATTTTCTATCACGATAACCTTCAGCCCATTTTCCAGGTCGAAGCGCTGATAAGGTGGCATGGGCTGGTAGGCTTCGCCCTGCTGGGCTTGCAACCCTAAGGCAGTGAACCAGCATAGTATGCTAAAAAGGAAAACTTGTTTTTTCATTGTTTGCACTACTCCTTTCTCATATTTTCGATAAGGAAGCGCAAAGATATACAGTAATAATAATGAAGAATGAAGAATGAAGAATGAATAATGAGGATTTATCAAACCACCTTATCCGCACAGGAAGAGCTGGCAAAAGCATCGGGTTTTGCTTTGAACACAAACCCCATCCCCAGGATATAGCCCATTGCTTCTTTTAGTGCCAGGTTGGACTGGAATGCTGGATCGGTGTTTATGTCGGCATGAACTTCCAGCGCTACGTCGTACGAGTCGAGCAGGTCGCAGAGCGAGTAGGCCACTTCTACCGAACGCGCCACTTCGGCGATCATTCGTTCGCGCAGGCTCATTTCTTTTTCATAGCGGCTGTTGCTGATAAACATAAAGCCTCCTTTCTTTTCCCGAAGGAAAACCACCACAGTGGCAAACTCTATGATATCGCCACGCACCTGAGAATCTGAACCGATACATACCTTGAGTTTGTACCCCAGCTCTGTTTCTCTGATGATCGCCTCTTCTACGGCTGCTTTGAGCGGCATTTCAAGGCGTTGTCCGTTAAGTCTTCTCCAATTCATGCAGTAAGCCGATTTTTAACAAAATTAACAAGCATTTTTGCCATATGCGTTACTTCCAATTCATTTTTTTACAAAATTAATATTGGATTAACGCTTATGTAAACGGCTTTGCTGCCAGGAAAGTTCCCGAAGCGATTTTGCGACTGTACGACTGTACGACTGTACGACTGTACGACTGTACGACTGTACGACTGTACGACTGTACGACTGTACGACTATACGACTATACGACTATACGACTGTACGACTGTACGACTTTACGACTTTACGAATAAAGATACGTAATATATCCCAGTTCCTAAAGTCGTACAGTCGTACAGTCGTCATTTCAGTGCTATCCAATCGCCGACAGTCACAATAGCTATCTGTTCGGCGCCGTTGGGTTGTTGTTTATATACAGCTGCGTCACCCATTTGCAGCAAAGGGCCTGGGCTACCTGTCGGGAAAGAATGCGCGGTAAGTAAGACGACCCCGTTGCCTGCAGGTAAACCATTAATCAAATCAAGGGTACGTTGATAGCGGCCATTTTCATCACCATAAACGGTATATGTAAGGGCTTGGGAAGTTTCGATAGGGAGTTCGGGTTCGACATCA
This sequence comes from Saprospiraceae bacterium, assembly GCA_016715405.1. Lineage (GTDB taxonomy): Bacteria > Bacteroidota > Bacteroidia > Chitinophagales > Saprospiraceae > JABWBR01. Next base: position 18,940 of record JADKAE010000012.1, on the reverse strand, counting down.
AAACGCTGGGCGGTTTGGATACAGCGGCAAAATTCGCTGGACATAATTTTACTAAAAGGCAAACCTAAATTCCTGAAGGCCAGTCCTGTTTCTGTTGCCTGCTGGCGCCCTTCGGTCGACAATTGTCTGGCTATGGTAGAGTCGCAGCTTTTCCACCATTCCGGGATAGTAGAGTTGAAATTGTCGATGCCAACGGTTGCATTGGCATGGCGGAAATAAATGACATAACCGCCGTTGCGCATGGCTTTAAACAACTCGGCATGATAGGTAACCAGGACCATGCGTTCCGCCGAACGCGCAGGATCGCTTTTGCTTGTAGCGGTGACAATGAATTTGCCCTGTTCGCCAGGTGCGATATACACCCCATTGCCGTCGATGATACCCGCAGTGGCTGACCAGTTCACAGATTCACTGGCTTCCAATTGCAGGGTATCGCCAGGTTCGATCAGTAAATTATCCTCGGGGGTAATGACAATCACAGTGGTGCCGTCATCATCATCGCGCTCGCAGCCGGAAAAGAGAAGGCAGGCGCCGGTAAGTACCAGCAATAAAAAAAGTCGCATATACTTCCTGTTTTATACCTGGTAAATATAAGCGATATTTTGGGTTGTCATTGCGTCAAACCCCAGATCCAATGTCCTTCGGTGTCGAAATATCCGATTTTGTCGCCTTGTTCCACCCGGAAAAGGCCCTGCCCTGCGTAACTGATAAACTCGTAATCGGGTTGGGCGATGAGTTGGCCGTCGAGATTAGATAAACCGTTGAGTCCTTCTATGCGTACTTTCGCGTAGCCGCCTTCAAAGCTATCAATGCGGTCATATTTTGGCGGAATAATTTCGATACCTTTTTGGTTAATGATGCCCCACTTGCCATTGATCTGCACTACAGCCACGCCGTGTTTAAAAGCGGTGGCCTTTTCATAATACCCGTCGTACACGTTGGCTTGTTCGGTAATATAATAAAACCGCAGTTTTTCGTCGCGCATCAGGCCCCGGCCTTCCTGGAATTTCAGCAACCTGTCCAGGCCGGGTTCCAGGATGAGCTGCCCGTCTAAGCTGACCAGGCCCGCCCGCTTGATACCTTTGTAAACCACGGCCTTGTCTGCGTCAAAATCGAGGCAGCGCGAAAAATCGAATGGGATAACCACAGCGCCTTTACGTCGATATATCCGCAGGCGCCATCCTTGTATACCGCAGCGCGGCCTTCATAAAAAGGCGCTGCTTTGGAGTAGATACAAGGAATTACCAATTTGCCTGTAGTGTCGATAAAGCCGAAGCCCTTACTGTCTTTAACCAATGCCATACCTTCCTGAAAAGGCTCCACCACCACATACCCCTGAGAGGTTATCAATTGCCCCAGCCTGTTAATTACGCCGTAAGTAACCTGTTTATCGCCAAAGCGAACCACTGCCAAACCTGACGAATCAAATTCGCGGATATCCGTGAAGCGGGGTCGGGCGATAGCTTTGCCCCGCATATCGATCAATCCGTATTTGCCGCCGGATACGATACGAGCCACGCCGCCCTGAAAATCAAATGCTTTTTCGTAGCGGGCAGGGATGGCCATGGCGCCCAATCTGTCGACATACCCTACTCCTTCCTCATTTTGCACCCAGGCGAGGCCGTTGTTAAAATTGCCGGCGCGTTTATAGGCAAACTTGATTTGCACATCGCCCTGCTTGTCAATGAAACCCCACTGGCGCCCCAGTTTAACGGCAGCCAAGCCTTCGCTAAAATTCATGACTTCGCGAAAGCGGCAGGGGATAACCTCCAAACCATCCACATTGACAAAACCCCACATGCCGTTGCGTTTCACCGCCAGGCGACCTTCGGCAAAGGAGCCGATCTCATCGTATACAGCGCCAACCTTGAGTTGCCCCAATGTATCTATAAGGCCGTATTTGGGTGCTTGTACGTATACTTTTACAATGCTGTTGTTGGTATTTTCGAGAAAACCGATACCGTCGTATTGACAAGGGATAAGCGTATGACCTTTGCGGTCGATCATTCCCCATTTTTCGTTACAGGCCACAATACCTACATTGTTGGTAAAGTCGGCAGCATACGTGTATTGGGGCTGAATGACCACACTTGCACTTGTATCGATATATCCCCATTGGCAACCATCGCATACGAGCGAAGCATCAGAGCTGAAGAGCTGGTCGTATTGCGTATAATCTACCAGATATCCGGCGCAAAGGTGGTTAGCCAGGTAATCGCTCAACTTACCCAGGCTGCCTTTTTCCTTGAGGCTACCCGACAATTTACCCTGCAGGCTAATCCGAGCCAGGCCATCGTGAAATTCGCCGATATAGGCATAATCCCGCTTCACAATACGACCTATCCGGTCTATCAGTCCGTGTCTGCCATTAGAAAAAATGCACCGCGCTACTGGGTAGCCGGTGTAGTAATCGTCAAATCTGATATCCCAAAAGTCGACCTCCGTGACCAGGGCGCCAACTTCGTTGTTGACGAGCCCATAGATCATATCAAAACGGAAAGTGGAACGCTCGAACTCGTATTTGCCCGATTTTTCGATACCCACCAAAGTAAAGCCCAGTTTGGGTTCTACTTGTATAAAATGAAATTTGGGTTCGATCTGAATAGCGCCGTCTTCAAGCTTGCGCAATCCCCAGCGGTCCATCGCCGGCGAATAAAACCATTCGAATTTGTCGAGCACAAAATTATTATCTGATAATGCGGATTCAGCTGTATTTTTTTACCCCGATGGTGATCTGGAAGTGTTTGTCGGAGCTGCTGTTGTCTTTGACCAGCCCCTGGTCATCAAAGCTAAAAAGAGTGAGTATCTCCTCCCCGGGTTTGTCGGGTTTATGGGTATACGCCTTCGCCTGGTTATTTTCGAGCACGATGCGATTGAATTTGGATTCCACTACTTCTTTACCCAAAATATTAGCGACGCCGTATAACCCGTCTTTTTTTACAATACAAACCTTATTGCGCAAAGGGGCGATATAGTCGTATTCAAACGGGATAATAGGCTGGCCGTCAGTAGTTACCACACCCCATCGCCCTTTGAAATTCACACGAAACCAATTGCCATCATATGGCTGTATTTCATTATATTGACATGGCAAAAGCTCCTGCCCGCACCAGTCTATAAGCCCCAGCTGGCGTTTGCGTTTAGTAATAATATATTTTTTAGAAAAAGGATAATAATCGTCGTATTCGCCATGCGTGACAATACTGCCGCAGTTGATGGAATAGAGGTAAAAGGTATTGTCAGCCACCAGCTTGATAAACTGGTCTGATATTTTCTTATAACTATCGTATTTGGGGGGATCAATGGGCCTCCGTAGTGGTCGACGGCGCCCCACAACCTTCCTACCCTGTAAAAAAACAGGGTGTCGCTAAGGATTTTAATTTCGGCAGCGGCGTTGGTCAGTATTTCAACTCCTGTCGGCGATAGCAGGCCAAGCATATCCCCGCGTCTTGTGACAAAAAAAGCGTCTTCCCGGTAAACCTCGTCATAACGGGGCTCGGCGATAAGGCGACCATATTTGTTGACTATGCCCCATTTTTTATTTTGAAGAAAAGCCAGGTATTCGCCATCCCAAACCTGCACCCGTGTATAACCTTTGTTGAGTACTACCTGGCCGTGCAGGTTGATGACCATCCATTCCCCATAGTCCATGACTGCGATCAGCGTGGAATCGAGTACTTTGAGATCTTCGTAGCGGGGAGCAATGATCTCCTTTCCCTCCCGGTTGAGCAGTCCGATCTTGCCCTGGCGCTGCATCACCGCATAACCGAAGTCCTTAAAATCACCAATAGCATCATAACCGGGCTTCAATACCACCTGCCCGCTCGCGTCGATCAACCCCCACTTTTTATTAATTTTGACAGGGAAGTAAGGCTGGGCCTGAAGTGATATTGACCATAACCCTATAAGAATACTTGCAATCCAATTCCACCGCATAGACGTTTCAGCTAATGACCACCTGTTTCATGGACAAGCAATTAATAAACGTTGTTTCTAAGTGCAAAGTATAAAGCCTTAACACTTCTCTCACAAATATTTCATTAATTTTTATATATAACTAATTCCCTACTGAAATTAACACTTGAGCGGGAATCGGCGAATGACCTCCCACTCCTGTTTATTGTGGCGCAACAGGGCAATTTCGCGCACTTCGTAGGTTCTTTCGTAATGTATTAGGGAGAAATAAGCCCAGGCCGGGGTGAACAATCGCCGGCGCAGGTCTTTGAAGGCCACGGTCATGTGCGGATGAAAGCCGCGTTTATCCTCGCCGCCCAGGTTGAGATGCCGTTGCAAATGCTGCGACAAAGTTGCCTGTAGAGCCGCAAGCGCCTTGTTTTCAGGTACATCGACAAAGATTACCCGGGGTGAAAAACAATTGAAATTGCGCAACGTAAGCCAAAACGGCGCAATGGCGCCGGCCACCTGTTCAACTTCCTGAATTACATCCGGTAGCTGCCGGGCCGGCCACGAAAAAGGAGGAATAAGCGTAATATGCGGCGGAGAGTGCAGCGCCCGCGAACTGTCAAAATTCGAAGCGGCATACTGCTTGAATGCAGTTACTTCTTCACTGACACCTGCAGGCGCTAATACGGCGAGGAAATAAAGCGGATGTTTGTCTTTCAAGTCTTGTTGTCCGTTATCGGTTGTCGGTTCTATTATCCTGATTGTTGATAATGTCAAAGATAAATATTAACACAATAATTAAACAGATAACCGATAACCGATAACAGAGAACTTATACCACATCATCATGGTGATTGCGGGGAATAAACAAATAAAAACCTACCAAACCTGCGCCTCCAAAGATGAGGGGCATAGCAAAATAGACCACATCTTCGTCCATTCCGAAGGCGGTCATCACATTGCCCATAAGCAAGCCGGTGCCCACCATAACGGCAACAACGCCATGCTTGAGCAATCTCAGCCGGTTGGGGCGTTTCTCAAACACATTCACGTCTTTGCCATACTCCAGCAACGCCATGCGTTCTTTGTGGCGGGAAGAAAAGTAGATAAAGACTACAAATATCACCGTACAGAAAAATCCTGCGATGGCTACAAGCGGTATTAATAATTCGGGACCATTCATGGCGCTTATTTTTTAAGTTACGACGAGAGCCGGGCTTCGCCGGTTGCAAAAACTCATTTTTTTAGTACTATATTTGCAACCGGCACCTATTTTTTATCGTCGAAAGCCATAGAACAAACGCATGGAAGAAGACATCAGGCTGGTACGCTTAACTTTGCAGGGCAGTCGGTTGGCTTTTCGCCAATTGGTCGAGCGGTATCAGAATTTTGTATTCACCATCACTTACAGGGTGTTGCGTTCAAGAGAAGAGGCGGAAGAGGCCGCCCAGGATGTGTTTGTGAAAGTCCACAAAACCCTGGCGAGTTTTGAGCAAAAATCTAAGTTCAGTACCTGGCTTTATACCATCGCCTACCGGACGGCCATCGATGCAAACAGGAGGAAAAGCAACGATACCCGATCGCTCGACGACAGCGAGGTGTTTTTACAAGTGGAAGATACCCGGACTGCCTCGCCAGTGGCCGTACTGCAAAACAAAGATTTGCAGGAAGCCCTTCTGGAAGCCATACACAAACTAAAACCCGAGGATGCTACTATTGTGACTTTATTTTATTTAAATGAAAAACCGATAAAGGAAATTTCAGAAATCACCCGACTGACTGAAACTAACATCAAAACCCGTTTATTTCGCCTGCGGGAGGCCCTTAAACACCATTTGACGCCGTTTTGGGAGAGTGAGAGAGGGGGAGAGTGAGAGATCAAAATGATATAAACAATGCAAGAAGATCAAATTCTTATCTGGAAATACATAGACGGCGAGTGCTCCGAGGCCGAAAAAAAAGCCGTCGAAGCCAAGATACTCATCGACCCTGCATTCCGGGTGGAATGGGATTGCTGTAAGGCCTTACAAACGGAATTGTCACGGCAACAACCCGAGCAACCTTCTTTGCGTTTTCAAGCCAATGTGCTGGATCGCGTATTCAAAGCGTTTCCGGCCAAGTCCGCGCAGCAATTACTCCCCCGGTCTTTTATGCGTTGGATGGCCGGACTCGGCAGCGCGCTGACTGCCGCCCTAAGTTGGGCCGCGCTAAACGTTTCTCCCTATTCACACAGCCACAGTCGTTTCGATCATGTGGTGGATTCTTCACTAACCAGGTTAGCAGGCACTATCCCCTACTCTACTTTTTTAATGATGGCCATAGTGGCAACTACCCTGGTCATCCTGTACCTGCTGGACATCAGCTTGCGCCGCTTTTTTAGGAGTTAGCTATCAGCTATCAGCAGTCAGCTATCAGCAGTCAGCTATCAGGTCAGATAAGCTGACTGCTGATAGCTGACTGCTAACTGCTAATAAAACTGTAATCGCTCGCCCATTTTTTGCTCGTTAAACTGCCCATCGCGGTACGCCAAATGTCCGCTGACTATGGTGCTTACCACTTTCCCCTTAAACTTGTGCTCTTCCAAAGGCGACCAGCCGCACTTGTAGTGGATATTATCTTTTGCCACCGTCCACTCCCGTTCGGGGTCGATGATTGCCAGGTCGGCCCAGTAGCCCTCCTGTATAAATCCCCGCTTTTCTATGCGAAAGCAAATTGCGGGGGCATGGCACATTTTTTCAACGATGCGCTCCAGGCTGATCTTGCCCTGCTGATGAAATTCCAGCATCATATTCAATGAATGTTGAATGAGCGGTAAGCCCGAGGGCGCCTGGAAATAAGACTGTTGTTTTCTTCCCAAGTATGCGGAGCATGATCGGTAGCCACAATATCGAGCCGGTTGTCGAGCAGGGCGGGCAGCAAGGCGGACTGGTGTTCCCTTGATTTGATCGCCGGGTTGCATTTTATGCCGGCGCCCAGGCGTTCGTAGTCGTCGCTGTTGAAATACATGTGGTGCACGCAAACCTCGGACGTAATGCGCTTTTCCGCCAGGGGCAGGGCATTCGAAAAAAGAGCTAATTCATCGGCAGTGCTGATGTGCAGAATATGCAGCCGCGTATTGAACCGCCTGGCTAAGTCCACCGCCAGCGACGACGACTTCAGACAGGCTTCTGCGCTGCGTATGTCGGGGTGGCAGGCCATAGGCACGTTTTCACCGTAGCGCTCGCGGTAAGCCGCTGCATTGGCCCTTATCGTAGCCTCGTCTTCGCAATGGGTTGCGATCAACATAGGCGTTTGGGAATACAAAGCCTCCAGGGCCTGCACATTGTCCACCAACATATTCCCCGTACTCGATCCCATAAAAACCTTTATGCCGCATACGCTGCGGGCATCGGTGCGCAACACCTCGTCGATATTGTCGTTGGTAGCGCCCATATAAAAAGAATAATTAGCCAGGGATCGGGCGGCGCCGATATCGTATTTCTCCTGCAAGCGTTCCTGCGTAGTACTGGTGGGCGATGTATTCGGCATCTCCATAAAAGAGGTCACCCCGCCGGCCACGGCAGCTTTGGCTTCGGTATAAATGCTGGCTTTGTGGGTAAGCCCAGGCTCGCGAAAATGCACCTGGTCGTCGATGATGCCGGGAATTACCCAGTGTTTTTCGGCGTCGATTTCCAGGTCGGCAGGCGTAGAGATATGGCCGTCGATGCGTTCGATAAAGCCGTTGCGGATAAAAATATCTTTGTTGCTGATAGCGCCGTCGTTGACGAGGCGCGCATTTCTGATGAGTATGGTGGACATGACAATTCGCGTATTTGCGATAGCGAAGATAACTAAACTTGGCTTACCTTCGCGCGGTAAATTCAACCACAGCTTTCAAGCTGTGGGAGCACAACCACAGCTTTCAAGCTGTGGGAAAACTAACTAAAATGAACATCCAAACCCGTTTGGGCATCTTAGGCGGCGGTCAGCTCGGTAAAATGTTGGCGCTCAGCGCCGGCAACTGGCACCTCCCGGTGTGGATACTCGACGAAGCCGGCGATTTCCCCGCCGCGCCTTACGCCACTACTTTTGTGAAAGGCGATTTTCGCAACTACGACGATGTATACCGCTTCGGCCAGATGGTGGACGTCATCACAGTGGAGATCGAACATGTAAATACCGCTGCGCTTGCCCAATTGGAAAAAGAAGGCAAGATCGTGCACCCTTCTCCAGCGCAGCTCGAGCTGATCAAAGATAAAGGCCTGCAGAAACAGTTTTACGCAGAAAAAGGCCTGCCCAGCGCGCCGTTTCAGCTTTACAGCGATGAACATCGGTACAGGAAGCCATCGCCAATGGCGCACTTTCTTTTCCTTTTGTCCAAAAATCGCGGACGGCGGGTTACGACGGCCGCGGCGTGGCCGTCATCCAGTCGGCTGCCGACCTGCCCAAACTCCTGCCCGGCGCCTGTATCATCGAGCCGCTTGTTGACATTGCCAAAGAACTCTCGGTAATCGTGGCCCGCAATGAAAGCGGTGATATACAAGCTTTCCCCGTCGTAGAAATGGATTTTAACCCCGATGCCAACCTGGTGGAATGGCTGCTCTGCCCGGCCCATGTGGATAGCCGGCTGGAAAAAGAAGCCGAGCGACTCGCCCGGCAAACGATCGAATCATTTGGCATATGCGGACTGCTGGCCGTAGAATTGTTCCTCACAAAAAACGGCGAACTACTCATCAATGAAGTGGCCCCGCGCCCCACAACAGCGGCCACCATACTATCGAAAGTTGCTATACATCGCAATTTGAGCAACACATCCGTGCCGTGCTCAATTTGCCGCTGGGCAGCACCAAAATGAAAACGGCTTCGGTAATGCTAAACCTGCTGGGCGAACCCGGCTATAGCGGCCCTGCCTATTACGATGGTCTCGAAGCCTGCCTGGCTATGGAAGGCGTAAACATCCACATCTATGGCAAAGCACAGACCAAGCCCTACCGCAAGATGGGGCATGTGACTGTATTGGGCGATACGCTGGTGGAGGCACTGGAGAAGGCGCACAGAGTAAAAGAAAAGTTGAGGGTTTTGGCGGCCGGCGGCTAACAAATCTCCCCCACCCCAGCCTGCGTTACTCTTATTACCTCAGCCGGCGCTACCCCAATGAGCATCCCCCTTTGTCCGGCATTGATATAAATGCGATCCCAGGACAGGGCCGATTCATCAAACCAGACCGGGTAATTTTTTTTCATACCCACAGGCGAACAACCGCCCCTGATATATCCGGTAAGCGATTGCAAGTCTTTGAGCGGCACCAGGCCTATTTTTTTATTACAGGAATGTTGCGACAACAACTTAAAATCCAGCTCTTTATCGCCGGGTATCACCGCCACCAATACCCCCGTTTTATCTCCGGTAGCAACCAGGGTTTTATACACTTGACCTATAGGCAGTCCTAAAGCAGAAGCGATAGTACCGACACCCAGTTGCTCAGGATCGTAGCTGTACGGCGCCTCGATATATGCCACATTGTGGCGGTCGAGGATACGCATGGCATTCGTTTTTTTCATATCTTATTTTGATAAATCGTTATGCCGTCCAAATGATTTATATTACTAATTATGAATCTTTAAGCCACTAAGATCGTATAATTGCAATTACCTGTATCTCAATTTTTCATATAAACAGGCATGAAACGAGGTGACGAAATTCGCCTAAAAGCGTCCAAAAACGGTAAATTCGCCACTATCTATGAGAATACATCACTTACCTAACACTTGCATCCAAAACTTCATCAGTATGAAAAACTACCTCCTGATTTTTGCACTATCACTTATCATAGGGAACGCACTGGCCCAATCGCCCGCTAGTCAGGGCGTGAGTGCCATCAGCGCCAAATTATTATTCATCGATTACGGCATGCCCAACAATGTAGACAATCTCGACATCACCAATGGCCTAGAAATAGGCTATACCCGTCATTTTAGCCGCTTCGTAGGCCTTACGGTTCCGCTAAAAGTTGGGGTGGCCAATATCTCCGGCGTGCAGGACAATGTAAACATCGTAAGCCTTGATGCCCTGCTTCGCCTGCAGTATTTCAAAGAGCAAGCCCGTTTGGTGCCCTATGTATTCGGTGGTGCGGGATATGTATCCGAGCGTTTTGAAAGCGGCAACCTGCAGATTCCCGTTGGATTGGGCCTCGATATCAGGGTAGGTCGCAATTCTTATGTCAATTTGCAAGGCGAATACCGCCTTTCGCAGGAAGATTTTCGCAAAAACATGCAACTCGGCCTCGGCTTCGTCTACCGTTTGGGCAAAAACGACGCTGACCGCGACGGCGTGTCAGACGCATTGGACAAATGCCCGAATATCCCCGGCGTGGCTGCATTAGGAGGTTGCCCCGATGCCGACGGCGACGGCATTGCCGATGCCGACGACAAATGCCCCGACCAGGCGGGTAGCAAAATGACCAACGGCTGTCCCGATACCGACGGCGACGGATTGGCCGACAAAGACGACGATTGCCCGGAAGTAGCCGGCTCAATGAATGGCTGTCCTGATACCGATGGAGACGGACTGGCTGACAATATAGACCAATGCCCTGAAGAAAAAGGCGTAGTGGCCCTCAGTGGATGCCCCGATGATGACAACGACGGCGTGGCCAATCGCAATGACGATTGCCCCACCGAAGCCGGCCCCGCAGCTAATAAAGGCTGTCCGATTACCGACCGCGACGGCGACGGCATTGACGACGTAGACGACGCTTGCCCCGACCAAGCCGGTAGCGCTACCACCAAAGGTTGCCCCGACCGCGATAATGACGGCGTAGCGGATGCCTCCGACCGCTGTCCTGATGATTTCGGAAAATTCGACGGCTGCCCCGATACAGATGGAGACGGATTGGTAGACCCCGACGATACCTGCCCCAGATTGGCAGGCCCAATTGACAATAAAGGCTGCCCGGAAGTAAAAAAAGAGGACCAGGCCTTGCTGATTACAGCCATGCGCTCTGTGAAGTTTGAAACCGGCAAAACTACGCTTAGAAGCGAGTCTTACATCATACTCGACCAAGTAGTAGATATCATGAATCGTTATGCAGGCTATAGCATCGCCATTGCCGGCCATACCGATGACGTAGGAAATGACAAGATCAATCTGGATTTATCAGAGGGAAGGGCCAAGGCTTGCTATGACTACCTGATCTCAAAAGGCATCGACGCAGTGCGCATGACTTATAAAGGCTATGGTGAAACGCAACCTGTGGCCAGCAATAAGTCGACAAAAGGCCGTAGCCTCAATCGCCGGGTGGAATTTAATTTGTATGTGAAGTGATTTTGAGGTGACAAGGTGACGACGGGGGGGTGATCCAGGTGGAGACAAGGTGACGGCTGGGAAATAGCCTGGTTGGTGACGGCTTAGAATAGAAACATCCTAAGCCGTCACCTTTTAATAAAACATTTTATTTATTGTAAAGTGCACCCGTTTATAAAATTTGTTTATTTTTGTATTGAAAGACCACCAAAAACAACACACAAATGAAAACAACATGGACGAACAAACGCCCAAAGAAGGTAATCTCTATGATAAGATATTCAAGGAAAACGCCGAGCGGATTTTTTGCCACTGATAGAAGAGGCCCTTGACATTCGCATCGCTGAATTTTTGCCGCTCCGTGCCAAGATGCAGACTACGCTTGAGCGCGATATGGATTTTTTCTACAAAGTCCGAACTAAAGAGGGCGAACAGTTGATTCTGCATATCGAATTTCAAACAAAAAGCGACGCAGAAATGCTTTACAGAGCCGCCGAATACCACGGCATGGCTCTTCGCAGAAAGCGAATTCCGATCAAACACGTCGTGGTATATCTGGGCAAAGGCATCCCCAAGATGCAGACACAATTGCCCGATACCCAGGTTTTTACCGGCTTTCACCTGATAAACGTCCACAATCTCGATGTCAGCCAACTGCTGGCCTCACAAGTCCCTGAAGTAATTCTGCTGGCGATTCTGGCCCGTTTTCCCAAGAAACAAACAGAAGTTGTATTGCGTTATATTGTACAAAGGCTCAGGCTGGTATGCCATAACCCGAGTGAACTTTCGAGATACCTGAGCCAGTTGTTTATTCTGGCGAGATTGCGTAAATTGGACGTAATAACTGCAAAAATCATAAAAGACATGCCGATTACTTATAATATCGAGACAGATTACTTGTACCAGCAAGGTATGGAGAAGGGCTTGGAGAAGGGCATGGAGAAGGGCATGGAGAAGGGCATGGAAAAAGAGCGGCTTCATTACAAAGAAGAAAAACGCGAATCCGCCCGCAAGATGCTGCTTGCAGGAATAAAAGCCGCTCAGGTTGCCGATTTTCTTGGCTTAACGGAAAAGGAGGTAATTCAAATAGCCGAAGAACTGAGGATTTCCTAGTGACCCTGTCACCCTGTCACCTTGTCACCTTGTCACCTCACCAATCAACTCCGGAAAAAACAATTGAAACTCTTCCTCTAAAGCCGGCAAATGCGCCAACAGGCTGTCTACAGCCCTATCAAACAACTCCGGCTTGCTGGCGCGGCGTTTTATGCGGTGAAAAGCCTCCTCTAATCCTTCCAAATTCGTATACCGCATCAACCAGTCGTCGGCGATCATCAACTCAAGCCGGCGTTGAAACAACTCGGGCAATAGCGCGGCATGCGACTCAATACCGCATACATACTGCGGGTAAAATCCTGCAATTCCTGGTAGGTATACTTTTCCCAATGCAACGATAGCACATAGTCGTAATACATCCACCAATACCGGTGCGTATTTGCTGTGCCTTTCGTGCAAACGGCGCACGCCCTGCAGCACCACCGGGTGCTGGTCGGTAAACGTATCGATGGCCCGGTGCACCCTGATTCCCTCCTGTACGTCGGCCGGGTACGCATGAATGGCGTTGCCCTTGATAAAATCGGCGATATAATTGCCGACTATCCAGCTCTCGTTGTGTTGAACCAGCAAAAAATGGGCAAGGAAATTCATGTTTATATATTCATTTTTAAACCAGGCGCTTTTCAAAACAAATTAAGCACTATCTTTGCGCCTCTTTTTAAACACAACACAACACCATGGGTTTGAAGTGCGGTATTGTAGGACTGCCAAATGTAGGTAAATCTACGTTGTTTAACGCGCTGACCTCGGCAAAAGCCCTGGCGGCCAACTATCCGTTTGCTACCAAAGACCCCAACGTGGGGATGATCACCGTACCCGATGAGCGCCTCGACAAGCTGGCTTCGCTGGTGAACCCCAGAAGGTAATCCCCACGACGGTGGAAATTCTCGATATCGCCGGCCTGATCAAAGGCGCCAGCAAAGGCGAAGGCCTGGGCAACCAGTTTTTGGCCAATATCCGCGAAGTGGACGCTATTATTCACGTGGTGCGTTGCTTCGTAGACGACAACGTGGTGCATGTAGACGGCAGCGTAAATCCCGTGCGCGATAAAGAGATCATCGATACCGAGCTGATCTTCAAAGACATGGAAACGGTGGAAAAGCGCCTCGACAACCTGCGCCGCCAGGCCAAAAGCGCCGAAAAAGAAGCCCTACGCGCGGTTGAAAATGCCGAAAAAATACTTCGCCATCTCGAAAGCGGCCAGCCTGCCCGCACGGCTGACCTCGACGACGAAGGACAGCAGCTCGTACAGTCGATGTTCCTGCTTACGGCCAAACCTATTTTGTATGTGTGCAACGTAGATGAAGCCGCTGTGCTCACCGGCAATAAGCATACCCAGGCATTCGAGCAATCCGTAGCGGCCGAAAATGCCGAGGTCATCCTAATCAGTGCTGAAATTGAGGCCGAAATCGCACAACTGGAAACCCGGGAAGAACGCCTGGAATTCCTCGAAACGATGGGCTTGCACGAACCCGGCGTCAACCGCTTGATCAAAGCCTGCTATCATTTGCTCAACCTGATCACTTATTTCACCGCCGGCGAAAAAGAAGTGCGCGCCTGGACAATACACCGCGGCATGAAGGCCCCACAGGCCGCCGGCGTGATACATACCGATTTCGAGCGCGGCTTTATCCGCGCAGAAGTCATCAAATACGATGTATTCGTACAGTATGGCTCCGAACATGCGGTAAAAGAAGCCGGCAAGATGAACGTGGAAGGTAAAGAATATGTGGTAGGCGACGGAGATGTGATGCACTTCCGCTTCAACGTATAAGTCACTCCCGGTTAGAAGCTGCCTGGCGCTCCAGGAATTTCTGCCTGATGACATCCTGCACGCTGATACTTTCGATTTTGCTATCCAGCCAGGATATGATATCGAGGTAAAGGAATGGGCGTCGTTCGAAGGGGTCGCTCTCCAATTTTCTGAGCTTATCGCGCAACCGGATAAATTCCCCCCGCAGCTCGTTGGCCCGCATACGCGGAATTTTGCGCAAAAAGCGGAAAATTTCCTTTTGTACATCGTTGAGGTCTTCTTTTTTTAATAAAAACCGGAATACTGATTTGACCTGGTATTCCAATAGTTGCGCGTTGCCCAACTCAAAATGGGCGATCAGGCTGAGAATACGAGAAAAACCCTGGATATCCTCCCTGTAGTCCGGATTTTTTTGATTGATAATCAGATTGAGATAATGGATCGCGTTGCTATTGTCGCCACTGCCAAAATACAGACAGGCTATCCGGTAATAAAACACCATGACCCGGTGATTATCCCAGTTGTATTCATCGTGCTGAATGAGCTTATCCAGCTCGGGTACTAATGCAAGCCCCTCAGAAAAAGTGCCTTCGAGGTAGTGCTTTTTGATACTGTGTATGAATTTATAGAGTTGGAACAAACCCGCTATGTTTTTATCTTCACTCCAATCGAATTGGTTGGTAAAATCGAGCAATTCATCCAGCACTTCCACAAATCGCTTGTAGTACAGGGTGTTAAACAACGCGCTCAGCAAATTGTGCAATCCTTTGAGATACAGCGGAGGGTTCACCCGAATCAGATCGGGCGACTCGTGGAATAAATCGACCCATTTTTGGGCATAGCGGTAGCAAAAGGCAAATTCCTGGGTCATGTGGTAATACCAAACGTGTGCCTGGCAAAAGTATACCTTGCCCCAAAAGTCGAGTTTATCATAGCTCAGCTTGGGCAACCTCGCCTGAAAAAATTCTTTTACATAATAATAATCCTTTCTGTTGCGCACGTAGCCCACCTTGAGATAAAGCCCGTAGAGTTGAAGCGAGAGGTTGGTAAAAGCGTGTGTGCTGGCTACAAGGGTGTTGAGTTCGATGGCCTGCGAAGTGAGTTGTTCTGCCCTTCCGGCAATGCTACGCGTAATGTATTGACCCTCGATTAACTTTTCAAATTCAACCACTTCAAGCGCCAGGGTATAATGGCGGGTTTCCATAGCCTTAGATTTGGCCTTGTCGAGAATATCCAGGCTTTGACGGTACAATCCCTTATTATACAAAATGCGGGCATAATCGAACATTTCCCTGATCTGGATATCGTCGTTGCTGCTTTTATTGAGCAATCGCAGGCTGATGAGCATTTGTTTGTACAAATGTGCTTTCAGATTAGACAGCTGCGCCTTTTAACATCGGGTAGTTTTTTCAACAATTCAGCCTCATCATACGTCTTATACCTTTCCAGAAAATCAAACAACTGCATAAAAAGCATGTCTTCAGATGCCTGGTTGCGACCGACGAACAAACGGAAATGGCGTTTTTCCGAGCGCGTCATCGACTCGATGAGCTGCATTAAATCATCTGTGCGTTGTTTTGGCATTGTAATTTAAAGTAGCATAAAAATCAGTTAATCAACAAATTAAATCATTATTAAAGTGTTTCAGGTTTGGATTAATACAATTTTTTGATGCCTTGCCGGTTTGCCAAACAAAATAACTTTGGCCCTCACAAACTTACTTTTTTCTACAGATTAAACACAGTAGTTGTTATGTCGAACCCTCGAGTATTTATTTTTGACACCACGCTGCGCGACGGTGAGCAAGTACCCGGCTGCAAATTAAACACCGAACAAAAAATTGAAATAGCCCGGGCCTTGGAGGAATTGGGTGTAGATGTAATCGAAGCGGGCTTCCCGGTGTCGAGCCCAGGCGATTTTGCCTCCGTAGAAGCAGTAAGCAAAGCCGTCAAACACGCCGTAGTATGCGGCTTGTCGAGGGCAGTGGAAAACGACATAGAAGTCGCCGCAAGGGCATTGCGACATGCCAAACACCCGCGATTACATACCGGTATCGGCGTTTCCGAAATGCATATTCGCTACAAGCTGCGCTGCTCGCCATCTGAAATCATCGATAGAGCTGTTGGTGCAGTGAAATACGCCAAGCGCTTTGTCCACGACGTAGAATTTTACGCCGAAGACGCCGGCCGCGCAGATAATGCGTTTCTGGCCCGGGTGATCGAAGCGGCGATAAAAGCCGGTGCTACCGTGCTCAACATACCAGATACTACCGGTTATTGTCTTCCGGAAGAATACGGCGCCAAGATCCGCTATCTGAAAGAAAACGTTAAGGGTATCGACAATGCGATTTTGTCTACCCATTGCCACAACGACCTGGGATTAGCCACCGCAAACTCTATCGCCGGGCTTCAAAACGGCGCCCGCCAGGTAGAGTGCACCATCAACGGAATCGGAGAACGAGCCGGCAATACTTCGCTCGAAGAGGTTGTAATGATACTACGCCAGCACGCCCACCTTGGGTTTGAGACCGGTATCAACACCCGACTGCTCAATCCCATCAGTCAATTGGTATCGGAGCGCATGGGCATGCCCGTACAACCCAACAAGGCTATCGTGGGCGCCAATGCCTTCGCGCATTCCTCCGGCATACACCAGGATGGCGTGATCAAAAAACGCGAAACCTACGAAATCATCGACCCGCTCGAAGTTGGCGTCGACCATTCTAAAATAGTGCTCACCGCACGCAGCGGCCGTGCCGCCATAGCCTACCGGGCAAAAAATATCGGACACAACCTCAGTAAAGAAGAATTAGACCGGGTGTATACTCGTTTTCTTAGTGTAGCCGACAGCAAAAAAGAAGTCAACGACGAAGATTTGCTGCAAATCATTTCGATAGAAGTTCCCGCTACTGTTTGATTATCAATAACTAAAGCAAGTTTAGCTAAAAATGAATAGAACCCTCTTCGACAAGATCTGGGATACCCACGTGATCAAACAAGCCGACGGCGGATTGGATGTATTGTATATAGACCGCCATTTTATTCACGAAGTAACCAGCCCCCAGGCTTTCGACGGGCTGCGCAAACGCGGATTAGGCGTTTTCCGGCCGCAACAAACCGTGGCTACCGCCGACCACAACGTGCCTACCAAAAACCAACACCTTCCCATCAAGGAAGAACTGTCGAGGTTTCAGGTGGATAAACTGGTGGAAAACTGCAACGATTTCGGTCTTGAACTCTATGGGCTTGGTCACCCCTACCAGGGTATTGTACACGTTATCGGTCCCGAATTAGGACTTACCCAACCCGGCATGACTATGGTATGCGGCGACAGTCATACTTCTACCCACGGCGCTTTTGGTTGTATAGCCTTTGGCATCGGCACCAGCCAGGTAGAACAGGTATTGGCTACGCAATGCCTGCTGCAGCGACGCCCCAAGCGCATGCGCATCACCGTAGACGGCCAATTGCAGCCGGGCGTATTGGCAAAAGACATCATATTGTACATCATTTCAAAACTCACTGCCGCCGGCGGCACGGGGTATTTTGTGGAATACGCCGGCGAAGCTATCCGCAGCCTCTCGATGGAAGGGCGCATGACCATTTGCAATATGAGCATCGAAATGGGCGCCCGTGGCGGACTCATCGCCCCCGACGAAACAACCATCAGCTACCTGAAAAACCGGACTTTTGCGCCCCAGGGTGAAGCTTTGACTTGCCGCCGCCTATTGGCGCACCTTGTACCTGATCCAGGCGCTGAATTTGACGTCGAACACCATTTTGACGTCGCCGATATTGCGCCCATGGTGACCTACGGCACCAACCCGGGAATGGGTATTAAAATCAATGAACACATTCCTTCAGCTGCCGGACAAACCGCTTCTTTTGGGAAGTCGCTGGAGTACATGGGCTTTCAAGCCGGCGAACAGCTACTTGGTAAGCCGGTAGACTACGTATTTATCGGCAGTTGCACCAACTCAAGAATAGAAGACTTGCGACTGGTAGCCCAATTTGTAAAAGGAAAACAAAAAGCCATGTCAACGCATGGATCGTGCCGGGCAGTAAACAGGTAGAAGCACAAGCAAAAGCCGAAGGCCTCGACCGCATATTTCTGGATGCCGGCTTCGACTTTCGCGAACCGGGTTGCTCAGCCTGCCTGGGAATGAACGAAGACAAAGTGCCCGAAGGCGCTTATTGCATTTCTACCTCCAACCGCAATTTTGAAGGCCGCCAGGGACCCGGCGCCCGCACCATATTAGCCAGTCCGCTGATGGCTGCCGCTTCGGCTATCGCAGGAAAAATCGTGGGTGTAAGAACCTTATTAAACTAACAAAGCACGATGGAAAAATTCACCGAAATACGTTCCAGTGCCATCCCGCTGCCTAATGAGGATGTGGATACCGATCAGATCATACCGGCGCGTTTTCTGAAAGCCACCACGCGAGAGGGTTTTGGCGAAAATCTGTTCCGCGACTGGCGTTATAACCCCGACGGCAGCCCCAAATCGGGTTTTGTGTTAAACCACCCGCTATACGGCGGTCAAATACTGGTAGCAGGAAGAAACTTCGGTTGCGGTTCCAGTCGGGAACACGCCGCATGGGCGCTCTACGACTATGGCATACGCGTAGTGGTATCCAGCTTTTTTGCGGACATCTTCAAAGGCAACGCCCTCAATAACGGGCTATTGCCTGTACAGGTCGAAGAAAGCTTTTTGCACGAGATTTTCCTGGCGATTGAAGCCGACCCTAAGGCTATATTTGAGGTGGATCTGGAGCAACAAACCATAACCATCATAGCCAGCGGTGCGCAGGCTTCTTTTCCCATCGATCCTTTCCGCAAAATGTGCATGATCAATGGGTACGACGACATCGACTACCTGCTGAGTATTCAA
>JADKAE010000011.1 GCA_016715405.1 Saprospiraceae bacterium | reverse complement strand
CGCTGGGCCAGTTGGTGATGCCGAAGGCGTGGGGCGGGGCGCCCAGTGCAGGGTCAAATTCGCAGAGGTAGAATATCGTGGGCCTGAACAGGTCGGTCCCGGCCAAGCGGGACAAAAAGGCGATGCCTTCGTTGATTTTGCCCTCGCGGCGGATGTCGGAAATGATCAGGTCTATCTCTTCATTTTCGAGTAGTTGCCGGCCGGCAGCCGAGCTGAGGGCACTAGTCATTTCCACACCCAGCGACTCCAACAGGTTGATCTCGTATTGGCTCCAGTCGGGGTTGTCATCAAGCCACAATATGCGGAAGGGGATGTGCAGGGCTTTGACTCGCGACAAACGGTCCATCAACACGTCTTTCTGCCAACCGCTCATGCTCACCCGCTGCTTTTGCTCGGCCATACCCATTTCGGCTTCTACTTTGAAATAAGCGCCGTAGCGGTCGGGCTGCGATTTGATTTCTTTACAAGCGAAAAAAGGCCGTCGACGATTTTGTTGTTGGCCTTGGTTTCTTCGTCGTAACTCAGCACGTCTTTGCGGATATCTGACTGCAATTTTTTGTAGCGCGCGCTGAGCAATACAATATCCGATAGCAACTCGGTATCGGCCATCATGATGAGGTTTTGCAACTGGGCAATGGCGGCTTCTATTTCGTTGTTGCCGAGCGCTTCGCTGACTTGCTGTATGAATTTGTCGAACATAGCTTTTTCTCTTATCTTGATGACCAATTTAATGTAAAAATTACCAATGGCAAAAAACGTTTACGCTTTGCTCGTGGGCGTCAATGCCTACGAGCCGCCGGTGCCCCGCCTGAAAGGCTGCGTGGCAGATGTGGAAGCCGTCCAGGCTTATTTGAAGGCTATGCCCGGCATCAGGCTACATGATGTGCTCTTGCGCGACGGCGAGGCCACCAAGGCCAATATTATCGATCAATTTTTATCGCACCTCGGACAGGCAGGCCCCGACGATGTGGCGCTGTTTTATTTCAGCGGTCACGGCACCCGCGAGGCCGCCAATCCCGTTTTCTGGAAAAGCTCGCCCTCCCGCGCCCTCCAATGCCTGGTGCCCTACAATGGAATTATCGCCCCCTCCCCCCCTCCCCCCCTCTCCCCCTCCCGCCTGCTCGCCGACAAGGAATTGCGTTTTTTGATTCACCAAATTTCCAAAAAACAGCCCCACATCATCACTATCTTCGATTGCTGCCATTCGGGACAAAATACCCGCAGCGGCACAGATGAGGTGATGGCTCGAGGATCGACGGCGTACTGCCTGAGCGCAATTGGGAGGATTTTATTTTGGTAAAAAAATACAACCCGCCGATTTCGAAAAACGCCCCATCAGCGATCTGCTGCCCGAAGGCCGCCACGTGCAAATTGCCGCCGCGCTGCCCACCGAGTCGGCCTACGAGCGCAGCGGACACGGCGTTTTTACCCAGATGCTGCTCGAAGTACTGCAACGCTCCGACAACCGGGTCACTTATTACGACCTGCAAAGCCGCATCCGGCAGTACGTCAAAAACAATTTCAAGCAAACCCCGCAGGTCTACGCCTCCGAAGAAGCCGATAGTGAGTTGTTCCGCTTTTTTCTCGACCTGGAGGCCGGCGCCGGCGCGCCTTTGTATGGAAATGTGTACGAACGCGACAATGGCTGGTATATCGACCTGGGGCACTTGCAAGGCATTTCAGCGCAGGCCCGGACGGCAAAGGTAGTTGCCGCCGGCGGCGCCGAATACACCGCTCAACTGGGTAAAATTCAATCTTCGGAGACACAATTATTGTTTGAACAAAAATTGCCTTCCGGCACATTGTACAAGGGATTTATCGACGGTTTCCTCTCCTCCCCTATCAAGGTTTTTGTAGCGCCCGCCGAAGGTTATGCCGCTGCTGCTCAATTGCTGCAGGTCGCCTGGAACTCCGGCGGCGCCAATATCCACCCGGCTGCCGCCGAATACGAAGCCGACTATACCGTACACGCTGACCAGCAGGGCTATGTGATTACCCGCCGAAAACCCCATCGCCCGCTGGTGGCCACCGTAAAAGAACTAAGCGTAAGCGGTGCAAAATTGTTATGTTGTACCTACGCCATATTGCGCAATGGGAGTTTGTCAAAAACCTGCACAACCCCAATAGTTTTTTGTTTAAAAAATTTCCGGTGGAGATCGAGTTTTACCAGGTAGGCGCCGACGGCAAGGACAGTCGACTGGATTTTCACAACGATGCGGTAAACCCGGTGTTCGACCCGGCGGTGAACGGCGGCAGTATAAAAATCAGGCTGGTGAATACCTACGACAAGCCGCTGTTTGTGTCGCTGATCTACCTGTCGATGCGGTTCCGGGTTTTCACGGGTTTACTGCCACAGGGCATCGTAGAATTACAACCCAATGCCGATTGCTGGATACGCGACGGAAGGCCGGTGAAGCTCACGCTGGAAGAAGAGGTAATACATTTTAAAGACCCCGAGAGCGTAACCTACTTGAAGCTCATTGCGTCTACGCATTTTGTGGATGTCAAACGCTTCGACCAGATTGAGTTGCCCGCGCCACTCGAAAAAACCGACCGCGCCGGCAGAGAAACCTCCGATTACGAACCCGATGCGTCGGATTGGGTGACGAGGTTGGTGGCTGTTAGCATAGCTAATCCGCAGGTGACTGTGTGACTGTGCGACTCGATCCAAGTCGTTCGTTGAGCGGAGTCGAAACGAGCGTCCAGTAAATGGTCAACCTAACTAAGTTTTCTCAAACGAGGAACCAATCCGTCAAAAAATGTTTAAATTTGTTACAATTCAAGCTTTAATAATATGGCCATGCAAATAATAACCGTCGAATTACTCAATGACAACGCCTTGCCTTTGCTTCAGCAATTGGAGCAACTTCATATTTTACGTTTGGTCGAAACAAAAACACAACAGCGCCAAGCGGCAATGGCTGAAGTATTTCTAAAGAAACAGCTGAAAAGATGTTACATGAAGTCGAGCAAAGCCGTAAGGAATGGGAACGCAATATTTAATTGACACGAATACAGTTATTGAATTTTTAGGCGGTACTTTGCCTCCTGGCGGAAGTGTTTGGGTTGAAAATGTTATCAATAATAACTTGCATTGTCTTCGGTTATTAACCAGATTTAACTATTAAGCTACAATGGATCAGTGCCTGAAAATCAAATACTTATAGATTTTATTATTTCATGTATTATCTCTAACTGATGATGTTGTTCAAAAATTGAGAAAGCAATATAAAATCAAATTACCTGATGCTATTATCGCCGCGACTGCTCTTGTATATGACTTGACATTGGTTACTCGCAATATTTCTGATTTTCAAAAATCAGAGCCTGGTTTGTGTGAATGCTCACGAGCAGGTATAGTTAAAGTAGCCTACCATTTTTTTTCATTATGAAATAACACAAGTCCTTCCATAGGATCAACCAAGACATTACCAAGCTTAAGCCCTTGGGCGCTCACTGCCTCCACCAGAATCTCCCGAAAATACCAGGCCACCGACCCCGTAAATGCACCGGCCATTGGGCGCTCTGCGGATAGATGCTGACGTATTGGGTGAGAAATAAAACAAATTGATCGTAAGCCAATTTGTGAAAATAAGATTCATCAGCGTGTGAAAGAATGTACGGCGCAAAGGAAGCCAAAAAACGACTGGGTTTCGGTTGTCGGTACACAGAGTCGATAATAAAATCATGAGATAGTTGGAAAGTCGTTTCTAATTCGCCTTTCAGATCAGCAGGCACGAGGCCCGACAGGTAGTCGGCCAGGAGTTGCTTGCCCATGGCGGCGCCGCTGCCTTCGTCGCCCAATACGTAACCCCAGCCGCCGATATTAGAGACAATCGCGTTGCCATCGTACAGACAAGCGTTAGAACCCGTGCCCAAAATACAGGCTATGCCCGGCGAACGCTGGCAAAGCGCCCGGGCCGTGCCCAATAAATCGGTATTCACCTCTACCCTGGCGCCTTCGAAGATATGGCTCATCAGTTGTACCAGTCGCTGCTGCATGGCTTCGCTTTTGCAGCCCGCACCGTAGTAGAAAATGGCCTCGGGCGACTGCGGCGACTGGGCGCGAACCTGCATCAATATGGCATTGATTTGTTCATCAGACATAAAAAGGGGATGTAAACCATCGGTTTTTAGCCGTAGGATTTCTTGGCCATCCCTGCAAAATGCCCAGGATGCCCTGGTGCCCCACTGTCTATTAGTAGTAACATTATGTTGTTTTTTTTACCGCAGAGGACGCAGAGTTACACAGAGGTTTCACAGAGTCATAGAAACGCTCGCTCTGCGAAACCTCTGTGTAACTCTGCGTCCTCTGCGGTTAATTAATTACTGCATAGCCTTCCGCACACTACCACACCGCTCCAACAACTCCATCGCCTCTTCATAAGTCAAACCCCGGGCCTGCATCAGCATCCGGGCGCCGCGGTCGAATAACTTGGCGTTATTGAGTTGCATATCCACCATCTTGTTATCCAACACCCGGCCCAATTTGATCATCACGCTGGTGGAGATCATATTGAGAATCATCTTCTGCGCGGTGCCGGCCTTCATGCGCGTGCTGCCGGTCACGAACTCGGGCCCGGTAATCACTTCGATGGGAAAATCGGCGTATTGGGCTACGGGCATGCCGGGATTGCAGGTAATACAACCGGTGGCGATGCCATTTTCGCGGCAGTGTTTTAATCCGTGAACCACGTAAGGGGTTGTGCCCGAAGCGGTGATGCCCACCACGATATCCTGCTCGTTTACAAACAATTGCTGCAAATCCTTCCAGGCTTGGGCGGTATCGTCTTCGGCATTTTCCACCGATTTTCGCACGGCGATTTCCCCGCCGGCTATGATTCCGATTACCAGGTCTTCGGGCACGCCGTAGGTAGGCGGGCACTCCGAGGCGTCGAGGATGCCGAGTCGGCCGCTGGTGCCCGCCCCGATGTAGATGAGCCGGCCGCCTTCTTTCATTTGCGCTGCCGCAGCATCCACCAAGGCCTCGATAGCCGGGATAACCCGCTCCACGGCCAGGGCCACGCTTTGATCCTCGCGGTTGATACCGGTGAGCAGTTCGCGGGTGCTTTTTTGTTCCAAATGCCGGTAGTGCGAGGGAGATTCGGTGATTTTTTCCATGATACGTACTTTGAGACTATACGACTTTACGACTTTACGATTTCATTCAGCAAGGTTTCCAGGTCTTCCTTGCTTGTAAACGGATTTGCCAGTGTAACGCGCAAATAAGCCTTACCCCGTAGCATAGTTTGTACAATATAAAAATCGCCTTTTTCGATAATTTGTTGCCGAATGGTTTGATTTAGTGCGTTAAGCGATTCGGGAGCGGCGCCTTCGGGCACGTACCGAAAGCAAACGATATTGCACTGCGGCGCCACGGCCAATTCAAACCCCGGTTTGGCTTCGATTAATTCTGCCATGGTTTTGCCCAAGTCGCACATCTGCGTCACATAAGCGTCCCACAAATCAAGGCCGTGAGCGTACAAAATCGCATAGATCTTGAGGCTCATCATCTGCTTTGTGCATTCAAAGGTGCGTTTGGCCAGGTTGTGCCACTCGGTTTGCTCTGCGTCGGCCCAGAGGTATTGGGCGCGCTGGTGGAAAGTGTGATAACCCTGATTGCCCTCCCGAAAGATCAAGGCGGTAGCAATAGCCGGCGCCAGCAACATCTTGTGAAAATCCATGACCACCGAGTCGGCGCTTTCAATGCCTTTTAGCAAATGCTTGTAATTTCCCGAAAATGCCAGCGCCCCACCGTGGGCGCCGTCGACGTGAAACCAGAGATCGCGTTGGCGGCAGAAAGCGCCAATAGCCTCGAGGTTGTCGAAGGAACCTGTAGAGGTAGCGCAGGCGCTGCCTACCACGGCTATCACTGTCAGGCCATCTTTCTGAGCTTGCCGGTAGTAATCTTCCAGCAATTCGGTGCGCATGGCATAGTGTTCGTCGGCGGGCACTTTGATTACCCCCGCATCGCCCCAGCCCATGATACGCGCAGCGCGGTCGATGCAATAGTGCGATTCTTCCGACACCAGCAACGCCAGCCGGCTTTGGGCGCCTTCTTCCCACACTGCCTCGGGTGCTTTGGCGCTGCGAGCTGCCAATAGCGCAGTGAGGTTGGCCAGGGTGCCGCCCGAAGTAATAAAGCCGTCGGCATAGTCGCCCAATCCCATCGCTTTTGCCGTAGTTTTGATCACCACCCTTTCCATAGCCGTGCCGGCCATGCCCATTTCAAAAACGCCCATGCCGTTGTTGAGTGCGTCGACAAGCAGGCTGGATAGAAAAGCAGCTGGCGCCGGCGGATTGATCTGGTGGCCCATGTAGTGCGGATGGTGCAAATGGATAGAACGGGCAAGGGTTTCTTTGAAGAGCTGCTGCGGTCGCCGTCGCTATTCCGCCACATGCCGTTCCAAAAAATCGAAAGCCGCTTCGGGCGACTGCCAGGTCAGCGCCGACCATTGATCTGTGGCGGCTACATCGCGCAGATAATCGGCCAGCAGGTCGACCAGCTGGTGGCCTTCACGTCTGAATATTTCGGCATCATAAACTTCTCGAATAATTGGATGCATGGCACGTATTTTATTCGCAAAGATTTATCTATTTTTCGGGTAATAAAATCTACCTCATGACATTCGATGAATATCGCCGTTACGACGCATTAGAGCTTGCCGCATTGGTGCGCAACAAAGACGTACAACCCGCTGAATTTCTGGAAGTTGCCATCAACAGAGCCGAAGCCGTCAACCCTTCTATCAACGCCATTATTTATCCCTTATACGACCTCGCCAAAAAGATGGCCGGCGAGGTAGACACGAATTCGCCATTTGCCGGCGTGCCTTTTTGCTCAAAGACCTGGCATTGCACCTCAAGGGATACCCTTTGCAAAACGGTTGCGCCGGTTATAAGGTTATGTATCCAAGAAGATAGCTACGTGGTGGAACGTTTCCGGCAGGCGGGTTTTGTATTTATGGGTAAAACCAATTTACCCGAATTAGGACTGACGCCTTACACCGAACCCAGGGCTTTCGGCCCCACGCGCAACCCCTGGAATACTTCTCGCACCGCCGGCGGCTCCAGCGGCGGGTCGGCGGCGGCCGTCGCGGCCGGCATTACGCCCATTGCCACCGCCAGCGACGGCGGGGGTTCTATTCGCATCCCAGCGTCGTGCAACGGCTTGTTCGGACTTAAGCCCAGCCGCGGACTAATCAGCCTGGGCCCCACTATCGGCGAAATGTGGAGCGGCGCCGTCACCGAAGGCTGCGTGAGCCGCAGCGTGCGCGACACAGCAGCTTTTCTCGACGCCATCATTGCAGAGACGCCCGGTGAGCCTTACCTGCTGCGCCAGCCTGTGCGTCCGTTTATCGAGGAAATGGGCGCCGATCCCGGCCCACTGCGGTTTGGATTTACTACCAAACACCCGCTCGGCATGGAGGTAGATTCGCACAATGTAGAAGCAGTTCACAATACAGCTAAATTGCTGGAGTCGCTGGGTTATGCCGTGGAAGAGGTAGATTTTCCCTGCAAAAGAAGATCTCACCCAGACCTTCATCATGATGGTGTTTGGTGAAACCGCTGCGGCGCTACGCAGAATGGCCGACGACATAGGCCGGCCTGTGCGCCGATCCGACGTAGAAGCCACTACCTGGGCACTTGGCATGCTCGGCAAAGTGTATACAGCCGGCGATTTTGCCTATGCTCGCGGCAAGTGGAATGACCTTTACCGCCGCAATGGCGCCTTCCACCAAAAATATGACATCCTGATAACGCCTACCTGCGCCACGGCGCCCTTTGAGGTAGGCGCCTTGCAGCCTACAGCTTCCGAAAAGCGGCTGCTGGAAATGGTGGGCGCCCTGAACCTCACCCCGCTGCTCAAAGCCAACGTGGGGCCGCTTGCCGATAAAACCTTTGCCTACATCCCCTTTACCCCACTGGCCAACATGACCGGCCAGCCCTCGATGTCGGTACCCCTGCATTGGACGCCCGACAACCTGCCCGTAGGCGTGATGTTCACCGCCGCCCTCGGCAACGACGATATCCTGCTCCGCCTGGCCAGCCAGCTCGAGGAGGCCTGGCCGTGGATGGATAAGGTGGCGCACCTGTAGAGACGCGATGCATCGCGTCTCTACAGGTGCCCAAACCATACCCCGTATTGGTTGGTAATCAGCATAAGGACGCCCAGGCGCAGGTCTTCAAAAAAACAATAAGACCCCTGTCCGGCTTCGATGCCGAACACGCCGTGTTGCAGTTGAAAAAACCGCACCCTCAATTGCACCATATGGGCTAATTCGGGAGTGGATGTGCCGAGCAGCCCGGCACAAGCCCGCAAGACAAGCGACCTGGTGTCGTCATCGGTGATGACTTCTCCGCGGTGCCGGCGGGTCAATTCGGGAGCTATTACTTCAAGGAAAAATCGCATCCGGATTATCGGCGCTTCTCCTGTTTGCAGCCACTGCCGCAGCTGTTGTACGTTTTCATTTTCATTTATCAGGTGATTTTATGCAAATGTAAGTATATTATTTCTAATCCGAAAATGTTTTGTTGGATTTTCAACAACATCCTTACAAATCACCTGAATTTGGAATCTTACGAATATTTTTAGGTTTTCGGATTGTTCTCTGATAAATCCGCATTCCGAAATCCGAAATCCCCATTCGTAATTCCGCCTACTGCTTCTGCACCTTCCGCACCAACTCCTTCCCATTCGCACTAATGCCCAGCAAATACATACCGGTGGGCAATTGCGACAATTCGAGGTCTTTGCGCCAGCCGCGGGCTACCGGTTCTTCCCATTGGTACAGCGTTTGGCCGCGCGTATCCATGAGGCGAAGGCGGTAGGTAGTAGCCCTGGGAGCATCCATCTCTATACGCAGCGCATTAGTGAATGGATTGGGAGACACCACCAGCCTGGTAAGGCCCAATTCGGCCTCAGAAATTCCGCTTACGACTACACTTACCGAGCCGGAAGAAAAAGAACAACCGCTGGCATCAGTCACCAATACGCTGTAATCGCCCGATTGGGTAGCGGTAAAGGTGGCTTCCTGGGTACTGTCGACCGGCTCGCCGTTGAGCAGCCATATATAGGAGGCAAAACCTTGAGAGGCGGCAAGCGCAGCGCCGTCGGCGGTCAGTTCGATGAAGGGCGGATCGGGTTCTACGATTTGAAACTCGAGGCTGCGCACGCAGCCGATGTTGTTGGTGGCGGTAACGCCGTATGTGCCGGCAGAAAGGCCCGATAAACCGGGATCGTCGGCGCCGGTACTCAAGCGATGGTGTAACTCGCTGTATTGTTATCGATGTCAAGTGCAATCGTGCCGTCGCCAGCGCCGGGGCAACTTACGTTAGTAGCCGTGCCCGTAACACTGAAAGGCTGGCACAATTCCACTACCCGGTATATATTGCCGTTACCGAGGCCGGCCAGGTATATTTCTCCAAACTGGTCTTCACCAAAGGAGCTGAACTGGGAAGAAGGCCCTTGCATCATAAACTCGTTGGTCCAGCCGCCGCCCTGGGTATTGGGGCGAAGGGTCCAGATGCGACCGCTGCAATAGTCGGCATAAACGTAATAGCCGTAGAGGTCGGGGAAATTGCTGCCGCGGTACACAAAGCCGCCGGTTACCGAGCAGCCTACACTGGAGGTATTGGCATACACATGAATGGGGGGCACGTATTGATTTTGAGGGCCACAACCTGAAGTATTGTAGGGCGCTAAGCCTTCGTAACAGCGCCAGCCGTAGTTTTCACCGCCCGTACTGGAGGCCGGTTGGAAGTCGATTTCTTCCCAGGCATCCTGGCCTACGTCAGCAATCCACATATCGCCGGTGAGGCGGTCGAAGCTGAAACGCCAGGGGTTGCGCACGCCAGCCCAGATTTCGTGCAGGTATCGGCGCTATTCGCATAAGGGTTGGTGGGCGGAATGGCGTAGGGGTCGCCGTTGTCCACGTCGATTCGGATCATTTTGCCCAGCAGCCGCTGCCGGTTTTGGCCCATCGCCTGGGGGTCGCCGCCCGAGCCGCCGTCGCCGAACCCGAAGTACAGGTAGCCGTCGGGACCGAAGTTGAGGTCGCCGGCGTTGTGGTTGCTAAACGGCTGGTCTTCCACGATCAAAATTTTCTCGCTGTCGGGGTCAGCGACATTGGGATTGCCCGCCGATACCCGGAAGCGGGAAATATGGGTATCGCCGCTGTTATTGGTATAATTTACATAAAAAAAACCGTTTTCGGCATAGTCAGGATGAAAGACGAGGCCCAGCAAGCCGCGCTCGTTGGAGGCCGAATTCACCCGGGCGTCAATATCGAGAAACGGCGAGGGCAATACCTGTCCGGCGCCGTCGATGATGCGGATAACACCTCTTTGCTCCACGATAAACAAACGTTCATCCCCAGCGTTTACAATATCTACGGGACGGGTAAAGCCGGAAGCGTATACCTGTATTCCGACTTTCGGCTGCGCAAGGGCAGCCACAGTGAGTAATAAGGCAATAGCTGCGAGTATGTTTTTTTTCATAAAGTGTATTTTTTTTAAAATAAAACCCCAAAATACATTAGCGGGTTGTTAAATAACGCTCAATATGCAGGAATGTATGTCCACCGTCAAAATATGCGCCCTGCGTTCTTCGTTTTGAAGCAGTTGAAAATTCGCTGTCTGCATGAAAAACATACTGTTTATCGCCTTTATCGGCTTGTTGGCTTTGGGAACGGCAAAAGCCCAAAGGGGGCCCACACTTAATCCGGAACAACTCACCCGGCTGGATGCCTACGAGGATACCATAGCCCTGTTGGCCTACGCCGTGGTTAACGACTCGCTGCCCGAATACCGCTTCGGCGCCTGCCAGAAGTTGATTACCAGCCTGAAAGAAGCCCTGAAAACGCCCAATTCATTTTATTATCCTTTCAAAGGGCAAAATCTATATCGATACAATACCCCCCCGACAGCTCGTTCCGGGTGTTTACCTGGCAATTGTACGTCGACGTAAATGAATACCGCTACTACGGCGCTATCCAGAAACGCGGCAGCGAACTCCAATTATTCCCGCTTATCGACCGTTCCCAACAGATCGAAGAGAGTAGCCTGGAGGAACTGGTGCTGCCGCCCGAACAATGGTACGGATCGGTGTATTACAATATGAAAGAATGCAAAGGCCCCAAAGGCAGCAAATACTACCTGCTGTTCGGCTTTGACGCCTACCGCTTTTTCCACAAGCGCAAACTTATCGACGTACTCACTTTCGACGACAAGGGGCAACCCGTCTTTGGCGCACCCGTTTTTGTCCACAAACCCGAAGGGAAACCCCAAAGCTTCAAGAACAGGGTCGTGCTGCAGTATTCCGCCGATTCGTCGGTGAAACTCAACTACGACGAATCGTACGAGATGATCATTTTCGATCACCTGCTCACAATGATGGGACAATACGGCGAAGGCCCCACCAACCTGCCCGACGGCAGCTACGATGGTTATAAATTCCAGAAAGGCGCCTGGATATATGTCGACAAAGTATTCAACGATTCGCAAGACACCGCCCCGGTGCCCCATCCGGTATTCGACGAAAAATCGAAAAAGAAAGACATCTTCGGCAATGACAAAAACTAAGCCCGAGCCGCAGGCACACCATCTCACAGTGGCTCGTACGGCTCGCTATTATACGCTGGGAACGCCCGGTCCGCACATCAAAACCCTCTGGATAACTTGTCATGGGTATGGCCAACTGGCAGGGCAGTTTATCCGCAAATTTGAAGCTATCCTCGATGAAGAAACGCTGGTAGTAGCGCCCGAAGGCCTCTCCCGCTTTTATTGGGAAGGCGTGAGCGGAGATGTGGGCGCCTCGTGGATGACCAAAGACGACCGCCTCGCAGAAATCGAGGATTACGTGGCTTATCTGTCTACGCTGTACGAGTATTTTGTAACCCAACTCCCCCCTCAAACCCGCATCGTGCTGGCTGGGTTTTCACAGGGCTGCGCTACACAACTCCGCTGGATAACCCGCCAATTGCCCCATTTCGATGTGCTCCTGCTGTGGGCCGGCGGACTGCCCGAAGATATCGACTACAAACCGCTGTTGCCCTATTTTCAGGAAAAATCGCTGCATTTCGTCTACGGCCTGCAAGATCAATACCTCACCGAAGAACGCATAGCCACGCAAAGCCAATGGCTGGCCGATACCGGCCTGCCCCTGCAAATCCACACATTCGAAGGAAAACACGAAATTGATAGAGAGGTGCTGCGGCAGTGGGCGAAGGAGGGAGTGTGAGAGGGTGAGAGGGTGAGAGGGTGAGAAGTTTTGCTCCCACACTCCCACTCTCCCACCCTCTCCCACTCCCCTCAGTGCATCCTATCTCCGCGCGGCGTCAATGTCTCCATCAACCCGGCCTCAAAGGCCAGGTATTCCTTCCAGCGCGCCCAGGCTTTTCTTCGCCGCAATACAGCATAGCCAGGTCGAGAAACATGCGATAGTGGCCCGCTTCAGCTACCATAAATTTGTAATAAAAATCGCGCAGCGACTCCTCGCTGATATGCAGCGAAAGCAAGCGGAATCGCTCGCAACTGCGTGCTTCAATAAGGGCGCAGGTGAGTAGTTTTTCCAGAAGTCCCTCCTCGCGAGTGCCGCCTTTTTTCTGAAACTGCAGCAGGGCATTTACATATTCGTCCTTGCGCTGGCGGCCCAGTTGCAGACTGCGCTTGTCGAGTTCGGCCAATACCATGCGAAAATGCCCCCATTCTTCGGTGACCACCGGCGCCAGTTCGCGCACCAACTCGGCCCTTTCGGGATATTGCTGTATCAGCGAAATGCAGGAAGTAGCGGCCTTTTGCTCGCAATACGCGTGGTCGGTGAGGATTTCTTCCAGGTCTATTTCAGCCATATTTACCCAGCGGGGGTCGGTGGGCAATTGCAGGCCTAATACGTGCAGGGAGGATTGATTTTGATTAGAAGCGCGCATTCCGTTATTTCTCCAGGCAGGTTATTTGGTTAATAAAAAAATCGAGTTGATAAACCTGATATTCTTCATAGCCCGTGCTCCAGAATACGAGAATGGTATCCACTTCACTTTCCTTGAGCAGATTCATCTGACCGCGGTCGATGGGATAATGCACCCGGTAAGTCAGGATCTCGGTTTCGGTATCGTAGCTGCCGCGGTCCATCTTGCCGGCCCGCAGGTTGATAAAATTGCCGTCGAGTTGCTTGATCGTAAGCGTGCTGCCTTTTTCAATAAACCCGTAGGCCTCTCTCGCATTGGGATAGGCAAAACTAAACTGCAGCGTAAGAAAGCGATAGCCGCCCAGCGAGGTAAAAAAGCCCTCGCAGCGGAGATATTCTTTGTCTTTGAGAAACATACGCAGCCGCTCGTCGGTATGCGTAAACAACAACTGCTTTTGCACATCGCGGCGCCACTGGCCACTCGCGTCGTCTTTTCCTTCGTAAGCCATGCGGCAAGAGGCCGCCGGCGGATTTACAATAAGGTCGAGATTGCGGTCGGTAAGTCCAGCCGTAGTATTATCGCTGAGGGGGATCAAATTTTCGAAAGGTTCGGCGGCCAGCAGTTTCTGCGTTTTGCTGAGCTTGGATTGCTGCTGTTTGGCCTGCTGTGTCGACTTAAACTCTGTGAGATAATTGCCCTTTTCGGTGAGTTTTGTAGCCCTCGTCACTTCTTCTGAGGCCCTGCTTTTCTCCAATGTTGTCTCGTTTTCCGCCCGCCGGGCAGCATCGAGGCGAATCTGAACCTGGCGCAGGTCGTCCTCGTCTACATCCTGTCTGTTTTTCAGGGCGGTGTATTCTTTTTCAATTGCCTCTCGGGCCTTTACCGCCTCTTTTGCGCGTTTCTCGGCAATGCTCGCGGCATCTTGTGCCAATTGGGAGCGACGCACGGCAATTTTAAAAATATCTTCTTCCGTAACGGATACCGGGCTTTCCAGTGGGTTGACCGTACCCACAAAAATGGGGTATTTATTGCCTTCCTTTTCTTTTTTTGTATCAGCGTTGGCATTATCAGGCGCTGGCGCGGCAAAGTCGCCGAAATACTGCCAACTGCCATCGGGGTATACAATGATCTTTTCTCCGCGCTCGTTTTCGCGAAGTTCTTGAGCATGCAGGCAAAAAACCGGCAACAGCAAAGCGGTACAAACACCGCAAACCCGGATAAATGCGTTAATTTGCATATGCGTTTGTTTTGGGACTCGTTTTTCAATAAGCAGACCTACAAATATAAAGCCAAATTGGCGTCTATGCATGAAAGGCATGAAAAAGAAAGCTAAAAATACAAGGTACATTGTACTTCTCACGGCACTGTCTGCAGCAGCAGCCATGTGGCTCTCTTCCTGCGGGGAAGGCAGCGATGGACCGGCTATCCGGTTCAAATCTATCCATATCAGCTACCCGGACCACTTTCGCGATTCGATGCAGGCCGACAGCTTTCACGGCGTGGTAGTGCGCGATCCCTATCGCTGGATGGAGCAGCAACGCGACCGGCGCCTCGCCAAATGGATACAAGACCAGCGGTCTATCGCCGGGCAGTATTTCAAGCAAATAGACTATCGCAACGCCATCCGCGAGCGCCTCGGCGACTTCTCGTATTTCGAACGATACCAAATGCCGGAACGCCGTGGCGACCAATACTTTGTATGGAAAAACAACGGCAGGCAAGAGCAGGATGTGTTGTGCAAAACTACCGGCATGTTCGGCAAATTGCAGCCCCTGCTCGATCCCAATACCTGGGAAAAATCCGGCAGCCTCAGCGCCGCCAGTAATACCTTCTCGCGCGACGGCTCACTGCTGGCTTACGGCGTTTCCCGCAATGGTTCGGCCCTATATAATATATTTGTCATGGAAACAGCTTCGGGCCGCAAACTCTCGGATACAATCCGCAACGTAAAAAATTCGAACGTCGCCTGGTTCCGCGACGGCTTTTTCTACAGTCGCTACCCGGCCAACGGCGCCTACCTCCAGGTCACGGCGCCCAACCATTTTCACCAGTTGTATTTCCACCGCATAGGCGAAAAACAATCGCAGGATGCACTCGTCTTTGCCGACCGTTCCTATCCGCTTCGCAACATACTGGCCGAGACCACCGACGACGAGCGCTACCTGGTGCTCTTCCTCGAAGAATCTGTGCACGGCAGTGCCGTTTTTTTCCGGGATCTCGAAGCCGGCGACGGCGATTTTACACCAATCACCGAATCTTTCGACCATACCTTCCGGCTCATCGGCAACCTTGGCAGCCGTCTGTTATTTCTTACCACCCACAATGCCCCCAACGGGCGGATCGTGGAAGTCAACGCCGGCAGACCCGGCGAACGGTACTGGGATGACATTGTGCCCAACGCCAAAGATGCCGTGTTGCAACACGCCGTGCTCGCCGGCAACAAGCTCGTATGCGCCTATGCCAGAACCGAAGGCCCCCAGATCGCCGTATTTGACCTGAAAGGCAAACCGCAACACCAGATCGACCTCGAGCTACATACCAGCGTACTCGGGCTGGAAGCCCAATCCGACAGCAAAGAAGTATTCGTCTCGCTGGGGCATTTCCTGCAGCCCACCCGGATAGCCTGGCTCCACATGGACAACTACAAGTTTTCGTCGTATTTCGCACCCAAAATCGACTTAAAGGATAGCCAATTCGAAATCCAAAAAGTGCGATACGAAAGTTTCGACGGACAGCAGATACCCATGTGGATTATCCATAAAAAAGGACTTGCCCTCGACGGCAAACGCCCCACCCTGCTTGTAGCTGATGGAGGAGGCCATAACGCACAACCCGAGTATACCCCCTTCCTGCCGCTTGTAGTCGAAAACGAAGGTGTATACGCCGTGGCCTGTATCAGAGGCGGCGGCGAAGACGGCGAAACCTGGCGCCAGTGGGGCTCCCTGGGTAAAAAACAAAACGCCTTCGACGACTTCCAGGCTGCCGCCCAATACCTGGTGTCAAATCTCTATACCTCCAAAGAAAAACTGGCTATCATGGGCAGGGGGCACGGCGCCCTCATTGTGAGCGGAACCCTCACCCAGCGGCCCGATTTGTGCCAGGTAGCCGTGCCCATCAACGGCATCTACGATATGATGCGCTACCAACACTTCAACAGCGCCTGGCTGTGGGCAGGTGAATTCGGTCGCAGCGAAGTGGCGCGTCAATTCGACAACCTGCTTTCTTATTCGCCCCTGCACAACGCCGTGCCGGCCAAATACCCGGCCGTACTCATCGCCGCCACCGATGCCGACGACATCGTGACGCCCGCCCATGCCTACAAGCTGACGGCCACCCTGCAAGCTATGCAACAAAACGACAACCCCGTATTGATCCGCTTAGACCGCGGAGGCCCCTACCCTGCCGGAGTGCCCGCCACCCGAAGGCTCGACGAAGCCGCCGACATAGCTGCGTTTATCTGGTACAACCTACAAGAAAACCTCTCAACCCCCCGGCGATGATGTTTTTATTTAAAATAGGCTTTTTGCCCGTCACCATATGGGATATCCTCGACATCATCATCGTTGGGTACCTGCTGTTCCAGTTATACAAATTGCTGAGAGGTAGCAGGGCCTTAAACATCTTTGTCGGCGTTTTTCTCCTCTACATCGTCTGGTGGCTGGTCAACCAGTTGGGTATGGACCTGCTCTCCGCCGTGCTCGACCAGTTTGTAAGTGTGGGCGTCATCGTGCTCATCATCATCTTCCAACCGGAGGTGCGCCGCTTTTTGTTGTTGTTGGGCAATAGCACCCTGCGGCAGCGCTCGCGTTTTTTTGAGCGCATCCTCGACCGCAACTTCGAAGGCGCCGAGCTGCGCAATAACCAGATCAGCGCCATCAAGCAGGCGCTCATGCGCATGAGCCATCGCAAGACCGGCGCGCTCATCATCTTTGTGCGCCAGGCCAACCTCGAAGGCATTATCAGCGGCGGACTCCCCCTCGATGCACTGATCAGCGAACAACTTATTGTGAGTATTTTTCAAAAAGAAAGCCCCCTCCACGACGGCGCCCTGCTGATTGGCGCTGGTAAAATTCAAACGGCCAGTTGTGTACTCCCCGTTTCCGACAACCCCGCCATCCCCGCCTCCGCAGGACTGCGCCACCGCGCCGCCGTCGGCATCACCGAACGCGCTGATGTAGTCGCTTTTGTCGTCTCAGAAGAAAATGGCAAGTTGTCGTATGCCTATGATGGGCAGTTGCAGCGAGGCCTCACCGAAGAGGAGCTGGATGTTTTGTTGGAGCAGTATTATGTGTAAGTCTGTTGTCTGTTCTCTGTTCTCTGTTGTCTGTTCACTATCTTTGACAGTTATACTTTAACCGATAACCGATAACCGATAACCGATAACCGATAACCGATAACCGATAACCGATAACCGATAACTGACAACCGACAACGGAATAACCTAGGGCCTGCGAACCCGCATAAATCCAACTCATCCTCAAACTCGCCGTTTTTAAAAATCGTCTTTTCGAACCTCGCCTCCAGGATAAAACCCGCTTTTTCGAGCACCTTTTGCGAACCGATATTAGTACCGAAAGGGCGGGCAAAAAGCCGGGTGATGTCATAAGTCTGAAATGCAAAATTGACCATTTGCTTTACGGCTTTTGTCATAATGCCATGGCCCCAGAACGGCTCGGCCAACCAATAGCCCAACTCGGCGTTTTTGCGAAATACGTCGAATTGTGGGTGAATCCCGATGCCGCCGGAAGCCTGCCCGTCTATATCGATGGCGAAAATATGGATAGGCTGTTCTTTAGTCGCCATCTCAATAAAGCAATCCCGTTTTCGCGGGTATACGGATGGGGAAAACGGTCGGTCATATACCGGGCGATGTTGTTGTTGCCGGCATACCGGACGAGGCTGTCCAGGTCGTCTATCGTCCAGGGTCTAAGTGAAAATTCCATAGTTTTTTAATAATACAACTAATGGTACATGGGAATTGGTTCCTAATAGTATTTTTTTTACCGCAGAGTTAAAGGAGTTTCACGCAGAGTTACGCAGAGTAGAAAAAAACTCTGTGCAACTCCTTTCAACTCCGTTTGACTCTGCGGTAAAAAAACCGCGTTCCTATCTTCTTTTCGGCATAACCAAACTATCAGCAGGATAAGTCGCCTTCAGCATATCCATTTGCGCCTGCGCCCAGGTAGTCAAGAGTAAGCGTTGTTCGTCCGTCAATTTTGCGTCGGCGTGCAGTCCGAGGTAGGTATACGAGGCCAGGGGCATTTCTTTTTCCTTCACCATTTCTATCGTCTCTTCAAACTTGTGGTTTTGCACGGCGATAGGGCGTTTCAGTAATTCCGAATAATTCAGCTTTTTTTTCCCGTCGTTGACGTGAGATGCCAGCCAGGAAGCGGCAGGTTGTATTTCAGCGTACCAGGGATAGCGGGTATAATTGCTGTGGCAGTCGTTGCAGGCCACTTTCAAAATATCATTCACCTCGTCGGGAATCGTATATTTTTTTGAAATGTCATACGTCTGGTCGTTCGACACGTTTTTTTCGGGACGAATGGCTTGTATCCCGAGAAATAATACGGCAAAGGCAATCAGGAGTTTTGTCGTTTTTCGCATAAAGTAAATTTACATATTAGTAACTGTTTAGTAGGGTTTAGTGCTTGCGCAGTTTAGCGATAGGGTTTAGTTAACTAAACATACAGCTAAACCCTAAACAGTTACACCTATTAATAAACATCACAAGTCGTACAGTCGTACAGTCGTACAGTCGTATAGTCGTACAGTCCCAAAGTCCCCTCATCCCTTCCTCAGCGCCATCATCGTCCAAATTCCACCGAGGAGGTCAACGACGCCAAAGAGGATTAGCTGGGGTTTGGCCAGGCCGAGCAGTACAAATAGCACAAAAAAGCCGGCTGCCATAAAACGATTGTAGGAAGCCACTTTCAGGAAGAGATCGCTTGCTTTCGGTCCCACTATCACATAATACACCCCCAGGTCGAGTACCAGCACCCCCACAATCCTGATCCAGACTTCGGAGGTGGATTCAAACTGGAATAAAGTCAGCAGGGTATTGGGGAAATAACAAGAATAAGGCCCAGCAATAGCAGGTAAAATCCGAAATAATACACAGATTGTGCGGCTTTTGTCATGGTGTGAGGGTTTTAGGTTCTGGAAACGAATATACTCATATTTCGGAATGCGTATGTCGGATTGCGGAATAAATTACGAGAGAGGAATTGCGAAATTTCTGCGGAAAAGGATATTTTGGAGCATTAACCGTCGTGCATGGAGTTTCAACGCTATCGAATACTCATACAACAAGGGCGATTGACCGAACTATTCGGCCTGATGGCACGTGAAAACGCGCAGATCGAAATTCCGGAATTGCGAAATACCCTCACGGTATTGCAGTCGCGGTGGGAAATACACCGCCAACACATATCGCGTGGGGTATTGACGGCGGAGGAACAACAAGCGCAGTTATCCGAACTCAGCCGGGATTTGCTGGTATTCCTCAACCAACTGCAAGCCCAACAAACGCCTATTTCCCTGTCTAAAAAGAACGATTTCATCCCCTTTTGGGTGAGTCTATTTTTATTAATAATCATATTGGCTCTACTTTGGCTCATACCTTGTCCTTCGGCTTCGCAATACCGTTTTTTCACCATTGCACTGGCGCTTTCTGCCGCCGGGTTTACAGCGGTGTTGCCCAACTTTTTCCAGTTTTACCACAAAGGCTTTCAGTTGGGCGGCGCCATGCTCGTCTTTTTTGTCGTAGCCGGCTTTGATCCTGCCCGGCCGGTAGCCGCCAACCGCTGCGATGTCAATTTTGCCCAAACCATATACGTACACGGCGCCAAAGGTATGCACGACAGGCAGATCGTCAATCAGGGATCGGTAGTTATGCTACTGCCCGGCGGCGAACGCGAAGCCGGTATCGACAAAGAAGGCAAAGCCGTCTTCACCGAAATCGACGCCAAATGGAAGGGCCGTGATGTACAATTTTACATCCGCCACGATCAGCCTTATACGCTCACCCAACCCGACAGCCTGTACCGACTCGAAGAAGGCCGGGCCATTTACCTGAAAGCCGGATTAGAAGGTATCGATAAACTCTACGGAAATATCACCGATGAAAACGGGTTTCCCTCGCTGACGTAAAAGTAGCCATCGCTTCTATTCACACATACACCGACTCACTCGGCAATTTTGAATTGCACATACCCGTATATATGCAGCAAAAATTTCATGGTCAAATAAAAAAAATATCCGGTGTTTCCATTTCTGCAACAAAAGCCAAACCCACCCGCAGCGATGATAACGGCTTATTCAAACTCATTTTTTCTGATGTAGAAATCGGGGAATCGGTATCCTTAACCATCGAAAAACAGGGTTACGAAGTCGTCAATAAAAAAGATATCCAGGATTTATTTCCCAACCGGAAAAGTCCGGTAAAAATACTACTGTGCCCCCAAGGCACCATCGACAAAAATCGGGCCGCCTATTACGAAATCAACCTGGCTGCGCTAAAAAAGAAACTACGCGACCGTATAGCCCTGCTTGAAGAAGAGGGAAAGAAAAAAGAAGAGTTACTCAGCGAATTAAGCCGGCAAATGAAAAAACAAATAAGCGACAAAAACGAAGCTATTGCCCTGCTGCAGGAACAATTCGAGCGCTTAAAAGCCAAAGCCGACGAGCTTTCCGTTGTTTTTTCTACCCAAAATCTCGACGACCAGAGCGAGACCTTCCGGCAAGCCTTCGCTTACTACCAGCAGGGCGACCTGGAAAAAGCCGTCTACTTCCTCGAATCCGCCAATATCCCTGAAAGACTGGAAGCCCGTAAATTCAATGACGAACAATACAGCCAGATCATAGCCAACTACCAGGATAGCCTAAGACTCAGCGACAGTCTGCGTACCATCGAAATCAACGAACTCGTATTCCTCGCCCGCCTGCAATACCAAACCCTCGAATTTGAAAAGGCGGATTCCTCCTACCGTCTGGCCTTACATTATAGTCGCAACGACTATGACATCCTCATAGAATACGCCGAATTCCTGTATTCTGACGGGCGTTTTTCGGATGCTTTCGAACAATATGACGCTATTTTTGAAAATACCACTACATCTAATGATACTATACTTTCCTGGTTTTTTCAAGGCCTCTATGGCGGATTGACAGGCAGAAATGAAATTGTAGACAGCCAAATCGTCAAACTGAGTCTGCTGTTGCCCAGACTAAAAAAAACAGATGAATGCGAATATTACGTATCTAACTCATTAATTCACTCATTGATAGCCTTTGGCGGTTCTTCATTATCCTCATTTGCCAACACCGAAGACCTGGTCAGTTTATATCACAAATTAGACACCATTAAATGCGATATTATTACCGAAGATATTCGATCTACGCTTAAAGGCATACTCGGTGTTATCTTATTAAACAAAAACATTGACAACCCCAGTCTTAGAAATTATTATCTGAATCAAATTTCAAAAATCGAGATATTAGACCGTCGTATCGATTTTGTTGTCAAAACAACTCAATACAATCAATTAGCTGAATACTATTTATCAACAGGTGAGTGGGACAATCTCGACCGGACGCTTTTCCAACTCGACAGCATTTACAATCAGGCCGATACGCTCGTCAAAAGGATGCTCAAAATGGGAATAGCTGAGATGTACGTAGATTTTGGGTATCAATTGCTCAACCAACAATTATTAGATCGCAGCAAATTATATTTCACAAAAAGCACTGAACTACTCGAGCAATTAAATCCGGATGACCCTATCGATTTGCGCGTATATAATTCCATCGTCCCTGCTTATTTAAGTCTGGCTTATATACATACAATAGGAACACACCTGGAGGTCTCCCAAATAAAGCACAACAGCGAAAAGGCGTATTACCATATCCGGCAGCTAAGAAAAAAGAAATATCTCGCTGATGAACCATACTGGGATAATATGTGGTACTACCACAACAACCTGATAGTTGCCGACTGGTTTGCCAAAAACAAGGACGCTGCAATAGCCCGCATACCCATGGCATATACCTGTACCGATTCGCTGGCCAAACTCAGTGCGAATCATATCACAACCCACCTGCAAAGAAGCTCAGGTTATATCAATATATTTTTTGAATACGTCAACTATCCCGATGGAGACCACTTTGTCACGCCCGCAAGGCAATACATGCAACAAATGATAGACTATCTTCTCGCCTGTAATATCCACGATACCATGAAGCTCAACCAATTGCAATATTTCAAGCGAATGAAGATGTATTTTGATCATTTCACACCTCAGACCCGTAATTATTTGCACTTACTTAGTGAAATATTCAGCATGGAAAATGAGGCCTCTAAAAATCCTAATTCACCGCATAATTATCAGTTGGAAAAAAATATTATTTTAAAAATTGATAGGGCCTTATTTATCAAAAAGATGACCCATTTCTGCTGTTTACAAAAGCAAATCACCAGGGCAGTTTAGCCTGGTTTTCCATTTTATCCGGCAGGTACGAAGAAGCAGGGCAAGCCGCCCAAAAAGGCCTCGAGTTGGCTCCCAACGAAACCTGGATTTACTCCAACCTGGCCGCTTCGTATTTGCTACAAGGCAAATTCGAAGAAGCCAAAAAAATCTACACCCAATACGCCGACGCCCCAGCCGACCCACTACACATCCGCACTATGCGAACCATTTTCCTCGCCGATATCGATCAGTTTGAACAAAAGGGCATCACGCACAAAGATTTCAAAAAAGTGAGAGGGTTGTTGCAGAAATGAGAGTGAGAGGGAGGGAGCGAGAAGGGAAAATCGTATATATATTGTTATTGTTTACACAAAAAATAAGCCCGCCTGAGCGGGCTTCTTTGTTGCGGAGACAGGACTTGAACCTGCGACCTTCGGGTTATGCCTACCGCTACAGCTTTCGCTGCTCCCTGCGAACAGGAATTTGCAGTCTGGACTTTCTCTTCACCCACTCTTTCGAGGAGGGTGTCCGCCATTAAGTCTCTACACCTTTCCCATTGCTGGGACTTGGCTCGGGATTACCACACTACAGGCTTCCCCGAATTTGACGGATTATCATCTGAGCATTTCTGCTTAGACAGCCCTTTGTCAAAACTATGCTGCCTTGCGGCTTCACCGGCAAATGTGTTTTGCCAAGCTACTACATAGACTCAACTTTTTGAGCCCGACGAGCTACCAACTGCTCCACTCCGCGGTGTTGCATTTTGGACTGCAAAGATACGGCATTTGTTTTCAGTATTCCAAATTAGCTAACAAAAAACATTCGATTATTTTGTAATTACAAATTTACCAACCGGCGCAGACACGCCGTTTGCTCCAAAACGATAAGAATAAGCACCTGGTTGCCAAGCCGAAATATCCAAGCGATTGATCCAGCCCAGGGCATCGGACTGCGCCGGACCCTGCCACTGCAACTGGCCCAGGCTATTGTATACCTGGAGCACGACACCATCTGCTGGCTGCACCGCACCGTATGCTCGCAGGGTGACTTCGTCGCGGGCGGGGTTGGGATAGCTTTGCAGGTAGTAGGGCGTTGTTCCCTGATCGAATACGTCGGTGCTGATGCCGTCCCAGGTGTGTACCTGTACTTCGTCGAAGGCAAAGCCGTCGCCGGTGCCGTAGTTGTCGGTGCGCAGATGAAAGCGCACGCGGATCTGGTCGCCGGAAGCGACATAAGGCCCCAGGTCGATCCATTCGTGTACCCAGTAGCCTTGCTCGCCTTCGTAGACGGGTTCGCCGGGCGCCTGGAAGTCGGTGCCTTCAACGGTGTAGTTTCCGCAGAGAGGCACAAATTCTCCGCCGTTGACGGACAGTTGTACCTGGGCGTAGTCGAAGGAGGGCTCTAATTCCCATTGGGTCCAATATGACAAATACGCTTTGGCAAAATCGCCCAAGGCGATGGGCTGCGTGGTGGTGATGGTGGTAAAGGCGTTGTTGTCGCTGGGCCCTGCCGGCGAATCACTGATACAGGAGGGGCCCAGGTGAAATTCGCTTAAGGTGACGCCCCAGTTGCCGTTTTCTATGGTCCACTGGCTGAGGTCGTTGCCGGCGTCGGCGAAGACGACGGGCGTTTCGCTGTAGTAAAACCGCACGGTATCGCTGCGAACGAAAGCGCCGTTGTCTACCGACAACAAAAATACGACCTCGGCTTCGTCGCCGGTAGCGGAGGCCAGGGTGTAGGCGATGCTATCCACAACCGGCTCATAGTTGTTGAGCGCGAAAGTCTTGGGCTCCCCTACCCCCGTGATATTGGCGCTGAGCGGCGAGATAGCCACGGTGAGGGCTCCTTCTTCGAGGCCGTGCCGGCGAAGCCGGAAGCTGAGGTGGCCGTTTTTCTGGCGCAATACTTTGGCGTTGATTTCCTGGGCGATGCCGAAGTTGTGGGCCGACAAGGCCATCGACAGGTTCATCCACATGGTGCCTTTGCAGTTGGTTTCTATGGCGTAGATGGGCGGCCAGAAGCCGCCGGAATCGTCGCGGCGGCCTACTTCAGGGGTCATGGAGTAGATGGCCGGTTTAGTGGCATTTTCGCCGTACATCCAGTCGTCGGAGTTGCCATTGACGGTGTAACCCACTGTTTCGGTGCCGGTGCCCGCCAGGAAGTAGTTCTGGTAGATCATGGCATCTGCCAGGGCGTTGAAGGTGGCGGCGTCGGCGGTGAGGGTGTCGGAATAACCCCAAGGGTGCACCAGCAGGTTGCCGAAGGTATGGTAATTGAGGGCGAGCACAAAGTCGTGTTGTTCGCAAAAGTCGCGCACCATGCGGGTCTCTGCTTCTGAAAAAGGCTCTGTGCCGCGGTATACCTGTGATTCGGGATTGGGCGAAGAGCCCTGGTTGTCGAATCCCCACTGGTAACCGTAATTGCGGTTGAGGTCGATGCCGTATGAGCCGTCTTCGTTGGGCAGGCGGTTTTTGCGCCAGAGGCCGCCGCCTTCGGGGTTAGAGACCTGGTTGTAGATGTAGCCGTCGGGGTTTAAGCAGGGGATGAAGTAGAGTTCGGTATTGTCTACGATATAGCGCACTTCGTCGTTGGTGGCGTAATTTTCGAGCAGGTACCACATGTAGAAGATGAGCTGCGAAAGGCTGTTGGGTTCCCTGGCGTGGTGCAGGGCGGTATAGAGTACTTCGGTTTCCGGCTCGTCGTTGGCGGCGTTGTCGGAGATGCGCAGCCAGTAGAGCGGGCGGCCTTCCTGGGTGGTAAACGCATCGGTGACGGGCGCTCGGGCGGTGATGAGTTCGGGATACTGGGCAACCATATCGTCGAGTTCGGCCAGCATTTCTTCGTAAGTATAAAAGCCGGCCATGCTGCCGAGGTTGAAATTAGCGGGGGTGGCGTATTTATAGCGGGCATTGGGGTCGCAGATGCCGCCGTCGCGGCCGGGCGCCGGCTGCCGGCTTTGCTCGACATACCAGGCTTGCACGTCGGCGATCAGCACTTCGGTCGACCAGCCGGCCTCCTGCATCATCGCGCCTTCGCGGACAGAGAAATCGCCGATGAAAAAGCGTCCCGGGGCGTGGATGCCGTGGTCGGCGTCAATACCCAGCGCGGCTAATTCGGCAAGGCTGCGTTGGCTCAGGTCGATGCGCAG
Organism: Saprospiraceae bacterium; assembly: GCA_016715405.1. Taxonomy (GTDB): domain Bacteria; phylum Bacteroidota; class Bacteroidia; order Chitinophagales; family Saprospiraceae; genus JABWBR01. The sequence continues at coordinate 216,312 of JADKAE010000011.1, read as the reverse complement.
GCGGGAGTATGAGTCGGCGCCCGACTGGGCAAACAGGTGTGCGGCAATAGCCACTATGGCCAATAGGCAAATCGTCTTTTTCATACGGTAGGTGATAATTTACTTGTTATTCCGGGCGTCCAAAATACGGTTCCCCGGCAGGAAATAGGCCATTAGGCCGGCAAATATCTCTACATTGTCTGTAGAAAGGCAAAAATATTGTCATTTGCCTACCATAAGTTATCCTGATTAAATATTTGAATTTAAAATTTATAGTAAAACCTTACTTTTAGGCTTCCTTTTCTTCACCCAAATTATGGTTAACAAAATGCGGCTACTATTTACACTCCTTTTTGCTTAGTAAGTGCTTTAGCATTAAAAGCTCAGCCACCTTGTCCGGATACCTCTTATGTGTCTGTGGTGGTTACCATCAAAACGGATGGCTACGGCTACGAGATCGGCTGGAATATCACCGGAAGCTCCGGCACGGTGTACCACCAGGTTCCGTTTAACACCTATGCCAATGGCAGTACTTTTCAGCAGCAAGTGTGCGTGCCTCCTTCGGAGTGCATTACTTTTAATATATTCGACAGCTACGGCGACGGCATTTTTGCGCCGGGATTTTACCGCGTAGAGGTTGAGGGCGAACTCATCGCCCAGGGAGGAGATTATGGCGATTATGAATTCGTCAATTTCAACTGCCAACCCGGCCAGGTTTGCAATTCGTCCATGCCCATTGTCGAGGGCGCCTATACGACCAGCTTCGACGACCACTGGTACGAGTTTACACCCGATTCTATCGGCACGTACCTCATCACGACCTGTGGATTTACCGATTGCAATACTACGATTTGGGTGTACGAAAGCTGCCAGGGTAACGGCCTTACCGACGACAACCAGGGCATCGCGTTTTATGACAACGACGATTCCGACTGCGCGCCGCAAGCCCAGGTGGAAGCCTATATGGACCCCGCCAAAACGTATTATATCCGCATTGGCGACCACCAAAACAGTTGCCACGATACCATCACCTGGTCTATCACTTACCTCGGTCCGGTGGTGGGTTGTACCCAAATCGGCTCTTGCAACTACAACCCGCTGGCCACCGTCGACGACGGCTCTTGCCTGCCCAGGGCCCTGACTGCCCGGAAGCGCCCGATTTGGAACTCGACGAGCAATTACTTCGCAATACCATTCAACTGAGCACGATTTTATCCGACGATCCCTGCCTCATCCAGGAAGGATGCCTGAAAGGTTACGGCATGCGCGACATTGTGCGTTTTTCTACTAAAATTTCTAACATCGGCGAAAAAGATTATTTCATCGGCCCCCCCAATACCGGCAATACGCAATTTACCTACGACAACTGCCACAACCACTTCCACTACGCCGGCTATGCCGAATACCTGTTGTTTGATCAAAACGGCGTAGTACTTCCCGCCGGCTTCAAAAACGGCTTTTGCGTGCTCGACCTGGGTTGCACTACCGGCTCCGGTCAATACGGCTGCGGCTACATGGGCATTTCTGCCGGTTGCTACGACGAATACTGGTCGGGCCTCGAATGCCAGTGGATCGACGTGACCGACGTGCCCGACGGCCGCTATGTGCTGGTGACCCGCGTCAACTGGGCTAACGCCCCCGACGCCCTCGGCCAGATCGAAAAAGATACCCTCAACAACTGGGGCCAGGTGTGTATCGTGCTCGACCGCAGCTCGGGTGAACTGGAACTCGAAATCGACGATGATTGTCCGCCCGTGGTGGACTGCAACGGCACGCCCTATGGCGATGTTCGCCAGGACTGCGCGGGCGTCTGCGGTGGAATGACCCTGCGCGGCGACCTCGACCTTGACGGCGTGCAAGAGATCAACGACGCGGAAACCTATGTAGACGGCATCATGGCCGACGACCTGGAGGCCACCCCCTGCAACGACCTCAACGCCGACGGTGAAATTACCGTGTACGACGCCGCCCTGCTCACCAGTTGCCTCAACTTCGGCGCGGCGCACCTGCACATCGGTCAGGGCCTCCACGACCACTGTACATTCCCCGCCGGCATAACTAATGAACTTGACACTGTGGCATTCAGCATCATAGACGTCAACTTCGACGAGCAATACTTTGATATCGGCATCACGAACCCCACCGATTATGTGCATGCCTATCAATTCCGCGTAAGCGGTATCACGCCGATGAACATCGAAAACCTGGTAGACCCGGTACAATACCCCATCACGCCCCGCATCAATATCGACGGCGGCATGGTAGTGGGCATCTCCTACCAGGATTCATTGATCCTCAAATCGCCCGATATGCAGCCGCTGTGCCGCATCTACTTCACCGAGTTGACCGGCGATTATATCTGTATCGATGAGATCATAGAAGTAGTCAACGAAGACCACGAGCAGGTCTCGTCAAAAATCGTAGACGGCTGCGTAGTAGCCGTGGGCGTCACAGATGTCAACCCGGCTATCCCGGTCACCATCCAGCCCAACCCGATGACGGGCTTTTCGCTGCTGCGTTTCCCCAACCCCGCCGGCAATGCCTATCACCTCGAGTTGATGGATGCCAAAGGCCAGGTGGTGCGGGTATACAACGACATCAAAGACGACCAGGTGCGCATCGAGCGCCAGTCGCTGCCCGCCGGCATGTATTTCTACCGTCTGCACGGCGAGGCCGGGTTTGCGACGGGGAGGTTTGCGGTGCAGTAAGGGCGAGGGGGCGATTGTTAAATGTCGTCAACTTAGCGGATTATTTAACCACGGAGTTGCACAGAGTTAACACGGAGTTTCACGGAGGGTATAATCTTACTCTGTGCAACTCCGTGTTAACTCCGTGAAACTCTGTGGTTAATAAATATCGGTATTATTTTTCCTTAAGATAATACATTTGACAAGCCTTACAAGCTCCAGCGAGGCGTAATATATACACCTTAATATTTCGCGTGCAAGTCACGAACTCCATGCTAATTAATATCTTGCAGGTAAATATTAAATTCCCCTTTAGCCGTCTGAAAATTAAAATTCATAGGTTCTCCAATCAAAGATCTTTCAAAAGGAAATACAATTTCTTCCGAATTAGATTGCAAGGTTATTTCTCCATACCACCAACCCGGGTGATGTCCGCCGCTACTTCTGTGACACCAGCAGATAGAAAATTCACCCATTAATGAATCAGAATATATTTGCTCCGTTTCATTCGGCAATATTATATCAAACTGTATTTTGAACGTAGAATCCGCTTTTAAATCAAGTTCGAATTGATTGCAAACAGCATTAACGCAGCTAGTATCTGATAAATACACTACTTCTCCATCATTCAAAATAAATTTCGATATAAATACTTGTTGATAATTAAATGCTCCACGCCATTTTGTAACTATTTCACTATAATAGCTTCTCTGGCAATTCTGCTGCAAGTCGCCGCATCCACTGCTGAACTGAAGCTCGTCTGATGAATCGTATTTACAGTGATGAAAGAACAGGGAGATAGCAATTAAGGCCAAAAACAGGTAAGATTTTTTCATTTCATAAATTGTTGCCCTGAATGACGACATACCTGTCAGGTCAGTTTTTCCATAAATAGTGATGTAGTCTATTCCCAGTTAAAGTTACCCTATTTTCTTGTTCGGCAACGTATCTTCCGCCCAAAGACAAATTATCGCATATCTGTCTTCCCAGGAAAGACAACTTGGATTTTTTTTCAGCGCAGAGGATGCAGAGCTACCAGAGGCACACAAGTGCTACATTTTCACTCCGAAATACCAGCCTTAGGCAGTGAAGCAGCCTTGCTGTTTTGATTTTGCTTGAGCAGGTACGCGTTCATTCGTTCTTCGAAAGAAGTCATCGTTTCACCGTGTTGCGACAAGTCCAGTCCGAGGCGTTCCTCCTCCGGCGTAACCCGAAGCGGTACCAGGGCATTGGTCAGCATCAGCAGCAGGTAAGAACCCACAAAGGTAAACCCGCCTACAATGGCGATGGCCAGCAGGTGGTACAGGAACGTCGTCGTTTGTCCGTAAAACAAGCCCACTTCGTTGGCGAAAATGCCGGTGAAAATCATACCCGCAATGCCGCCTACGCCGTGGCAGGGGAATACATCGAGCGTATCGTCGATGGCGGTTCGGTTATTGAAAATATGGACCACCACGTTGCTCAACACCGCTGAGGCGGCGCCGATCATTACGCTTTGGCCCACCGTCACAAACCCTGCTGCCGGCGTAATGGATACCAGTCCCACTACTGCGCCAATGCAGGCGCCCAGTGCGGAAATTTTGCGGCCTTTGGCGGCATCCCAAAATACCCAGCCCAGCATGGCGGCGGCCGAAGCCGTATTGGTGTTGGCGAAGGCTTGGGTCGCCAGTGAATTGGCGGCGAGTGCCGAGCCGGCGTTGAAGCCAAACCAGCCAAACCACAACAGCCCGGTGCCGAGCACTACATAAGGAATATTCGCGGGTTGAGCCGCCTCGCCCTGGTCGAGGCTCTGGCGTTTGCCAAGGAATACGGCGGCAGCCAACGCGGCCACGCCGGCCGACATATGCACCACGGTGCCACCGGCGAAATCAAGAACGCCGAGTTTGCGCAGAAAACCGTCGGGATGCCAGGTCCAGTGCGCCAACGGCGAATAGATAAACAGCGAAAACAGCAAAATGAATAGCAAATATCCCGAAAACTTGATCCGCTCGGCAAAACTGCCGGTAATCAAGGCCGGGGTGATAATGGCAAATTTCAGTTGGAAAAGCGCGAATAAGGCGAGCGGTATCGTCGGCGACAAAACGGGATGTGCGCCTGAGGTTACGTTGCGCCACATAAAAAAGGTAGCCGGGTTGCCAATAAATCCGCCGATGCTGTCGCCAAAAGCCAGGCTAAAACCACAACACAGCCAGAACATGCTGACAACGCCCAGTGCGATAAAGCTCTGCAACATGGTGCTAACCACGTTTTTAAAACTCACCATGCCGCCATAAAAAAACGACAAGCCCGGCGTCATCAGCAATACCAGACAAGTGGCCACGAGCAGCCAGGCCGTATCGCCGGCATTAACCGCTGCCAGGCTTTCAGGGCTGGCCATGGTTGGTTTGACAAACATGCCGCCCACCGCCAAAATACCGAGTAAACCAATAGGAAGAAGCCACCGCTTTTTCATCAAAAAATTTTGTATGGGTTAAAAATACTCCCTCAGCTTCCTGTCGGAAACGGAGTAGCTGATGTTTAGTTTAATCTGGTGTGGTGAAAAGGTCAGGGCAGCGTGCGGATGTCGCAGCTTCAAGGCAAAATTAATTTTATTTTTTAAGTACAAACAACAATAAAATTAAGTCATTAATTATACAAAAAATTAAAACTTAATTTTGAAATATTATTAAAATTCTTCATCAAAACATAACACAAGTTGCCAGAATTAAAGCCAATGAAATACCGCTTTTTGTGCGCTAGTGCCAAAAAATATTCTAATTTTTGAATTACCGATCTTTTTAACCAAGGTTCGCGAAGGTTGCGCGAAGCAATAGCGAGGGCGATTTTGGTCAAAACACCTGCATTCAAAAAAATATTACAACTGAAATTTTCAGGACAGCATTCCATTGGCTTTAGTAATATCTTAATTACGCCCTACTTCCTTTGCCCAGTTGCCCCTGAAAATTATTTCCTGGTCGTGAATACGGAAAATAAACTTGCCATATCGCACCGAAATACCGGCCGAGGCATTCGCAATCCAGCAATTATCAGGTATATGAAAGAAATTTTCGGAGGTAAGTACTTGTTGACCATCCTGTTCTTTTACCGGGACAGTAGCCTGTGGCCCAACCTCCCAGCCCAGGTGGGTATTGTAACTTACCTTCAGGTCACCCACTAAGTTAAATTTTTCCTTGTTTTCGATCCTGGTTTTAATGCAGGCAATTTTGCCTTCATTTAAATCCTTGCCGGGTGTAACTTCAATGGTTAGTTTTGGCAATTCGATAGCCGTTTTTGATGCCAGTATGCTGATGGATTCGGTTTTTATCACCTTATTATACTTATCGTAAAATTCAAATGCCAACTCCATATCCTGTATGTCGGCAGGGTTAATGGCAATTTGATCGGCGAAGTATCCCCAAGCGTTTATGTTTTTTGAATAAATGATTTTATCCAGGTATTTTACCACTACTTTTTTCACGTCTTGATCGGTATACAGCTCCATGGGTACCGTGGCGCCGCTGTGTATCGAAATATTTTTCGGGCTTATGATCAGCGCTTTCATATAATCACGCATGGCAAACCATACCGGGCGTGGGGAGCCGTATTTATCGGCAGCATCGCTGTACCCCCAGAAACCAAACCACTCTTCGGGCTGATCCAGTGCATGACTGTTTTTATCACCGCCTTTCCACCAACCATCGGCATAATAAAACGGGCACATGCCCACAGCGCCGGCATCAATCAAGTCGCGGTAATTGGCAATAAGTCCGTCAGCCTGCTGTTTCAGGGTATTTCCGCCATAACGGCCATAGCCCTTATGCGAAACCGAATAACCGAACTCGGTGGTTATAAATGGCTTATTTAAGCCGTTGAGCGTATTTAAGCCTGCTATATAATCCTTAAAACCCATGGTAGCCGTCTGGGCTTCGGCATGGTCGTAACAATTGTAGGCATACACATCAAAATAGCTTTCATCCATATAATCGCTGATCATGGCATTGGCCGAGAGGGTAACCGGTATACCTGGATGCCCTTTATGCAGGTTATCGATCAGGGTTTTCATCAGGTCAACAAAAGCTTTGCCGGTAACTTGATAAATATGATTGGTTTGAGGTTCGTTGATCACCAGGTAGGTGATGATACAATCGTATTTTTTGGCATAAGCAGTAACCGTTTTCACTTTATCAACACATTCCTTGACAAATGCAGGATCGGCATAGTTTCCTTCCGGATTTACATCAATGCCCATAATGAGTTTCAGTCCCGATTCCTGCACCAGCTTTAACTGTGCTTCCGAAAACTGGCTCCAGGTCCGGATGGTGTTGTACCCTCCTTCTTTAATTACTTTGAGATCGAATTTAAGCAAATCGAGATCGTCTGCCCTGGTACCCTCGTACGGATGCTGCCCCGGGCGGGCGCCGATTTCGTAGCCTATGGCTTTGATAAAGAACTTCTGCCCGTTGAGGTAATACCAATTATCTTTTAATTCAATTTTTGTTTTCGGCTGTGAAAACCCTACAAGGAATGACGAAAACAACAGGACAATAGCCAGCGTAATTTTGTATTTCATGAATAAAGTGTGTTTGGTGGTTAAAAAACGTCTTTTTCTTACCCAATGGTATAATGCATTTCCACTTCAGTTGAATCAGCTCCGGCAACAGGTAGTGCCATAAAGTGTATACTCAAGCTTTTAATTTCTAAATTTCAAAAGCCAATTTATACAATTATCTATCCAATCTACATCTGTAGTCGGATTATCCATGCCGTAGCCGTGGCCGCCTTTGGCGTAAAAGAAAGTCTCGACGGGCACTTTGTTTTTTTGCAACGCGGCAACAAACAAGATAGCGTTTTGCACTTTCACTACGTCGTCATCCACGGCGTGGGTGACAAAGGCAGGGGGCGTGTCGGGGGTGACGTGTAGCTCGTTGGAGTATTCGCGCTTTTTTTCTTCCGAAATGGGCATGTCGCCTAGTAGATTGGAACGCGAGCCGTAGTGTGTGAGACTATCGGCAAAGCTGATGACGGGGTAATTCAGGATCATAAAATCGGGGCGCAGGCTGGTGTTTTTTGGGTTGCCAATAAGTGTTTTATGGTAATGCGTGCCGGCAGTAGAGGCCAGGTGTCCACCCGCCGAACTGCCGGCAATGCCCACTTTGCGGGGGTCAATGCCCCACTCCCGGGCGTTTTCCCGCACGATTTGCAGGGCACGCTGGGCATCCTGGAGGGGGACAAATTCTTTATTGTCCACAATAGCCGATTGTGGCATGCGGTATTTCAAGACAAACCCGGCAATGCCGTTTTCGCTCATTTTTTTGGCCATATCGTGGCCCTCGTGGTCGATGGCTACACCGGAGTAGCCGCCGCCAGGGCAAATAATAACGGCCATGCCGTTTGCTTTTTCTTTCGTGGGCAAATAGGCAGTCAGTTCAGGTATAGAGATATTGACTACGAAACGGATGGTCTTGTCACCGGCGGGAAAAGTATCGATTATTTCCGCTACTTCAGTGGCTTTGGCATTGGGTATCTGGCCTGTGGGATAGAGGGGGATTACTTGTTGGGCGTAAGCCACATTCAGTAGCATAATAAAGGTTGCCAGCCAGGTTATTTTCTTCATGCTCAATTTTTTTGATGTAAACTATTACAAGGCAGATGAAAAAGCAAAGCTAAAGAAGGCTTTTTTTATTTTGGAAACGGTGAACAGTGAACTGTGAACAGATTAAAGTAGATTCACTGTTCACTGTTCACAGTTCACATCAAACAACTTCCCTTTTTACAATGTTATGCGGGTGAAAAGTCATACTTTTGCATGTCATTTTCCTAACCAAATCGGCACTCCTAAGCATATGAGCAAAACAGCCTCCTTCGATCGCTTCGTCAACCGCCATATCGGTATCAACACACAAGAATTACAAGAGATGTTACAGGCCGTGGGCGCTTCGAGCCTCGACCAACTCATCTTCGAAACCGTTCCCGATACGATCCGGATGCAGCGCGAACTCAACCTTCCCGATGCGCTGTCGGAATACGAATATCTGCAGGAACTCAAACAGACGGCCGCTAAAAACAAGGTATTCAAGTCGTATATCGGCATGGGCTACCACGGCACGATTACGCCGTCGGTGATCTTGCGCAATATTTTCCAAAACCCGGGCTGGTATACGCAGTACACGCCGTACCAGGCGGAGATCGCCCAGGGGCGACTGGAAGCATTGCTCAATTTCCAGACGATGGTGAGCGACCTCACCGGACTGCCCATCGCCGGCGCTTCGCTGCTCGATGAAAGCACCGCTGCCGCCGAGGCTATGTTTATGTTTCATACCCAAAAAAATAAGCGCGCTAAGGAGGAAACATCGGATGTTTTTCTCGTTTCCGATAAGGTGCTGCCGCAAACGATCGACGTGCTGTATACCCGCGCCAAACACGTGGGCATAGAGGTCGTGGTGGGCGATTGGCGTTCGTTTGATTTCAACGACAAGGTGTTCGGCATCCTGCTGCAATACCCCGATAGCCAGGGCGCCGTGGAGGACTACCGCGCACTGGCCGAAAAAGCCGCCGCCCACGAGATTTATGTGACGGTCTGCGCCGACCTGCTCAGCCTGGCACTGCTCACGCCTCCGGGCGAATGGGGCGCCGATGCCGCCGTGGGCAATACCCAGCGCTTCGGCGTGCCGATGGGCTACGGCGGCCCCCACGCAGCCTATTTTGCCACCAAAGACGACTTCAAGCGTTCGATGCCCGGTCGCATCATCGGCGTGTCGGTGGATGCAGATGGCAACCCAGCGCTGCGCATGGCATTGCAGACACGCGAACAACATATCCGCCGCGAAAAGCGACCTCAAATATCTGTACCGCGCAGGCCCTGCTGGCCATTATGGCGGGCATGTACGCCGCCTACCACGGTCCCGACGGCATCAAAGCTATCGCAGTGCGCGTGCATACGCTGGCACAAATGCTCGATGCGCACCTGCAGCAACTGGGCTTCAAACAGCTAAATGCTCATTACTTTCGATACGCTGGCTATTGAAGCCGACAGTGCTTTGCAGGCTAAAGTCAAAGAAACCGCACTGGCGCAGGGCATCAATTTTTACTATGCCCCCGGACACATACAGATCAGCATCGATGAAACCACTTCGCTCAACGACGTGGCTCAACTCGTAGCCCTGTTTGCCGGCCTAAAAGGCGCCCAGTCCGCCTTCAAAAAAGACGAGCCCAAGCACTTCCAGATACCCACAGCGCTGCAACGCGAATCGGCCTACCTCACGCATAGCGTGTTCCACAACTTCCACACCGAGTCGAAGATGATGCGCTATATCAAACGCCTCGAAAACCGCGACTTGTCGCTCACGCTGTCGATGATCCCGCTCGGTTCCTGCACCATGAAACTCAACGCCGCCAGCGAGCTGCTGCCGGTGAGCTGGCCCGAATTTGCTGATATTCACCCCTTTGCGCCTTTTGAACAAGTGCAGGGTTACCGGCAGATATTCACCGAACTGGAAGCTTATTTGTGTGAAATAACCGGCTTTACCGGCTGTTCGCTGCAGCCCAACTCGGGCGCCCAAGGTGAATATGCTGGCTTGCTCACCATCAAAGCCTACCACGAATCGAGGGGCGACAACCACCGCAATATCGCGCTGATACCTTCGTCGGCGCACGGCACCAACCCCGCCAGCGCTGTCATGGCCGGACTCGAAGTGGTGGTGGTCAACTGCGACGACCACGGCAATATCGACGTGGCCGACCTGCGCGCCAAAGCCGAACAATACCGCGATAACCTCTCCGCCCTGATGGTGACTTACCCCTCTACCCACGGGGTTTTTGAAGTGCATATCAACGAGATCTGCGATATCATCCACCAGAACGGCGGCAAGGTCTACATGGACGGCGCCAATATGAACGCCCAGGTGGGCCTCACGAGTCCGGCAGCCATCGGCGCCGACGTGTGCCACCTCAACCTGCACAAAACCTTCGCCATCCCGCACGGCGGCGGCGGTCCCGGCGTAGGCCCCATCTGCGTCAACGACAGCCTCAAACCCTTCCTGCCCAAGCACCCGCTGGTAGAGACCGGCGGCAGCCAGGGCATCAAGGCCGTGTCGGCAGCACCCTGGGGCAGCGCCAGCATCCTGCTCATCTCGTATGCGTATATCAAAATGCTGGGCAAAACCGGCGTGACCGACGCCACCAAATACGCCATCCTCAACGCCAATTATATCAAGGCGCGCCTGTCGGAAGCCTACCACGTACTTTATGTGGGCGATATGGGGCGCTCGGCCCACGAGTTGATCGTGGACCTGCGGCCGTTCAAAGACTTCGTCAGCGCGGAAGACGTGGCCAAACGACTCATGGACTACGGCTTCCACGCCCCTACCCTGTCGTTCCCCGTAGCCGGCACGATCATGATCGAGCCCACGGAAAGCGAGAGCAAAGACGAACTCGACCGCTTCTGTGACGCTCTGCTGGCAGATCCGCCAGGAGATCGATGAGATCGCCCGCGGCGAAGCCGACCACGACAATAATGTGCTGACCAACGCCCCACACACTTCCGAAGTGGTGTGCGCCGACAACTGGCAGTATCCCTATTCGCGTGAAAAGGCGGCTTATCCGCTGCCTTATCTGCGCCAGGGTTACAAGTTCTGGCCCTCCGTGAGCCGCATTAACAACGCCCACGGTGACCGGAATCTGGTGTGTACTTGCCCACCTATGGAGGCGTATATGGTGTAGGTTTCAGCAGTCGGCAGTCGGCAGTCAGGGCAAAGCCAAAGCAGCCGACCGCCAACTGCTGACCGCTAAACTCAACAGGAATGGCTGAAATCCGGGAAAGCCCGTTAAATCCGCGCAGGGAAGCGCTGCCATATTGGGTAAAGATCGTACTGATGAACGCGGTGCCGCTCATCGGGGTGGTCTTTTACGGCTGGGATGCGCAAATGATCGTCATCGTGTATATGCTGGAGACCATCGTAGTGGGTCTGGCACACTTGCTGCGTATGATGCTGGTGCATGGCTTGTACGGCAGGAAAGCCGGAACGCTGGCCAGGCTGGCAGATATCAGGGCAGGCCACGGCCCCGAAGGCGGTATATCGGGTGGGGTGCTTATTCCTTTTGCCGTGCACTACTTCTTTTTCATTTTCGTGCAGGGGTTTGTCTACAGCGGATTCACCCACGAAAAAACCGGGCAGATACTCCATGATTTTTACGTGGCGATACAGGGCGAAGCGCGCTGGGCACTGCTCGCTTTCGGCGTATTGCAGGTATTGCATATTGGGGAAGAATTAGTTTCGGGGGTTCACCGCCACACTCCTATCGACGACATATTTTTCAAACCCTACAAACGTATCTTCGTCCAGCAGCTGGTAGTCATCCTGGGTGCATTCTTTATCTCGTTCGGCTTCAAACAAATGGGGCCGTTTATTGTACTCGTATTGGTAAAAACCGGGCTCGACCTCCTGCTGGCTTATATAGGCAATATCCGTCTGCGCAGCTTAGCCACCGCCGGCGACGCCGAAAAGGAGAAAAGCTGGGATGAAATGGGGGAGAAGTTGAAATAAGGGGTTATCGGTTGTCGGTTTGTCGGTTATCCGTTTCTGTTTATTACTTTTGCCTTTTCAAATTATCACACACCTCATGCGGAGACTTTTCATAGCGCTATCGCTAATCGCCCTGGCGAGTAGCATTAGCGCCCAAACAGACATTACGCACAACTTCAACAACTGGGCCTTCTACCTCGGCCAGTACAAGCTCAGCGACAAGTGGGGCATCCACCTCGACATCCAGTACCGCACCGATGAGCGGATTGCCCGGGCTAATCAAAACCTGCTGCGTGCCGGGGTGCAATATTATTTCAAACCCACCCGGCACCTAACTGTCGGCTATGCCTACATCAATACATACAACGCCGGCATCGACGACTACCTGCACGAAGACCGCATCTGGCAGCAATTTATAGATGTGAGGGCAAAAGGGCAAGTCAATATGACGCATCGCTACCGCCTGGAGCAGCGTTTTGTCGAAAAAAGCGACGGCAGCGACGTGTTCGGCCACCGCTTCCGCTATTTCAACCGCACGCTTTTTGAACTAACCAAGAACCCGGAGAAGAAGCACCCTCTCTACCTGGCTTTACAAGACGAGCTTTTTTTCAATTTCTTTTCTCCCGATATCAACGGGCAGTTGATAGACCAAAACCGGTTTTACATCGGCCTCGGCATCTTCCAGCAGCGCCTCAACCGACTGGAGGTCGGCTATATGAACCAATGGATCAACCCCGCCCGGGGTGGCGACGTGATGAACCATATATTGCAGTTGTCGTTACTGCATACGCTTATGTTTTGATTTGCTGATTTGCTGATGTGCTAATGCTATAATTATTTTTTACTATATATAAATATTTTATAATTATTAAAATTACTGCAATCGCATCCGCACTTACATCAGCACATCTAGCACATTAGCAAATCAGCACATTAGCAAATCATTACTTATTTCGCATTCTCCAAAATCCTAATATAATTCGCTCTTTCATAAGCCGTCGGATCGGAGATATTGCGCTGGCTCATCGCGCCTTTGAAGGCGTCGATACTATTAAATCCCATATTAAACATCCAGGCTTCGAGTTCGCTGTTGATGGTGCGCAGGTAGCCGATGCCGTGTTTGTATAGGGCGGAGGCTGTCATAGCCACATCGGCGCCGGCCAGCAGGTATTTGATGACCTCGCGGGCGCCTTGTACACCGGTGGTGGCTGCCAGTGAAGTTTTCAGCTGACCGTACAACACCGCAATCCAGAGCAGGGGCAACCTGATCTCGTTGGATTCGCTGTAATGGAGGTTGGGAAGCACCTTCAGTCCATAGATATCGAAATCGGGCTGGTAAAATCGGTTGAACAACACCAGCGCGTCGGCGCCGGCGTCTTCCATTCGCATGGCCATATTGCCAATTGCACTGAAGTATGGGTTCAGTTTGACGGCTACCGGGATTTTCACCGTTTGCTTTACCGTGCGGATGATATCTAGGTAGCGTTGCTCCACTTCTTCGCTGGTGAGGCGCAGGTCGGCGGGGATATAAAACACGTTGATTTCAATGCCGTCGGCGCCGGCCTGTTCCATCTGCTGGGCGTATTCTATCCACCCTTCGCTGGTGATGCCGTTGAGACTGCCGATGATGGGGATATCCACGCGTTCTTTGCCTGCCTGATCAATTCGAGGTATTGCGAAGTGCCCACGTGGTAATCCGTGAGGTCGGGGAAATAATCTGAAGCCTCGGCAAAGACGTTGGTGGTGGCGCTCATCAGGGCTTCGAATTGCTTGGCTTCTTTTCTGATCTGCTCTTCAAACAGTGAAAAGAGTACAACTGCCCCGGCCCCGGCGTCTTCCATATGCGCGATGTGGCTTACCTGTTCTGAAAGCGTGCACGCTGACACGACAACGGGTGATTTCAGCGGCAATCCCATGTATGTGGTCCTAAGATCTATCATAACTCGTTTTTTTTTACCGCAGAGTTATAAGGAGTTCAACGCAGAGTTTCGCAGAGTAAATAAAAAAACTCTTTTTAACTCTGCGTTGAACTCCTTTTAACTCTGCGGTTAAATAAATTTACGCTATCGGCTCAAAGAACTGGCGCCGTAGCTGGCCATATCTTCATAGTTCTTCCAGCGCAAGTTGATACTTTCCTGGGCCAGCTTCATCAAGCGTTCGGCCTCTTCGGGATTGGTCATTGTCAATACTTTGTAGCGCACCTCGTTGTAGGCGAATTCGCGCAGCGGTATGGTGGGCCGCGGCGAATCGAGTACAAAAGGATTCTGGTTATTTTGCGCAAAATGGGATTGTAGCGATACAGCGGCCAATAGCCGGAGTCGACGGCCAGTTTTTGCTGATCCAATCCTTTCTCCATGTCGATGCCGTGGGCAATGCAGTGCGAATAAGCCAGGATGAGCGAGGGGCCGTCGTAAGCTTCCGCTTCGCGCATGGCCAACAGGGTCTGCTGCGGATTGCCGCCCATGGCTACCTGCGCCACGTATACGTTGCCGTATGAGATGGCCTGCGAGCCCAGGTTGTTCTTGCCTACGCATTTGCCGCCGGCTGCAAATTTGGCGGTAGCTGCAATTGAAGTCGCTTTAGAGCTTTGTCCGCCGGTATTTGAGTAGACTTCAGTATCGAGCACCAGTACATTTACGTTGCGGCCGGTGGCCAGCACGTGGTCGAGTCCGCCGTAGCCGATGTCGTAGGCCCAGCCGTCGCCACCCACCAGCCATACGCTGCGCCTCACGAAGAGGTCGGCGAGCGAAAGCAGGTAGCGGGCATCGGGGGTGTTTAGCTCCTGCAGACGTAGTTTGAGCTTATCCACGTTGGCGCGTTGGCGCACGATTTCCGACTCTACCTGTTGAGAGGCTTCGAGCAGAGACTGTACCAGTTCGCCGCCGAGCTGCGGTTCGAGCTGCTTGAGCAATTCACGGGCCTGGGCCGTGTGCTGGTCGGCGCTGATGCGCATACCGAGGCCGAATTCGGCGTTGTCTTCAAACAGGGAGTTCGACCAGGCCGGGCCTTTGCCTTGTTTATTCACCGCCCAGGGCGTAGTGGGCAGGTTGCCGCCGTAGATCGACGAACAGCCCGTAGCGTTGGCCACGAGTAGCCTGTCGCCAAATAATTGCGTGAGCAGCTTTACATAGGGCGTTTCGCCGCAACCCGCACAGGCGCCGGAGTATTCGAAGAGGGGCTCCAGGAACTGGATGCCGTGCACGGTGGTAAAATTGACTTTATCGCGGTCGTTGACCGGTATTTTTTCTTCAAAAAATTCAAAGTTAGCCCTCGACTGTTCGAGTATCGGCGCCTTGGAGGTCATGTTGATGGCCTTGCGGGTGCGGTCGGCCGGGTCGGTGACCGGGCAGACTTCGATGCAGAGCGTGCAGCCGGTGCAGTCTTCTACCGATATTTCAAGTGTAAATTTCGTTTCGGGGAAACCGCGTGCATTGATCGGCGCCGAGTTGAAGCCTTTGGGGGCGTTTTCGAGGTAATCTTCGTGGTAGTACTTCGAGCGAATCACGCTGTGGGGGCATACGAAGCTACAGTTGCCGCACTGTATACAGGTGTCGGGTTCCCAAAGCGGTACGAGGTCGGAGATATTCCGCTTTTCGTATTTCGTCGTTGCACTGGGGAAGGTGCCGTCGATGGGCATGGCGCTGACGGGCAAATCGTCGCCGTGGCCGGCCATCATCACCGAAGTGACTTCCCTTACAAAAAGGGGCGCGTCGGCGGGTACGAGGCCTTCGGCGATTTCTATGCCGCTGAGGCGGCTGGGCACTTTCACTTCGTGCAGGTGGGCCAGCGTGGCGTCAACCGCCTCGAAGTTTTTCTGAACCACCACCGGCCCTTTTTTGGCGTAGGTCTTTTCAATGGCCTTTTTGATCTGCTCGATGGCTTCTTCGCGGGGCAAAACGCCGGAGAGCGCGAAAAAGCAGGTCTGCATGATCGTATTAATACGCGTGCCCATGCCGCTATCGCGGGCTACCGAGGTCGCGTCGATGGTATACAAGGACAGTTTTTTGCCGATAATATCCTTTTGCACGTGTTTGGGCAATTGGTCCCACACTTCGTCAGTGCCAAAGGGGCTGTTGAGCAGGAAAATCGCGCCGGGTTTGGCAAAATTGAGCATCTCGACGCGTTCCAGGAAGTTGAACTGGTGGCAGGCCAGGAAGTCGGCTTCCATGATCAGATAGGGCGCGCGGATGGGTTTCGGCCCAAAGCGCAGGTGGGAGACCGTGCGGGCGCCCGACTTTTTGGAGTCGTACACAAAATAGCCCTGCCCGTGCAACGGGGTATTTTCGCCGATAATCTTAATACTATTTTTGTTGGCGCCTACCGTGCCGTCGGCTCCGAGGCCGAAAAACAGGGCTTGCCGCCATTCCGATTCGTCGAGTTTGAATTTGGTATCGTATTCGATGCTGTTAAACGTCACATCGTCTACGATGCCCACCATAAAGTGGTTTTTGGGTTGTTTTTTCGATATCTCGTCAAACACGCCCTTCACCATCGCGGGAGTAAATTCTTTGGAGGAGAGGCCGAAGCGGCCGCCTACGATGCGGGGCATCTTGTCGAGGGCGCCGTTGTTGAAGGCTTCCATGAGGCTGTGACGACATCCTGATACAGCGGTTCTCCCGCGGCGCCGGGTTCCTTGGTGCGGTCGAGTACGGCAATAGTTTGCACTGTTTTAGGCAGGGCAGCCACAAAATGCGACCAGGAGAACGGGCGATAGAGGCGAACTTGCAGTACGCCCACTTTTTCGCCTTTGGCAGCGAGCGCCTCGGCTGTTTCTGTGGCGGTTTCTCCGCCGGATCCCATAATCACAATGACGCGTTCGGCGTCGGGGGCGCCGGTATAGTCGAAGAGTCGGTAAACCCTGCCGGTGAGTTTGGCAAACTTGTCCATTTGCGCCTGAACGATCTCGGGGGTTTTGTCGTAGAAGGGATTCACGGTTTCGCGGCCCTGGAAGTATACGTCGGGGTTTTGCGCCGTGCCGCGGATAAAGGGATTATCGGGGTTCATCGCACGGCTGCGGTGGGCGTAGACCAGTTCGTCATCCATCATGGCCCGGATATCTTCATCCGATAGCAGGTAGATCTTATTCACCTCGTGCGAAGTGCGGAAGCCGTCGAAGAAGTGGAGGAACGGGATGCGCGATTCCAGCGAAGCGGCCTGGGAAATGAGCGCAAAGTCGTGCGCCTCTTGCACGCCGGCCGACGATAACATCGCAAAACCTGTCGAGCGGGCGGCCATCACGTCCTGGTGGTCGCCGAAAATAGAAAGTCCCTGGGCTGCCAGCGAACGGGCGGCGATGTGGAATACCGTGGGGGTAAGCTCGCCCGCTATTTTGTACATATTGGGCAGCATCAGCATCAAGCCCTGGGAGGCCGTAAAAGTAGTAGTGAGGGCGCCGGTTTGCAGGGCGCCGTGCACAGCGCCTGCGGCGCCGCCTTCGCTTTGCATCTCAATGACATCGGGTACATTTCCCCATATATTTTTGATGCCCTTAGCTGCCCATTCATCGGCCCATTCGGCCATATTAGAGGAAGGCGTAATGGGGTAAATCGCGCATACTTCGTTGATACGGTATGCCACATACGCTACCGCTTCATTGCCTTCTATGGTGATTATTTTGGATTGCTTGGCCATGATCCGTGGTTGTGATTTTCAAATTTGCAACTAAGCTTGATTTTCTTCGGGCACCATGTCGATGGCATGACAGGGGCATTGTTCGAAACACACCGCACAGCCTGTGCAGAGGTCATCAATTAAACTTATACCGCTGGCCTGGTCCCAGTTTGATAATCGCACCTTCGGGGCATGCCCCGAAGCAGCCGTCGCATTCGAAGCAGTTGCCGCAGCTCAGGCAGCGTTGGGCTTCGTAGCGGGTTTCCTGTTCGGTAAGGCCTGCAACCACTTCTTCAAAGCTTTTTACGGCAATGGCGGGTGGAAGCTTTGGCTGTTCGCGCTGCGGGGCATCGGTTTCAAACCACATCAGCAGGTTGCGATAGAAGGCGGTTGTATGTTTGGGCAGTTTCTGGTAGGTTTCTTCTTTCAGGTAGGCGTTGATGTATTTGGCTGCTTTTTTGCCGTGACCGATAGCGATCACCGCGCTGCGTTCGCCGCCCACCACGTCGCCGCCGGCAAAAATACCGGCGTGGCCGGTCATGCGGCCTTCGTCGACAGTTATTGAGCCGTCTTCTTTGGTGACAAGGTCGTTTATATTGTGTAAAAAGCCGGTAAGCGCCTCCTGTTTGTTGGCCATGATCAGCGCGTCGGCTTCGAGGGTTTCAAAGGTGCCCGTGCCGGTAAGCTTGCCTTTTTCCATTTGCATCACTTCGACCGTAAACTTCCTTTTATTCACCTCGCGGATGCTGCGCAGCAGTTGTACGTCGATGCCTTCGGCGATGGCGTCGTCGGCTTCAAAGTCGTAGGCAGGCATCAGCTTCTGGTCGCCGTTGAACAACACGTGTGCCCTGATGCCCAGTCGGCGCATCACGCGCGACAGGTACATGGCCAGCTTGCCGCCGCCGAAGATGACGACGTTGGTTCCCAGCGGCGGCTTTTTGCCGCTATGCAGGTCGAAAAGCAGAGAGAATGCGTCGTATACGGGTACCGGATCTGTAAAGGCGATAGGTTCCATTTGACTGGAAGCCGCTCCGATGCCGAGGAAAACAGCGTCGAAGGCGCCTTTTTCTTTTTCAGCCAGCACGTCTTCAACGCGGCGGTTGAGTTGTATCTTAACGCCTAAGGCTTTGATACGGTTAATTTCTGCGTCGCGCACCTCTGCGGGCAGCCGGTAAGTGGGCACGCCGTAGTGGAGCAATCCGCCGGGGCGTCGTGGGCTTCATAAATTTCCACAGTATGCCCCATACGGGCGAGGTGATAAGCCGCCGAAAGCCCGGCAGGGCCGGCGCCTATAACCAATACGCGTTTGCCGGTGGGTTTGGCCTGGAACTGGATCTGCCAGCCTTTTTCAATGGCCAGGTCGCCGATATAGCGCTCGATAGAGTGGATGCCCACCGTGGTATCGATGTGGGTACGGTTGCAACCCGTTTCGCAGGTGTACGCAGATGCGTCCCATGATACCGGGGAATGGACAGTCTTCCGCCAATTGCTGGAAAGCAGCCTCGTAATCGCCGGCCTGGGCATGCGCTATCCATGCCTGTATGTTCTCGCCTGCGGGGCATGCCCGGTTGCAGGGAGGCAAAAAGTCGGAATAAATGGGTCGGCGGGTGCGCTGCGGCCCCGTGCCCTGGGCGTGTTCCTTCAAGTTGGGAGAAGGAGTGAGATCATGCGGCTTTGTTGACATAGGAAGCCTTGTTTATGCTACTTAATGTGCAAGGCAAGTTCGAGAGGTTTGCAGGCCTGGGGAATGATCTTTCTCAATGCCCGGGGTGATTTTTTTGGGTAAAAAGTTTATTCTATATTCACTTTACAAAACCGGCCTACAAACCTGATTTTTTAAAAAACGCCTTAATTAAATAACAATGCATCGATTAAACACCCTTTTGTCAACCATTCTGGTTATCATTTTTTACCTGACAAGCGCCAATTTGTACAGCCAGGTCAGCCTTGAAGCCAAATACGATACGCCTTACGGCGATAATAAAACCGTGGGGAAATATGCCGCCGTCAACGGTATTCAAATGTATTACGAAATATACGGAGAGGGCGAACCGGTATTGTTGATCCATGGTAACGGGAGTAGTAGCGCGGGGATGGGCCACCAGATCGAGTTTTTCAAGCAAAAATACAAAGTGATCGTAGCAGATAACCGCGGCCACGGGAAATCGGGATTGGGCACCGATTCGCTCACGTATGTCCAAATTGCCGATGACTGGGCGGCATTGACCAGTCAACTGGGCATCGATTCGCTGTATGTGCTGGGATGGAGCGACGGCGGCATTGTGGGACTGCTCTTAGGCATTCACCATCCCAAAAAAGTAAAAAAACTGGCTGCCATGGGCGCCAACCTGCGGCCCGATACGAGCGCCGTATACGCCTGGGCGGTGCAATGGGTAAAAGAATCGCGCGCGATGGTAGAAGATATGATTGCAAAAAAAGATGCTACCCAGGACTGGAAGTTGTTGAAGCAGCAACTAGCGCTATTGGGCGATCAGCCGACTATACCCTTAGCTGATCTGCGACGCATTTCTGCGCCAGTACTCGTGTTGGCAGGAGACAAGGATATCATCCGCGAAGAGCACAGCGTAGAGATTTATCAACACATCCCCAACGCGCATCTGTGTATTTTCCCGGGGGAAACGCATTTCATTCCGGCTACCGACCCGGTGTTGTTTAATGCTACTGTGCAGAAATTTTTTGCTACGCCGTTTAAGCGGGCGGATAGCAGGTGGTGAGAAACCAGCAGTCAGCAGTTAGGGCTTAGGGCTTAGCAGTCTGCTAATAGCTAAGCCCTGACTGCTAAGACCTGATTGCTACCCCAGATACGATTTCAGCGAATTCCGGCTGTACGATTTGCGGAGGCGGCGGATGGCGCGTTCCTTAATTTGGCGGACGCGTTCGCGGGTAAGGCTGTATAGTTCGCCGATTTCTTCGAGCGTAAGCGCTTTTGGTTATTGAGGCCGTAATAGGCCGACAGTACCTCGATTTCGCGGGGTGACAGGATTGACAGGCCTTGTTGTACCTCGTCTTTGAGCGATTGCTCCATGAGAAAATTGTCGGGGCTCATCTCGACATCTCCGGAGACGAGGTCGAGCATCGTGGCGTCGCCGTCTTCACCGCTGAGGGGGGCGTCGAAAGACACGTGGCGGGTACCGCCTTTGAGCATATTCGACACCTCCTTGGGCGTCATATCGAGTAATTCTGCGAGTTCTTCCTCGGAGGGTTCGCGTTCAAATTCCTGTACAAAAGTGATAAAAGCCTCGTTTACCTTATTATACGACCCCACCTTATTGAGGGGAAGGCGCACGATACGAGAGTATTCTACGATAGCCTGGAGGATCGACTGGCGGATCCACCACACGGCATAGGAGATAAACTTAAAACCTTTGGTTTCATCGAAGCGTTTGGCGGCTTTCATGAGGCCCACGTTGCCCTCGTTGATGAGGTCGCTGAGCGACAAGCCCTGGTTTTGGTATTGTTTGGCCACCGAAACCACAAATCGCAGGTTGGCCTGCGTAAGCCTGTCGAGGGACTCCTGGTCGCCTGTGCGAATGCGTCGGGCCAGTTCAGCTTCTTCATCAGCGCTGAGCATCGAAATCTTGCCGATGTCATTGAGGTACTTGTCTAAAGCAAGGCTTTCCCTCGTGGTAATTTTGTTTGTAATCTTCAGTTGCCGCATCCTCAGGGATTTTGGGAGGTAAACTCGTGTAATAAATACGTAAAAGAATGGAAAAAAGTTGCTTCTTACAAGAAGAAAACTTGACTTTTTAATAAAAAAGGCTTAAATGCAGCGCTTAAGCTACAATACTAGTAAGTATACAAGAAACCGGCAACAAAAGTTTCAAAAAAGGCAAAAAACACAAAAGGCGCTCCACCGACTGGTCGATGAAGCGCCTTTGATCTCTCCCTCTCACACTCTTTAATTATCGGCGTGGGCCGCGGTCGCGGCGGTCGCCACGGTCGCCGCCGCGATTTCCACGATCGCCACCGCGATCGCGATCACCGCGGTCGCCGCGATCACCGCCTCTGTCGCCGCCGTCGCCACCATCGCCGCCTTCATCGCCGCCGTTGCGCGACATACCGTCGGGTTTGGGCATGAGGGCTTTGCGCGAGAGGCGCAGTTTACCGGTTTTATTATCTACTTCAATCAGTTTCACCTTCACCTCATCGCCTTCTTTGAGGTAATCCTCTACGTTGTCGATACGGGTGTGAGAAATTTCGGATACGTGGAGCAGGCCGCTTTTGCCGCTAAATTCCACAAAAACGCCGTAGGGCATCACCGTTTTCACCACGGCCGTATACACGTCGCCAATTTTGGGGGTAAACGTGATACGCTGGATGCGTTCCACAGCGGCGTCGATAGATTCTTTATTTGAGCTGGCAATAGACACGATGCCTTTGTCGTCCACCTCTTCGATATTAATCGTTGTGCCTGTGAGTTGCTGGATTTCCTGTACCACCTTGCCGCCCGGGCCGATAACGGCGCCGATATAGCTTTTCTCGATAACGAGTTGCACAATGCGGGGGCGTGGGGTTTGTAATCTTCGCGCGGCTGGGCGATCACCTCGTTCATTTTCGAAAGGATATGCAGGCGACCGTGGCGGGCCTGGTCGAGGGCTTGCGTAAGCACCTCATAGGGCATGCCGTCGATTTTGATATCCATCTGGCAGCCGGTGATACCTTTTTCGGTGCCGGTTACCTTGAAGTCCATATCACCCAGGGCGTCTTCGTCGCCGAGGATATCAGAGAGGATGGCCGTGCGGCCGCCTTCGGCGATAAGCCCCATAGCGATACCCGACACGGCGGCTTTGATCTTGATACCCGAATCCATGAGGGCCAGCGAGCCGGCGCAAACCGTAGCCATCGACGAAGAGCCGTTAGATTCGAGGATATCAGATACTACACGCATCGTATACGAATTATCATCGGGCAGCACCTGGCGCAGCGAGCGGGCTGCGAGGTTAGCGTGGCCAATTTCGCGGCGACCGGGGCCGCGTTGCGGTTTGATTTCGCCTACGGAATACGCGGGGAAATTATAGTGCAAAATAAACTTATCGTAGTGTTGATCGAGTGCATTATCGATCATTGCCTCGTCGAGTTTGGTGCCGAGCGTCACCGAAGTAAGGCTCTGCGTTTCGCCGCGGGTAAACAGGGCAGAGCCGTGGGTGGCGGGCAGGTAATCGATTTCGCACCAGATGGGGCGGATTTCGTCGAGTTTGCGGCCATCGAGGCGCACACTTTCGTCGAGCACCATATGGCGGATCACCTGTTTTTTGAGTTTATCGAAGTAGCCGGCGACTAAATCGCTGTTGGCTTCCATGTATTCTTCGCCCTTCTCTTGCGTGAGGGTTTCAATCGTTTGCTTTTTGATTTCATCGAAGCGGTTTTTGCGATCCTGCTTGGGCAGGAAGCCTTTGGCCACTTCGAAGATAGGTTTGCGCGCCAATTCGTCGATGCGGGCTTTGAGCGCTTCATCCTGGGGCGCCGGTTTCACAGCGCGTTTGTTGGCGGCCTTGTCGCCCACCAGCTTAGCCAGTTCGAGTTGCGCATTGCATTGTACTTTGATGGCGTCGTGGGCTACCTTGATGGCTTCCACGAGGTCTGCTTCCGCGCATTCTTTGGCTTCGCCCTCCACCATATTAATATCGTGTAGCGAACCGGCTACGATGATATCGATATCGGCATTTTGGAGCGCCGATTTAGAGGGGTTAACCACAAACTGTCCGTCGATGCGGGCTACGCGAACTTCTGAGATAGGGCCCAGGAAAGGGATATCGGATACGGCCAGGGCGCTGGAAGCCGCCAGGGCGACCAGGGCATCGGGAGGCGTATCTTTGTCGCCCGAAATCAGGTTGATAATCACCTGAGTTTCATTCATGTAGTCGTCAGGAAAAAGCGGGCGAATAGCCCTGTCTACCAATCGGGAAATAAGCACCTCATTGTCGGAGAGCTTCGATTCGCGGCGGAAGAAGTTGCCGGGGATACGACCTGCGGCGGCAAATTTCTCCTGGTAATCGACGGAGAGGGGGAAGAAATCCTGGCCTTCTCTCATTTCTTTTGCAGAAACTACGGTGGCGAGGATCATCGTATGGCCCATTTTGACGAGGGCTGAGCCGTCGGCCTGGGTGGCCAATTTGCCGGTTTCGAGGGTAATCGTTCTTCCGTCCGGTAAATTAAAGGAAGTAGAAATAGGAATCTGATGTCCCATTGTGCATTACTGAATTAAAAGTTGTCGCAAAATTATTTGTCTCTGTTCTATCCAAATTGCTGGCCCTGGCGGGCGGTGATTGCCGCTGTTGTTGAGATGAGAAATGGCAGATAGCTCAGTCAGCAAAGAGGCAAGGAATTGGCCGGTTAAAAGCATAATTGTGCTGGAAAACGCGCCTTTATTTTATAAGATGCAAAAAAAGAAGAGGAAGTACCCCACGATGGAATACTTCCTTTTTTTTTACTTACGGAGGCCGAGTTTTTCAATCAACTCGCGATATTTCTGAAGGTCTTTTTTCGCCAGATAGGAAAGAAGTTGCTTGCGCTTGCCTACCAATGCCAGCAGCGAACGCCGGCAGGAGTGGTCTTTGCGATTAGTCTTCAAGTGTTCCGACAGTTGTTGAATCCTGTACGTAAACAGTGCGATTTGTCCTTCTGTGGAGCCGGTATTGGTTTCTATACCACCGTACTCTTTGAAAATTTCCGCTTGTTTTTCTTTCGTCAGATAAATAGCCATTGTTGTTAGTTTTGTACCGTTAGTGATCTCAAGAATCAGTTACAGCGGCGCAAAAGTACGTTTTTTGGGAAAAAAGTAAAAGTTTGCGGGAGATAATTTAAGGAAGGGTGAACTGTGAACAGTGAACTGTGAACTGCTCCCTGATCTGTTCACAGTTCACTGTTCACAGTTCACTAAAATTCCCTACATTTGGCCGTGCTTCAATCACTGAAAAAAAAACACGGAAAACAATGACCAAGTCGAGAAAGCAGCGCCGTTTGGAGAACAGAGCAAAGAAAGAAACGAGCAAGTTTACCAAAATCATCCTCATCACCACATTGGTGCTATTGATACTGGTTTATTTGATATACCGGGGCATGTAGCGTTAGCCGGCGTTTCGCTTCAAAACTGTTTGCGCTCTAATGTAAAGGCAACAAGGAAGGCGGCTACCATCATCGCCAGATTCCAATACCAGGCAAGGGGCTCGCGACCCGTTTCTAGAAAGATCGGATCGGCGGGGAGTGTAAATTTTTGTGCCGACAATTGGATGGTGCGGTCTTTCTCTTTGCCCAAATCGCGGATGATACCCTTAAAGGAGCCTTGGAGGCGGGGCGCACAATTGGCATTGTCTACACATACAGCAGGAAACTTTTCGGTCCAGCCGATAAATTTAGGCTGCACAGTCTGCCCCTGATCTATTTGGGCAAGCTGTGCACTGGAGACCAGCGGAAAAATGATGATCGGCTTGTCGGTTTTGCGCTTTCCCGATACGTACACATAATCGCCCGTCGTCCACGCATCGCGCAATTCTATATAATCGGCATCGCCGATGCCCTTGGTCAGGGCCTCCTCCATGGTATACGCCCGCAGCTTGTGTGTACCAAACTGCAAGGAAATCAGGCTGTTACAGCCATTGATAAATACCACGATACAAACCAACACAGTAATAATTCGAAATAGCATAGTTTTTCTGCATAAAATTCAGGCTAAAGTAGAAGCTATTTTCGACTTGCAAAAACATCCTTTGTTTATTTTCGCTTTCCGAATGGCCTAAACACAGCTTTACACCATGGAATTTGGCAAATTGCAGGACATCAGCCAGGTAGACTTTCACCTTCCGCCCGACGCACCGTTTTCGTGGGAGGCCCTGCGCCGTGGCGATGACGCTGGGCCGGCTCCTGTTTTGTATATTGGCTGTACGGGTTGGGGCATGCCCGAATGGGTGGGCACCGTGTACCCTGCCGGGGCAAAGCCGAAAGATTTTTTGCGCCATTATGCCCGGCAGTTCAACACCATAGAACACAATACCACGCATTACCGCATTCCTGCCCCCGAAACGGTGGCCAAATGGCGGGAAGAGACGCCTGCCGATTTTCGTTTTTGCCCCAAAATTCCGCAAGTCATCAGCCACAGCGGCGATTTGGGATTGGGCGGCGAGGCGCTCTGGCAATTTTGCGAGGTGATTGCGCTGCTCGACGACAAGCTGGGCTGCTGTTTTTTGCAGTTGCCGCCATACTTCGGCCCCGAAAAGATGCCGGTCATAAGTCAGTTTGCCGCGCGTTTTCCCAAACACATCCCGCTGGCGCTCGAACTGCGACATCCCGGGTGGTTTGCCGATGCCGGCGCAGCGACAGCACTGTTTGATTTGCTGGAAAGCGAAGGTATGTCTACCGTTCTCACCGATGTGGCCGGTCGCCGCGATGTGTTGCATATGAGGCTTACTACGCCCACGGTGCTCGTCAGGTTTGTGGGCAACGCCCTGCACCCCAGCGATTACAGCCGCTGCGACGAGTGGATAAAGCGACTGCGCACTTGGTACGACAAGGGCCTGAAAGAGGTTTATTTTTTCACCCACGAACCCGACAACCTGCTGGCGCCGCAATTGGCCAAGTATCTCTGGCAGCAAACCGCCGCACATCTCGAGGTGCAGGTGAGGGGACCTTCGTGGCAGGATAGACAGATGTCGTTGTTTTGATGTTCTCCGTTATCCGTTATCCGTTGTCCGTTGTCAGTTCCGTTCCTTATCTTTACCAGCTAAACTTAACAGAGAACAGAGAACAGAGAACAGAGAACAGAACAGGGCAGAGAACAGAGAACAGAGAACAGAGAACAGAGAACAGAGAACAGAGAACAGAGAAAAGAAAACAAAGAACAGAGAACAGAGAACAGAGAACAGAAAACCCAAGGAGAATGACCAGTAATTCCTCGCTATTAATCCACCGGGATATTAGTTGGCTATCGTTCAACTATCGCGTATTGCAGGAGGCCAAAGACCCTGCGGTGCCCCTGTTTGAGCGCATCAAATTCCTGGCCATTTATTCCTCCAACCTCGACGAATTTTTCAAAGTGCGCATGGCCAACCACCGCAACCTGCTTCGGGTGGGGAAAAAGACCAAACGCGAACTCGATATTTCACCCAAACTGATCGTGAGGGAGATACAATTGATCGTCAACAAACAACAGGAAGAATTCGGCAAGATCTTTGAGCGACAGATCATTCCCGAACTAAAAAAACACAACATACACATACTGCGTCGCCTTGACCTCAATGAGGAACAGCGCCAATACGTGGAAAATTACTTCAAAGAGCACATGTTGCCCTACGTGCAGCCTGTATTGTTAATAAAAAATAAGATCAGGCCTTTTTTAAACAACGGCGCTTTGTACCTCAGCATACTGATGAAGGCCAAAGACACGCCGAACGGCCCCCGCGAATACGCCATCGTCAAAATTCCTTCCGACCACCTGCCGCGTTTTGTTGCGTTGCCCTCACCGCCCAACCGCCACGACATCATCATCCTCGACGACATCGTTCGGCATAGCGTATCGTGGATGTTTCCGGGGTATCACATCATCGACACCTTTTCCATCAAGCTGACACGCGATGCCGAGTTGTACATCGACGACGAGTTTTCGGGCGATCTGATCCAGAAGATCAAAGAAAGTTTGTCGCGCCGCCACGTGGGGCCGGCTTCCCGTTTTGTATACGACCGCGATATGCCCGCGCAGTTGTTGACTTTTCTCAAAGACTCTTTCGGCCTCGATAAATTTGACATTCTCAGAGAAGGGCGCTACCACAACAACTTTGACTTTTTCCGTTTTCCCGACTTTGGCATGCACCACCTCAAAAACCCGCCCATGCCTCCCCTGCCCTATGCCCCCCTGGAGGATGCCACCGACTTTTTCAGCGCCATTCGCAAAAGCGACCACCTGATTCACGTGCCTTATCAGTCTTATGAGCCGGTGGTGCGTTTTTTGAAGAAACCGTGCGCGACCCCAAAGTGACGCATATCAAAATCGTATTGTACCGCGCCGCCCGTAAATCTCGTATCATACAAGCGCTCATGGATGCCGCCAAAGCCGGCAAGCAGGTGTCGGTATTTATTGAAGTAAAAGCGCGTTTTGACGAAGAGGCCAACCTCGAATGGGGTGAAAAGCTGGAACGCGCAGGCGTATCGGTGCATTACAGCTTTCCGGGAGTGAAAGTCCACGCCAAACTGGCGCTGGTGCGCCGGGTGGAAGGCCGGCAAGCCCGTATCTACACTTATTTATCGACGGGCAATTTTCACGAAGATACAGCCCGGGTTTATAGCGACTTCGGCTTATTACGGCCGACCCTCGCCTTGTCAACGAGGTGGTGCGCGTATTTTCGTACCTCCGAAACCGTTCAGCCGCCTGTCCAGCCTTTCCAGCATCTGCTGGTGGGGCAATTAACCTGCGCAGCGAACTGGAGCACCTCATAGATTTTGAGATTACACAGGCAAAAGCCGGCAAAAAAAGCTGAGATCATACTGAAAATCAACAGCCTGCAAGACGAGCAGCTCATCAGCAAACTATAGCAGCCAGCAAAGCCGGCGTTCACATCAAAATGGTAGTAAGAGGTATTTGTTGTTTGATACCCGGTCTGAAAAACGTAAGCGAGCGCATCCACGCGGTTAGTATCGTAGACCGCTACCTGGAGCACGCCCGAATATTTATTTTTCACCACGCGGGCGAGGATAAAACGTATCTTTCTTCAGCCGACTGGATGGTGCGCAACCTCAACTACCGGGTGGAGACGGCTTTTCCTATCTATGACAAACGGATCAAGCAGGAAATTTTGGATTTTATGCAAATACAACTCAACGACAATGTCAAAGCGCGCATACTCGACAAAACGCTTAACAATTCGTATTATAAAAACGGCGGCGACTTGCCCATAAGATCCCAGTTGGAGACTTATTATTATATTAAACGCAAAAATGAAATGGAAGCAGCAACCCCCACTACGCAGAAAACCAAAGGTTCCTGATAATTTTTTTAACACATACGTAATAATTTAACGACTGTGCGCATTAATTATCGATAAACCCTTTACACCTTAAACTTATGGACACCAAACTTGATGCCCCCTCCGCTCAAACTAATCTCTTCTGCTTATTTCTCATTTCGCGACTCAATAAGCCCGATTAATCGAACTTCACTCCCGGCTGATCTGGAAAAGTTTGCACTTCCTTACATTTTAAGAATATCTTTGATACCACCAAGAATTAAAACATCTGAAAAATGAAATGGTCTAGATTAACCTTTTTGTCAAAGGCACTCATCACAATTTTGATCACCGCGGGTATTGCCGGCATCATCTATATGTTGTCACCGGGATTGCGCGTGGGTATTTCCAAGCAACTGAAAGGCATTGATGTTACCGACAGCGATGTCGACAACGTTGTTACCGCCGACGAGATGGCGCTTCCTTCGGGCAATCCTTCCTCCAAAGTAGCCTCCCAGCCGCTGGTGCGCATCGGGGCCTATGCCTGGAACGCGCAATCGGGTATTATCGTGTCCAACGGCGGCCCCCGTACCACCGCGGGTTCGCTGATGGAAAAAAACAACGTCAACCTCGAAATCATCCGTCAGGACTGGCTTTCGGAACTGCGCAACCTGCAGGTGAAATTTGTGGAGGAATACGACAACGGGAAAAGCTACCCCAAAGAAGGCGTATTCGCGGTTATGATCATGGGTGACGGCGCGCCTTATTACATCAGCTCTACCCAACAGGCCCTTAACGACAAGTACGGCGAAGACAAGTACCACCTGCAAGTGGTGGGCAATGTCGGCCTGAGCTACGGCGAAGACAAACTCATCGGCCCGCCCAAGTGGAAGCTGGACCCCCAAACCATGAAAGGCGCCCTGATCTCAACGGTTATCGGCGACGGCGACTGGGTGACCTCGGTAAACTATGCTTTTGCCAACGGCCTTAAGGTAAACCCCGACACCGGCACGTACGACCCCGATGCGGTAAACTTCTACCCCTCGGCCAACGACGACTATATCGAGTCGGCCAAGGAACTCATCAAATCGCAGCGAGAAGGCTGGACCGTGCCCCTCAAAAAGTCAAAGACGGCAAACTCACCGGCAAAACCCTGAACCGCAAAATCGACGGCTGCGCCACCTGGACTCCCGGCGACAAGATGGTTTTTGACGAATTGTCGGGCTTTACCGATATTGTTTCTACCAAAGAATTCAACAACCAGATGGCCACCACGGTCATCGCCGTAAAAGAATGGGCTGAGAAAAACCCCCAGATCGTGAGCAACATCCTGCGGGCGTCGTATACGGCTTCTAACCAGATGAAGCAATACGACAGCTGGCGCAAACGCGCTTCCGAATGTGTAGCCAATACCTTCCAAATGGAAAACGCTACCTATTGGTACGATATGTTCAAAGGCCAGAAAGGCGAGAAAAACGGCATCACCTACAATATGGGCGGCTCGAGAGTGTTCAACCTCTCGGATGCCCAGCAATACAACGGACTTACCGACGGTATCAACCGCTACAAGGCGGTGTACGATCAGGTATCGTTTTACCTGAAAGAACTCAATCCCGCCGGCTTCAACCAAAACGTAAGCCGCATAGTGCCTTACGAAGAAGCCGTCAACTTGTCGTTCCTCAAGAGCATCAAGGACATCGACACCGGCGAAGCGTATACCACTGACTACTCCGAAAAGGCCACCAAAGTGCTTGCATCGGGCGAGTGGCGTATCAACTTCGCTTCGGCCAGAGCTTCTGTCAAACCCGAAGCAAAAGACGTGCTCGAACAGATATACAACCTGTTGATCCAGGCAGAAGACGCCAAACTCGAACTCGTGGGGCATACCGATAACGTCGGCAACCGCGAAGACAATTACGCCTTATCGACTGCGCGCGCAGAAGCCGTGAAGAGTTACCTGATGCAACGGGGCATCCCAGGTACCCGCTTCCAGAAAGTGGACGGCAAAGGCCAGGATGAACCCGTGGCAGATAATGCGACTCCCGCCGGCAGGGCCCAGAACCGCCGGGTGGTGATTACTTTGTTGCAATAATCGGTTGTAGTTTAGGGTTTAGGGCCTAGGGCTTAGCTATTAGCTAAACCCAAGCCCTAAGCCCTAAGCCCAAAGCCCTAACCGCTAACTATCATGAACTTCCGCTCTTGGTTTCGTCCATTTGAGATCCTGAAAAAAGAACACAACATTGCGCTCATTGTGATATGGGTGGTGATGGTGGTGGGCTATTGGTTTGTGGCCACATCGGGAGAGGAAAAGCTATTTCCGCCGCCGGAAAAAGTGATAGCGGGATTGCAGGCATTATACGGAGAGGGACTGGTGGTACACATTGCCAGTTCATTGGGATTGTGCCTGAAGGCCACACTAATATCAGTGGTCGTGTCCCTGTTTTTTGCTTACCTGTCGCCCGTGCCGTTTATGAGGCCTGTGGCCATCGGACTTAGCCGCATGCGCTACCTGCCACTCACCGGCATCACCTTCTACCTGGCCATGATGATGCACGATGCGCGTTCGATGCAGGTAGGTGTGTTGGTAATCTTTATGAGCCTTTATTTTATCACCTCGTTATTGGGTGTAATTAAAGATAGCCCGCAGGAAGAGATCGACCATGCGCGTTCGCTCAAATGCAGCCGCTGGGAGGTGTTGTGGGAAGTGATCGTAAAAGGCCGGTTCGATTATGTAATCGAAGTACTTCGCCAAAACCTGGCCATCACCTGGATGATGCTCGTTACTGTCGAATCTATCCTGGTGGCCGCGGGCGGACTGGGCGTATTGATCAAAAACAGCGACAAATTTATGAACCACGGCCGTATCGTGGCGCTGCAATTAGTAATCCTGCTGGTCGGCCTCGGCATCGACTGGATTTTGAATACCACCCGCAAGTCGCTTTTCCGTTATTCTAAAATTTAAGGACAGTCCGGCCATGAATCATTACGAGCAGAAAGATACCATACTCCACGCTGAAAATGTAAGCGTGTCTTATGGCGAAAAAACGATCATCAAGGATATCAACTTCCTCGAACGGGATACCGTGCGACCTGGCAAAGTACAGGGGCAGGTCATCGCTTTTTTGGGGCGGTCCGGCCGCGGCAAATCCACCTTGTTTCGGGTAATTACGGGATTAAACAAACCTACGACTGGCCATGTGCTCATTCCCGACTCCACGAAAAAGCCCATCGACGGAAAAATTCCCGCCAAGGATGTGGAAGAAGGCGATGTAGGGTTTGTAGACCAGAGGTACACGCTTTTCCGCCATAAAACAGTCTATCAGGCGCTGACGTATGCGATGCGCAATTCTACGCTGTCAAAAGCAGAAAAAAACGACAAGATCATGCGCTATCTTGTCGAATGGGGCCTCGAGAAGTCCAAGGATCAATACCCCAACGAACTCTCCGGCGGGCAGCGCCAACGCACGGCCATCCTCGAGCAATTGCTGAGTTCCGGCCATTATATCGTGATGGACGAGCCTTTTTCGGGCCTTGATATTGGTAATATTTTGAATGTTAAAACGGCTTTCAAGCTTATCAATGAAAGCCACGATCTCAATACAATAATCTTTAGCACCCACGATATCGAACTGGCGGTCGAACTGGCTGATTCGCTATATGTAATCGGCTATCCCCGCAATGCCGAAGGCAAACTCGAAACCTTCGGCACGATACTCCACCACTACGACCTCAAAGCTATGGGCATCGCCTGGCACGACAGTTTCGGCGCCCAACACCGCGATCTGGCCGAAGAGGTGAAGAAGGCGCTGCTGGCCTCCTGAGGGACTTTGCGACTATACGACTGTACGATTTTAGGACTATACGATCATTTTGTGTTCAGTCATACAGTCATACAGTCGTACAGTCGTACAGTCCTCACTCCACTGCCACCTTCTGCGCGCCGGTGAGGCTGCCGTAGCTCATCACCACCCAATACATACCGGGATTCAGGGTATGCAAATCCAGCTCATAGCGGGCGGCGGGAGATTCCGTGGAGGCGTAAACGCGGGCTCCCAGGGCATTATACACGGCTATAACCACCTTATCAGCAGGCATCTCTGCCAATGTGAGCGTGAGTTGCCCGGTAGTGGGATTGGGGTAACACCGGAAGGGCAGCCGATCCGCAACAGGATCATTCACACCCACGGCCAGATCACTGCAGGGCGCTACAGCCCATTCGTTATTATTGGTAGCGGAAGCGCACTCGCCGCACATCATACGTTTAAAAAAGCATGCGCTGCGGTTGGTAACCGTTATTTCGGGAAATGAACAATGGTTAAGACTCAGCATCTTGAGGTTGAGTTCCGAGCAGGTTTCCTGCGATTGCAAGTGCTGGTAAATGGGCTGTGAGCCATGAGCCGTAATAAAAGCCTGGCAATTCAAACAACCCAATACATGACCGTATTGCGAAGGCACCACGCAATCGAGGTCGTCGTGGAAGTTCACCACGGGAAGGTCTTTATTGAGTATACCGAGCGTAACCACTGCCCCGCAATTGTTGAGTACGCCTCTGATTTGGTAAGTAGCCTGAATATCGTTGACTCCGTTATCCAGGTCTCCGATTTGTTCTACGCAGTAAGGGCAAATAGTGGCGGCTTCCTGTTGGGTAAAAAAGGCAGTTTGCATAGCCGTCACCGCCCCTGCGCTGGTACCGCCCACAAAAAACGCCGAAGTATCCACGCCGTATTGTTCGGCATTGGCGGCCACGAAGCGCAGGGCCGCCCTGGCGTCTTGTACGGCGCGGTACACGGCCACGGGTAGTTTATTGGCCTGGTTGCCGCAGAGCAGACAGATGAGCAGTCCGGCATTGGGGTCGCAATCCCAGCCCAGGCGGTAGGTCATGGTAGCGGCCACAAAACCCCGTTGGGCGAAGTTGCGGCACATATTGCGCATATCATTTCGATTGCCGCCCAGGAAAGCGCCGCCGTGGATGAGCATTATAAACGGCCGCTTGGCCAGCTCGTCGGCATCGAGTGATGGGTAGTACACCTCCATACGCAGCGTATCGACTACCTGTGAAGGCCAGCGGGGCGCCGCGCCGTACACCACATTGCTATCGACGAGAATATCCGCTTCTTCGAAATAGGGCGTCTCCGAAAACCGGCCTTCGATGCAATATTGCGAAAGTTGGGAAAAACCGGCAATAGCCGAAAAGAGAGAAAAAAGCGCTACTAAAGTCAATCGCATAAGCTCGGGTTATTGGGTTGTAAAAATGAATTCAATGGATAAAAGTAAATAAATCCGGCAAAACGCAGGCAATCCCTTGCTACCTTTGCCAGAATCATTCAACAAACGCATGATGCGACGTATTCTCGTCACCGGCGCTACCGGGCAGCTGGGGCACGCTTTCCAGACAAAAGCCCGCGATTTCGGCGACATACGGCTCACCGCCGCCAATCGCCACCAGCTTGACGTCACCGACGAATCGCAGGTAAACCGCTATTTCGACACCCACTCTGTCGATGTGTGTATTAATACGGCCGCTTATACTGCCGTGGATAAGGCAGAATCCGACCCGGCGGCCTGCCGGCTCGCCAACGTCGACGCGGTGGGATTCCTGGCCAAGGCCTGTGCCCAACATGGCATCCCGCTTGTGCACTTTTCTACCGATTATGTGTATCACGGCCTCCAGAATTCCCCCTTGCGGGAAACCGATCCTACTTCGCCGAAAGGCATCTACGCCCGCACCAAACTGGAAGGCGAACTGCTGGCGCAACAACTGCACCCCCAAACGATGATTATCCGCACCTCCTGGGTATATGCTGCGAATGGGCACAATTTCATGAATACTATGCTGCGCCTGGGCCGCGAGCGCGGCGAGTTGCGCGTGGTTTTCGACCAGGTAGGCACACCCACTTATGCCCCCGACCTGGCCGGGGCCGTACTGGAAATACTACAAAAAGTATGGACAGGCGCCTTGCCGGCTGCGGCCCTGCAGGGTGTTTATCACTACAGTAACGAAGGCGTAGCCAGTTGGTACGACTTTGCGCTGGCTATTTTTGAATATAGCGGTATCAATTGTAAGGTCATCCCCATCGAAAGCGCCGACTACCCCACCCCAGCCCAGCGGCCGCCGTATAGTGTATTGAACAAAGCCAAAATCAAGTCCGCTTTTGGCCCTGGAGATCCCGCACTGGCGATCGAGTTTAAGGAGATGTATTCAGGGGTAGCGTCTTTCATTTTTCCATAATTTCCCTACATTTAGGCCGCTTTCACATACATGCGTCTTAATATGCAACACATACACTCAATCTGCGCAGGGCATGGCTATTCGGCTTTAGCTGTTGGGCCCTGGTGGCCGCTCACGCCCAATCGCATCAGACTATTCCGCTAAACGACCTCAGTGCCTTTCGCACCCCGCCGTCCAGTTGGGCCATTGCCGGGGGCATCAGCGCCGATCCTGGAAAAAACCACGATTTGCGCACCGAAGCCGGCACGGGTATATTGGCCAACCTGCCCGTGAGTGGCGGCGCCGATATTTACACCCAACTCGAACACGGCGATATCGACCTTGAACTCGAATTCATGATGGCCAACGGCTCCAATTCGGGTATATATCTGCAGGGAAAATACGAAATCCAACTGCTCGACAGTTGGGGCAAAGAAAACGTAACTTTTGGCGACTGCGGCGGCGTCTACGAGCGCTGGATCGAGGAAAAACAACAAGGCTACGAGGGTTATGCCCCCCGCATCAATGCAAGCCGCGCGCCGGGTTTGTGGCAGAAGATGGAAATCTCGTTTGCGGCGCCTCGTTTCGACCAGTATGGCCGCAAAGTTTCCAACGCACGTCTGTTGCGCGTGGCCCTCAACGGAGTGACCCTCCACGAAAACCTCGAACTTACCGGCCCTACCCGCGGTGGAGGCAGCGCCGAAGCAACCCGGGGGCCCCTGCGCATTCAGGGCGATCACGGTCCGGTGGCCTTCCGCAATATCCGCTACAGGTTGTTGGACAACCCGCCGCTTCAATTGGGCGAACTCAAATGGGAGCAATTTGCGACCACTACCGATTTTGCGCCGGATCTGAGTACGCTCAAACCCAAAGCAAGCGGCAAAACCAAAACGCTTACCCACGAGGTGACGAATGAAAACTCGCAATTCACACTTCGTTTTACAGGTAAACTGTCCGTACCCGCCGCCGGCAATTACCATTTCGACCTGCAAGCTTACGGTTCGGGGACACTGCACATCGACGGCAAAGAAATCATCGGCAAAGGCTGGTGGTTCCGCAGCGGCACGGCCAACCTCAGCGCCGGTGAACATCAGGTAGAAATTATTTATACCAAAAAAGAATCGTGGTGGCCCAACGGTCTCGGCTTGTTTGTAGAAGGTCCCGGCATCAGGCGCCAGGCCCTGCACGTGGAAAGCTCGGTGCCGCTGGGACAAATGGCGCGCCAGATTTTCCTAGACTTTGAAAGCAAACCGGTACTTATGCGCTGTTTTATCGACTTCCGCAGGCATCCCGATTCGGCAGCGCACCGCATAACGCATGCGATTTCCGTCGGTTTTCCCCAAAGACTGGCCTACTCTTACAACCTGTCCACGGGTACCCTGCTGCAAGTCTGGAAAGGCGGCTTCCTCGACGCCACTCCCATGTGGGACGACCGCGGCGACGGCAGTTCACAGCCCAACGGCAGCGTAATACCGCTTTCCGACGAGCCGCAATTAGCCGTATTAGCCACCAGCGAGACGCCCTGGCCCATATTCGACAAGGAAAACTCCCCCTTTCGACCCCGAGGCTACGAACTCGACGACAACGGACAGCCTACCTACCAATACGAAGCCTATGGATTTAGCGCAAGCGATAAAATAATACCCACAGCCGACGGCAGGCAACTCGAACGAACGATCACCTGTAAGAGTTCAGGACAGAGCAACTTGTACCTTCGCGTAGTCAGCGGCAAAGAAATCAAAGCTGTCAGTGCCACTTTATACCTCGTCGACGGCACATATTTTATAGAAACAGCCGCCAAACCGCTGCTTCGCAACAGCGGCGGACAACAGGAACTACTGCTGCCCCTCGGCGCAGGCACATCCCTCACCTATCAGCTCATTTGGTAACCCAACAACTCCAACCGCATGTCCAGATATTTGCTATACATACTGCCGGTGCTTTTGTGGAACGTTTTGCCGGCGCAAAGCCAGACCGGCAGCAAACTCCTGCCCACCGAAAATGATTATTATAAAATCGTCACCCTGCCCCTGCCCGAAGGCCTCGTGCTGGAAGTGGGTGGACTGGCTACCCTGCCCAACGGCAGCATAGCCGCCTCCACGCGCCGCGGCGAAGTGTGGGTCATCGAAAACCCGTATATGCACAACGGGCAATACCCCCATTACCGGCGATTTGCCTCGGGCTTGCACGAAATACTTGGGCTGGCCTACAAAGACGGAGCCCTTTACCTCGCCCAGCGCGGTGAATTGACCAAGCTGGTCGACAAAGACGGCGACGGCAAGGCCGACCTGTACGAAACCGTCTACGCCTGGCCGCTGTCGGGCCATTATCACGAATATTCTTTTGGCCCCATCGTTGCCCCTGACGGAAGCATGTATGTCACCTGCAACGTCGCCTTCGGCGACCAGGAGTGGTGGCGCGGAGAAAGCCGCGTACCCTGGCGGGGTTGGACCCTGCGCATAACACCCGACGGCCAGATGGAGCCCTTCGCTACGGGCATGCGCTCGCCCTGCGGCATAGGCCTGGTAGATGGCGAGTTGTTCTACGGCGATAATCCAGGGTGACTGGATGGGTTCTGGCGGATTGGTGCACGTCAAAGGGCGACTTCACCGGCCACCCCGCCGGTTTGCGCTGGGCCGACCGCCCCGAATCGCCCGTAAAAGTACGCCTCGACGATATATACAAGCGCGCCGACCCGCGCTTCACCGCGCCGGGCAAAGACCCCGTAAAACCCGAAAACATCGAAAACGAAACACCCAAACTGTTGTCGGATATAGCCAAAGAAGTGCCCGGCGTCAAGCTTCCCGCCGTTTGGCTGCCTCACGGCATCCTGGGCATCTCCACCTCCGAGATCGTCACCGACCGCAGCGGCGGCGCCTTCGGGCCGTTTGAAGGCCAGCTTTTCATTGGCGACCAGGGTCAGAGCAAAATCGTAAGGGTATTTTTGGAAAAAATCAACGGGGTATACCAGGGCGCCGCCTTCCATTTCCGCGAAGGCTTCCAGTCGGGCGTACTGCGCATGAGCTGGGGCCACGACGGTAGCCTTTTCGTAGGTCAGACCAACCGCGGCTGGGGTTCCACCGGCAAAGACCCCTACGGGCTTGAAAGGCTGGCATGGACCGGCAAAACGCCGTTTGAAATGAAAGAAATCCGGGCCAAAGTGGACGGATTCGAAATCGTCTTTACCCAGCCCGTCGACAAAGCCACCGCGGCCAATCCGGCCTCGTATGCCATCACCGGATTCTCGTACAAATACCACCCTGTGTATGGCAGTCCGGTAGTAAACCAGCAAAACTGCCCGATCAAGGGCATAGTTGTCGCTGACGACGGCCTCAGTGCGCGGCTCGTCGTTGACAAACTGCGCCTGACCTACATCCACGAAATCAAAGCCGAAGGCGTGCGCTCCTATTCGGGTAGTTTG
Organism: Saprospiraceae bacterium; assembly: GCA_016715405.1. Taxonomy (GTDB): domain Bacteria; phylum Bacteroidota; class Bacteroidia; order Chitinophagales; family Saprospiraceae; genus JABWBR01. The sequence goes on along the minus strand of JADKAE010000011.1, from coordinate 177,955 downwards.
CCGTTGCTTCACAACACCGGCTACTACACCCTGCACGCCATCCCGGATGGGGAAAAGCTGAGTCTGCCTGCTGCCGGTCACGCGGGGCACGCTGCCACCGGTCAGACCGCTAACCGGGGTAAGGCCGGGGCAAGCGGTCAGACCGGTACCAAGCAGACCGGGAGCAAGCAGACCGGGGCAAGCGGCATCAGCCAAAACCAAATGCCAACCGGTTGGGAAAAAGTCGACAAGAGCATCACCCTGAGCACCCTGCCGGGATTAAAATACGATCAGGGCATGCTCACCGTGAAGGCCGGCAGCAAAGTCAAGCTCACTTTCACCAACAACGACGACATGCCGCACAACGTCGTCTTCGTGAGTCCCGGCGCCGCCGACGAAATCGGCAAAGCTGCGATGGCGCTGGGCCTCAAGGGTCCCGAGATGCAATATGTGCCCAATTCGCCCAAAGTGCTGCACCACACCAAACTTTTACAGCCCGGCACGGCGGAGACGATCTATTTCAAAGCGCCGAGTCAACCGGGTGATTATATGTATGTCTGTACGTTCCCGGGGCATTATCAGGTAATGCGGGGGGTGTTGAGAGTACAGTGACGACTTGGCGAGGGGGCGAGGGGGCGATTTGGGGATGGGCAATCCGGCGCAAAGGTCGCACAGTCGCACACGCATACACACTATCGCCATTAGCCACCACGAGAATGCGTTGCTGGTTGCCGAAGAGGTCGACCACCGAAAAAGGCGTGGCGCCACCCAAGGGGAAACCCGGGTAGGGGCTTCCATCGGCGTGCAGGAGGTGTATGCGGCGGCGCGAGGCGCTCCAGAGGCCGATGGCAGCGTGGCTTTCGCCCGGCATATCGGCGATGAACACGCCGTCGGGCGCCCAGCCGATGCCTAGTTGCAGGGTTTTTTCGAGTTTGTTGCCGTTGTAGGAGTAGACGGCCAGGGTGGTGTCGGAGAGGCTGACGTAGTCGAAGCGGGCGTCACCGGTGACGTCGCCGAAGGCGAATTGCACGTTCCGGGCTTTGGGGGGCGCCAGGCTGAGACTAAACTGCTGCCCCTCCAGGTTGACGACCTGAGCATTTCCGGTGGCGGTGACCGCTACAAAGCGGTTGTAAACCGAAAGCTTGGCAGTGTCGGGCAGGTTTTGACAGGCGGGCGGCGAGGGGAAAGCGCTCCCCCACTTGATCGGGGGAAAGCGATAACCTGCGTCTTTGCGCAATACGTGTAGTTCGCCCCGCTCATTAAGCGCAGCGAGGTAGTCTTTACTGGCGGTTTGCAGGTGCGGCATATCGTGGTGGAGCGGACCAATGTCCATTAGCGGGTTCCAGCCTTCGAGGGGGCGGCCGGTGATGTCGTAGCCGTATAGGTTGCCGTTGGCGCAGGATAGAAAGAAGTTGTAATACCTATTATTGTCGAAATCTACCGGTAGCAGGCCGTTGGTGGCCGGCGATTGCAGGTGGATAGGAAAATTGTTGGCCGGCTCGCCGCGCAGGTCGGTGAGGTATATGCTATTGGAGGTGTTAAACAACAACAAGGGCGTGGCCGCGTCAGCGGGCGTGACGGCGTAAACCGGAGAGCGGAGGGGGCCGTCGAGGGTTCGTTTCCAGAGCAGGATGCCGTCGGCGCTGAAGAGGTATAATTGCCTACCGGTATCTTGCACAGCTATGGCGTAGCCGTCGGGAAGTTTTATTACGGAAGGCGCCGCGAGAGCGTCGGCGTCGAGTAGCGATTTCCAGGCGATGGCCCCGTCGTCGGGCGACTGCCGGGCGGCGCCGGGTTTCCATATCCCTTTAAATGTTATCAGTCCGGAAGCGGGCTGCAGGGCCACTTCGATTTGTCCGAGCGAGGGGGCCAGGTTGGCCAGTTGTTCAGTTTTGGCATACGCCCTGGCGAGGGGAAGCAGGTGAAAGCCGTTGAGGTACCAGTGTGCGGCTGCGGGTTGAAGATTGTGCTGGTGCAATTGCAGGAAGTCTTCTTTGCGTGCCAGCGTATTGCCCACCAGGTATAGATCGATCCACACCTCCAGTGCGGCCCGGTCGGCGGCAAAAACCACGTAGTCGTCGAGCGCCAGCACCCAGGGATTGCGCAGGCAGCCTGGCTGGCCGTTGCACCATGCGTCGAGCAGGTGTTCATCGAGTAGTTGCCTGACGGTGAAGGTCTGGTATTCGTAGCTATTGAGTTGGCCGCCGGTTTCGAGCAGTTCGCCGAGCAGTTGCCGGGAGAGCGCCGGGTCGCGGTTCGACAAGACGAGAAAGCGATGCGCGCCCACGCGGCCTTTGACGGGTTCGGTGATAACCAGGGCCGTCTCTGAGCCTACCCAGGGCGCTATTTGTTTGAGCAGCCGTTCGTTGCCGTAGCGCCGGCTGAAAGAGGGAAAATGGCGCATAGATACCCGGCTGAAAGCAGCCGTATTGCCGGGTAGTACGTTGAGCAGGGAGGTGGGCATCGGAGAGGCTTCTGCAAAGCCGGCGGATAATACCCCTTCGTGGCGGGGCGCCAGTGCGCCGCTGATTGCGTAGCCCCCGGCTGAGGGTTGCAGGTCGAGGCGGACCCAGCTAATCTGGTCTTTGAGCAGGGCGGCGTCGGAGATGGCCTGGTTGTTGAGCCATCCAGCCATCTCGTCGCCAAGAAATTCGGTGTGCAGCAAAAGCGTGAAGGCTGCTTTTTTATTGCCTTTGCGGTATACTTTTCGGAAATCGCCATCGCGAAAAACATTAGCATATCGCCGCGAGAGTTGTCCGATAGCTTCTTCTACCATGATGGGCTCGGGCGCTACGAGGAGTAAATTGCGATAAGCAGCCAGCGTAAGTCGGCTATTGGCGCCGGTGCGCACCGTGTATATCGTGTGCCCCCGGTAAGAAGCTCTGGCTGCGGATGACTTTTGCAATAAGCGATCTATCGAAAAACCGGTACTGTGCAGGTTGATAATAGCGAGCACATCTGGTGATTTGCGGGCGGGATTTTGGAGCGTCCAGGTCACCGGCAGCGGATACTGTGGGAATCCATTGCCGAGCAGGAATTTGTCGATATGGCGCATATCCTCTAACACCGTAGGAAAGGCGGCCCAAAGTTGTAGCGTAAATTCATCGGCGGCCGTATCGTTGCGGATCGTTGCGAATTGCCATTTTGGTGAGGTGATGCTCAGCGGGGCATTCACAGACAGCGCCTCCAAGGGGTGAACAGGAACGAAAGGCAGGCGAAAAAGATAGTGCCAAACCGCGAGGATTGCTGCTAGAATGAATAAGACTACTACCCAAATTTTGCGTTGCGCAATATTGTTCATATTTTTGGTTTTGAGGATTGTAACCAGTGTTGCATCTTTGCGTCTGAAGAGAAAAAACTTCTAACCCGGAACACAAAAAAAGAACATACATGAGAAAAACTTTCTTTCGACTTGCCAGCGCCCTGGCATTGGCGGGGGTTATCCTGGGCGCTTTTGCCTCCCACGGCTTAAAGGATAAAATATCACCCGACCAGATCGACTCTTTCCAAGTTGGCGTGCGTTACCACTTTTACCATTCCATTGCTATTTTGGCTATTGCCATCTTGCTGTATTTCCGCAAAACGTCTTTCCTGGTATGGGCGGGGTGGGTTTTTGCAGCCGGCATCCTGCTGTTTTCAGGCTCTATCTACCTGCTATCCACCCGTGAATGGACCGGCATTGATTGGTCGTGGCTGGGGCCTGTGACTCCGCTCGGCGGCTTATTGTTTATTACCGGATGGGCACTGCTGTTTTTGTCCTCCTACCAGGACAATACGCTGCGCAATGGGGGCAATGGCCACCACAACGGCAATGGCAACGGCCACGCAAAAGCGGAGACCCACACCGTTCAGGCCTCGATAGCCTCGTTCTGGTCGTCGTAGTTTTTACGGCGATTGCGCCACCAGAGAAATCCCATCGTAGCTACAAGCAGGTACGGCATGGCCAGCATGTAAAGGATGCCTATATTGAGCCCTTTGCCCGCGGTGCCCCGTTACTCATGTTGCTTTCTGCCGACATACGGCACATGGGGCATTGCGCCTGCACGTCTGCTGCCAATAACAAGACTACAAAGACTACGGAGAGGATTATCCCCATTTTTTCCAGTGCATATTTTGATGTTTTCTGTTTTCTGTTCTCTGTTTTCTGTTTTCTGTTCTCTGTTCTCTGTAAAAGTTTAATTAGTGAAGATAATAAACCGACAACAGAGAACCGACAACAGAGAACTACCCCACCATCGCCGTCGCCTCGATCTCCACCAGCATATCGGGGTGAATCAGCGCGGTGACCTCTACCATGGTGGTTGCCGGTTTAATATCGGCGAAATACTCGCCGTGGGCGCGGCCCACTTCTTCCCAACGGGAAATATCCGTCACATACATGCGCGTGCGAACTACATCTGCCATACTCGCACCAGCCTCGTGCAGCGCTTTTTCAATAATCTGCAAAATGAGGCGCGTTTGGGCGTAGGCGTCGCCTGGAAAGGCAGCCCTGCCGTCTTCAACGGCGGCGGTGCCGATACTTCTATCACATTGCCTACCCGACTGCTCTTGAATAACCCACTACGTTTTCCCAGGGGCGCCGGAGCTGATTAGTTGATGCTGAGACATTTTCTGCGACTTTACGACTTTACGACTGTAAGGTACGACTGTACGACTTTATGACTCTAATGATACTTGTTCGTACAGTCGTATAGTCTTCACCGTTTCGGGCATTTTTTGCATCTTTTCCCCTTTTTGGTATTTTTTGCAGCATTTATGCTTTCGGTCCTTTGCTTGAATAACAGGCAAAGGAAAGGGGAAGTTGCATAACTCCGGAATCAGGAAACGGTACAAAGGTAGCCCTCGTGCGCATAACAATTAGGTTTGCAATGCAAAAGTAAACTTAATTTGGAATTAGTCCAAATAGGCATCGTCATCATACTTCCATTTTCCGGAGTAGTTCGTCGAAGTTTACGTGTTCGTGAATAAGTTCGATAGCGCGACTTACCTTCCAGGGGGTGCTTGTATTAATTTTCACCTCGATACGGCTGATTTTCACTACTGAGCCGTATGTATCCAGTGCAGTTGCGAGTACTGGTACTTTATATTCTTCGAAATAGGGGTGGTTAAAATTAAAATCTTCCACCCAATCGGCGTGCCGGCCGTCGCCGGTCACGATAACGCCGGAGAGGGGCGACTGCTCGAGTTTTTTGAGTTTGGAAATCATACTCACTTTGTGCAGGGCTTCATCGAGGCGTTTGCTGCTTACTACCAGCAGGGTATTTTCAAAACTATTAAATTCGTCTACATCAACCAGGGAGCCGGCGATAATTTCCGCTACGCGGTTGCCCATTTTATCTCTGTTCATAATCACCCTTCCTTCAACGGCCTGGCGGATGGCTTCCATAATGGGAAAAGAAAGCGAGCGGTCGTAGGGGATCATTCCCAGTAGGGGGATATCCAATTCCTGGAGGCGTTTGCGCAGGTAGTAGCTCACCTCCTCCATTTTATCGGCATACACTTTATTGATAATGACGCCCCAAAGCGGGACTTTTTGCTCCCGAAACAACGACAGGCAGAGGCTGAGCTTGTCGATAGTATTACCAATACCGGCTTCAACCACCATCACTACGCCGGCGCCGAGCATGTGGGCTACCTGGGCATTCGACAAATCGGCGATGCTGCCCACGCCGGGGTGGCCGGTGCCTTCGTAGACGACCACGTCGTAGTTGCTCGAAAGATGGCGTTGAGCGGCCTGAATGCGTTCGCGAAAGTGGAAATTATCCGGATTGTCGATATAGGCTCTCGTCACACCTTGGCCGATGACCACCGGGCTGTGCCAGTCGGGGTTAATCTCGAAACCCACCGAGTCGGCAAAAAGCACAGCGTCTTTGTCGGCTATAATACCGCTCACCTCGACGTGCTGCTGGCCTACCGGCTTGCAATATCCTGCGCGAATACCTCTTTCGCGGAGCCCTGCCAGTATACCCAGCGTAGTCGTGGTTTTACCTACATGTTGTCCCGTCGCCGCTACGTAAATAGGTTTCATTCCATTGTTGTTAGATCCCCGTCCGAAATGTAAGGAACCGAAAAGCAAAAATGGGAATTTTGAGTGATACCTTAAAAAAGCCGCTCCAATAAATAACCGACGGCATAAGCTACCGATGCGGCGCAAATGCCGAGAGTGAGCGTTTCGGCCATGCCCCGCCAAATACTGCGCTCGTTGACATAGCTTTTTAATATGCCGATGCCAGTGAATACCAGCGCGGTAAGTCCGCATGCCCAGGTGAATAAGTGGATATGCAGGCCGGAAGTCAGTTCGAGCAGGTAAATTAAGAGCGGTACAAAGCCAAGCAAAATAAAAGAAAAAAAAGTAGCCGCTGCCATGGCTAAAGGAGACTTGGACGTGGGGGTTAATTCCAGCTCTTCTTTCATCATAGTATCCACCCACACATCTTTATTGGAGGTTATCTGCTCAACTACGCGTTCGAGCAACTCCCCTTCAAAACCTTTGCGCACGTATATTTCGCGGATTTCCTCGATACCTTTTTCAGGCGCGTGCACTACTTGGTGGTATTCTTTGCGCTTGAGGCGCTCGTAACCATGCAGGTCGGATTTATTTGACAAATAGCTGCCCACCGACATCGAAAAGCCGTCGGCAAACAAATTGGCAAAACCCAATATGATCACAACTTCACTGGTCAGATGGGCGCCGGCAGCGCCGGCTACTACGGCAAAGGTGGTCACACTGCCGTCAATTCCGCCGTATACGATTTCGGGAAGGAATAATCTGATTTGTTTTTGCACAATTATGGATTATCTGTATGCTGCTGGGCAAAGATAGGTAAAAAAAGCCTCCGATATTTAAAAAAACACTATATTTGCCTACCCAATTGTTCAAAGCTAGACCACTAGGCCATTATTACCGTTGTAATGATATTGCATTCGCGTAAAGTGATTTTCAAAAAATAAATACCTTCGCGGTAAATTGATTAGGTTGAGAAATATCGTATCCATAAGCCTGGCATTGCTCATATTACTGCAATCATTGAGTGTGGTAGGGATATTTATTTCATTCAAAATCAATCAGGATTATATCGCTAAAAATCTTTGCATTAACCGGAACAAACCCGCGAAAAAGTGCAACGGCAAATGCCAGCTTACCAAAAAAATTGCGGAAAGCACGGAAAAAAAACCGGACCAGGCGCCAGTACCCAAGCCTGATGAGCTAAACAAAATCCTCGCTATTTACGAAAACTATCATACTCCTATAAGCTTCGCCAAAATAGCAGCACCCCGACACTGCTTTGCGGAGAGTCCTTTCACCACGCAATCCTGCGTACTCAACATCTTCCATCCTCCACAATCGCTTTCCAGGTTGATTCCTGTATAATTTTCATTATCACATTAAGACTGAACTCATGGCAAGGAACGTGATCGCACTTGCCGTGTTCCTGTTGTTTTTTAGTGAAACCACAATGGCGTGCGACGCCTGTGGATGTAGCGTGAACGGTGTAGGCGTAGGCCTGATGGCGGTTTACCGTCAAAACTACGTCGGCATGCAGTACCAGTACGCTCCGTTTCGCTCACAACTCGAACACGCGCATGGCGCTGTCGACTATTTTCATTCGTTCGAGCTGGTGGCCAGGCTGAGGGTGTTGCGGCGTATCAACCTGCAGCTCAATCAACCTTATAGGCTCAATATTCGGCGTCATCCCGACGGTGACGACAAGCGATCCGGCTTGGGCGATACCCGCCTTGTAGCCCACTATGTGTTGCTCGACCAGCACCAATTTAAAGGAGGGCTCCGGCTCTATACAGAGGCAGGAATCGGCGTAAAGGCTCCCACCGGGCCTTTTGACCCCGATATCCATGACGCGCACAACCTACCTGAAAATTTTAACCCCGGCAACGGCAGTTGGGGGGGGATACTCCAAGCCAATATAGTACTTGGCTATCAAACCGGCGGCCTGACGCTTTCGGGTAACTACCAGTACAACGGCCCTTCTACCTCAGGTTATCGCTTTGGCCATCAGTGGTCGGGCAAAGCACTGCTCTACAATCAGTTCTGGCCCAACGGCGCCATCTCTTTAACGCCTTATATCGGCCTGACAGCCGAAGGCATAGGGCGCGACGAACAAGCAGACGGCAAATATGCCGCTTCTACAGGAGGTAAAGGCTGGTTCGCCGCTGCCGGTTTGAACCTCAAATTCAATCAATGGCTTCTCGGCGCTGCGCTTTCTCAACCCCTTTCACAGCATTATTCCAATGCCGAAGTGGAAGCGAAAGCCAGGATGACGATGAATTTGTCTTTTATTTTTTAACATTCAAATAAGTATAATTAATCATGAAGAAGTTTTTGTTTTTGTCCACTCTACTTTTCGGTGTATTGTTCTTCTCCGCTTGTAAAGACGAAGAAGAAACCAAAGATCCAGGAACGCTTGAAGTCAACTTCGACAATATCGCTGTAATCAACAACGTACAACAGCAGTTGAGCCTCGTGACTCCGGGCAGCACCGATTATGCCTACACCAATGCGCTGGGCCAGAAGTTCAATATCAACCTCTTGCGCTATTACATCTCTGCCATCGAACTTGACGGCCCCAACGGCGAGCACTACCACGACCACATGGAGGCAACTGCTTCCGGCTCGAAAGGCTACTACCTGGTTGACGAAAGTATTCCCGCTTCCCAACTCATCCTGCTGGAAGACATCCCCGCAGGCGAATACAACAAAATTACCTTTACCGTCGGCGTTGACTCCAGCGGCGTTGTTAACGGCGCTTCAGGTGGATCGCTCGACCCCGCAACCTGCCACATGTTCTGGAACTGGAACTCGGGTTATATCGCAGTGAAGTACGAAGGGCAATCTGACGTGTCGAACGGCGGCGTAAGCGGCGCTGAGACCGTTACCGGCGACAATCCGCATGGCATGGCTTACCACATCGGCGGCTGGAAAGACATCCCCGGCGGCGTTTTTGTTTATAATAACAAACGCCTGTCGTTGACTTTTGACACCGTGGTTAAAGTGGAAAGCAAAGAAGCGCCGGAATTGCACATGGTTTTTGACGTAATAAAGATGTTCGGCAGCCACCACAATATTGACTTTACGGGCAACCACAACGTGCACAAACCCGCCGACGGAGTGGAAGTGGCTCATAACCTGGAACATGCGTTTGCTTACGATCATATCCACCAATAGGATTTGACCTTGTAAGTTGATCGATTGGGAAATGGAAAGCAACCTGTGGTTGTCTACCATTTCCCGATTTTTGATCAAACATTAAATCGATACTTATGAAAAAGCTCTTGCTTTTCCTCCTTGTCGCCTTGTCATTCGGCGCATGCCAAAAAGACGAATTATCCACCGGGCAATTCCGGTTTGTAAAGCCGTCGCATTTCCCTGAGCCGACCTATACTTTTGATATCAACCCGGTGACAAAGAGGGTTTTGAATTGGGCAAGCGGATTTTCGGCGACCCCATGCTGTCTCGCGACAATTCAGTGGCCTGCAATAACTGCCACGTGAAGGCCGTTGCCTTCGCCGACCCGCAACACGCTCTGAGCCTCGGCGTAGATGAACGCCAAGGTATTCGCAATGCCCCCGGTATTGCCAATATGGCTTTTATGAAAGAGTTTATGTGGGACGGCGGGGTATACCACCTCGACTTTGCGCCGCCCAACGCCATAGAAAACCCGCTGGAAATGGATGAAAAGATGGCTAAGGTGGTCTGGAAGCTCAACAGAAACAGTACTTATCCCGCTCAATTCCGGGCAGCATTTCCAGAGATGGGCGATACCATCACCTCTCCTTTTGTGCTCCTTGCCCTATCGCAGTACCAAACTATGCTTGTATCAGCTACTTCAAAATACGACTACTACAAATTGGGTAAGGGCGAGCTCAGCGCCAATGAGATGGAAGGCTTGCAACTCTTTAAGCAAAAATGCGCCGTCTGCCACAGCGGCGAGTTATTCACCAACCAGGAGTACCGCAACAACGGCCTCGACACAGCGTTTGCCGATGAGGGCAGGGCGAGAATTACGGAGTCGGCGGCCGACCTGTGCAAGCTCAAGGTGCCCAGTCTGCGCAACGTTGAACTTACCGATCCTTATATGCACGACGCCCGCTTCAACACGCTGGAAGAGGTGCTTGATCATTATGCCGCGGGCGTAAAGCAATCAGCTACGCTAGCTACTGAATTGCATCAGGGCGATTTCATAGGAATACCGCTGACGGCTTCGGAGAAAAAATTGATTGTTGATTTTCTAAAAACCCTGACCGATTATGAATTTATTCAGGACGAACGATTTTGAGCTGGTGTAGCGGGGACAGCTGTTGTCGGTTGTGGGTTGTCGGTTGTCTGTTTCACTGTTCTTAGTATAAGTGTAATTGGCAAAGATTTAAAAGAACCGACAACCGACAACGGATAACCGACAACAATTAACCCCGATTCCCTTCCATCTCGACAGCGCGGGGAAACAACACATTATTCTCGAGGTGCACGTGACGGTGCAGGTTATTTTCAAAATCGCGCAACATGGCATAGAGCACGCGATAGGTATTGCAAGCTTCGGCGGGAGGGCTGTAATGTCCGCTTATTTCGCCGATGCGGTGCATGATTTCGCCGGCGGCTTCGTGTTCCGTTTCCATCATGCGAATGGGGTTTTGCACCGTGCCAAAAGGTGGACGGGCGGGACCGGTACCTGCTTCCAGGTTTTTGATATACGGAAAAAGGATGTGTTCCTCCTTGAGCATATGCGCCAGCAGGTCTTCCTGGAGTTCGTTAAACAGTCGGGCAATTTCCACCGTTTCGGGGTGGTAATGGCCGTGTACGCGCTACTTTCTCGCTATATTGCAACAGGAGGGGCACTTTGCGCCTCACATAGCTGTGGTGTACATTTACGATATAATCTACCAGGAAACTTAGCGACCACTGGTCAACGTTTTCGTCGTGCCCGGTGGTCACCTGCTCGATTTGCTGCAGGGCAGCCTCCAGCGTAGCTAGGTCGACGCCTTTATCGCGGCAGACTTCCGCCATCGTTTTTTTACCGCCGCAGCAAAAATCGATGCCGAAACGCTTGAATACTTCCGCAGCCCGGTAATCAGCCGCTACGATATCGCCAACAGTCGGCGAGGAAGTGATAGGTATGGGAACCATGATGATTTTGTTTTTTTAAAAATTAAATAAACCGAACCCGTTCCTGCTTTTCTTCTGCCCGGGTTAATAAAAGCAATAAAACCCCAAAGGGGATGAGCAGGCTTGCGCCAAATAATAGCTCGTAATACCAGGGCATGAAACCGATTTGCGCCCACAAGAGGGTGCCCTGCAAAAACAGCAGTAACTCACTTAGTAAAAATCCGGCCACAAAAAAAACGATACCCGTGCGGGCTACGCTCCGGCGAACGGGTATCACGCCCTTTTCGATGGCCTGTGCCAGTATAAAGGAGGAGATCACACCCAGCAATACGAGGTGGATGAAGCCGATGACGTAATTCCTGATCGTATAGGCAATGGTGGCAATTTGGGGGATTGCTACCGCGGTTTGCACCGCCACTTTGAGCAGCAGTCCCACAGCCGCTATGACAAACAACCCTTTTTCCCAAGGCGCCAGCAGTGCCGATACCCGCCGGGCATGAGGCCGGTATAAAGCTACCAACACTATGATAGCCGCCAGTTGCACCAACACACCGATGCTGTTGACCCAAAACACGATAGGCTTTGGGTTAGACCAGGCCACCGCAAGGGCATAAGTGGACAGCGTAGACACCATGACCAACCCATAAAACAGACGCTGACGCTTGCGGTCAAAGTGAATGCCATGCCCCTCAAAGCGCTTGAAAAACAGAGCCAGCACCCCCAGCAGAAACCAGCCGTTGAACTGAAAATGCAGGAAAAACTGCACACACATATAATACAGCGCCGTCCGCTTTAGGTCGGTCATGATGATAGGCCCCAGCAGCCAAAGGCTGATCGTGGATACTACCATAAAAACCAACGCCGTCTTGGCCAGTAATACCGAAAAAGCCGCCTTTTCATCCCCTGAATTCAGATCGCGCCAGAATTGCCAGACAAAAACATACGACACCAGCACGTGGAGCGTAGAAAAAGCGATAGAAAAGCCGGCATAACCCTGAATGGGAAAACTGATAAACATGCCCACCACACTGACCTGCGCCAGCCAAAACAGGCGCCGGTATACCGGGCGGGCGACGAGGCCGGGGGGCAGAAAAGCGTACAACAACAGATTGTACAAAGCCAGGTAAACCCAGCCCAGCATAGCCACGTGCGAATGGGCGTGGAGGATGTTTTTGTACTTCATCCACGACAATTCGTCAACAAAGGCGTAGCGCAACAGCGAACCCAGGATGGCTGCGATGAGCAGGTTTACCAATGCCGTTTTAAACCACTGTGCGTTCATACTATTTTTCGCCGTCGTTTGAACGCATAAACTCCAGGATGTCGCGGGCGTCTGCTACCGACACGTTTTGGTTGGGCATGCGCGTCAGACATTCTTCGAGCAGTTTCTGCGCGGCGGGGTCTTTATCCAACATCACGTCGACATTAGTAGTCATATTCATAATCCACTCCGGTTTGCGGCGTTTGGTGACGCCGGCCCAACCGGGGCCTACTACGCGTTCGTCGGTGAGTTTGTGGCAGGCCGAGCATTTCATATCGTAAATACCTTCGCCTTTTTTAACCATATCCTGGTTGAGCGGGTTGGTGAGCTCTACACTCTTGATTTCGCCCACGCCTATGCCGTCGTCAGCCTGGGCCGGCTCGTCGGACAACATGCTTTTGGGAGCATTGCCTGAAGAAGCGCCTTCCTGTGATTGATCGCCGCCGCCGCAGGCAAACACGCCGCCTACCAGTGCGGCTAATACTACAATTTGCAAACGTTTCATCGTTTATGTTTTTTTAGTTAATAATTAAACCTGAGCACAGGGAGTACACCTACCCCTACCCTATTCCTTTAAACGTAGTTCAAATGAATGCTAAGCCAGTTGGCGCCGGTTTTCAACCCGGCAGTCTTGCCACCACTTCTTCGTCTGACACCTTCGCAGCCAGGTCTTTTATGGTTTGGCGCGTAAGCATGTCCACGAGTCCTTCCCGATACACCATAGCCTGATCGTGCAAAGGGCATGGGTGCGCCGAAGAACACACAGGTAACCCTAAAATACACGACGTAAATACATCAGGACCGTCAATACTTTCGACCACTTTTCTCATGGAGGCGCTTTTGTCGCGCTCGCTCAAATAAAAACCTCCGGAAGGCCCTTTGGTAGAAGATATCAGACCGTGTTTAGACAACTGCTGTAAAATCTTAGCCAAAAAAGGCCCTGGCACGTCCAGCGCTTCAGCCACTTCCTTTACACCGATTTTGTGGCTTCCGCCGGAATGTGTGGCCAGATAGATCACCGCCCTAATGGCGTATTTGCACGATTTTGAAAACATAAGTTGTATTGTCGCGACAAAATTAAGATAAAAACATCTTTTTTTCTTTTTTTAGTCGCAATTTTTTTTTCGCTCAAATTTTTTGCCCAAATTGCAGTCAAAAGAATGACAAAAATCAATATCCCCGGCGACAAATATCAAGTGTTTTGCGAAGGTTATCCGTTTTCTTTGCATTATAAAAGATATAAACATCTTTTTATCTTATATAATCATCGCGAAGGCCAAAAGAAAAAACGCAACCATAATTTTACATTAACCTAATCTTTTGCCATGAAAAGCTCCTTTTTATTAAAGACAATTGGCGGATTCGCCCTACTGCTGGCCCTAAGTATTTTTCTTTCAGGGTGTGGTAAGCCCACCGGTACAGGAGGCGCGTTAAGCGGCGATGAAGCCGCTCAGGTATACGTAGCGCCTGGCCAATACGACGAATTCTACGCCTTTATGTCCGGCGGCTTCAGCGGCCAGATCGGCGTATACGGATTACCATCAGGCCGCTTGTTGCGCGTTATACCTATCTTCAGTGTTGACCCTGAAAAAGGCTACGGCTTCAACGAAGAAACCAAGCCGATGCTCAACACTTCTTTCGGCTTTGTGCCCTGGGATGACGCCCACCACCCCGAGTTGTCGCAAACCGACGGACAGACCGACGGCCGCTGGATTTTCATCAACGGCAACAATACACCGCGTATTGCCAGAGTTGACCTGAGCACTTTTGAGACGGCTGAAATTATTGAGATCCCGAATAGCGGTGGCAACCACAGCTCGCCGTTTACTACCGAAAACACCGAATACGTGGTTGCCGGTACCCGCTTCAGCATACCCTACCCGCAAAAAGACGTGGCTATCAATACCTATGCAGAAAACTTTAAAGGCACCCTTTCTTTTATCAGCGTTGATAAAAATTCGGGGCGCATGGACGTAGCTTTCCAGGTATTATTGCCCGCATTCGACTACGACCTGGCGCACTCCGGCAAAGGCAATTCGCACGGATGGACTTTCTTTACTTCTTACAACACGGAACAGTCGAGCACCTTGATGGAAGTTAACGCATCGAAAAACGACAAAGACTATATTGCTGCCGTCAACTGGAAAAAAGCCGAAGAGTATATCAAAGCCGGCAAAGGCCACGACATACCCGCCAATTATGCGCACAACGTGTACGACGAAAGCACCCATATGGCTACTTCTACCATGAAGAAAACCGTAAAAGTGCTTATCCCCTCGGAATGCCCGGGGCTGGTATACTTCTTGCCCACACCTAAGTCACCCCACGGTGTCGACGTAGATCCCACCGGCGAATACATCGTAGGCAGTGGCAAACTGGCCGCCGACCTCACGGTTCACTCGTTTACCAAAATGCTGTCTGCTATCGAAAAGAAAGCTTTTGACGGCGAAGTAGACGGCGTACCCATCATCAAATACGAAGAAGTAGTAGGCGGCGTAGTAACCAAGCCCGGCCTCGGCCCCTTGCACACCGAATTTGACGGCAAAGGTTATGCTTATACCACCTTCTTTATCTCTTCGGAAGTAGTGAAATGGAAATTGGGCACCTGGGAAGTAGTTGACCGCCAGCCCACGTTTTATTCTGTCGGCCACCTGATGATCCCCGGCGGCGACTCGAAGAAACCCGACGGCAAATACCTCGTAGCCCTCAACAAAATTACCAAAGACCGCTACCTGCCCACCGGCCCCGAACTGACGCAATCGGCACAGCTTTACGACATTTCCGGCGACAAGATGAAACTCATCCTCGACTTCCCGACGATTGGCGAACCGCACTATGCACAGGGCATACCCGCCTCGCGTATTATCGAGCGCTCGAAGAAATTCTACAAAATAGAAGAGAACAAGCACCCCTACCGGGCGCTGGGTGAAAAAGAAACGAAAGTAGAACGCAAAGGCAACGAAGTACACGTATATATGACTACCATTCGCAGCCACTTTGCACCCGATAACATCGAAGGCGTCAAAGTGGGCGACAAGGTGTACTTCCACGTGACCAACCTCGAACAGGACTGGGACGTGCCGCACGGATTTGCTATGCAGGGCGCCACTACTGCCGAATTGCTCATTATGCCCGGTCAAACCGAAACAATGCTCTGGGAACCCAAACGCGAAGGCGTGTTCCCGTTCTACTGCACCGACTTCTGCTCTGCCCTCCACCAGGAAATGCAGGGTTATGTAAGAGTATCCGCTGCCAATTCCAATACGCCGCTGAAATGGGGTCTGAACGTAAAAGATCCCTCTTAGTCACCAGGCTATGGAATTGTAATTCTTAGTACCATCAGCGCGGGGTCGGCCCCGGCCCCGCGCCCTTTTAAACCATAAGACATGAAATCGCTTCCCCGCCTCCTGATGTTTGTCGCAGCCTTATCCTTGCTGGGATTATTTGCCTTTCCTATGTGGAGTATTACGCTTTATGCCCCGCAATACCCCGACGGCGTGACGATGTACATTTGGATCAACAAATTGAGCGGTAGTACGGAGGGCACCCTACAAAACATCAACATCCTCAATCACTATGTGGGGATGAAAATGATCGAACCCGAATCAATACCCGAATTGAAATATTTTCCATATGTCATTTACGCGATGGTAGCGCTGGGTTTACTGGTAGCTTTAATTAATAAAAAAAATCTTTTCCTGGTGTGGACCATCCTGCTGGTAGTGCTTTGCACGGCAGGCATATACGATTTTTATCTTTGGGAATACGACTATGGCCACAACCTCAGTGCCGATGCGCCTATCTCCATTCCCGGGATGGCTTACCAACCCCCGCTGATAGGCCGGAAGGCCCTGCTGAACTTTATTGCTGATTCCTGGCCTCATATTGGCGGCGCCTTTGTAGGCGTGTCCATGCTGGCAGGTTTCCTGGCGTGGTGGCTCAGGCGGCGCGAAACACAACAAGTCTAGTTTAGCGTTTGAAATAATACACAACCTTCAAGCAAAAGCTAATGAAAAAAGCAATTTTCATCCTGATTGGGGTGGCAATGATAGCCGGATGTAAGCCCAGTCCACAACCCATTAATTACGGTACGGACCTATGCAATCACTGCCAGATGACGATTGTAGACCGGCAACACGCCGGCGAAGCAGTGACTAAAAAAAGCAAGGTGTACAAATTTGACGCTATTGAATGCATGGTCAATTACGTCAATGTGCACCAGGAACCGGAGTGGGCCATACTTTTAGCCGGCGACTACAACCGGCCGGGTGAGATGACCGACGCCTTGGCGGGCAGCTACCTGATCAGCAAAGCTATTCCGAGCCCGATGGGCGCCTACCTGTCGGCTTTTGCCAGCAAAGAAGAAGCCGAAAAAGTACAATCGGAAAAAGGCGGCGAGATCTATGACTGGTCGCAATTGCTTACTAAATTACATCCCGGCACCCCACAATAATCGACCTGCCATGCGCTATTTCATCATAATATTACTCTTTTTTATCAGCGGACACAGCTTGGCGCGAATCATCGTGGTGTGTAAAACATGCCCGGTGGAAGGTATCGGCGTTGCCATTCAACTGGCACAAGAAGGCGATACGATCCTGGTAAAACGAGGTATCTACCAGGAGTACGACATCAAGATAGACAAGTGTCTTACGCTTATCGGGCAGGACTGGCCGGTGGTGGAAGGCGGCAACCAATCGGAGGTTTTTTCCATCACGGCCCCAGGCGTAACCATGGAGGGGTTCCAAATCCAAAATACGGGCGCCAGCCAATCGCAGGAGCGAGCCGGCATCCGGATTAAAAACACCTCCGATTTTCGCATTCGCCGCAACCGCCTGCTCAATACCTACTTTGGCATCTACCTGGAATACTCCAGAGACGGCATCGTAGAAGACAACTATATCAAAGGAGAAGCCGTATCGGAAACCACCTCCGGCAATGCCGTGCACGCCTGGTATTGCAAACAGATCACCGTGCGCGGCAACAGCGTATACGGCCACCGCGACGGCATTTATTTTGAATTTGTCGACAGCAGTTGGATCAGCCACAACTACAGCGAAGCTAACGTGCGCTACGGCCTGCACTTTATGTTCTCTAATGATGACCGCTATTTCCACAATACTTTCCGGCACAATGGCTCGGGCGTAGCGGTGATGTTTTCCAAGCGCATCGATATGATCGCCAACCATTTTGAGCACAATTGGGGCACTGCGGCCTATGGCCTTTTGCTCAAAGAGATCTACGACGCCTCCCTCAGAGACAATCATTTCGATCGAAATACGATTGGCATCTTTATGGAAGGGGCGGCCCGCATCAACTACGAAAACAATACCTTTTCCAATAACGGCATCACCCTCAAAATGATGGGCGGCTGTATCGCCAACCATTTTAAGGGCAACTTCTTTTTTAGCAATACCCTCGACCTGGTGGTAGAGGGCAATACCAACGACAACAGTTTCGACGGCAATTACTGGAGCGAATACACGGGTTACGACCTCAACCGCGACGGCGTGGGCGACGTGCCCTACCGGCCCGTCAAACTCTTTGCCTACGTGATGCACCGCTGCCCCGAGTCGGTGGTGTTGCTGCGCAGCTTTTTTGTAGATTTGCTCAACCTGTCAGAAAAATAAGCCCGGCTTTTACGCCGGCCAACGTATTGGATAACAAACCGCTAATGCACCCTGTATCATGATCAGCGTAACTCATTTGTCGAAATCTTTTTCCAGGCTGGAGGTCCTCAAAGATATCAGCGTGGACTTCACCCGACCCGGCATTACGGCGGTATTGGGGCCCAACGGCTCAGGTAAAACCACCCTTATCAAATGCTTGCTGGGCATGGTTATTCCCGACCAGGGCGATATCCAGGCTTTTGGGCAACCTGTGAAAGGCCAGTGGACTTACCGCTCGCAGATCGGCTACCTGCCCCAGATTGCGAGGTTTCCCGACAACCTGCGTGTAAAGGAATTGATTGCCATGATCAAGGATATTCGCGGTACCGCTGCCGATGAAGCGCCGCTTATAGAGGCTTTTGGATTAGAAACCTATCTGGATAAAAAACTGGGGCACTTGTCGGGAGGCACCAAGCAGAAGGTAAACCTGCTGCTCGCCCTGCTCTACGATACGCCGGTGATTATCATGGATGAGCCCACCGCAGGCCTCGACCCCATAGCGCTGATCAGGCTAAAGGATATCATCCAAAGGGAAAAAAAACGAGGCAAGGTCATACTGATCACCACCCACATCATTAGTCTGGTAGAAGAAATAGCCGACGAAGTAGTATTTCTGCTCGAAGGGCGCATTCATTTCAGGGGTACGCCCGAGCAATTGCGCATGCAATACGCCGGCGCCAATCTGGAAGAAGCCATCGCCAATTTGTTGCTTAATGAAAACCAAGCCACCGCGGTCCATCCCAAACTCACGCAAAACCACAACGGTATTGCGCTGCATAAAAACCTGAAACCATGCTAAAGATATTGAAATACAGCTTTTTTGATATGATGCGCAGCCGCTGGATTTACCTGTATTTCGGGTTTTTCTTTGCCTTTACGCTGTCCCTGTTTCTCATCAGCACCGACTTGTCCAAGGTGGTGGTCAGCCTGATGAATGTCATTCTCATCTTGTGCCCGCTCATCGCCACTGTGTTTGGCGTGATGTATTATTACAACTCGCGTGAGTTTACCGAGTTGCTATTGGCGCAGCCTATAGCCCGCAGGGTTATTTTCCTTGGGCAATACATCGGTTTGGCTTTGTCTCTATCGCTTAGTTTACTGGCGGGTGTCGGCATACCATTTGTGATATATGGCATCTTTCAGTCGGCCGATATCTGGAATTTCTTTTCACTGCTGCTCAACGGCGTATTCCTGTCGTTTATCTTTTCCGGGATATCTTTTTGGATTGCCCTGAAAAACGACCAGCAGAAGATCAGGGGTTTTGGACTGGCACTGGCCGTGTGGTTGTTTTTCGCGGTTATCTACGACGGCATTTTCCTGTTGCTGTTGCTCAGTTTCAGCGATTACCCACTTGAGCGTTTTGCCCTGGGCGCCTCGATGTTTAACCCCATCGACTTATCGCGCATTACCGTCTTGTTGCAACTCGATATTTCTGCTTTGATGGGATATACCGGCGCCGTTTTCCAGCAATTCCTAGGCAATGGCACGGGTATGCTTTTTGCCTTCGGCGTGCTCACGCTATGGCTTTTACTGCCGCTATGGCGAATAGGCAGGATTGCGGGGGTGAAGGATTTTTAGCAGTCAGGGCTTAGCAGTCAGGGCTTAGCGGCTGACTGCTGATCGCTATGCCCTAAGCCCTGACTGCTAAGCCCTGACAACTCAGGCTCTCCCCAGTTTCCACAGCATCTTGCCGTGTTCCCAGAGTGCCTTGGTAAAGGTAGGCTGCGAGTGATACGGCAGGCCGTATTCTTTAGCGGTAGCTTTTACGATAGGTGACAGCTTGCGGTAGTGTACGTGGCACACATTAGACAGCAAGTGGTGTTCGACCTGATAGTTAAGTCCTCCTACATACCACCCCAGGATTCTGTTAGTGGGTGCAAAATTGGAGGTAGTCTGTAGTTGGTGGATAGCGAAGTTGTTATCGATATTGCCTTTTGCATCGGGCATCGGATATTCGCATTCCGACATCACGTGAGCAGGCTGGAAGACCATTCCCAGCGTAAGACCCGCAATAAAGTGGGAAACAAAAAAGAAGATCAGCGTTTGCCACCAGGCGACATTCGAGATCATCAGCGGCAATATCAGCATATACACGTAGTAGAGCGCCTTAAAGACGAAGAGTTCGGTCATCACACCGCGATAAGTGCGGCCTTGCGGTTCGATAAGCCCCATCTTCTGATAGCGGCCTATCTGTCGGAATTCCTTTGCCGTGATCCACAACAAGGTCATCAAGCCATACAGGAACCAGGCAAAAATAAATTGGTAGCGGTGGTGTTTTTCAAGCGGTTGGTGCGGAGAAAAACGCATGAGTTTGCCGGGGTGGATATCTTCATCCAAACCGTCGATATTAGTATACGAGTGGTGCAGCACATTATGCTGGATACGCCAGATAATTGAGCTGCCGCCTACCAGGTTGAGCGTATAGCCCATCATATCGTTGATCCAGGCATGGCGGGAATATGCGCCGTGATTGGCGTCGTGCATAATTGACAGACCAATACCCGCAGTGCCAAATCCAATCAACACCCACATGGCAAAAACTGCCCAGGGACTGGAGAATGTGTTCGACATGATCAATGCGTAGGGTACGAAGTAGAGCGACAACATGAAAATGGATTTGATAACCATTCCAGGTGTGGCATACCTTGAGATCTTATTGGTTTCAAAATAATCGTTGACGCGTTGCTTGAGTGCTTGGGCGAAATCGGGTGCCACAGCCCGATTAAATCTAACTGTTTGTAAAGTCATAAAAAATGAAGCGTTAATGAACCAGAAAATAAAAAGCGCAAGATACGAAAAAAATAACGACATTCAGCTTTTTAATATACGAAGTCCATAGCGCAAACGTATAGCAAATTATTGGTAAAACGTAGGGGATGGGCTACCTTTAGCGCGAATAAACCATGGTACAGAAGTGAATATTTTCGGGCAAATAGTAGTCGAATTGCAATACCTGCCCTCCGCTGCATATATGGCCTTGCTGTGTAGCGGCAACGACATTTTAATTGAACAGCACGAACATTATACAAAAGGTAGCTATCGCAACCGCTGCCATGTAGCGGGCGCCAACGGCCCCTTGCGGCTCAGCATTCCCTTACTGAAAGGCAAACACCAACAACAGCCTATCCGCGATGTGCGCATAGCCTACCACGAACCCTGGCAGGCTCAACACTGGCAAAGCATAAAATCGGGTTATGGCAGCGCGCCATATTTTATCCATTACGCTGAATTTTTACACCCCTATTACATAAAGCGCTACGAATTCCTCTTCGATTTCAACTGGGAGTTGCTCCAAACAGTTATCGCATTGCTGTGTTTGCCGGTCACGCTACAGCTCACCGATACCTATCTGCCCGCTTATACGTCATCCCATATACTCGATAAACGTGAGGCAGTACATCCCGCTGCCGTGTTGCCTACCGCCCCACCCTATCCGCAGGTATTCACCGAGCGCCATGGTTTTTTGCCACATCTGAGCGTGGTCGATCTGCTTTTTGCCTCGGGCCCGCCACTTTGGCTTATTTGCAGAAACTGAACACCTTAATGGTTGACCATCCGCGTTGAGTAACCGTCTTGGGCGGTGATAACCCTTACCAGGTATACGCCGTCGGTCAAACCCGCCAGATCAATTACAGCCGTAGCTACTCCGTCTTCAAAGCCCAGGGTTTGTTGCAGGGATAGCCTGCCGTTAGCTTCAAAAACAGTAACAACTGCCGGTCCACTGAAATCGCTATGGGAGAAGTGCAGCCGCACGCTTTCGCCTGCCGGATTGGGCGTTATGCCCAGTCGGATGTCATCTTCCGCTACCGTTGCGCTGATCACATCAGAATAGTGGATAGAGCCGTCAAAGTCTTCCTGCCTCAACCTGTAATAGTTGATGCCGGCTAATGGTGATTTATCGGTAAAATGATAGGCATGAGTATTAAGCGTAGTTCCTTGTCCGGCGATAAAATGCAGATCGGTCCACACTCTCCCGTCGCTGCTTCGTTCGAGGTAAAAACCGTAGTTATTGCCACGGCAGATAAAGCAAGGCAAGGGCCGTTAAGTCCGCCGCCTAGTGCCGACCAGGAGATGCCGTTCCACAAGGCTATGCGATTAGCTGGGACTCCTCCGGCTACCAGAAAATTGCCGCCGGCATATAATTTGCCTTGTGAAAATGCCAGGCTCAGGCATTCGCCGCTTAGTCCGGAGCCCAGGGCAGACCATCCATTAGCGTCCCATTTGGCAATATAACCCGCGGGAGAACCACCGGCAGTGGTAAAAAAGCCGCCGGCGTATACCTCTGCATTATTGGTTGCGATAGCAAAACAGGCATCACCGAGGCCGTTGCCCAGCGGCGTCCAGTTGTTGCCGTTCCAACTGGCAATGTAATTGGCAGGCACGTTGCCGGCTTGGGTAAAAATACCGCCGGCATATAAGCGCTTGCCGGTCGACAAAGCCAGGGAAAAACAATAACCGTTGAATCCAGCCCCATTGCCGACCGGGAGTTGCCGTTCCACATAGCTATGTAATTAGCCGGCACGCCCCCTGCAACAGTAAAAAAGCCCCCCGCATACAAAGTATCGTTGCGCACCGCCAGTGCATAACAGGCGTCATTTAACCCCAGTCCTAAGGCCGACCAGCTGCTGCCGTCCCATTTAGCGATATAACTGGCAGCTAATCCACCCGCCTGGGTAAATTCTCCGCCCACGTATACGTTGGAGCCCGATACGGCAATAGCATTTACTGCATTATTCAATCCCGTGCCCATTGTTTGCCAGCCCGTGGGAGGCGGCGCAGGCTGCAGAACCGGCCCCAGACAGGGATCCAGACTGATCTGATAGCCTGATAGCGGAATAGCACCGGAATAACCCGACGAAAGGTTTACAGTGCCGTCTGCGTGGATGATCTGTGAAATCGGAAAGCCGGTTGCTGAATTTGCAACCTTATGGCTGGAGAACGCGAACATAACCTGCGCGTGTACCACGTACAGGAGTACTAAGGGTATAGTTTTGCTCATAGTTTGGATAGATTATCAATAGTATAAAGTTATAACAATAAATTGGAATAATCAAATAGTAGTAATCAGCAATTAGCGGTCATCGGTTAGTTTTCACCAGTTAACGGTCGTTATTCACCAGTTAACGGTCAATTCAAAGCAGCTGACTGCTGACTGCTGATTGCTGATTGCTATAAAAAAATTTACTATCTTAGCGTAATGTTAGCCATTATCCCACAAGACATCAAGGGCCATCGCGCCCGGCTTGACGAGATTGTCAAGAACCTGCACGAACTCACCATTAAAATTGGTCACGAAGAACTGGCTCAAACCGTCAGCGACTTGCGCAATCGCCTCCACGAACCGTTTATGTTTGTGATCGTAGGCGAGGTCAAATCGGGCAAAAGCAGCTTTATCAATGCGCTGCTTTCTACCGGTCGCGAGATTACCAAGGTGGCGCCGCAACCCATGACCGATACCATACAACAGCTCCTATACGGCGAGAAGGAAGAGGAGGTGGTCATCAACGAATACCTCAAAAAGATCTTGCTGCCAGTGGATATCCTCCGCGAAATCGCTATTGTGGATACGCCCGGCACAAATACCATCGTGGCGCACCACCAGGAAATTACGGAACGATTTATACCCGCTTCCGACCTCATCGTGTTTGTTTTTGAAGCTAAAAACCCCTACCGGCAGTCGGCATGGGATTTTTTCGAATTCATCCACGCCGACTGGCGCAAAAAGGTCATTTTTGTGCTGCAACAAAAAGACCTCATGCCGGAGGAAGACCTCGCTGTGAATATCCAGGGCGTGAGCGAACAAGCCCGAAAGAAAGGGATCAACGACCCGATAGTGTTTGCCGTTTCTGCCAAGCAGGAACAAGAAGGACTCGAACAGGTGAGCGGATTTCTACCCCTGCGCGAATACATTCGCCGCAATATCACTGGCGGCAAAGCGCCCGTACTTAAACTTCACAACAACGTAAGCACCGCCCAAAATATCTGCGAACGCATAGAAAAAGGCCTCGATCTGCGCCAACAACAGTGGGACTCCGATACCGCCTTCCGACAGGATGTGCGCGATACGCTCCACGAACAAGAGCGCAAATCGCACAAGCAGGTTGATATTTTGGTGGAAAATCTCATTGCCGGATACGACCGCATTACTACGCTCAAAGAAAAGGAATTGGCCGAAGGGCTTTCGTTTTTCTCCCTGCTCAAGCGCTCGTTTACTTCTATTTTTAGTAAAAAACTATCGGTACGCGAATGGCTGGCCGAACTGGCGGTAGACATGGAGCGGAAATTACACGACGAATTGCGCGTGAAGCTGGATGCCAATGTAGACGACCTGGCCGACAGCATTCAGCATATGGCTCGTATTATTGACCTGAAATTGCGCAGCAGCGAAACGATCCTGCGCCACGACCACGATATTTTTAGCGATATCGCCGAACGCCGCACCGGCGTGCTGCGCGAATTACAAGACGCTTTTTCCACTTTTGTAAACCGCGCAGAAAGCTTTCGCGACGATAACTTATTTTCAGAAAATCGCTCGCTCTCTCCCAATATCGCCACGGGTAGCGGGCTCGCCGCCATCGGAGTTATTGTCATGGCTGTCACCAACGGCATGGTCTTCGATATTACCGGCGGCATACTCACCGCCATCGGACTGCTTTTTGCAGGCGTGACAACTACTATAAAACGACGCAGAATCCTCGAGGGCTTCCGCGGGGAGGTCAATAGCGGTCGCCAACAAATTGAATCGGATATCACCCAGCGGCTCAAAGATTATATCACTCAGCTAAAAAACCGCATCGACGCCAATTTCCGCCGCTTCGACGAGCACCTCGAAAAGGAAGCTGCACAGTTGACTGCATTACGCGCCGCACACAAGGCCGTAGTGGAGCAATTGGAGGAGATGGCCAGAGAACTTTGAGGGAGGGAGTGAGGGGAAAATTCACTTAGGATTTGGGGGATTTGAAGGATGGGGAAGGATATTCGGCAGACGCTGTAATTTTTTATTTTCTTGTTTTTTGCGAAACGCTTGTTCTATCATTGAATTGGGCATATAAGTAGGCGAATCGAAAAGATTACCGTCTGCTTCGCCTAATAAGTCCATCGGCGCATCTGTAAAATTGGCTGAAGGGTCGTATTTATTATTAAATATGTGCCGGTATTGTAAACTTTCCCCGCCAAAGTTGATCAGGAGTCCCTCCTGAATATTAAGTCTTTCAACGGTATTGATAGCTTGCACAACATCTTCATTGATTAGCTGCGATTTTGCCTTCATCTCAGCAATAATAGTGGATTCGATTAAAAAGTCGCAGCGCCTATAAGCAATTCGATAGTTATCGTAATGGATCGGCCTACCTCTCTTTCAAATGCTATACCTTCCCGGCGCAATTCAATAGCCATGGCCCGGCAGTACACATACTCCTTGAAACCGCGCCCAAGTTTGTTGTGTACTTTTATTGCACACCCAATAATTCTGTATGTCAAATCCCCATCTTCCATGTCAAAACTTGTGAATCGTTTTGACAAATTTGAATAGTCAATCAAAAATACCAGGAGAAATGGGGCATTTATTTTCAAAAAAAATAATAAAGCAGCTAAAGACTGCATCAAACATCCTTCCCATCCTTCAAAATCCCCCAAATCCTAGTTAAAAACTCTCTCCCTATCTCAGCAAATTCACATCACCCTTGTACAGCACAATCTCGCCGTCGATAAATTCGATTTCAGCAAAATAGACATATACGCCCGGGTTCATCGGGCGGTTGCGGTGCCGGCCGTCCCACCCGAATGCCGGATTGTTGGGCTGGAAGTTGCGCAATTCGATCATGGTTTCGCCCCAGCGGTTGAAAACCAGGAATGACTTGACCTCCCTGACCTGGTTGTCGCGGCTGTGGATGTATAAAATATCGTTGATACCGTCGTCATTGGGTGAAAAAGCATTGGGAATATAAATCGGCCTGCGCTTGCGCACTATAATGATGGTATTGTCGCTGTCGCTACAACCGTTCACATCTACTATTGTAACCGTATACTGAGTAGTGGCGCCGGGCGATACCCAAATGGCCGCCGTATTTCCCATAGCGATGCTATCAGGTTCCCATATAATTGTATCAAGCTGGATACCGGAATTATATACGGCTGCCAACCTTACGCTGTCACCTAACTCAATAGTGCGGTCGCTGCCTTCCAGACTGGTCACCAGCGTCACGACCAGCTCTTCTGGCTGCGAAATATCGGCGGTAAGCTCGGACGTGCAGCCGTTCAGGTCCTGGATAACCAGCGTATAGCTTTCCGGTCCCAGGAAGGCAAATTGTGTCTGGCTGGTAAACGGGCCCCCATTGAGTGAGAAACTATAAGGCCCTGTGCCGCCGCTGACGTTTTCGATAGTAATTACGCCGTCGTTGGCCTGAAAACAGGTAATGGGCGTAACCTGCAAGTCTGCCACCGGTACATCCAGATTGGCTTCAACGGTTGCCTCGTCGGTATCCGAACAACCGAGATCATTGGTTACAGTTAGCGTATACACGCCGCTCTGGGTAGCCGTAATGGCTGCACTATTGGGATTTGCAATTACCACATTGGGGTCGGAAGCAGACCAGATGTATGTGATTCCCGCCCCCGTGGTGGTACCAGCACCTCCCAGCGAAACAGCAGTCGTGCTACAGGTTATCGTTTGATCGGCGCCCGCATCGGCTACGGGGCGGCTTCGATAATGACCTGCACTTCTACCTGGGCATCGGGACAAGGATCGATAGCGTCTACGCGATAAACGAAACGGTAGGTACCGGGTATCTGGGCGGCCGGATTGAAAGTAGCTGCCCCCGCATTAAACGCCCCTCCGGTAGAAGGCGGAGTGCTGGTTTCCTGCCAGCTACCACCGGGGGTTGCGCCGGAAATCAAAGCAGCCAGGTTGACAGGGGTAGCGCTACCCGCGCAGAGCCGGGCAGGCGCTAATGCCGTACCTGCGTTTACAGGTTGATTAACGGTGACTGTCCAGGAGGCATTGCCCGGGTAAGTGCAATCGGGTAAGGCCAGATTGGTATAATCGATAACCTGCAAGGTAGTCGTACCGGAGAGTGCGCCAAGGTTGACGCCCGCGCCGTCGGCCAGCGTGGCTGTCACAGGCGCTCCGCCGTTGATGGTGTAAACTACGGAATAGGATCCGCCGCTTCCGGTGAAATCAAAGTTGACAGAAGCCGTTTGCCCCGAGCAGATAGTGGTAGTACCGCTGAGTGCCAGCACATTGGGCGGGCAATCCTGTGCAATACAGATGCCGATACCGGTGCTGTTGCCGCAAGCACCGACGCCCTGGGCGATCACGTTGATTGTCACCGACTGGTTGGGCGTAAGGCCGGTTACGGTATAGGTGGTGCCGCTGAGTGTACCGGCAGGGCCGTCTACGTCTACCACCTGGTAGCCGGTAGCTCCGCTTACCGGCGCCCAGCTGAATACGATGGACGTACTGGTGGTTTGCTGGCAAGTCACCACCGGCGTAGCCAGCGGCGCATCTACCTGCACATTAGCCGAAGAACTGGCGGTACACCCGTTATCATTCACCGTCAGGTTTATCGTTTGAGTACCTGCTGTAGACCAGGTTACGGCATGCGGGCCGACACCGGTTCCCGGGGTAGCCGAGCCGCCGCTGAAGTTCCAGGTAAAGGCTGCCGAAGCCGAAGCCGATCCGGTGAAGGTGATCTGCGAGGGGCTGCCCACACAAACAGGTGAAACCACGGTAAAGGTCGCCGTAGGCACGGCATTGACTGTTACAGTGGTCGTGCCGGAATAATCGCAAACGCCCTCCGTATAATTCACCGTAAGTGTATGCTGACCCGCGCCGGCTTGTGCCGGGTTAAACACAAAGTTGGCGCCTTGCTGCGATACGCCCGGTCCGCTCCAGGTAAATACCCCGCCCCCCGTGCCGCCCGAAGCGGTCGCCAGAAGAGTTACCGGCGTGGCATTGTTGCACAAAGCAGCTACCGGGGTAATATTGAGTACAACAGGCGGACAAGCCGTAGCTGTACAAGTCGTTTGGGCTGAAACCGAAGGGCAGGCGCCGGCAGAATTGGCGGTCACTTCGATCATCACCATATCGCCGGGGTTCAAACCCGTCAGCGAATAAGTCGTTGGGGCAATCTGGTTGGTAGTATGCGCAGGGCCGTTGGTGATAATTGCATAGTCGGCAGCGCCGGCTACCTGGGGCCAACTGACCGTAATCGAGGTGCTGGTTCCTGAGCAGCTAATAACTGGAGGGCTCAGCGGTTGCTCCACCGTTACACTGCCGGTAAAAGCGGTGGAAGCGCAGTTATCCTCCACCACGGTCAGACTGATTGTGGGGTTGCCTGCATTGGCCCAGTTCACCTGGTGAGGGCCGATGCCTGTACCCGGCGTAGCCGAGCCGCCGCCAAAGTTCCAATTGTAGGAAGCGCCGGAACCCGCATTGCCCGTAAATGTAATCGTAGCGTCCTCTCCCGCGCATACCGTCGGCGTAGCGGTAAACCCGGCCACAGGCTGGGCATTAACCACTATGGCTGTGCTGCTATTATAATTGCAGTTGCCCTCCTGGTAGGCAAGCAGGATCACGTGAGTGCCGGGACCGGCTACATCGGGGTCGAAAACGCCGTTAGCGGCGTCGGTGATGCCGGGGCCGCTCCAGGTGCGCGTGCCGTTGCCCGCGCCGCCGGTTCTTTGCAGGCCTATGGTAATGGGAGCAGCGGATGCGTCCAGACAAATAGGCGTAACATTATCAATAGCCAGGTTGACGGCTGCGCAGTCCTCGGCGATGCACGTTTGTTGGGCAACGGAATTGATACAGGCATTACCGCTGATAGCTTCCACTTCCAAGGTGACGACATCGCCGGGAGAAAGACCGGTAACGCTATAGGTATTGCCGTTTTGCATACCCGACTGGCCGGTGAGGACGGTCACATTATAACCTGTCGCATTATTCACATCGGCCCATGAAAAGACGATTTGAGAAGTGGTAGTAGCACAATTGATAACCGGAGGCAACAAGGGTTCGTCTACCTGGATCGTTTGTGAAAAAGACAGAGAGGTACAGCCGTTTTCGGCAACAACCAGATTGATGATTTTTGTGCCGCTTGTGGGCCAACTCACCGATTGCGGACCGGGGCCCGTGCCGGGGTTTGCCGTGCCGCCGTTAAAAGTCCAGTTGAAGGTAGCGCTTGCGGAATTGGCGCTGCCTGTATAGCTTGCCACGATGATTTCATTCACACAAACCGTGTCCTGATTGAGGATAAAATCGGCTGTGGGCGTATCAAATACATCTACAGAAACACTGGATGTTTCACTACAGGGGCCTTCGGCGTAAGTCAGCGTGAGTGTGTGCGTTCCGGGGCCTGCCACGGCAGGATCAAATACGCCATTAGCCGCATCGGTAATACCGGGACCGCTCCAGGTGCGCGTGCCGTTACCCTGTCCGCCGCTTACATTAGCGGTTAACGACAAGGGCGTATTGGCGCCGTTGAGACAAATATCGCTTACCGGTGAAATATTAATAGTAAAACCGGGGCAGTCGGCCGCATTACAGGTCGTTTGGGCGCTCACAGGGCCGCAGGCGTTGTCGGTTTGTGCCGTGACCTCTATTGTCACTGCTTCTCCTGGTTGTATATTATTTACCATAAAACTATTACCCGTCTGCGTACCGGTCTGGCCCGAAAGTACGGTGACGGTATAGCCGGTGGCGCCAACCACGTCGTTCCAATCGAATGTAACTGAAGTTGTTGTAGCGCCGGCACAATTGATAACGGGTAGTTGCAGGGGGCCTTCCACGTTGACCGCGAGGGCTGCCGTATCGGAAAAACAGCCGTTGGTTTCTACGACCAATGTGATCGTCTGAAAACCGGACGCATCCCACGACGCAGTTTGGGGTCCTTGTCCGGCGCCCGGCATCGCATTACCCCCGTCGAAATCCCAAAAATAAGTAGCGGTAGTATCGGCATCTCCCGTATAGGTAAATATCACGGGTTGGTCGATGCACACCAGGCCGGTATCCTGGGTAAAATCTGCAGATGGAATAGCCGATACGTTTACGATTAGCGTATCGGTGTATGTACACTGCCCTTCTACATAAGATGCCACCACGGTGTGGACGCCCACGCCGGCGATCAGGGGGTCGAAAAAGTCTAAAAATGGCGTATTGAGCACACCGGGGCCGCTCCATGACATGGCTCCATTGCCGGATCCTCCGCTAATCGTCATGATCAGCGTATCGGGTTGGAGTGTGGGCGACATGCAGAAATCAGGCAAGGGAGATACACTCACGCCAACCGGCGGGCAGTTTTGAGAAGCACAACTAAATGTAGTGACGCTGCCCGGACAGGCGCCGCCGCTTTGCGCAGTAACGGTAATTGTGACGGTTTCGCCGGGCGATAAGTTGTTGACGGTATAAGTTGTGCCCGCGAGTGTTCCGGTTTGTCCCGTACCGACTACTACATCGTAAACCGAAGCGCCGGGCACTGCCGGCCAAACGAACTGCACGGAATTGGGGGTAATCACACCACACGAAATAGCAGGCGCAGGCAGCGGCGGGGTCACGTTGACCGTCATAGAAGCGATATCGGTACAGCCGTCTTCATTCGTTACCGTAACGATATAATTGGTTGTCGCATTGGGCGATACCGTAATAGGGTTGACGTTGTTCTGGCCCGTACTCCAATTGTAGGTAATTCCTCCACTACCGGTGAGCGTAATCGATGATCCCCCACAAATAGTAGGATTAACGGGTGAAATAGCTGCATTCACAGCTGGGGCTACAATAAAAGATACCGCACCCGGTGCAGAACAGCCCGTTGCGGTAATTGTGCCGGTCACATTATACGTATAGCTACCAGCCGGCAGCGTAACAGTCCTGGGATTGGGCGCTCCCGGGTTATCGGCCCAGACATACGTATTTGCGCCGGTAGCGATAAGCACAATGGGTTCGCCGGCACAGAGGCTTCCTGATGTGGATACTGAAATAACGGGCGGCGGGTTTACCGTTACGGCCACATCATCTGTGCCCGTACATCCGTTCACATCGATACCGGTTACCGTAAATACGCTGGATTGTTGCATAGTTACCGTAATGCCTGCGCCTGAACCCACGGGCTGACCCGTAGTTGTATTTACCCAATTATAAGTTTGCGCGCCGTTAGCGGTGAGTGTCACCATTCCACCCTGACATACTGTGGCAGGACTAGCCGTCGCATTTATATTTACCGTAATAAAATTCACATTGATCGAGGCGGGCGCCGAAGGGCATCCATTGGTAGTTACCACAAGGTTGTATGTTCCTGCCAATACGGCATTGGTGGGGTTTTGCTGGTTGGAAGTAAAACCGCCGGGGCCGGTCCAGGCGTATGTAGTGCCGGGCCCGCCAGGAGAAGCCATGCCTTGTAATTGAATAGTTTCACCAGGGCAGGGTTGTTCTACCAGGGTAATCGATGCCGTTGGCGGCGTACCGGGGGCGATCACCGCAGGGGTAGACCGGCTGCAGTTGGCCTGAATATTGGTAGCCAGCACCGAATAGGTACCCGCCGGAAGGTTGTTGACAGAAATTGGCCCGGTGCAGGCATCGCATGAATATACAATTCCACCGGTGCTATTAAAGACATTCCAATTATAAACCGTGCCTGGCGTACTGCCTCCTGATGCAGTGATACTGCCATTGCTGGCGCCGGGGCAGCTCGTGTTGGTAGGTACTACAATGGGAGGATTGTCGTTGCAACACACCGCCGTAGCAAAGAAATCGAAAGTAGTTCCCGAATTGCAACCGACCTGGGTCCACGAACCGGAGTCGCCATCCGACCAAACCTGCACCGACATATTGAGGTTATTGCCTGTGCTGTTGGGTGGGCAATCTGCAACGGTTATCGTCCAACAGAATGTGACTGCTGGCGCCGAGGTGCCGATTAAAGAACAGTTAATGCCGCCGTTAGAGCCGCCGTCGCCCCAGTTATTGCCGGGGTTGCTGTCTAGGCCCGCCCAGGGCGGAGTCGTAGGCAAAGCCGGGGCCGAATGTCATGCCGGTGTTGCTTCCCACCCAGGAGTTAAAAAACCCCCATTGCCCCTGTCCATCGCAGGAAGGGGGCGGGTTTGGCGTCAGCGAGGTTATATCCCACCCCGTTCCGATGTTTAATTCAATGGCATGCAACCACTCGATAGTAGCGGTGACATCCCATTGAGAAATCGTAAAACAGAAGTTGACTTCCTGACCTGAATTATAGGTGCCGTTTAGCGGAGGCGGAGAGGCGGAAAACACGTTGCCCAACAAGCAGGGACTGCAATCGCGCCGGCTGGTAATGGCTAACGAAGTTGCCGGTATCATCCACGGTGCCGCCAGAGACAAACAAGAAATAGGTCTGGCCTTGTAATACCTCTATACTCACCGCGAGAGAGCCCGCGTTGAGCGGAGCGCTGGCACAATACACCGGCGTAAGAAAATTACAATTGCTCCCTGTAAATAATATCAGGTTGGGTGTGTTGAGCTGACCCGTTATCGAGATATCAATAATATTAGAAGTAGCCGTAAAGCGGTACCATACTTCTGACGCCGGCGCATCGGTAGCGCCGCCCACGTCGCAGCCCGAAAATCGGGATATGGAGACGTTGGCGTAGCGTTATTATTGTTTGTGTTAAATGTATTGGTAACCCCAGCCGTAGAAGGGCAAGCCGGCGGCGAACTCAAACTTAGCTGTTGAGCACCCGTGCATTCGTCATTTGGCGGCTGTGACCATCCTATTACAACAACAAAAAGCGTAAAAAAAAGCGTAAAACGTAGTTTCATAGTTGTCAATTCTGCTGACTGTTAAGGCATTATAAATTTTAGTGCCTGTTTAGTAGAGTTTAGTGCATGCGCAGTTTAGCGTTAGGGTTTAGTTAACTAAACATACAGCTAAACCCTATCGCTAAACCCTATCGCTAAATCCTACTAAACAGTTACAAATTTTAAATAATAAGTTTTTGCATTTACCTCTACTACCAGATAGTACACCCCCGCCGGTAGTTGCTCAAAGTGGTAGCGCTCCTCTAACCGGTTTTGTACTACCTGTTTGATGCGTTGATCAATTTTCTGTCCAATGGCATTAAAAATGGTCAACAAGGCAACTTGCTCGCCATATAACTCTCCTTTGAGGGTGAACTGTCCGTCATTTGGATTGGGATATAAATGCAGCTGATTTGCCGGTTTATCCTGGTCTGTTGTGGCGTCAATGATGAGCTGTACTTCCTGGGTTGTCGTGCTTTCTCCGCAATCGTTTGCGGCAATCAATTTGACCGTATACGAACCCGGGCCGGAGTATTCATGACCGACGTCCGGGCCGTCACCGGTGGCGCCGTCGCCAAATTCCCAGTGGTACGACACGCCCACTTGTGCTCCTGTCACGACAAAATCCACCTGTAAGAGGCTCGTTTGGTAGGTAAACGCTGCCTGTGGTAAGTCATCTACGAAAACTACCGGAGCCACACTCAGGTTTTCCGTGCCAAACGCGTTGGAAACTGTCAGCTCTACGCCGTATATACCGGCATTCTCATATGTCACTACGGGGTTCTGCTCAGTCGAAGTAGCCGGGGTTCCACCCGGGAACGACCAGGACCAGGCGGTAGGATTTCCATCAGACTCATCGGTAAATTGTATGGTTACCGGCGCACAGCCACCATTGACATCTGTGGTAAAATCAGGCGCCGGCGCCTGGCCTTCGATTACGATGGTTTGTTCGATGGTATCCGACCCGCATACACCGGTTGCGATTAATTGCACCGTAAAACTACCCGCCCCGGATAGTTATGAGTGGGGTGACTGCTCATCGCTCGTGCTGCCGTCGCCAAAGGTCCAGAAATAAGTAGCGGTGTGTGCCGAGTTGTTGGTGAATTGCACCGTCACCTCGTCGATTGCGGACTCAAACGCGGCTTCGGGAGCCGGTTGTATGACTACCCACGACGACCTGGTCAACGACGCACTTCCCGCTGTGTTAAAGGCAATCAGGGTGACGTTGTAGGCGCCCGGCATGTCGTATTCAACGAGGGGATTGCTGTCGCTCGAGCTACCGGGATTACCCCCCGGGAATTCCCACCACAAGCTGTCGGCATTGATGGCCTGTGAGGTGAATTGAATGGTCAATGGCGCACAACCCTCATTTGCGTTTGCATCAAAATCTGAAATAGGCAAGTCTTCGTCGATCACTATCGTTTCTGAAAACACGCTCTGTCCGCAGTCGTTTTCTACGGTTAAAGTAACCAGGTACGTTCCCGGCTCTGCAAAGTTGTGCTGCGGAGAGGGGTCGGAGGAGCCTGTCCGTCGCCAAAATCCCAGCTACTCGACGTGGAATTTATCGAGGTATTGGTAAAAAAGACGTCATACCCGTTTACACTATTCGTAAAAGAAGCCGTAGGGCCGCCCGTTACGAGCACATAATCGGCTTGCTCCATGGTGTCGGAACCGGCCGCGTTGGTCACAATAAGTACCGAGCCATACACCCCTGGAGTGGCATAGGTTACTACCGGATTGGCATCGGTAGATACGCTGGGCGAACCGCCTTCAAATACCCATTCGTAAGTCAGTCCATCTCCCTGCGGAGAAGCGCTGAAGGCCACTTCCAAGCCTGCGCAGCCCGTTGTCGTTCCGCTGCTGATGCCGGCCACCGGTGGCATGAGGATGGTCACTACTTGCTGAGTGGTGTCATTGCCGCAGGCATTGCTTGCGATGAGGGTTACGGTATAATCGCCATCGGCTTCATAGTTGTGTGCCGGAGACGCTTCGGTGCCGGTTTCACCATCGCCGAAATCCCAGCTATAGCCGGTCGCATTAACCGACGAATTGCCAAACGATACGGTAACCGACCCCAACGGGTTATTCGCCGAAAAACCGGCAGTCGGGCCGCCCGTCACCGTCACTGCATTGGTAATCGTAGCCGTATCTGATCCTGCCGCATTGCTCACGATCATCACTACCTCGTAATTGCCGGGGAAAGCATACATCACAGAGGGGTTGGCATCGGTTGAGGAGGTCGGCGTGCCGCCCTCAAAGGTCCAGGCATAAGTCAAGCCGGGTCCCTGCGGAGTAGCGCTGTAGGTTACTTCCAATGGCGCGCAGCCTTGACTTGTGGAACTGCTAAAGCCGGCATTGGAGGGCGGCGTGAGAATGGTTACGGTTTGCTGCGAGGTATCGCTGCCGCAAGCATTGGTGGCGATAAGCATCACGGAATATTCGCCATCGGCGCCATAAGTGTGAGTAGGTGCATTATCCGTACTTGTCGAATTATCGCCAAAATCCCAGCTATAGCCGGTCGCATTAACCGACGAATTGCCAAATGATACGGCAACCGCCCCCAGCGGGTTATTGGCCGTAAAGCCGGAAGTCGGGCCACCCGTCACCGACACCGCATTGGTCGTGGTAGCTGTATCTGATCCTGCCGCATTGCTCACGATCAGTACAACCTCGTAATTGCCAGGGAAGGCGTACATCACAGAAGGGTTGGCATCGGTTGAGGTGGTCGGCGTGCCGCCTTCGAAGGTCCAGGCATAAGAAAAGCCAGGCCCCTGCGGGGTAGCGCTAAAGGTTACTTCCAACGGGGCGCAGCCTTCACTTGCGGAACCGCTAAAGCCGGCATTGGTAGGCGGCGTGAGGATGGTCACGGTCTGCTGCGACGTATCGCTGCCGCAAGCATTAGTGGCGATAAGCATCACAGTATAATCCCCATCGGCGCCATAAGTATGGGTAGGTGCATTATCCGTACTTGTTGAACCATCGCCGAAATCCCAATGATAGCTTTCTGCATCTATAGAAGTATTGTCGAAAGACACCGTAGTGTTCCCCAAGGGATTATCGGCGGTAAAGCCGGACTGGGGAGGGCCGTTCACTACAATCGTATCCTGGAAAGTACTCGTCGCACCGCCGCTGGAGGCAGTCAGTGAAACGATGTATGTACCGGGCAGGGGGAACGTCACCACCGGGTTTTGGCTGGTAGAGGTAGCCGGGTCGCCGCCATCGAAGGTCCACGACCACGAGGTAGCGCCGCCGGTTGTAGTATCGTTAAAAGTGACAGTCAGGGGTGCGCAACCCGATGATGGGCCGGCAGTAAAACCGGCAGTAAGCGGGTTGACGATAGTCACTGTATGTTGCAAAAACCGCGAACCGCATTCGTTGGTGGCGGTGAGGCGAACGGTATAAGTGCCGGGGTCGGTATAAGTATGCGAAGGATTTTGCTGGGTGCTGGTACCCCCATCGCCAAAATTCCACAAAAACGAATTGCCGTTGACCGTTTGGTTGGTAAACGTGGCGATAAAACCTTGCACGGCAGACGTAAAATTGACCGTTGGCGGCCCGAGCACCGTAATATAGTCGGCTTCGGCTACGAGATCAGTGCCGGCGGCATTGGTCACGGTCAGCGTGGCACTAAACGAGCCGGGTTGGCTATAGGTGACCACGGGGTTTATCTCTGTGGAAAAAGCGGGACTGCCGCCGGGGAAATTCCACTGCCGGGAAGTGACCGTGCCGTTGGTTTCGTCTTGATATTGGACTTCCAATGGGGCGCAGCCTATTCGCGGGGTTGCCGACATGGCAGCCACCGGAGGGGCCACCGTCTGGCAATCGGCGGTCAGCCTCACATTATCGATATAAAAATTATTGCCGTTGTCGTTAATATTCTGGAAGCGAATGCGCACGTTGGGCTGGCCGACATAATCCGACAAATCGAAAACCATGCAATCAGCGCCGAAATCGGTGCCATAACACCAGTCATTGACCACAGCGGGTGTAAATGGGTTTTGGGAATCGGGGGCAGTAGCCAGCGTACCACTGCCATTTTCTGTACCATCAAACAGCGTGATGGGGTAAGTCTGGCCGCCATTGATCGACAACAACACCTTAAAACGATCGCTCCGCTGTGCATTATAGCGGCGATAAGCGTAATCGATGCGCAACTCCATGCCGCTTTGGTTGCTGAAATCAAACACCGGCGAGGTGAGATTATCGGGCTGATTGAGATTGGTATAATTATAATTGTCCATAAACATGGCGCGCTTGCCGAATTGGGCGCCGCCCACTTGTTTCCAACTCCAGGTAATACCTCCATCCTGATTGCCGATATCCCAAAAGCCTGGGCCGTTTTCAAATGTTTCGTACATGAGATACCTCGTGCCCTGGTTGTTTACTAGAATATTGGTATTCAACGTAGTAGCGTCGGTACCTGTCGGATTGGACACGATCAGCGTGACAGTGTAGGTGCCGGGGTTGTCGTAGCGCACGTTAGGGTTTTGATCACTGGAGCTGGCGGGTACGCCGCCGGGAAAAAGCCACTGCCAGCTATCGGGCGCATTCGTAGAATTGTCGATAAAGGGAATGGTAGTGCCCGGACAAATATGCGTGGCCGGCGCCTGAATTTGGGCCACTGGAGGCGCTGCAACCGTACAGGACGAGAAACAACCGCCGCTGCCGGCTAATAAGCTGATAAATCCATTTATCGTGGAAATAGACGCTGTCGACCATTGGTTGGTGTTGTTGACCGCCGGCGCCATGATAAAGGGTGCGCCATCTGCATCGTGCTCGGCATTGAAATTATGGCCCAGTTCGTGGGCCTGTACCACCCGAAGCAAGTTGACGCTCGAGCTAAAATTCTGCACTACATTGTAGCGGTCTTCGGTACACACACTGCCCAGCCAGGCTACGCCGATGGTAGATCCTGCCAGGTCGCGATTAGTCCATAGGGTAGCCACATCGTAATTCGAGCCAAAGCCGCCGCCGTTGCCCCAGTTCCTGAAGCTGGTAAGCAAATTACTCGCATTTGTGGAGCTGGTCCATGGGTCGCAGGTGGAGCAGGACGATACAAAATAGTCGATGACATCAAAATCGATATCATCGGCAAACTCGTCGTCGTAATTGGTTTGCACCAAATTCAATATGCCGAGCATGAAATTTTCGCAATTGACTACGCTGCCGGTAAACTGGAACATGCTGAAGTCGGCGGCAAGCGCTACTTCGACTTTGTAGCATTGGCCCACTTTCTCCTGGTTGTCGGGCGTAACTTGTCTGACCGTTTCGTCGTGCCCCATCAGGTTTTGCCATTCTTCCGACCAGCCGCAAAACGGCGCCTCGGGGTAAATAGCATCCGATTCTCTGTACACGAGGTATTGATTGGCGGCAGCGCCCGCTATCAGGTGCCACAACGGTTCGATATAATACGTTTCGCCATTGTGTTCCCAAAGGCCTAAGAGGTATTCCGTGTCAATGACCATTCTCACCCTGCCGCCGCCTTCGCCGGCTACCTGCCCGCGGTAGGTCTTGTTTTCGGTGCGCGGCACATCGATAACGCCTTGTTCCGTATCCATTCGCAGCCGGTAATTGGCGCTGCGCATATCGTGGGCTTTCAGCGCCCATCGCCACGATTCACCCTCGCCGAGCACCAGTGTGACCCCCAGTTCTTCGCCGCCGTTTTTCACATAAGCGTTAAGCTCGGGCACGTCCAGTTCAAATACGCGGTAGGTGGTAAATTTGGTGTTGAGCACAGCGGAAGGAGCTGTTTTGGCCAGGCGGCCCTCAAATCTGCCCGATTGGGCGAAAGTAACAACGTGGAAACAGCAAATAGTTGCAGCCAGAAGTAAAAATCTCTTCATAGTTTGTATTCTGAATAATTTTGTAGAATGTGCGAAGTTACTACATTCCCCACAAATCTTTTTAATGCCAAAGGGTTAGTTAGACAGCCGACATTTTATAGCTCGCAGTGGCAAAAGGCGGGCTATCATGCAACTAACCGTACTTTTTATTATTTTTGAAGCAACGCAGACGATAACAAGCGCTTTCTGTTTGATTTAACACCATAAAACCCAATATTTATGCTTGAAATACCCTATAAAACCAGATTTCTCGCCTTTCCTGTTGCCTTTTTATGTTTTTTCAATCTTACCTCAAACGCACAATCAGCCGCCTTTTCGCAATTTTTCATACACCCCAACACGATAAATCCGGCCTACGTGTCTGCAGAAAAAGGCGTCACGTTTAACGCGGGTTATCGCAGGCAATGGGGCTGGGTGCAGGAAGGCGTGAATACCAAACACGCCAGTGCTACTGTGCGCTTTTGCAATGCCCCGCTTGGTTTCGGCGCATTTGTAAACAACCTGAGCGAACCCTTTTTGGTTATAAATGGCAGGAAGCAGGTCTGCAATTAGGCACCTTCGTAGGCGACCCCAAACGTTTTACCCTGCACGGAGGCTTGCAAGCCGGAATTGGCCAACACCGGGTCGACTTCTCCAGGCTGGTCTTCTCAGGCCAACTCGACCCTGTTTTCGGCATCACTGGCGAACCTTCTACCGGTTTTTTACAGGATATCAACCCCATCCAGACTTATCAGGTTGGCTTCGGACTGCTGGCACGCGGGCAATTGTCCCTGAAAAGAAAAGATTTGCCCTTTAGTCTGGGCGGATCCGTCTTTCGCGTGTTCGGCAGTCGTGATATCTCTTTTTTAAGACTTGAGCATACTCAGGCTATGCTCTATACGGTGCATGGCGCCATCACGCTACCCATCAAAGCGGGTAGTAAACGCGATGATGTGATCTACTTAAATATGCTTGCACGCACAGAAATTGAAAAAGTATTGGTTCGCAGTACTTTAGGTATGATTTTTCAATACGAATTCGCCAATCTGGGCCTGCTGTACGCTTGGAATCCTACGCGTGAAGCCTACCGCAATACCCACGTTTTGACCTTGTCCACCGGTTTCAATTTTAACCTGGGCGAAACGGAAGGCCGGGTCCAATACGCATTCGACGGCATTCTCAGCGGGTTAGGACAGACTGCTACCGGTGGCGCCCACGAATTCTCACTCTCTTTTTCTCTGCCGAATGCTTGTATAGGCAAACGAAGCGGCCGTAATAAAACCGATTGCTACTATTTTATTGGCAAAGGTTATCGTAGGTTTTTGAATTAATATTTTTATTAAAATAAATAATCATGTATAAGTTATTAATTTATAAATTATTGACATTTATCGCATTTTTTACTTTGGCATTTTCAGCGCTCGCACAAAACCCATGCGGCGCCTCCAACTGGGGAACGCTCTTGTCCAATGATTGCGGCGACATACAAGCCTCCGGCGGTCTGGCGCCGGGAAGTCCTGTGATTTTTTGCGAGGGCCAAACCGTGTTTGTAGAAAATAATTCAAGCCCAATGGCAGAGATCAACGCCACCTATATCAATTGGGGCGACGGTGTTTGCGAAACGTTTAACGGGTTTCAATCCCTGATGACACATGCCTACGATTTTCCCAATGACACTTGTATCCTCAACGTCGACGGCACCATTGTTTTTGAGATTAACCTGGGTATCGAGAAGTTATGCGCGCCAAACTTGCGCAGCTTTAACTTTGTGACATTTTATATAAAAGTACGATTTAGCCCTGTTGCCGGCATTTCAGTCAACCCGCCCATTGCCTGTTATGGGGTGCCGGTCAACTTCAACAATACCAGTTGCGATAATACAAACAACCCCATGTTTTTGTGGAACCTGGGCAACGACTCCATTTATACCACCGAAAACGTACTCAACTATGTATACGAAGAGGAGGGAACCTATATCGTTATCATGACCATCTCCAACGAATGCGGTTCGGATTCCGACACTACTGCCGTACTCGTCACTCCGCCTGCCACCGCAGATGCGACGCCATCCGCCACACAAATTTGTGCGGGGCAAACGGTCAGCTTTGACAACAATTCGCTGAATGCAGTGGGCCAAACTGGACCGTATCGCCTTCACCCCAACGTGTTGTTTGTGGCCGCCTACAAATAGTTCGCACCCCAACCCCATTATTCAGTTTTATCTGCCCGGCACTTACACCGTAAGGCTTCGCGTATTTGGCTGCGGCGACCCCGAGTGGATGACGACCATTACCGTAGTGGCCCCTGCAGCCATCAATATCGATGCCATACCGGATCAATGTGGCGACGCGGCCAGTGTATTGATCAGCCCTACTGCCGGTATCGGCGGTGATACCCCCACGGTATCGTGGCTGTTTCCAGGTGGCAACCCCACGGCCTTTACGGGCAATTCGCCCCCAATATCACATATCCACCCACGTTGGCTACCCATATCGTCTCCGTCGCGGCAACCAATTTTTGCGGCACCGTAATAGACCACGATACTTTTTTGTGGCGCCCGCCGCCACAGCAGCTTTCTCCGTGTCGGCCGCCCAAATCTGCGGCCCGGATTCGCTACTCCTCCTCACCAACGCCTCTACCAATTCAAACGGCAACTATTCCTGGTCGATTACTCCAAATAGCGGTTTTTCCTTTGTAAACGGCACGAATGCTTCGAGCGCCAATCCCCAATTGCAATTTACGGAAGAAGACAGCTATACCATACAACTTCAAGTAAATGCCTGCGGCGAGCCTACGGCTTTACAAACGGTAACCGTACGGCTCAGCCCTGACGCTACTTTAATTACCGATACGCCCAATGGCTGCGAGAGCGTGACTATCAATCCCGCCCAGCATATCGTATTGAGCGGAGGCGCCTCCGATTCAGTGGTGTGGACTTTACCGGCGGCAGCATACCCGGCTTTAGCGGCCCCAACCCACCGCAGGTAAGCTTCAGCGGCGCCGGCAATTACGCCGTGGCAGTGACGGCAGCTAACGAATGTGGCATGGTAACGGTTGTCGACAGCTTCATTGTATACTCTTTCGAAGCTATCGTGCTACCCGACGTGGCCCCCCTATGCAATTCGGCAGCCGGTTTTACCCTGCAGGCCTCACCGCCCGGCGGCAGTTGGAGCGGCCCCGGCATATTGTCAAATGGATTC
Source organism: Saprospiraceae bacterium (assembly GCA_016715405.1). Lineage (GTDB taxonomy): Bacteria > Bacteroidota > Bacteroidia > Chitinophagales > Saprospiraceae > JABWBR01. Next base: position 136,150 of record JADKAE010000011.1, on the reverse strand, counting down.
TTCACCCCCTCGGCAGCCGATTTGAATCAACAAAACGAACTGATCTACACCATCAATCCGGGTACCTCTTGCGAAGTCCGCGATACCCTTTTTGTGTTAGTCCAGGGCTCTGTTGTTGATGCAGGAGCAGATCTCAGCCTCTGCCCCAATACGATGCCGGTGAGCCTGAGCGGCAGCCCTGCCGGTGGCGTCTGGTCGGGCGACAACGTTTCTTCTGCGGGCATCTTCAACCCCCAAACCGCGACGATGACCGGCCACACGCTTACCTACACCTACACCGATACGGCTACCAACTGCGTCAACAGCGATGTGCTGACTATAACAATCCTCGGTTTACCCTCCGTCAACCTGGACAGCATCGGCAATATTTGCGTAGACGTACCGTTCAGCCTTGGGCCTTTTGTCAATACCACCGGCGTGACAACCTGCGCCTGGACGTTTGGCGACGGGAATACTTCTACAGATTGCACCCCCACGTATACTTACGACACACCAGGCAATTATACCCTCACCTTGATTGCCGGAAATTCATTCGCTTGCCTGGATACCGCCACGGTTGACCTGGAAGTAGTCACGCCGCCAAACGCCTCATTTCTGGTCGATATGACGGAGGGTTGCGCCGATCTGCCCGTGACAATCACCCATACCAGCAGCCTGAACAACTACACCGCTTACATCTGGAGCTACGGCGCCGGCGAGCCCGACACGCTGCTACATCCGGGAACGATCACCTTCACACAGGGAGAATCCGATACCATTTATACCATAACCCTTACGGCTGTAAACGGCTGCGGAACGGCCACCGCCCAACAGATCGTGACGGTTTTTCCCCGCCCGCAGATGAATTTCGGCCCCGACGTAAGCAACGGCTGCACACCGCTCGAAGTCAATTTTAATAATATTTCAACCGGAAACCCGGATACTTACGCCTGGTATGTAAATGGTGAATTAGTTAGTACCGATTTCCAACTGCCCCAGCAAGTTTTCCTTACCGGCAACCAGGACAGCCTGTATACCATTATGCTGATTGGGACTAATGAGTGCGGGGTTGATACCGCCTTCCAAACCGTTTTGGTGAAGCCCAATCCCGTCGTGGCGTTTTTCAACACCGACACCCTCGCCGGCTGCCAGCCTTTTACCATAAGGCTCATCGATTACAGCACACAGGGGGTATATGTGAGTTGGGACCTGGGCGATGGCAACACCGCAGTAGGCGATACGGTAATTCATACCTATGAAGAAGCCGGACAATACCTGGTACAGGAATTCGTAAATAACGGCTGCGGATTCGACACCACAGAAGTGTCAATCACCGTGCTACCGGCGCCTCCGGTGAGTTTCACCCATCAACCCTTCGTGTGTGTGGGGGACACCCTTTATTTTCAAAATACATCCCCGGCTATCATCGGCAGCTTCTGGGATTTCGGCGACGGAACCACGGATTCCACCCAAACCTCCACTTTTCACGTGTACGATTCCATCGGGGTGTATACGGTGTCAATGACAGGGTTGGCGGTCACCACGGGTTGCCCTGCCACCGCAAGCAGTCAGGTTGAAGTAAAACCCCTCCCCCAGCCTGCCTTCGCGTTGTCAGATAGTTTCGGCTGTCAACCGTTTACCATTTCACCGCAAAACAATACCCCGGGCGCCACTAATTTCTATGTTTGGGATTTTGGCGACGGCGCCACCGCCGTAGGCCAAAACGTGCAGCACACCTACGCCCTGGCGGGCCAATACACCCTGAACGTACAGGTAACCGATGTATTTGGCTGTAAAAATAGCTGGGCTTATTCGCCCATACAAGTGTACCCCAAACCCCTTGCCGGTTTTGAAGTAAACCACACGGATATTTGTCAAACACCGACCACGTTGCTATTCGACAACCAATCGGTAGACGCCGATGCCTACCAATGGACATTTGGGGCGCTGGGCGCCTCCACCAACGAAAACCCTACGCTAACCGTCACTACGCCCGGTTTGCTGTCCGTTACCCTGGAGGCTCGAAGCCAGTTCGGCTGTGCCGACACCTTAACCCGCGATATAACGGTATACACAACCCCTGATCTGGATATAGTCGCAGAACCCCGCACGGGTTGTTCGCCGTTTTTTGTTTTTTTTGAAAATAATTCGACCGGCGTAAACCAATTCGCCTGGAGCTTCGTCGATGGCGGCACATCAGCCGAAGCAAGCCCCGTACACGGGTATGCGCAAGCCGGCACATACGACGTTGTGATACACGCCAACGCCGACTCCGTGTGTTTTGACTCGCTCATTTTGCAAAATTACATCACCGTATTACCTTCGCCCGAAGCCGATTTTGAGGTAATACCGGTCAGCGATACCATCGCGACTCCCAACGGGATTTTCCGCTTTCATGATCTATCTGTGAATGCAATACAGTGGTTTTGGGATTTTGGCGACGGCGATACATCGGTGATGCAATTCCCTACCCACAGATACGAAGTAAACGGCGCCTATCCGGTCACCTTAATCGTCACAAACGAGCTTGGATGTATGGATACGCTTATTCAAGATATCACTCCGGCGTTTTTTGGCGGTTTATTCATGCCTAACGCCATTTCGCCCGAATCCGGTGAAATGGAAGAAAGGACATTCCTGGCCGTTGGGACGGGATTATCCGAGTTCGAATTGTCGGTTTTTGCTACCAACGGGCAGCTCGTATGGCATACCTCGGCGCTTGACGAAAACGGCACGCCCACAGAAGCTTGGAATGGCAACCAGAACAATACAGGCCCCCCTTACCACAAGGCGTGTACTGGTGGAAGGCTCGTGCCCGGTTCAGAGATGGGCGCATCTGGAACGGCATGACTTTTGGCAATGACAAACCCGTTAGGGAAGGAAAGTTGTTATTGATAAGGTAATCATTACTACAGCCACGTTATGCATCAACAAGACATCCTCCACAAATTCACCCAATTGGTACTCAATAAGTATCATTTGTACAACGGCTTATTTCTCAAATTGCCTTATGAGAAAATAGCCAGCACAGGCATGCTGTTGCCTATTCTTTCCCAATATTGCCGGCAGGGACTGGAAGCGGGTAAAAAGCCTGTCGATATCGTGGATGGTTTTTTTGAGCGGTTTACCGATCTTTCTGATGAAACTGAAAAAATCAATTTTCTCTTTAAGGTGATCCAATACGTAGAAAGGCAGGTGGTGCTTTTTGATAGTATCGAGGATGCCTCGTTTGAAGCGCTGAATGCCGTGTCGGAATCGAATTCACTCAAGGATATGTTTACCCTGGCTGTCGCATCTGGTAAGATGCAAGAATGGCGCGATTTTCTCCGTGAATTTTCTGTGCGGATTGTTTTTACCGCCCACCCTACCCAATTTTACCCGCCTGCCGTACAGCACATTATCCACGATCTGGAAGACGCTATCCAAGTTGACGACGTAAATGCGATCGATGAGTTGCTCCAGCAATTGGGACAAACGCCTTTTGTGAACCGCGAAAAACCCAGCCCCCTCGACGAAGCCAAAAGTATTATTTATTACCTCCGAAATGTGTACTACCAAGCTATCGGGGAAATGTACGCCGCCATCGAAACCCAATACGCGGGAGATTCGCAGTTGGCAAACTACGACCTCTTCCGACTCGGATTTTGGCCCGGCGGCGACCGCGACGGCAACCCCTTTGTGACCTACGACATTACCTGGGAAGTGGCCCGCGAACTCAAAACCACGCTGTTTAAATGCTACTACAACGAACTCAAAAACCTGCGCAGGCGTATTACGTTCCACCAAGTGAGCGAAATCTTGCAGGATCTGAGCGACAGGTTATACCAAAATATGTTTAACCCCACACCAGGCTTTTCCCACACGGATATTTTAACTCCGCTGGAGGAGGTAGACCGGCTGTTGCACGAAAAGTACCACGGGCTTTATTCCAATACCTTGCAAATGCTCATTACCCGGGTCCGCATCTTCAAATCCCATTTCGCCACCATTGACATCCGCCAAGACGCCCGCATACACGAATACGTGGTAGGCGCTATTGCCGACCGGTATCAGTTGAGCGACCGGCCTTTTGCGTCGCTGGGTTTTGATCAGAAAATGGCCCTGCTGTCCAAGTCGACTGCCTCTGTAAACGCCGATGATTTTGATGACCCCATCGTCAAAGACACGATTCTCAATATCCGGCAGATCAGGGACATCCAACTTGCCAACGGCGAGCAGGGCTGCAACAGGTACATCATCAGCAACGCGGAAGACGTATTTTCGGTGCTTAATGTATACGCGTTATTCCGGTGGAGCGACTATAAAGCCGAAGATATTCACGCAGACATTGTCCCCCTATTTGAAACCATTGCCGGCTTGTCGCAATCGGGCGAAATTATGGAACAACTCTACCAATTACCCGCCTATACACAACATCTGCACGCCCGGGGTAACAGGCAGACGATCATGCTCGGCTTTTCCGACGGCACCAAAGACGGCGGTTACCTCAAAGCCAATTGGGAAATTTTTAAAACAAAAGAAAATCTGTCCCGCATCTCGCAAACCAACGGTATCACGGTGGTCTTTTTCGACGGTCGCGGCGGCCCTCCGGCCCGCGGCGGCGGCAAAACCCAGCGATTTTACGCCTCCCAGGGCAAAAACATAGCCAACGAGGAGATCCAACTCACTATACAGGGGCAAACGATTACCAGCATGTACGGCACCCAATCGCAGTTTAGGCACAACTGCGAGCAACTCCTGCTGGCCGGCGCTTCCAATCACTTGCTCGACCTGGCAGAAACCCACCTTTCCATAGCGCAAAAGGCACTCATGGAAGAACTGGCCGACCTGAGTTATGAAAAATATACGGAACTAAAAAACCACCCCCAATTCCTCTCCTATCTCGAAAAGATGAGCGCACTCAAATACTACGGCAAAACCAATATCGGCAGCAGGCCGGGCAAGCGGGGCGACAAGGCAAAACTCGAATTTGAAGACCTGCGCGCGATTTCTTTTGTGGGCGCATGGAGCCAGCTCAAGCAAAATGTGCCGGGCTATTTCGGCATCGGCGCCGCGCTCCAGCAATTAAAGGAAGCCGGCCGCCTACAGGAAGCCACCGCGGTCTACCAACAATCTTCATTTTTAAAACCTTGGTACTCAACAGTATGATGTCTTTGGAGAAATGCTATTTCCCCTTAACCGCTTTTATCAAAGACGTTCCCGAATTCTCCGCCTTCTGGTCTATTCTCTTCGACGAATACGAGCTTTCCAAACAACTTATACTCGAAATTTCCGGCCAAACCCAGCTGATGGAGGAAGAAAAACTCTCCAAAGCTTCTATCGATATCCGCGAAGATATCGTACTCCCCCTACTCACTATCCAGCAATACGCACTGCAAAAAACCAGCCTTGAGCCCTCCAACAAGGAGGTCTACGAAAAGCTGATTACCCGCTCGCTGTTTGGCAATATTAATGCGAGTAGGAATTCGGCGTAAGTCGTTGTCTGTTGTCGGTTGTCTGTTCTCCGTTCCTTTTCTTTGCCAGTTAAACTTAACAGAGAACAGAGAACAGAGAACAGAGAACCGACAACCCTCAATTATAATCCGGCAAAAAGCCATAATTCTTTCCGTATTCCAGCATTTGGCCTACAAAATCAGCGGGGTACTCCACCTTCACATCCGTAATATCGCCTTTGGCATTTTTCACGGGCGCCAGGCGGGGGGTTGATAAATCCGCCGTAGGGAGGAATGCGCAGCGATTCGGAGCGCCTTAGCACCTCGTCGTGGATCGCGCGATCTACCTTGACTCCGTAGCCCTCGATCAGGTTTTTGCCCGCCTCGTAGTCGCCCTGTGATTTGATGCGTTGCACTTCGCGCAGCAGGTCGCCGAACACGGTTCGCAGCTTAGCGTAGTCCTTGATATTGATATACGTTTTGCCGTCGCGGGTCACCATCTCCATAGCGCCCAGGGCTTTACCTTTTCAAACACCCATTTCGACACCATCTGCCGGTTGCGCATGTGGGCCTGCTGGATGTCTTTGCCCGGCTCAATGCGGCGCAATTGCAGCATGAGGCCGTTGCGCAGGTATTGGTCGTAGGCGGCTTTGCCCATCTCGTCGGAAGGCGCCAGGCCAAGCTCAACGAGTTTGGGGTCCATCATGTAATACAGCGCAAACAAGTCGGCGCGGGATTCCTCCAGCGGGGAGGCGTATTGCTTGAGCATATCGGTATTTACGCCGTCTTCCAGTTGGCCGGAGGCATGGCCCAATACTTCGTGCAGGGCCGTATGCATTTTGGCGGACACGTCGCCCCATTTTTCTGCCAGCCTGATCTCTTCGGCGTCGTGGGCAAATTCTTTGAGCAGGCCGGGGCCGTCGGCGCGGCTGTAGGCTTCGATGATATTGCCCAGGCTCACCGATTTGGAGCCGTAATCGGCCCTGATCCAGTTGGCATTGGGCAGGTTGACGCCGATGGGCGTGCTGGGCGATGCGTCACCCGCTTCGCCGGCTACCATGACGACCTTGTAGGTGATGCCTTTTACTACTTTTTTCTTGTGCTGGGGCAGTACCGGACTGCGGTCTTCAAACCACTGGGCATTTTCGGAAACGACTTTCATGCGCTGGGAAGCCTCGAAATCATTGATCTGGATGATGGTTTCGTAGTTGGCTTTCATGCCCATCGGGTCGTTGTAGGTTTCGATAAAGGAGTTGATATAGTCGATATCCCCTTTTATAGCTTGTACCCAGGCTACATTGTAGTCATCCCAGGTCTTCAGGTCGCCCGTTTTGTAATATTGGATTAACAATTTGAGGGCATCGGCCTGCTCCTTGTTTTCGGCTACGCCGACGGCTTTTTCCAGCCATTTGACGATCTCTTTGATGGCCGCACCGTACATGCCGTCAATCTTCCACACTTTCTCCTCCAGGGCGCCCCAACGGTTGCGCACGATTTTAGAGTTGAGGCCCAATGACAGTTTGGGATCGGCGGTAGCCCGCATTTTTTCGTAAAATTCAGTGACTTCTTTTTCCGTGATGTCGGGGTCGTAAAAATTCACCGCTGAGGCTTTTACGATGTCTACCCCCGGCGTCTGGTCTACTCGTTTGGCGTCGATGGTCGGATCGAACATGGCCTTCAGGACTTCTTCCGACAAGTCGGCGCCGGTGGCTTTTAGCAGGCCGGAAAAATAGTCGCGTGAAAATCCTGGAATAAACTTGTCGTTGGAGTAATGGTGGTGAATGCCGCTGGAAAACCATACCTGCTTGGCATACAGCATAAATGCCGCCCAGTCTTTGGTGTTGCGGTCACCTTTGTAGTTCGCGACTACTTTTTCGAGTGCGCGCCGGATGGCGAGGTTATGGCGGTAATTCTGATCCCAAATGATATCCCTTCCCGACAGACCGGCCTGTACCAGGTAGTACACGTACTGCTTTTGCTGCAGCGACAGCTTGTCAAATCCCGGAATCTGATACCGGATAATTTTTTTGTCGCCAAACTTTTCCGGATTCCATTTGAAGGTATCTACTACGGCTGCAGCACCTGCATTGGAGGCGCCGGCCGGCGTTTTGGTGGAGCTTTTACACCCCATACTACGATGGCTAAAGCTATTACTGCCAAGCCAATTTTTGATATTTTGTTTATCATATGAAGAGGTTTTGTTCTTTGTTCTTTGTTCTCTGTTCTCTGTTTTCTGTTCTCTGTTCTCTGTTCTCTGTTTTCTGTTTTCTGTTCTCTGTTCTCTGTTCTCTGTTAAAGTATAACTGGTAAAGATAAGGAACGGAGAACGGAGAACGGACAACGGAGAACGGACAACGGACAACGGACAACCGACAACCGACAACCGACAACAGAGAACAGACAACCCTACACAACCCACTGCACAACCTTCCAACACACAAACAGCAGCAAAAATAACATAGCGAAGATAATGCATATAACGAGGAGAATAGGGCCCCAGGCACTGCCGGCGTGTTTGCCATAGCGGTAGTGCTCCTGCAAAAGGCGCATATTGCGCACATTGGATTTAAATTTGAGGTCAAAGATATCGCCGAGAATAGGAATAGAGCCGACCAGCGTATCCAATAAAATATTGCCGCTCATTTTGAGCATCACCATACCGCTGGCGCCACGGCGCACCATGGCAATTAGCAGAAGGGCGGAAAGCCCGAAAGAAAAATATCGCCGGCATAAGGGATTAGTCCAATCAGAAAGTCGAGACCGAAGCGGATATTGGTGCCGGGAATGCGGAATCGGTTGTCGAGCAGGGAGGAGGCATGATCCAGCCAGACCAGTTCGTCGGGCATTTTTTTGGGAGCAGCCCCTGTGTGCGGTTCGTTCATATCATAAATATCTGACAGTAGTCATGATACCTTCGGCATCCCATTCTATTTCGCGGAAGCCGATGCGATAATGGTCTATTTTAAAAGGCTCGGCATGGGGGTCGATTTGAAAAAAGCACGAAGGCGTGAGATAAACCGTCACCGACTGCCGGCGAATGACCTTATCGACGTGGTAATGTCCTGTAAAAATATGGATGGGAAACGGAAATGCCAAAAATAAACGCCATACTTCCTGCCAATTGACAAGCGCATAACGCTGATCCATAAATGGCACCCCCGCCAATACGGGGGGATGGTGCATAAAAACGACTAATTCGCCCGTGGCGGAAGCCAGTTGCTCCTCCAGCCATAACATCTGCAGGGGGATATTTCTCCGGCTACCGTATCCAGGAAGAGTAGTTTGCGATGATCTATCTCACGGGTAAAAAACAGGCAATTGTCGTGAAGCGTATGATGCGGGTAAAATACGCCGGCCAATAAAGCGGTGATATCGTGGTTGCCGCCGATAACCTCGTAGGGAATGCCCTGTTCATCCATACGGGCTTTCACCCAGTGATATACTTGTTCGTCGCCTTCGCTATAGCATAAATCGCCGCCCAGCACCATGAGGTCGGGGTTGAATTCGCGGGCAGTTTCAAGCGCGTTCAGAAAATTGGCGCGTACATCTACGCCATAAGTGTCTTCACCTTCCAGCCCGATATGCAGGTCAGTAATAAATGCTATTCGCATGAGTATGTTGTGTAGTTCTCTCCAAAGCGTGAATAATAACAGGGGTTGCGCAGCTTACACGTACCTCCTCCGCACCAGCTTGATGAAAGACTGAGCGCTCTCTACTCTTTCCTCGTCGATCCAGTCGTATTGTTCGGCGAGGTTCCGAAGGAGGCTTTTGGCTTCATCCATACTGTCGAATTTGTTGAGCAGCTTGAGCGTTTCATCCATTGCGTGCTGATCTTTCCCAAACAGATCATTGATATACAGCAATTTATCATTTATCGCCATCGCGCGGGTGAGGTCGGGCACCGGCCGTTCGCTCAGTTTTTCCGACAATTCTTTGGCTGTGCCGAAGCGGAAAAGCGCTTCTATTTTGGGGTTGTGGCGATCGTTGCCGACTGCGGAAGCCGCCACATGCGCGGCGGGCTGCACGGGTTCGGGTGTCGGCCTGGGTTCCGGCCTGGGCTCGGGTTTGGGCGCTGGTGGCGGGGGCGGCGGCGTCTTTGCTGCCGGCTCCGGAGTGGATATTTCCCTGAGTGATTCGGGTATTTCCACCACGCGGGGCGCCGTATACGTCCTCGGTGCAGGCTCCGGTTTAGGGGCAGGCGCTTTCGCTGCGGGAGCTTCTTCCCGGCTCGGAGCTGCTGTCTCGGCGTTGCCCGGCAGGCAGGCCTCGTACATCTGGCGCAGATAGCTCAGCATCAGGTCGCGTTCAATGGCCGAAGGGCCGTCGTTGCCCATGCTGATGCTCTTATACAACGCGTTAATTTTTTCTAACAGGATTTTAGCTTGCTGTACATTCATGTCAAATCAATTATACCTTGTGCAAATATAAGCGTTGGGATATTCCAATTGAAGCACTAACTTAGCTTTTCGCTGCGATAGTATGCGAAAAAGTTATTTTTTTACTTAAAAATGTAGTAACTGTTTATGAGGGTTTAGCGTTAGGGTTTAGCTAAACTGCGCATGCACTAAACCCTACTAAGCAGTCACTCTCATCTAATTAGCTGCAATTCATGTTTTTAGAACCTTACTACAAAGGACACCGCAACGGATGGATCGAAGTGATATGCGGATCAATGTTCTCAGGAAAAACCGAAGAGCTCATCCGGCGACTGAAAAGAGCCAGGATTGCCAACCAAAAAGTGGAGATTTTCAAACCACAAATCGATACGCGCTACGATGAGGCAAAGGTGGTGTCGCACGACGCCAACTCGATCCACTCCACTCCCATCGCCCACTCGAGCCACCTGCTCACGCTGGCCGACGAGGTGGAAGTGGTAGGCATCGATGAAGCCCAGTTTTTTGACGAAGAACTGCCCCAACACTGCCAGACTCTAGCCCTCAAGGGCGTGCGGGTTATCGTGGCCGGCTTGGATATGGATTTTATGGGCCGCCCCTTCGGACCTATTCCGCATCTGCTCTCGGTAGCCGAATACATCACCAAAGTGCACGCCATCTGCCAGCATTGCGGCAACCTGGCCACGCATTCCTATCGCTTGTCGGGGGGCACGGCTACCGTCGTTTTGGGTGAAAAAGACCGCTACGAAGCCCGTTGCCGCTATTGTTACGAATTAGGCGAAAAGCTGGATAAATAACCGCTAAATCACTTTCATGCCAACTATACTTGTCACCGGCGGCTGCGGCTACATTGGCAGCCACACCATCGTAGATCTCATCGACAACGGCTTTGAAGTCGTGTCTGTCGACAATCTTGTGAACAGCAGCGAGGATATTCTCGAAGGCGTATTCGCTATCACCGGCAAACGCGTGCTCAATTACCGGGTCGACTTGTGCGACTACGCCGCCACTTTGCGCATTTTTGAACAGCACCCCGATATCGCGGGCGTGATCCACTTTGCGGCGTTGAAATCGGTGGGCGAATCGGTGCAGCAGCCGCTGCGCTATTTTCACAACAACCTGAACAGCCTGCTGAGTATCATATCCGCTATGGAAAAGTCGGGCGTACCGCACCTCATCTTTTCTTCGTCGTGCTCGGTGTACGGCAACGCCAAAGAGCTGCCGGTTACTGAAAATACCCCTATCGAAGAAGCCGAATCGCCCTATGCCCGCACCAAACAAATGGGCGAAGCCATCATTCCGCGATTATTGCCGCACTTACCCCGGTTATAATGCCGTGATTCTGCGCTATTTCAACCCCGCGGGCGCCCACCCCAGCGCGCGCATCGGCGAGGCGTCCAGCAATCCGGCGTCCAACCTGGTGCCGGTGATCACCGAAACGGCCATCGGCAAACGCCCCACCATGGACGTGTTCGGCGACGACTACCCTACCCGCGACGGCAGTTGCGTCCGCGATTATATCCACATCATGGACCTCGCCAATGCGCATACCAAAGCGCTCCAATACCTGCTGGAAAACCGGCAGCAGAGCAATTGTGAAATCTATAACCTGGGCATCGGCCAGGGGGTGACCGTACTCGAGGCTATCCAGGCATTCGAGCGCGTAAGCGGCCAAAAACTCAATTACCGCATCGGTCCCCGCCGCCCAGGCGATGTGATTGCCATCTACGCCAACAACGACCTGGCCGCCCAACGCCTGGGCTGGTCTCCCCAATACGATATCGACGATATTATGCGCAGCGCCTGGGCGTGGGAGGGAGTGAGATAACCAAAAAAACCTTACTTTTGCCCCGTTACTTGCACGCAACACATGAGCAGCGCCAACGATAAGTCGAACAAAAGAGCTAAACCCAATTACCTGTACGCCGTAATCAGCGTAGCTTCGGTCTTGCTGCTCGTGGGATTTTTCGGGCTGATCATCCTGTATGCCCAGCGCGTAGTGCAACTCTACAAAGAACGCGTAAACTTACTGGTAGAGCTCAAAGAAGGCGTAGATGAAGCGGCCCGCGAAAGATTGGCCGGCTACCTGAGCGGAATGCCCTATTTCAAACCCGGCAGCCTGACCTATGTAAGCAAAGCCGAAGCCGCCGAGCAGATGCGCGAAACCTTCGGCGAAGACTTTCTGCGCCTCGATATGCCCAATCCTTTTTACGACGTCGTCACTTTTAACGTGCGGGCATCCTATATGCACGCCGATAGCCTCAACGCCATCAGGAGTCCCTACGGGGCTCGAAGCCGTCAACGACGTCTTCTACCAGGAAAACCTGGTCACCAAAGTAGGCGGCAACATTCGCAAAATCGGCTACATCGCCCTGGCTACCGCACTCTTTTTTATCTTCGTGGCGATCACCCTCATCCACTACACCGTGCGCCTGGCCCTTTACGCCAACCGTTTTTTAATAAAAAACATGGAGTTGGTGGGCGCCTCTTGGGAATTCATCAGCAGACCTTATCTTTACCGCGCTATTCAACACGGCGCCCTGAGCGGCGCCATAGCTTCGGGGGTTTGATACTGCTTACGTTATGGATACAGCGCAATTTGCCCGAGCTGCAAACGTTGAATATCCAGACAGGCATGGGCCTTTTAGCCATGATCCTCATCGTGTTGGGCATTTTGATCAACACCTGGAGTACGTATATTGTCGTAAAAAAATATTTAACCATGCGCGTGGACGATATGTATTAATCCCCCCGCGCAAGTGCCAAACCTTTTTATAATGAGCAAAAGTAACCAACCCAAGAAAAAAGTAGTCGTCACCACCTCTGCCGCCAAGCCGGCCACGCCCGCTGTAAGCTCGCGCGCCAGAGCCGCCGTAGTGCGCCAGGATCTCATTTTCGGAAAAAACACCTACATGTGGATGCTCATCGGCGTAGGGCTGATTTTCGTGGGGATGATCCTCATGAGCGGCGGCGCCATGCCCAGCCCCGAAGTGTGGGACGACAATATCATCTACAGCTTCCGCCGCACGGTGCTTGCACCTGTTCTTATATTGGCCGGATTGGGTGTGGAGATCTATGCCATATTTAAACGGTAAGAGGTAGACCATGAACGACGACGACAGTTCCCGTCCTTCGTATGATTTCTGGCAGGCGCCATGTTGTTGGTGGACAAACCCCAGGGCTGGACTTCCTTTGACGTGGTCAACAAAATCAGGTACAAACTCAAAAACAGCCTGAAAGTCTCCCAAATCAAAGTGGGCCACGCCGGCACCCTCGACCCCATGGCTACCGGACTGCTCATCCTCTGCACCGGCAAAGCCACCCGGCAAATCGACGAATACCAGGGCCTTCCCAAAACATATACCGGCACTTTCCGCCTGGGCGCCACCACTCCCTCTTACGACGCCGAAACCGACATCGACGAGTCCTTCCCCATCGACCACATCACAGATGATATGCTGGAATCAGCCCGCCGGCAATTCCTCGGCACAATCGCACAAGTGCCGCCCATGTTTTCCGCTATCAAAGTGGACGGACAACCACTCTACAAAAAAGCCCGCAAAGGAGAAACAATCGAAGTCAAAGCCCGCGAAGTGCGCATCGATACCTTCGACCTCACCCGCGTGGAATTGCCCGATATCGACTTCCACGTACAATGCAGCAAGGGCACCTATATCCGCTCCCTGGCGCACGACTACGGAAAGGCCCTACAGAGCGGCGCTTACCTCACCGCTCTGCGGCGTACCGCCATCGGCCCCTACCGCGTAGAAGACGCCTGGAGCGTAGAACAATGGGTGGAATATCTGGAAGAAACGTAACTGTTTAGTAAGGTTTAGTGCATTCGCAGTTTAGCGTTAGGGTTTAGTTAACTAAACATTCAGCTAAACCCAATCGCTAAACCCAATCGCTAAACCATTCCTGGCAACTTCCCAGGAACAGCTAAACCCTATCGCTAAACCATTACAACTTATTTATTACTGAAAAGATAAAAATCAGGAACTTTTTGTAGCGTATTTGTGTTTTTGTTTTAACTTTGTATAGCAATCCATCACATTGCTAAATATTTGTTAAAACCGGGAAATAGCCATACTAAAAACACCCTCGTATTTGTTTAGTAATTGTGCTGCCAAATTATACTACACCAACATTCCCGGAGAATAGCACACGCAGCACCTAATTCGATCAGCAACTATCACAACTCAGCCTAAAACGCCACACGTAGGGGATCAACCTCTGTTTGGTGTCATAATATAGCAGGTCTTTACCTGTAAGCTTTTTTCATGGGATTATAATTTGTTAGTAGTAGGTCGTATCACATTTTAGGTCGTCGTGATACGACTTTTTTTTTGCCCCTATCCTGCCACCGGTTCGCCAATTTTTTTACCGCAGAGTTAAACGGAGTAAAACGGAGTGGCGTAGAGTCAAAATCACGCTCTGCGTAACTCTGCGAAGAACTCCTTTACATCTGCGGTTAAAAGCAACTTGCCAATTTCAACACCTTACTGCCATTACCTCGAACTCCAATAAGCAGCTCTAATCTGATAATCCTGTAATTTTCAAAATCCTGTGTTATTTTTGGGCGCTTAAAAGCCCACAGACTCATGATTCAAGCCTGCATATTCGACCTCGACGGCGTAATCGTAGATACCGCCAAATACCACTTCATCGCCTGGCGCCGCCTGGCCAACTCCCTGGGCTTCGACTTTACAGAAGCAGACAACGAAAAACTCAAAGGCGTTAGCCGCATGGAATCGCTCGACCTCATCCTGCAATGGGGAGGTATCGAAGCGGACGCCGATACCCGCCTCGAACTCGCCGATCGCAAAAAACAACTGGTACGTCGAATATATCTCCGCCATGCACCCCGACGAAATCCTGCCCGGCGTTTTGGACTTCCTGGCCGAATTGCGCGAGCGCAAGATTCAAATCGGACTGGGCTCCGCCAGCAAAAACGCGCGCACCATCATCCACTGCCTCGACCTCGACAAAGCCTTCGAATGCATCATCGACGGCAACAAACACACCAAAAGCAAACCCGATCCCGAAGTATTCCTGCTGGCCGCGGAAGCGCTCCACGTCTCGCCTTAGCAGGCCATCGTTTTCGAAGACGCCGCCAAAGGCGTCGAGGCTGCGCTCAACGGCGGCTTTTACGCCGTAGGCGTGGGAAGCCCCGATGTATTGGGCCACGCGCATTTTGTCATTCCAGGCTTTGCGGGTTTGCACTTTAGCGATATCTTGCAGGGTATAGGCCTGCTTTCTCATGAATAAAAAGACTTTCAGCATATGAAAAACTATCTCCGCCACGACGAATGGAGTATCATCGAAGAAGGATTCCACCCGGAACACAACCGCATCTCTGAGAGCGTGTTCAGCATCGGCAACGGCCGCATGGGCCAACGCGCCAATTTCGAAGAAGGATACGGCGGCGAGACCCTCCAGGGCAGCTACGTAGCCGGCATTTATTACCCCGACAAGACGAGAGTGGGTTGGTGGAAAAACGGATACCCCGAGTATTTCGCCAAAGTACTCAACGCCCCCAACTGGATCGGCCTCAAGATAGACATCGACGGCGAACGGCTCGACCTGGCTACCTGCGAAGTCAGCCAGTTCCGGCGCGTACTCAATATGAAAGAAGGCATCCTGGAGCGCAGCTTCCAGGCCCGCCTCAAAAGCGGCAAAGAAGTGAAAGTGCACGCCACCCGCTTCTGCAGCATCGCCGACGACGAAGCCGGCGCTATCCGCTATAGCATCACCTTGCTCAATACCAGCGGTGTACTCTCGATTACGTCATTTATCGACGCCGACGTGGTCAACCAGGACGCCAACTGGGAGGAGCGCTTCTGGCGCGAAGTGGAAGCCAAAACAAAGCGAAACCAGGGTTATGTGACCGCGGAAACCAAAAAAACGGCTTTCCAGGTGTGCACCGGCATGAAGTTTACTATTTTCCAAAATGGCGCAGAAACCGACTTCACACCCTTCCATACCCACCGCGATAAATATGTGGAGTGCAGCATCGACCTGCCAACCAAAAAAGGCGTGGAAACAGTAGTTTACAAATACGCCGCCGTGGTCTCCTCCCTCAACCACCCCGCGGATCAGCTCATGGACCACTGCAAAGAAGTGGTAAAAAGATCAGCCAAAAAAGGATTTGATCAAATGCGCCTCGAACAGGCAGCCGCCTGGGCCCGCAAATGGGAAGAAGCCGACATCCGCGTCGATGGCGACGTGGCCGCCCAGCAGGGCATCCGCTTCAACATCTTCCAACTATACCAGACCTACACCGGCGAAGACGAACGCCTCAACATCGGCCCCAAAGGTTTTACCGGCGAAAAATACGGCGGCAGCACCTACTGGGATACCGAAGCCTACTGCATTCCTTTCTATATGGCCACCGCCGACCAGCACGTGGCCCGGCAACTACTCGTGTACCGCCACAAGCAACTGCAAAAAGCCATCGAAAACGCCGAAAAACTGGGCTTCACAGCCGGCGCCGCCCTGTACCCCATGGTGACCATGAACGGCGAAGAATGCCACAACGAATGGGAAATCACCTTTGAAGAAATACACCGCAACGGCGCTATCGCCTACGCCATCTACGACTACGTGCGCTACACCGGCGACCACGGCTACCTCGCCGAATATGGTCTCGACGTACTTATCGCCATCTCGCGCTTCTGGGCGCAGCGCGTGCACTTCTCCGAGCGCAAACAACAATACGTCATGCACGGCGTAACCGGCCCCAACGAATACGAAAACAACGTCAACAACAACTGGTACACCAACTACATCGCCGTGTGGTGCCTGAAATACACCCTCGAATCCATCGACTTCGTACAACAACAATCGGCCAAGCGCTGGAAAGAAATCAAAGCCGCCACCCGCTTCGATGAAAAAACCGAGTCGACCAAATGGCAGGACATCATCAAAAAAATGCACTTCCCGCAGGACAAAGCGCTCGGCATCTACGTACAACACGAAGGATTCCTCGACAAAGACCTGCTCACGGTGGCCGACCTGCGCCCCGAAGACCGCCCCATCAACCAGAAATGGTCCTGGGACCGCATCCTGCGCTCGGTATTCATCAAACAAGCCGATGTGCTGCAGGGGCTGTATTTCTTCGAAGACCAGTTTAACGAGGCCACCCTGCGCCGCAACTTCGACTTCTACGAGCCCCGCACCGTACACGAATCCTCGCTTTCTCCCTGCGTACACGCCATCCTGGCCGCCAAATTGGGCAAAAAAGAGAAAGCCTACGAAATGTACCTCCGCACCGCCCGCCTCGACCTCGACGACTACAACAACGACACCGAAGACGGCTGCCACATCACCAGCATGGCCGGCACCTGGATGGCCTTTGTAAAAGGCTTCGGCGGCATGCGTATACAACGACATGCTCCACTTCAGTCCCTACATCCCCGAAAATTGGAAGGGCTACAGCTTCAAAATCCGCTTCCGGGGCATGTTCATAGAAGTCGTCGTCAGTCAGGACGAAGTACAGATCGTCAACCGCTCGAAGCAATCCACAGCGCTAAAAGTATACGGCAAAAAGTATACGCTGAAAGCCGAGGCGACGCTGAAGGTGGCGCATGGGACGAGGTAAGGACTGTGCGACTATACGACTGTACGACTTTACGACTGTAGGACTGTACGAGACCTGTTGCGAAAGAGGTGACATCTTCGTGAGGCACGAGCGAAGCCAGCGGAGCACGAGGTGAAACTTCGCACCAGCGGTGCGGGGTCTTTGCACAGACTGCGGTTGCAAGCAAGCAAAAAACCAAACCAGCCATCTATGACGGGAACTCAGAATTGACTATCTTTGTTTGTGTACATAGACGAGGTTTTCAATTTTCTGATTATGAGTGCCTTAAAGGATAAATACATCAATCCCCTAACCGATTTCGGTTTCAAGAAACTCTTCGGCACAGAGCTGAATAAGATACTGCTAATTGACTTCCTGAACCAAATTCTGCCGGAGAAGCACCGGATCAAGGATTTGAGTTACGCCTGGAATGAGCAACTGGGACTGAACGAATTGACCGCAAAGCGATATTCGATCTCTACTGCGTCGGAGAATCCGGGGAACGATTTATTGTTGAAGTGCAGAAGGCCAAGCAGAATTTTTTCAAAGACAGAAGCATTTACTACGCTTCTTTTCCCTTCAGGAACAAGCGCAGAAAGGAGATTGGGATTACCAGCTGGAACCGGTTTATACGGTGGGTATACTGGATTTTATCTTCGATGACCACAAATCAGATACGGAATTGCTACACATCGTAGAGTTGAAGAATCAACGCTGTGAGGTTTTTTATGACAAGTTGAAATTTATTTATATCGAATTGCCAAAATTCAAGAAAGAGGAGCACGAATTGGAGACGCAATTTGATAAATGGCTGTATGTGTTCCGGCATCTGTCGAACCTTCAAGACCGCCCCCGAAAATTACAGGACAGAATATTTCAAAAATTGTTTGAAGCCGCGGAAATAGCCAGGTTTTCACCCGAGGAAAGGGATGCTTATGAAGATAGCTTAAAATATTACCGAGATCTGAAGAACGTAGTAGATACATCGCGGGAAGAAGGAATTTTAGAGGGAATAGAAAAGGGAATAGAAAAAAGAAATGTTGAGATAGCCCAAAAGATGAAGGAAAAAGGATTGTCGAATTCAGAAATTTCAGAATTGACTGGATTGAGCGAGGATGAAATCAATGTTTTGTAAGATATGCCGGCTTTTTTTATATTTTCACTCTATGCGGCGCTATTGCCGGCTCATAGAATAAGTTTTTCAACCAACTTTACAAACCCTTGCTATCCCCCAATTTTTATACAAAATACTTCTTCGGCCAAATCATCTTTGATATTGCCCTACTCTCCATATTTGCATTTACAGTCGCTTCTATATTAAAAGAGGGTCTTCTCAAACTAGATTTAATCCCAATCGTTTCTCTCCTCATTTCCATTTTCCTGGCTATTAGAATTATTTATTTATTGATAATAAGTATAAGAAGTATTATTTTAAAAAAATGGGGCTTGTTTGCCGGGTGCCTGGTTCATACCCTGATAATTGGCGCAATATTTTACGCCTCGCTATTTGCGGTTTTCTTAAGTATTGGCGCCCTGGGTGGCGGTCCTGCCGGGTACTAAGCTAAGCCTCCTGCTGGCACGAGGCAACCCAAAACGACACTCACGGGCGCTGGCGCGAGATTCAAATCTAGCAACGCCTACAAATCAGGTTCCAACCCGGCTTATACAGTACAAGCAGGTAAAATCCGAAGGATAACAGGCGCCAAGCGGAACTTCACGCCAACGGGCAGCACAGAAAGATTGTAATGATATGGCTATAATGGGTATAAAGTAAAAAAACATTATCCCCGCCGGCGCGAGTTGGAATCTCGCGATAACGAGGAATCACTAAACCAGATCAAAATGTTCAGAATACTCACCATTTTGACGTGCATGTTGCCTCTAATTCTTTGGGGACAACCAAAGGCCGAAAAATTCTTTTATGACAAAAACAGGCAGATCTGTGATAGCGCCTCAGCAGCCACTATAATCATTTACATTTATCGCGATTATTATAAAAAAACAGCGGCACTGCCAAAGAAATTCATATTAATGGAAAGCCAAAGTTTGAAGGTGAGTTTTCAGATTTAAGGCTGAGGAAAAGACATGGCGTATCCAAATTCTATTACGAAAATGGAAAATTAAAGTCCATGGCCACCTACAAAGACGATAAATTACATGGTGAATTAACCGTATACCATCCGAATGGCCAGCTCAAAAGACAAGATCTATATGAAGATGGGGTATTCATAAGCGGAAACTGTTATACCGCCTCCGGTCTCGATACAACCCACTATGATTATGTCGTTTTGCCTCAATATCCGGGCGGTGAAACAGCTTTGATGAAATTTATTTCTTCACAGCTGAAATATCCAAACAAAGCCAGAAGAAAAGGAATTTCGGGAGAAGTGGTTGTCATGTTTACGATTGACAAAGATGGCGTTGTCAAAAACCCCAAAATCGAACGTTCTGTTCACCCTTTATTAGACAAAGAAGGGTTGAGGATCATAAATCTTCTGGGGACCTGGAAACCGGGGATAATAGATGAGAATTATACTTCGTTTATTTTTCATTTACCAATTAATTTTAGGCTGGACTAAATGTTGATGGTAACAGCCGCTCATTCAATAATTAACCGTAATGAATAATTTAATCATTATGATCAGTCTTTGAGATCACTTATATATCGGGTTCCAACGAACGTGTCATCTCGCTCCGTGGCTTTGGGACTGTGCGACTTTACGACTATGCGACGATTCCAAGCCGCCGACTGCCGACTGCCGACCGCCAATAACCGACTCTGCGTCACTCCGTTTTACCCGCTTAACTCTGTGGTGAAATAATCGCCGCAAAGTGAAACCTCGCGCCAGCAAGGTAAGGGTCAGCTTGCCTTTTCCATCAGGTCAATCAAATTATAGTTTTTATACATATCTTCCTTGCCTTGTAATTCTTTCATCAAGTCGTTTTTACTCTCGATGTGTAACCAAATGACGGGATTCATTTTAAAAATACCCCCCAATTTAATAGCCAGATCGGGGTTTATCTTTCTCCGGCCTTTCAGCAGGGCGCTGAGGTTAGAATCCTCATAATCAATATATTCAGCAAATTTTTTCTTTTTATATTGACTACTGTTAACAGTTGTTCGATAAACTTACCCGCCAGAATTATTTCTTGGGTAGGCTCATTTAAATAAGACTCCATCTGAAAACGAATGGCTAAAAATTCATTTTCAATAATGTTTTCCTGGGGTTGACTATCTGATATCTTTTGATCATTGATTTCAACACAAGGAAATCCTTGCTATTGGTGTTGATTAGGCTTTCGCCGAGTCCATTGATTCCCCCTGCGTTTACCACTTGATCCTTTTGCTTATTATTTTTCATTTTTTATCAATTTCAATTAGAAGATATTTTTTTATCAGTTTTTTGCCCGCTTCGGGATCAAAAAACATTTTCTGGCCCATTGCGAACGTAGCCCCGTATTTTTTTCATAAAGTTCAATGAGTTGGGTCTTGCTTTCAAAAGCTAAAAAGCCGAGGTAGTGATTTTTTCCCAGTTCGAAGCTCTTGTAACAGCCAAAGGCGATCAGACTGCCGGCTACATTGTCGTACTTACCGATAGAACCATAATTACGAGGCGCTACTTCGATGTTGTTCATAAATAGCAACTCCTCATTGATCAACGTGAGCATTAGTATTCCCTCTATTTCATTGGGAGTGGCAACCTTGGTTAACTTGTAAAACATGGCGCCTTCAGTATGAACCAATTTTTTCCAAGTAAACTGCCAGCCATCTTTTCTGAGCGGCATGTCCTCCTTTTCGGCTTTTGTAATAATAGCCTCAATGAATTCTCCGTTTTCTATGGCCTTTAGGAATACTCTCATCAATATTCTTTTATCGCCATAAAATTATCATTTTTTGATAATATAAGCAAATTTTTTATACAAAAATGATAAGTTAATACTTAACAAGGAAGAACGAATACGGTATTGCCAATGGAAACAATAGCGGTAATTGATGTTGGATGTTTGATGTCTGTTATCGGTTGTCCGTTCTCCGTTCCTTATCTTTGCTAGTTGCAAAAGAATTGACATTACGACAACTCTACAATCTTAGCCGGTCATTGAGCGGAGCCGAAATGACCAACCGCCAACCGCCCCGCCGACCGCCGACTGTACGACTGTAGGACTGTACGACTGTAGGACGCCCCTGCAATCTATGCCGGTCATTGAGCGGAGCTGAAATGACCGCCGACTGCCGACTGCCCATAACCGGCTCTGTGTCACTCCGTAAACTCCGTTTAACTCTGCGGTTAAAAAAATCAAGGCATGAAGTACCTTGCTAGCGCGAGGCTACCAAAAACAACCACAAAAGCCAAACACAACACACAGGCGCGGGGGCGAGGTTTTTTTCATAAAAAATGACGTACATTTACAATACAATCAAATATATCGATCGATGACCTATTTCTACAATGATACGCGTAGCCGCCAAAATGGACATATTCTATTGTTAACCATTCTTTTATTGAGCTCGTTGTTAGGATTGTCCCATAAAACAAACGCTCAATTAGTCGATGCAAGGACATCTGGATTCACCTGGATATCTACGGAAAATGTGGCAGACACGAGCTTCGGCTCAGGCTATACGATGTACAGTGCCGCATGGCCGATATTTAAGCATTATCCCGGGCCTCAAGACTTTCAAACGGGATTGAGCAGTAGTTGGATGACCACCCAACGGACAGGTAATGAGCCTGTTCAATTTTATACGACTATTGAAGGCGGCTTGGGCTGGTGGCACGACACGCGCTTCGGTACTAAAATACCTAAGTTTATCATGGGCGGTGTGTCTTATAATTTCTATGCTTGGGCCAATGGCCCCGGCGCCGGGAAAAGTGCCATGTTGCCAAATGGTCAGAGAGATTGGAGTACTCCCGGCGGTAAATACGGTGTAGCTCAATTATCTAATAAACTACTATGGGCGCCCGATGGCTTGAATATGGCGCAAAGTTTAAATGGCGAAATGCTTGGATATGGGTATATTCCTTTGCCTCTGACAGAACCCATTGCAAATACAAATGGAACAGATATCGAGACGGGTAATCAATGCTGGACCTTATTCTTGAATTCCACAAACTTCAAAGGCCCGGCAACCTTCTTTTTACCCACTTTCTGGACCGAACCCGCATTGCAGGATCCCAGTTTAGAAGGATTATTCCTCGACTCAAGGCCCTCTAATCCGAATGTAGGTTTCGGTATTGAGCACGCAGGATCACCGGCCATTATTTCTCAAGATGGTAGCGGAAATCTTTATGCTAAACTAAATAGATTACAATTCCCGGCTAACAATGGGGATAATTCAATGATCCTGAATCAAATTTCGGTCTATTCCCCAAGTGCGCTTTGGAATGATATGGAATCCTGGTTTAACGGAGGCCCCGCCGTCCTGCCGGGTATTAATACGTCCGGTATCTATGGCGTTTCGTTTGTCAATAATGGAGGGGCTATGGCAGCTGAAATCTCAGAGAGTTCGCCTAATGGGATAAGCCATGACATTGATTTGAATTACATAGACAATGTTCAGCAAAATGCGAACATTATGGGTTTTGAATATGACCTGAATACCGTCGACAAATATGAAAACAAGTTCCTTTTACCGGAATATTACAGACTTGATCAGGATAACTTATGGCGTGCTATTGATGAGGAAGCTGTGCCCTCCCCTACTAATTTATTAACTACCCCCGTGCCTTCTTCGCCTCGACCGGAAATTACTTATTTGACGCCTTTGGATCCGGAATGTCAATGGCAAGATCCCAATGGCCCCTGGAATAATCCCGGGCCAACCGCGGGCCCCTTTAAAGCTGAACTGGGTGATGGTACTACGGTTACTTATTATTGGTATCGTTTTGTGGACCAACCCGCAATTATTCACGCAAACCTTCCGGAAGATATTCGCACAAAACTGCAAAACAGAGTTGAGCTCATTCACGCCAATTGGAGTCATACAGATGAATATTTAGCGCCTCCCGCTGTCGGAAAAATAGCCACCCTTGATCCAGCCGCGATTGTTCAACCACCTGCAGGTTTGGAGATCGGATATGTTCCGATTGTTACCCGGCAAGAAAAAACCCAGGCCAAAGTAAGGGTATTTGTGTTAGCCGGGCAGTCGAATATGGAAGGATATGGCGCCATTGATGATCCTGAAAATGACCCCGGAAGCTTAATACATGTTATTCAAAATGATTCAACCGGGGCATGGTCTAAAATCGGTGAAATAGATAATTGGACCTCATTGGAGAATGCCTATTTGTATTTTGCCCGAAGTGGCGGTACCATCAAATCAAATGTAAGCGTCGGCCAAGGGGCTTATGCGCATTTAATAGGACCGGAGTTAATGTTTGCGCATCAACTTGATGAATATTATGAAGATCCTATTTTAATTATAAAAACTGCCTGGGGAGGAAAGAATCTGGCGGAAGATTTTCGTCCGCCCTCCGCAGGAGGTACAACCGGCGAATTTTATAATACCATGATCCAAACGGTGGAGGATGTTACCGAAAACCTGGGAACCGAATTCCCCGATATGGGTACCACGGAATTCGAGATTTCAGGATTTGTCTGGTTTCAAGGTTGGAATGATGGAGCCTCTGACGACTTTTTGAATGAATATGAAAGCAATTTGTACCATTTGGTGGATGATATAAGAAACGATTTGGGCAAACCGAATCTACCTGTAGTCATTGCAAGTTCAGGACAAGGCGGGTTTGAGGCAACGAATGATCTTTGGGTGCAGAGTATGCAAAATATAGTGTCTGTCGCGCAAGAAAGCGTAGGATGTAATGATACCATCTATGGCGGAAAAGTGGGTTTCGTAGATACCAAACCCTTTTATCTGAATGCATCGGCATCGCCGCAAAACGCTATTCATCACTTTAATAATAATGCCCTTACTTTTTTAAACACGGGAAAAGCAATGGGTGATGAAATGATACAAGCAATCAATGACATGGCATTTTGCTATGATGACTGTAATGACCAGGTATCGCCCGGTATCGTATCAATCGGCAACAGAGTATGGAACGATCTTAATCAAAATGGCATTAATGAGCCTGAGGAGCCGGGTATTCCAGGGGTTTCTTTGGTGATTTGGTCGGATTCTGATGGCGATGATATCCCCGATTGGCAAGGCTTCGGAGGTGTCCGGGTGACGGATGAAAATGGATATTACAGATTTTCCGGTCTGCAACCCGGAAACTATGTGGTATTTGTATGGAGCGTCAATAATTGGGGCTCCGGAGAGCCGTTAGAAAACTTCATATCAACAAATGGCTTTCAAACAAATGCAAACAATGACGTAGATTTAGATAATAATGGTTTTGGCAATCCTTTTACGGATATCAAGTCAGGCATTGTGACGCTTACATCAGATGAAGAACCCCTGAATGATGGTGATCCGGTCAATTGTTATTTTAATTACGATGCCAGCGGCAATAATACCGTCGATTTTGGTTTTTATAATCCTAATATAACTGATGTAAACGAAGAAATAAATGCGGATGATCATTGGATTCAAATTTTCCCAATGCCCGTCGGGAATGAGTTTACCATCAAATGGAGCCTGGGCAAATACCAGGTAGAACTATATGATGCTGTTGGTCGGAATGCTTCGAAAAATCGACTCCGACGAATCTTCCCTTACTGTTGATATGTCAACTTTTCCGGCTGGACTGTATTTTGTTAAAGCAATTAATCCGGCTAATAATCACAGTAAGATGCTAAAAGTAGTAAAGTTATAGGTAGAACTTCGCGCCGGAGGGGGTTGTCTGTTATCGGTTGCGGTTATCCGTTTCTTATCTTTGTCAGTGGCAAAAGAGGTGACATCTTCGTGAGGTACGAACGAAGGTGTTGTATTTTTAAAAAATGGGGCTTGGTCGCACCGTCGCATTACACCGCATTCAAAAAATCATACAAATTCTCGTCGGCATTCAGTTCGAGTTTTTTTCGCAGCCGGGAGCGGCTGATGTAAAAACTGGAGGGCTGGATATTTAATATTTCGGCTATTTTTTTGGAATCCATCCCGGTTTTCAAATAGGCGCACAAGCGCAGGTCGTGGTTTGACAGGCTCGGGAATTGTGCTTTCAATTTTTTAAATAATTCCTGGTGCAACTCATCCATCTGGATTTCAAAGGTATTGTCTTCTACCAGGAGATAGGAGTCCAACATCCTTTCCATTTCTTCCCATTTCATTTTGGCGATGGCGGGATTTCCCTGGGCTATTTCATACTTTTCTTTTAGTGCCAGTAGCAGGCGGTTCCTGGCTTCGTTTTCCTTGGCTTTGGTGGCCAGTTCAATGGTTTTATTTCTCAGCTGTTGTTTCAGCTGGTCGTATTCCGCTTGCAGCCTTTCCTGTTCTATATGCGATAACGCTTGTTGATGTTTTTCGGCTTGCGCCTGCAACGCATTTTGCTCTTCTAGCGATAGCTTTTCTTTTTGCTTTTTCAGGGAGCGCTCTTTCCAATGAAGAATAGCATATCCTGCCAATATGGCCAGCACAAAGTATCCCGCCCAGGCAGGCCAGGAGCGATGCCAGGGAACCGCCACACGAAGAGATACGGAATATACGCCGGCGAGTATCTTCCCATTGACTTTAGCCCTCACACTGAGCGTATTGTTGCCGGCGTCAAGCCCGATAAGTGTGGTGGTATTATCGGATGCCCATTCGCTCCATTTGCCGGTCTCATTCAATTGGTATTGATATAGCACCTCTTCACAATTAGGGACGATGTACGCTATCTTGAAATTATTGAGCCGGTATGGCGCCTTCATTCCCGGATAAACGGCTATGTTTTCATCATTATTAAAAGCCTCTATGTCCCTTAAAACCAATGTGTAGTTTGACGTTGTTGTATCATTATCGGATTTAAGGCGTTTCAAAACGAAGCCGTTGTGGGTAGGTAAAAACGCATAATCGGGATGCAAAACACGCGGCTGGTAAATGCCAGGCAAAAGGCCCTCCACTGCCGGAGGAGTTATTGTTTGGGGTATTTTGACGAATTCTTTCTTTGCCGCATTATACCTATATTGAAATTGGTCGGTGACGAGGTGTATGCCTTGTTCATTTTTTAATAAATAAAGGTCGTCCCCTTTAAAAATATCTTCCCGAAAAATCAACCTGTCGGTAGGATTTAATTCAGCGTCCAGTTCAACCCTGATAATGCCAAAATTGGGAATATTCACCCAAAGGATGTTGTCTTTTTCAGCTATTACCTGGTTGCAGGAACCGGATATGAGGTTCATTTTTTTTATAAAGGTCCATTTGCCGTCGGATTTACTGTAAATGCAGATACCATTATAATTGCCGGTCAGCAAATAATTTTTGTAGGGCAGGACGGTCCAGACACCTGCCGGGCCTCCCACCTTTTCCACTCCATTTTCCCGCAGGGTGAACAAGCCTTTGTCGTGCCCCATCCACAAAGAATTGTCTATTTGTTCTAATGTCCAGACCTGTCCCTCTGTTTCGGGGATGAGTTGGAAACTGAAATGCGCCCTGTCGTTATTCAGTTCTTCCCATTTTGCGCGGTACAGGCCCTGATTGGTGCCCAGGTAAAATACTCCATCCTTTAATGATGCGGCGTAACCCGCGCCGTATTCCCCTTTATAATCATTAAAAGTGGTGAAATCGTTTTTCAAATTCAAAGCGGACACACCATAATCCATCCCCATCCATAATTTCCCCGCCGGGCTGAAGTGCAAAGCCAGCATGGTATTGCTGGGCAGCCCTTTGTTTCTGTTTATGAGGTGTATAATTCTTCCATCCAAATCTATGATATACAAGCCTTTAAGCACAGTGCCAATAGCGATCTGAGTATGGCCGACCGGCTCAAAACTGAAAACTTTGGCGGTTTTCAAATTTTCAGATAATGTATTTTGAACTTGTATTAAATTCCCGTTTGCGTAGCGATAAAGGCCGGAATCGCGGGTAACAATGACAAGCCCCCCCGCATGTTGATAAATTCCTGAAATATGAAATATGACCTTATTGGGATAGTCAAAAATCTTTTTTAGCGAAAAGCCATCAAAAACATACAGCCCATTTTTTTCGTCAGCGAAATAGAGCGTGCCATTTACCAAAAAACTATTCGAAAATTTATAAGGCGCCGCTATCCTGACAAGCTGCCGGTTTTTATGCACATATAAATTCTGGGAGGAAACGAAGATAATATCGTTATTCAGGTGGTGAATTTGCCAAAACTCTTCATTAATGTCTTGAACCACTTCCTGAAAGGGATACAGTGAAGTGTAGTCGAATTGTTGGTATTTGTTTTTTTTCCAAACGCCGAAATCGAGATCGGAGCCGGTATAAATCAGCGAATCATTGGCCACCCACAACGACCGGGTAAATCCCTTGCTGCCTTTGAAAGCGTTCCAGGTTTTTCCGTCGTATTCCAGCAAACCCTGGTCGGCTGCCATATAAACGATGCCATTTGGAGCGGAACAGATATCCCAAACTTTGCCTTTATTGTGGTAATCTACTGGGGTGTAACTTTGTATCAACGGCACGCCTTTTTCAGCAAGCGCCTGGGCATAAGCCGCAAGCGCTCCAAACAAAAACAGCAATAGGCCTGACGTTGCTTTTTTCAATTGTCAGTTGTTGTGAGTTGTGGGTTGTCGGTTCTCCGTTCTCCGTTATCCGTTCCTTACCTTTGCCTGTTAAACTGAACAGAGAACAGAGAACAGAGAACAGAGAACAGAGAACAGAGAACAGACAACCAACTCAATGCACAATAAGTTTGTTGGTTTGAATCGCGCCGTTATCGAGAAGCATTCTAACAACGTAGGCGCCCTTTCTGTTCAGATTTTGTGTATCAATAACAGAAACGTTCTGCGACGACATGACCAATTTTCCGGTGAAGTCGAATATTTCCACCTGCACAGCGGGAGCACTCAACTGAACCTGCGCGCCAGACTTTACAGGATTGGGGAAAACATTAACCCTGTTGAGGTCGGCGTTGGGTGAGTTGACGCTGGTGGCGTCGTTGTAGAAATACACATTGTCTACAAAAATCGTATTCATCCCGGTGGGCTGGCCTACCAATATATACTGAGCTATGTGTTCTCTTGTAGTCAATCCGGTAAAGTCGCTCAGCAGTATGTCATAAGTATTCCACTGGCCTTGTGCGGGCGCATTGAAATTGATCTGATGCTCTACATCGTCGCCGCCGCCGAAAGCGCCGTCGGCGCCGAAATCTACCAATTTGACGCCAAAGAATATGAAGTCAGCCGACCACACGTCAATATGGAAATACTTCATTCCGGTGGCATCTATCTGGTTGGCCACGGTTTCGATGCCCACGAAATCGAGTTGGGAATATTTCTTCGTCGGATTGCCTTGTATGGTGATATCTTCCAGCGTGGCAGACGACCACGAAGTACGCCAGGTATCCACAGGCACATTGGTGTATGCGTCGCTAAACATCGAAATCACATTAGCTGCGGGTACGGTGGGCGTGGGTGCTGCTGTCGCAGGTTCTAAAGGCGCGCTGCCGCCTTCGTAGAAATACACATTGTCTACAAATACCGTATTCGTACCGGTGGGCTGGCCTACCAATATATACTGGGCAATGTTGGATCTGGTCGTCAAACCGGTAAAGTCGCTCAGCGGTATATCGAGGCTTACCCATTGGCTTTGTGCGGGCATATCGAAATTGACCTGATGCTCCACATCGTCGCCGCCGCCGAAAGCGCCGTCGGCGCCGAAATCTACCAGTTTGACGCCAAAAAATGTAAAGTCCGCCGACCATACATCAATGTGGAAATGCGTCATATCATTGATATCCAACTGATTGGCAATAGTCTCGATACCCGCAAAGTTGAGTGCGGAATATTTCTTCGTCGGGTTGCCCTGAATGGCGACATCTTGTAGCGTAGCAGCCGACCACGGGGTCAGCCAGGTATCCACCGTCACGTTGGTGTAAGTCTCGCTAAACAGGGAGATCACGCTTGCTGCGGGTTCGGTGGGCGTGGGCGCTGCCACTGTTGGTTCAGCGGCGGGGCCTCCCCCTGTGCTAAAGGTAACATTGTCAAAATAGACGATGTTGTCCTGTGTTCTGCCGGCCAGGTTGAAATCGGGGAAGAAAATGAATTGGTCCAACTGGCCTTCGCCGGCGGGAGGGTTGATGTAGCTGGAGAAATCGAAAGTAAGCTCTTCCCATTGGTTGATCAAGGTGTTGGCTACTTTGATTTCCGGCTGCGCCCAGCCGGTTGGGGAGGCGAACTTGATGCCCACATCGCTTATCACGGACTTCCACACCATGATTTTGACGATAGAATTGGTGGCGTCCAACACGAACGGGCCGAGGTCGGCGCCGTGCATAGATTCGCAGCCCGCCCAGGGGTTACCGCTTTGGAGCGCCGTATATTTGGCGACAGTGGCGGATGTATTTATACCGCTGGGGTCGGGATTAACCACAATTTCCAAGGGTGGATTGGTGGCGTTTTCAAAAACGGCCCAGGTCCAGTCAGACCCCTGGCCGCCCGTCTCAAAATTAATCGGGGCATTTTGAGCAAAAGCCGCTGATGACATCAGCATCAACAGCGCAAACGTAAAAATTTTTCATAATTAAGAAATTTTTGGTACAACTATTTGAAAGTGTATTTTCAGGCGAATCATGATGCAATATGCTTCACAGCCAGTTTGGGGGTTCTGTCAATTTTAAACAGCCCCCAGTGTTTTTCGGGTTCCAGCGGTTCGGGCGAGCCTTTCCAGGACTCGTCAAACGCCTCAAAGAAGAAACAGAGGATATTTTCCCGTTCGGTCCATTCCATCAGCAATTCGTAATAGGTTTGCTGATAACCTTCATTCACATTGCCGGGGTCGATGCCCCTACCGTTGGAGTTAGTAGCCCAACCGGCTTCCGTAATAACTACCGGCTTGTGCGGGTATTTTTCCGCCACCGAATAGTAATTTTCCTTAGTGTAATCGAGCGACTCTCCGATATGTTTGTATTCCCAAACCGGATAGGTATGTATTGAAATGAAATCCACTTCTTCGGCTAACGTTTTCAACCTGGAGAGCCAGGGCGCATAATTTTCGCAAAAAGTGACCGGCTGCTTTGCTTTTGCACGCACTTGCCGCACATAATCCCGCACTTTGATTTCCGGCACATAGTGGTCGGTCCACTCCACGCAGGCCTCGTTGCCCACCGAAAGCGAAAAAACGATATCGGGGTGTTGGTTGGCCAGCGTAATCAGATGATTTATTTTTCTTTGATTTTCCGCACAGTTTTGCTCCAGTTGTTCCTCTGAATACACCCCGCCGCCCCAGGGACAATTAAAATTGTTCATTTCAGCGTTGATATAAGCGCTGAGCATCAATTGGAAATCCAACCCGTCATTTTTAATCACCTCCAACACGGTCTCAGCGTGTAGGTCGCAGTCAAATAGCCGCAGATATTTCCAATGCCCATGAAGCAGCATTAGATCCTCCCTGATTTCCGCATAACCGGGATACACCCCGCCGGGA
This sequence comes from Saprospiraceae bacterium, assembly GCA_016715405.1. Taxonomy (GTDB): domain Bacteria; phylum Bacteroidota; class Bacteroidia; order Chitinophagales; family Saprospiraceae; genus JABWBR01. The sequence goes on along the minus strand of JADKAE010000011.1, from coordinate 105,262 downwards.
TACTGGCCTTCCCTAAAACCGGAATAACAAATTGCGCTGCCCGGGTTGATTTTCAGGGCTTTAAATGTATTCATTCCCGAATTTTAGTTTTTCATTTTTATCCCAAATTCCCCAATAGGCGCCTACTTCGCCTTCGGCGCCTACCTTCCAGGACTCGTCGAATGAGGAGAAATAAAAGACCTCCACATTTTCATCCATGGCCCATAGTTGGGTATTGATAAAATATTTCATGGCATTCATTGTAGACGGCACGGCATTGCCCAGGCTTTCGCCCTGGCTTGGCCAGCCGGTTTCCGTTATGATGACCTTCTTCCCTTTTCCGGCATGAAGCGCCTGATGATACATTTGTTGCATATGCGGGAGCGAATACCTGAATTCCGTGCCTTCCCAATACGGATAACAATTGCACAAAATCACATCGCAGGCTTCGGCTATAGCCGGTCGCTTCACAAATTCGTAGTAGGCATCCACATAGCCGACCGGCACGTTGGGAATGGCTTCTTTTACATGTAAAATGCGTTCAATGAGTTCTTGTTCCGATAGTTCTTTTCTGTAAAGCACTTCATTGCCCACTGCTGCTATATCGACAAAGCCGTCTTTTGCCAACTGAATAAGGTTTTCGATTTCCTGCCGGTTTTTGTCTTCGTCATTGCCAATCCAGGCGCCTACCAGCGTCTTCATCCCTGATTCTTTGGCGATTTGGGGAATTAATTCATTCCCCTCGATGCAGGAAAACGACCGCACCCATTGGGAATAGGGTTTTAACAGCTGTATCCGCCTTCTGATTTGCGGAGCGGTAATGATATCGCCGGGTTTTTGGCCATCTTCATAAAGGCTGAAACAGAACCCGTGCACACCGCCATGCAATACTTCCAGGAACAACCCCTGGATGTCTACATCAGATTTATCGTCATAAAAGCTTTCTTTAGGCGTCAGACCCGACTCCTTGAAGCTCATATATTTTTCTGCCCTGAATGACATAGTAAATAAATTAAATATGACTGAATGGTAATTTTTAACAACGCTACTAGCTTTACTAAACTCTACTAAACTGCCGAAGGCACTAAACCCTCTAAACAGCTACATCGTTACAGCTCTCCCCGTCTTGAAACCAATTCATCTTTGATTTTCTTGGCCTTCTCTTCCGACAAGTCATACCCCCACATCACCCATATAGCCAGCCCCGCCGTAGTAGCAGGCACGAGAATATCGGCCCGACGTAGCCGGGTAAGCGTTTCCGCTGCTTGCACGCCTATATTTTGGTCAAAACCCACCAGTTTCAGCACCAAACCGCCCAATACCAGGGCGAGCCCCTGCCCCAACTTAACCATCCACCAATAGATGGCTCCGAAAGTGCCTTCTTTTCTGGGCATGCCGTTGTTGAGTTCATCTAAATCACAAACATCCGCCGTCATGCTCATCATCAGGGTAAAAAGACCGCCTATACCGAAAACAATCAACGGAATCGGCATGAAGATCATCCATGGATTATCGGGGTTGAATCCCCACCATTTTAAACTGTATCCCACCATTGAAATAGCCGTGGAGACAATGAATGCTTTCCTTTTGCCCCATTTGTTCGACATCCAGGTAATGGCCGGGATGATCAAAAGCGGTGGCCAAGGCGCTGACCGTTGAGAACCAGGCCGGCCATGTGCCGGCGTTGTCATAGTCGCCTTTGAACATGTAAAAGACAATGATAAAATAACTGAAAGATGCCACCATTTGAAAGCCGTTGAACACCAGGAATGTGGCGCCGCACAACCGCACGAAGGGTACATTTTTAAAAATGAGCACCATATTCTTTAGCAAACTCTTGAAATTCTTGGCTATGTTTTTCAGCGTGAGTTCATCCCGGTTGGTGAGGTTAGCCTGGTCTACTTCCTTGCAAAATAAAGCCGGCATAATTCCCAATATCATACAGGAAACCCCCACTACAATGGAAAGTTTACGGACGCCCTCCGCCTGTGTCGCAAACAAATCCGGGTCGGCTATGAGTACCCAAAACCACGGCACTATCATCCAGGCTATCTGTCCGATAGTTTGTGAAAAACCCATCAGACGGGTGCGTTCATTGTAGTCAAATGTCATCTCGTAACCCAGCCCGATAAGCGGCGTGGAGAACATGGTATTGCCAGTCAGGAATACCAGGGAAAAAATCAGGAAATACCAGAAATTGTAGGTCTGTGAGTTTTCCGGATTGAGTTGCCACAACACGATAAACGTGATACCGGCAAATATGGCGCCGATGAAAATATACGGCTTCCGACGCCCCCACCGGGAAACGGTATTGTCTGAAATATAACCCATAATCGGATCGGTAATGGCATCGTATATTCGGGGCAAGCCGCCCAACAAACCCGCCAAAAAAGGATCCATGCCAAAGGCCGTCAGCAAAAAGAACATAAAAACGCCCAGGGAGCCCGGGAATAAGTTATTGACCAGGTGCCCGGCCCCAAAAGCGGCTTTTTGCACCAGAGGAACCCTGTTTTTAAGCGGTGTTTCGTACTTTGACATCTCGTGTTGGTTTTAGATGGAAAATAAGTATTCGCGTTTATTACAATGACACGACAACGGTTTGAATAGCCTTTCCTTTAATCGAAAATTCCTTGGATTTTTCACCCAATGAAAGCTTTATTCCCCTGGCTTTTTCACCGGGGTTAAACAACACCACCGCAATACTGCCGTCGGGGTTTTGAACGGCGGTTGCCATGAGTTCTTCGTCAGTGTTTGGAATCCGATTCGGACAGCACCCGGCCTGATGAACCGGCTGAAGTGAGACAGGGTGTAATACAAGGGGGTGAAATAGACCTCGTCTTTTTCGGGATCGACAATAACCGGAGCCACACACCAGTTTTTCGCCCAATTAGGACCGCCCTGCCGGTCCAGCACCATGTTCCAGTCTACCCAGCCATGCACCCGGTTATTGAGGCAGCCGATGATGTCGCGGGCATACCGAAAAACAGGGACATATTTGGGGTGCAGGTGTTTTTGATCTTCCGGCGCCCAATCCCAGCCCCAGTCAGTGGCTTCTTTCGACCAGTACCAGGCATCGTCTTTCCAGTGGGGCACCTCGGCGTCTATACACGCCTCCGATTGTATGATTAGTTTGTCGGGCGCTTTTTGGTGGACGTATTGCAGGGCATCAGGAAAATAATCGTAAGTGCTGGCATACCAGTGCACAGCCGTGCCGTCGAAATATTCGCCTGCCCCCTCATCCCCAAACATGACATCCACCCATTTCTTCAGTTCTGCGTCCCGGTTTTGGTCAAAACCCAATATCTTCACCTGGCGCCCATCCGCTTTCAATTTTGGGCCCAAATGATTTTTCACGAAAGCGCTCATCTCTTGCGGCGTATAATGCATGCTTTCCCAGTTGCTGTCATTTCCGAGAGGTTCGTTTTCTACTGTAACCCCCCATATATCAATGCCTTGTGCGCGGTACGCGTCCAGATATTTCGAAAAAAACAAAGCCCAGGTGTCGTAATATTCGGGCAACAGTTTGCCGCCCCGCCAATCCTTGTTGTCTTTCATCCAGGGGGGTGCGGTCCAGGGCGACGAAATGATATTAAAACCCTCTTTTGAAATAGCCATGGCATCTTTAATCATCGGGATAATATCGTCCTGGTCTTCCTCAATAGAAAAATGCGTCAACTGCGTATCACCCTCCACCGGTGCGTAGGAATAGTTGCCCAGTGAAAAATCGCAGGAGTTGATATGCGTGCGGGTCAATGAATATTTTGCGCCCGACTCTCCGAAATAGGCTTCCAATATTTTGGACCGGTTCTCGCGGCCCAACTGATTGAGGAGGTGGGCGGAAGCCTCGGTGAAAGACCCGCCGAACCCGACGATGGTCTGAAATTTCTCATCGGGCAACAGTTGAATTTGCACTTTTTCTTCGACTACGTCGAATTCTGTCAGCTTCGCAAGTTTGTTGCCGCTTTCGGAGGTCTCATATATATCCACGTCGATTGTAGTCGGTTTTGCACAGCCGGCCATAAGGATTATGATGATGAAACAGGTAGTGTGTATTTTCATGTTCTAAGCATTTGTTCCTGCACGGAAACCCATATTTTTTCCACCACTCCACTTCGTCGAAATATGTGCCGGCTTGATTCTTCGTCTAATTCCAGCGAATTGAAGACCAGTGATTTGCCATCGGCCATCACGACTTCCACCCCCGGCTTATCCTGCATGCGATATACCACCGGAATTTGGCAACAGGTAAAACAAAGCGTGCCGGCATCCAATGAAAGCTGTATTTTCCTGCCCCTTACATTCACATATTCAAAGGTTTGCGTTTCGGCCGAAAATTCATATTTCCGCAGCAGGCAGGGGTTGAAAGACAATTTTCCCGCTTTTACGAATACGCCCAATTCACCGAATCGCACCAGGATATCTTCCTTCACTTGTCCGGTCATACCGGGTTGCTGGGCGCCCCGATGCTGAGGCGTGTGCGAATAGGGGTCGGTAGGAAATGCGCCGTAGAGCTCCGGTGATTTGTGTACTCCGATACCTGCTTCTATTTCGTAATAGTGTTCCAATAACTTGCCAATTACGCTTGCACCGGCATTTTCAGCAATAGCTTTCAGGCAACATTCCTGCACGGCCAAATGTAACTTGGATACCATGTGCCAATAAATAGAACCCAAACCCTCATAAGAGAAAAAGGTACCCGACCTGCCTGTAAATGATTTATGGTTAAATACTTTCTCGAAAATATCCAGCAACAACCCCCTGTCTCTTCCTGCAAGTTCTTTGTATTTGGTTTCGGAAAGCGCATTAAGGGCCGCATCCAGGTCGGCGGCATTTTTGAAATTGCCATTAAAATGATACGCGCCCTGCATATCGCGTTCGATAATCGATGTAACCCCGTCGCTTGCCATTTGCGTGATTAGCGCGGATGATTGTGCGTCGGCTTCCGGGATACTATTTTTTTGCAAAAAACCGGACAGGTTTTTGTTGGGGTATAACAGGTAACTATACTGGTCTTCGCGGAACAAGGCGCTGTTTTTTAAGGCGTCCAGTACCTCCAGTGCCTCTTTCGAGCTTAAATAACCCGAACTCAAAACAGCCACCTGCCCTTCCAGCATTTCGCCGAGATGCGAGATGGAAATTGCAGTGTCACTGGCGGTCATCAGGTTGTAGGCGTGGTATAGTTTATCTGTGCGCTGATTGGCACGGATGGCGTGTTCTATAAAATCCAGGCTCAATTGAGCGAATGTTTTTAGTCCCGCCAGGGAGGCGCTCCTTTTTTTACCCGAAAAACCATGCTGGTAAACATATTGCCGATACTCGGACGCCGCCTGTCCCATCCCATCGAGGATGCGTTTTTTGTCTTCATCGGAAATGCGGTTGGCCAATAGGGGGCGGAATTCCTGCAGCGTTTCGCTTATGCTATCGCAACAAGCGGCCAATTCAATTGAAATATCCACTTTTCCCAGATCCGAGCCCTCCAACATTTGCTGAAAAAACCGCATAAACCGGCGCAGGTAATACAGTGTCACCATAGAAACCCCATTGCCGACCAACGCATTATTAGCGTCGTTCCATTCGGGCCGCTGGGTGTTCATCCATATACCGGCTTCGGGGATAAGGTTTGATATTTTTCGCCAATACTGTCGCCAGTATTTTTTCCAGAAAATTCACATGGTATATTTCCTTGTCGCCGGCAGTAAGGAGTGCGCCGTCGGCGCCCAATTTTTCACGTCGTTCCCGGATATTAGCATCCCACTTATGGTCAAAAGCAATGGTGTCTTTAGGGTTATCTAAGAGCTGGTCATAAGGTTTGATAATGTAGGGGACGGCGGCATATACAAACCAGTTTTTTTCAAAAAAGGACTGCAGGGCGCCGGGGTGATATTTTTCAATAATTTCCAGAAATTTCTGGAGGTAAATAATCTGGTGGTCGCCCCAATATCCGATATACGACCAGGGGTTGTCGGGTTCGATGGTCTCCCAATCGAATCCGTCTTTGGTGACCCGGTAGGGGTTGTACCCATCGAACGTAGACGCATTGAGAAACTTGAATATCATGCCCTCGATAAATTCCGGATAGGAACAAGCCAGGGCTTCCCAGTTCTGGAACAAATCGCGCCAGTTGCCTTCGTAATCCAATATTTTCGACCCGTCGGTTTCGCTTTGGGTATTGATGGAAAAATAATTCCAGGGACGGCTGGGGTCGCCATGCCTGCGGCTGAATTTCAGGGGCAGGTACTCTATACCAAGCCTGATTAAGTCGTTGTCCTGGCTTTTCAGCAACAGGGACTTGAGCGCAGATTGGTCAAATGTTTCCTCTAAATCCCTTAGAAATACCTCGTTTCGGGTTACGACCTCTTTATTGGACTTGGTGAGATGCCCGACAAAATCCTTTTTTTCTATCCGGTAATTATCGTCAAATACACCGCCCCGCATAATATTGAAAAGCACATTTGAAAAATGGCGGGTATCTTTTAATTTATCGGAAGTGAATTGCAGTCCGTCGGCGCTCGCAACGAGTTGTATTAATTGTTGCGTGCCGGAGTCTATATCCTCCTGCAATTGCTTTTCGAGGCCGGTTTTATTTTTAATAAGATGACAAAGCGCGACAATTTGTGAATGGTTTTGATTGACATTGGCAACGATAGACCATTTTTTATTGGAATGGCCGTTGAGCATAATATCAGCCGAAATAAAATACGCCCCTTTTTCGCCTTTCACATCGTACTCGCTCTGTATTTTTTGCTTCCTTCTGAATGTCCGCAATTGACTGGACGAAAAGCAGATAGGTAATCTGCTCTTTTAGCCCAATCGACCAGGCGATATTGCTTTCAACGCCTCGCTCGGTTCGGCCTTGTCTACAATAATGGCGCTTAGCGCATATATTCCAAGCCCGGAGGAATTTTCCAACTCACTCCTTTTATACGCATCCACCAAATTGCTGGTACTGCGCTGCAGGTCGCTGGGCACGCCGTAGGGCATGATATTCTGAATACCATCCAATAGCGTTATTTTATATTCGTTATCGGATGTATTCAATAGTTCGGCTTTTTTCACAAAACCAAACGCCTTGCTCATATTCCATTGGTACCTGAATACCAGTCCCAGGTCGTGGTTGATTTCCTCAAAAATGATTTTGTTGCCGTAAATACTTTTATACAGGTTTCGGCTGAGGGCGTACCTGTCCGTATAGCGATCGGAAAAAGGCTCCCAAATCAGCACATCGCCCTTTACGTGTATCTGAAAAATGGACTTGCTGCCTGTGATATCGGCTGACTCGGTAATCTTGTCGTCGGTATAATACGGAAACAAGGCATATTCCGGGTTTTTACGCCCCGCACTCAGCCCTCCATTGCTGGAGATGAACATCCAGTGATTGGAGTCGCTCACGACACTCATTAAAAAAGGGCGCATGGTGTCGAAATCGGCTATTTTGAGATAGCCCTCATTTTCATGCATTACTATCATCCTGTCTGATTTACGGCAACCTACCTACCTATCTATTTAATTTGCGCTTTCATAAACCCTCACATAGTCAATCGTCATCTTTTGAGGGAAAGGCGTTCCATCAGTAGGGAAACCCACATAATTGCCGCCGACCGCCACATTGAGGATCATGAAAAAAGGCTGGTCGTATACCCACTCGCCAGGGGCATCGCCGCGTTCAATGCGCTGGTACAGAAAATCGTCTACAAAAAAGTCAATTTTATCCCTGTTCCATTCAATAGCGAAAACGTGGAATTCCGTGTCGAACCTGGCATCGGTCAGGGCATAACCTTTGGTAATCGGGTTGCCCCCCCGAATAACCGGGCCCGTGGATAGTGCCGTGGATGATATGCGGTTCCTGGCCCCGCAGTTCCATGATGTCTATTTCGCCACATTGCGGCCAATTAACCGTTTCGATATTAGCGCCAAGCATCCAGAAGGCCGGCCAAATCCCAGGCCCGTAAGGTGTTTTGAGCCGGGCTTCAAAACGGCCGTATTGCTGTGTAAATAAACCCTTTGTGTTAATCCTTGCCGAGGTAAAACTATTGCCGTTGCGAATCGCAGTGATAACCAGGTTGCCCTCGCCATCCATTGAAACGTTATTAGGGCTATCCGTGTAGGATTGCAGTTCCTGGTTGCCCCAGCCGCCCTGTCCGGTACCGATATCGTAAGTCCACTTGGCGGCATCGGGCAATTGCCCGGCATTGCCGTTGAAATCATCGCTCCACGTCAACTGCCACTTGCCTTCGTCTAATTTTTGAAAATCATCGGGCGCGCATCTGAAGAAGGTAAGCGCGAGCATGGAAAGTGCAAGCATGTGTATTTTTGCCATCTTATATGTTGCCTTCATCATTTTAATTTTTTAATTGCGGAAGTAAATGTTGTCCAGGAAAATATCGCCATTGCCCTCAAATTTGAGCTGAATTACATCGCTAAGATTGACGGGGGCAAATGCCGACATGGGAATGTCAATGCTCGACCAACCGGCAGTGGGCACGGTGAGCGTAAAGGGGGTTTCTACCGGACCCGTGCTGATAATAAACACTTTGAGCGACGCCGAGTTAGCTGTCCAGAAATCGAGATGAAGAAAGTTCATCGCCGATACATTCTGGGGCGATCCAAGCTGTATGCCCTGATAATTGAGGCCGGCGTACTTCAAGGTATTGTTTCCCTGTATGGGCGTCTGTGTTACCACGGTAGCCTGCCCCCAATTGGGGTTCAACTCCGTACCGGCAATCACGGAATAGGCGTCGCTAAAAACAGCTATCACCCTCCGGCAGGGTGTGTGGGCGTGGGCGCCGCCGTAGTGGGCGCAGAGGGCGGAGTACCGGCATTATACAGGTATACATTGTCGGCAAAAAAGCTGGGGATATTTTCGCTGACGTCTACAAAAATTATTTGCGCAAGATTAGAGCGGTTGCTCAATCCGGCAAAGCTGGAGAAGGGTATGTCCAAGCTTATCCATTGCTGCGACTGGGCCGCCGGAATAGCTCTCGTAAAGGAGCCTGTACCGCCGGTGCCGAAATCGACCACTTCTATTTTAAATTGTGCCGTTGCGGGCAAGGCATTCGGAAGATAAATATCCACATGCAGATGGGTCATGGAAGAAGCATCTATTACGGGAGAACTAAATTCAATGCCCACAAAATTGAAATTGGTATAGTGGAGGATATCGTCGCCGTTCACCGTGAAATCCGCCGATTGGGTAGTCTGATATGGAGCCCAATACCCATTGTAGTAATTCACGGGGACATTGGTGTAGGCGTCGCTGAAAATAGAAATGACATTGGCGGCATCACGTGAGGGCACAGGGGCCGCCTGGAAATCGCCCACGGATAGCAAGGTCAAAGATCCCTTGGCGGTCACTCCTCCCACGGTGGCGGTAATTTTGGCGCTGCCCGGGCCGCCTGTCACCGTCACCAAACCCGACTCGTTTACTGTGGCAATAGACGGATCCGATGAGGCAAATTCAAAATAGGCGGGGGTGATGTTTACGGTCTGGTTTATTCCGGAGGGCAGGTTGTACGTTGAACTCAGCCCGCCGATAGTTTTTGTAACGCCGACAAAGGATGTTTCCGTTTGCTCTTCCCCGTTCAATATGGCGAACTCAGGGTGGGCAATGGTGCCCAGTTTTTCAAATTTCAGTTCATCAATCCAAAAGGTATAACCCCTGCCGTTTTCAGGGCCTTCGGAATAGAGAAACATGCCCCGTTCCGCCGTAAGCTTGGAAGGGTCGGGAATCGGGATGATAAACTTTTGCCAGTTGGTCGTCACGGGCAGGCCGCTGATAGTGACCAGGCATTTCGACGCGCCCAGGTCATTTCCAAACCCCACTACGTCGATGTTGGCGGGTTGTGAGGCTTTCGCCCAAAAGGTCAGGGCATCATATCCCGATAAATCCCGGGGGACATCAGTAAAATAGGAGCCGCCGGCGTAAGCTCCTCTGGGGTCTCCCGCATCGGGCACCTCAAATCGCATAGAAGCTTGCGAAGTGTTGTTATAAGTCACTTCCGTGTCTACATCAAAGGCGGTAGGCACGGAGCCGCCAAATGCGGCATAATTTAATCCGGGACTAAAGCCTTCAATAAAAACCTCTGGATTAGTGGGGAATGTGGCGGGGCTTAAATCTTCATTGTCGCGCTGGCATCCGGCCAGGAACAGGAAGAACATCCCAAAGGTTAGGGATTTTATCAAAAAGGTGAAGTTGTATTTTTTCATCACGACGATGGTTTTATTTTAAAAACTATTCAACATTGGGCCCTCAGGCAAATTTTCAGTCCTATTTTCCAATGTCAATAAAAATATACGTCCTGATCTCCCACTCGTTGCCATTGTCAAAGCCAATCGCATTGGGGTCGGGTACTAAATTCCCGGCGCTGTTCACGGATTGCGTAGGGGAATAGCGCGGAGAATATCGGTCGAGGGTACGGTAGGCGCCACGGATGCCCAGGCGGGTATTCGGCAAGTCGAACCAATCGGGTTTTGCCAAAGCGATGGACACATCCGCCATCAACTGGAGGGGGAAGGTGAGGTTGAAATCCCGGTGATAATCGTAGGGGCCCCAGTCATTGGCTTTGGCGAAAAAGTTGACTTTCAGTCTTTTGTATATCACCCGTCCATCCAGACCGTAGCGGCGTATCGTACGGGCATCGCTGCCGTTGGCCTGCGCATCGCCTGCATACACATTTGCAATCCACCCGAAGTTGCCGTTCCTTTTGGAAACTATACGGGCATGTACTTCCCACAAATCCTGGGCGGGGGGAGCACCCGGAAAGGCAAAGGTGGTGCGCCCGTCGGGCAAGATACCGATGGCTGCATCCTGTGTGGTGGGCAGGTGGCGATAAACCAGTCCGGCGCTGACTGCAAATTTGGCGTCCTCGCTGCGGTCGCTATCCCAGTTGTACATCCAGGTGCCGGGTGTGGGGTCGAAGGTGAACAAAATTTCACCGGCCACTTGCTCGCGGTTGCCCCGCACTACAAAGGGGTCGGTAAGGATATTCCGGGGCCTGCCCGGCGCATCTACATCGGCGGGGATAGGACCCTCAATGGGTTTTTGCCACAGGAAGTTGGGCGCTATCTGGAGTTTACCCAAAATGTAGGTAAAGCCGGTGAGGAAGTTGTATTGGTTGCCACTGCCGCTGTCTTTGAGCCGCCAGCCGGTGTAAGTCAGCGTCTGGTCAACCCCGCCGTTGGCGACCAAACCCTGGGCCGCCGATTGAGCATACCAGTTAAACTTGCCTCCGGTATAGGTCAATTTTATTTTACCGCCAAAATTGTCTTCTGTTTTGATTTCATCCTGATAAGCCACGGTTTTGCCCGCTTCTGTTCTGACCACCTGAAAAGCTCTGCCCTGGAGCGGTTGCCCGGCCCACAAGCCGCCAACGTCCACCCCAAACTTGCCAAACGTCCTGTTCAAATGGAGAGAGAAGCGCCGGGTTTTGGGCTGGGGAATGGCAAAAGAACTTTCCGTGAGGCCCAGCTGGGCGAGGTCCTCGTGAAAGACTGCGGCAACCGAAGACTTGCCAAATTCTTTCTGGTATTTCAAGAGCATGGCCGGGTTGGCGCCCCACCAGAGTTGTGGACCGAAAGCCAATTTGAAGTTCTTCAACTGCTTTTTGCCATCCAACTCCATGCCAAAAGGCGCTATGCCGTTGTAGAGGTCTATCTGTGGGCCGTAGTTGGCTTCAGGATACAAGCCGAAGAAGTCGCCCTCATACCCCCAATGGTAGTGGCCGGTGCGGTAAAAGCCTCTGAGGTCGAACATTTTGTGGTTCCACTCATAACCGGCTTGATATACTTGCACCCTGTTGAACGATTCTACGGTCAGGTTTCCATTGGGGCTGTTCACTTGCACCCGCCGGCCCCGATTTTCATAAAAATCTGGTCTATCGGGTTGGTGGCCACGTTGCCCAATACGTTTACTTCCACGTTGGCCCTGAAATTGGAAGTCGGGTTGGCCTGCACGCCAATAAAAAAGGATTGTGTGTGGTCAAAACCCAACTGATCGGGGTAGGTGGTATTGCCTGGTGCGGGGTTGTTGGGCGTTGATATCAGGCTGCCCCCCGTATTGAAAGTGGAAAGATGAGCGCCGAGCCGGCTCAGGCTGATCTTTCTGAGTTTCTCGCCTTCGAGGGCGGCCTTGTCTCCGGTGGCTTTTAAGTACGCATCGCCGACCTGAATGCTGCTGAAATGTTGTTGAATGGTATTAAGAGAAGTCCCGCCGGCATAAGGATTTATGCGGTGGGCCTCCTTCAAGGCGTAATAGGCAGTCCGTGGGTACAGGCGGTAAAAACCCTCTGCGCTGGTCGGACCTTTGGCACAAACGCCGAACCACTCCTCGTTCATATTGTTTTCGCCGGCCACGTAGTCAAACAGGTACCCCCCATTTGACCAGGAGGCATTGGTGTCGTGTACGTCCAGGTTTTTGGTCTGCTCAAATTTCCACCAGCCGTCGCTAAACTGGAATGTAAATCCGCCGATCGCATTGCCGGCTTTGCCCAGGCCGGCAGCATTATCGTAAATTTCCTTCCAATTGGACACCACGAATTTAGCCTGTTCTTGCTGCGCTTCTTCCAACGTGACGGCGTTAAAGGCGTCAGAGCCGAACTCCGTTAAGAGTACAGGTTTGCCGTACTCCTTTTTCGCCCGGTCGAACAGGTCGGTGAATGAAGCGCCCCGATACACATTGACGCCGAATATGTCGACATCCTTGCATTCCCTGGCGATAATATCCAGGAACAGCAAATCGCCGTTGCACAGGGCTACCGGGTGCGATTTGTCGATGGCTTTCATGGCCAGAGAAGCCTCGTTGAATAGCTTATACAAGTACTTGGCCCGCTCCGTAGATTTTCTGTCTTCCAGGGGGATATCCTCGGTTTCGGCGCCATCCCAAAAAAGCCCGTAGTTGTTTTCATTGCCCAATAGGTACAACAACAAACCCGGGGTGTCTTTGTATTCCGCCGCCAGTTCTTTTACTTCTTTCATCAGCAATTCCGCTACCCTGGGGTCGGAATACTCCGTGTTGGGCGCCCAGGCGCCGTCCAGGGTGAGCCCGTAACGGCCGAAGGAGTGATTAAGCATGGTATAGATGCCATGCTTTTCGTATATATACTGTATCCACTTTTTCTGTATGCCGGTGTATACCCGAATAGTGTTGACCCCCATGTTTTTCAACAGGGCCATTTCGTCATCAAGCGCCTTTTCGATGAAGGCATCGGGTTGGTTCCAAAGACTGTAGGAGTAATTGGAGCCGATAGGGAAATAATCCCAGTTCATTCCATTGACCATCAACGCTTTTCCATCCACCAGGAGTTTTGTCCCGTTATCGTTTTGGTCAATAGTTACCCGGCTAGTCTGTGAAAAGAGGAAAAAGGAAAGACTCAAAAAATACAGAGTAAAACAACTTCTTTGGACTTCATAATCGTGGTTTTATTTTGGAAAAAGGACGATAGACCAATGAATCTGCTATGAAGCTAATCAGGCTTTTTGAATAAAAATACCTATACATCATATATACAATCGGGAATAACTTCCAAGCACTCTAAAGTTAATAAAATTAAATATTGAAAATCAATTTTTTAAACATTCTTTTAATGATGCTTCCATGTTTGTTTATATGCAATTGTATGTACTAAATGAAGATAGGATTTCGGCGGTCGGCGGTCGGCAGTCGGCGGTCGGTTGTCCGTTCTCGGTTGTCCGTTCTCGGTTTAAGCCATACTAGTAAAGTTAATGAACAGATAACAGAGAACAGATAACGGAGAACAGAAAAAAAAGCGTACCTTTGCGGCCTCAATTTTGAAGCTGATATGCAGAACATTAGAAACATTGCGATAATCGCACACGTAGACCACGGCAAAACCACATTAGTAGACAAAATGCTGATGGCCGGTCGCCTGTTCAAAGACCACGAAAAACCGGGTGAACTCATGCTCGACAACAACGACCTCGAGCGCGAACGCGGCATTACCATCCTGGCCAAAAACGTGGCTATTACCTACAAAGGTTTTAAGATCAACATCATCGACACCCCTGGCCACAGCGACTTTGGCGGAGAGGTAGAGCGCGTGCTCAACATGGCCGACGGCGTGTTGCTGCTGGTGGATGCCTTCGAAGGCCCCATGCCCCAAACCCGCTTCGTATTGCAAAAAGCTATCCAGATGGGACTCAAACCCATCGTGGTGGTTAATAAAGTCGACAAACCCAACTGTACGCCGATAGAAGCGCAAGAGGCCGTATTCGACCTCATGTTTCACCTCGACGCTACGGAAGAGCAGCTCGACTTCCCTACCCTCTTCGGCTCGGCCAAAAACGGCTGGATGAGCACCGACCACACCCAACCTACTACCGACATCACGCCCTTGCTCGACGCGATTGTGGAGCATATCCCGGCGCCGGAAGTAAGCAAAGGCACCCCCAACTGCTCGTCACCTCTCGACCACTCGCCCTACATCGGGCGTATCGCCATCGGCAGGGTACACCGCGGCGAGTTGCTCAACGGCCAGCAAGTATCCCTGGTGAAAAAAGACGGCCGTATCGAGCGCAGCAAGATCAGGGGTTTGTTTGTATTCGAAGGTTTTGAAAAGAAAGAAGCCGAGCGAGTGGAGGCCGGCGAGATCTGTGCCATCGTGGGCGTCGACAATTTTGAAATCGGCGACACCATCGCCGACCCCGAAAACCCCGAAGCACTGCCCACCATCTCCATTGACGAGCCGACCATCAGCATGGTCTTTACCATCAACGACTCGCCGTTTTTCGGCCAGGAAGGCAAGTTTGTCACCTCGCGCCACGTCAAAGAACGCCTCGAACGCGAGCTGGAGAAAAACCTGGCCATGCGCGTCGAAAAAACCGATACACCCGATACGCATATCGTATTCGGCCGCGGCGTATTGCACCTGTCGGTGCTCATCGAAACCATGCGCCGCGAAGGCTATGAACTCCAGATCGGACAACCCCAGGTGATCACCAAACGCGTCGACGGCGTGTTGCACGAACCGGTAGAAGAATTGAAAATCGACCTGCCAGAAGCCAACGCAGGCACGGCAATAGATATGGTTACGCGCCGCAAAGGCCTCATGCTCTCCATGACGCCAAAAAGCGACCGCGTGCATCTCGAATTCGAAATACCTTCGCGCGGTATTATGGGCCTCCGCAGCCAGCTGCTCACCGCCACCGCCGGCGAAGCCATTATGACGCACCGCTTTAAGGAATTCCAAGCCCACAAAGGAGATATCCCCAGCCGCATCAACGGCTCGCTGATCAGCATGGAAACCGGCGAAGCTATCCCCTATAGCATCAACAACCTGCAGGACCGCGGCTCCTTTTTTGTCGGCGCCGGCGATAATATCTACGAAGGACAGGTAATCGGCGAAAACAGCCGCCCCGGCGACTTAGCCGTCAACCTGACCAAGACCAAAAAGCTCACGAATATGCGCGCCTCCGGCTCAGACGACAAGGTGCGCCTTATTCCCCCACGCCGCTTTTCACTCGAAGAAGCACTGGAGTATATCCAGGAAGACGAATATGTAGAAGTGACGCCCAATAGTATCCGCCTGCGCAAGATCTTGCTGAAGGATTTTGAACGCAAACGCGCAAAGAACCAGTCGATGAGCTCGGTGGATCAGGGAGGACGAGAGAGAGGGAGAGAGAGAGAGAGAAACGGCGATCCCTCATATCACTCTCCCACTCTCTCACTCAAACCCCCTCACCTCTGAGCTATTAAACTATGAATTACCTTGTCCATACTGCCCGCCTGGCCCTCCGCCCATTCGCGCCGGAGGACGCGCCCTACCTCTTCGAGCTCAACAACGACCCCGAGGTCATCAAATACACCGGCGATCTGCCCTTCGAGAGCCCACAGGCCGCCCTGGAATTCATTTTACAATACGACCAATACCAACGCTACGGCATGGGCCGCTGGACCGTGCTCGACAAAGCTACCGGAGCATACCTGGGCTGGTGCGGCCTCAAGTATATCCCCTCCCTCGACGAAGTGGATGTGGGTTATCGCTTTTTGAAAAAACACTGGGGCAACGGATACGCCACCGAAAGCGCCGCCGCCTGCCTGCAATACGGATTTAAAAAACTCGGCCTAACGCGCATCGTGGGCCGCGCGATAAAGGAGAATGTCGCCTCTGTGCGCGTTTTCGAAAAAATCGGTATGCGCTTCGAAGCGGAGATTGATTTCGAGGAACACCCGGGAGTGTTGTACGTGGTAGAAGCCCGGGGGGGGGGGGGGGGGGGGGGGGGGGACACTAATCTCTAATTCCCCCACATCCCCCCTCTCACACTCCCGTCACGCCTGGGCGTTCGGGGTGAAATTCATAGACGGGAACGGCGGCTGCTCGGGCTCGTCGATCTCACCGAATTGGGCCTCGTATTTCTTCACATTATCGGCCAGGGCCTTCAGCAGGCGTTTGGCGTGCTGGGGAGTCAGAATAATACGCGCTTTTACCTTCGCCTTGGGCACATTGGGCACCATGCGGATAAAATCGACCACAAACTCGGAATGAGAATGGGCAATGATAGCCAGGTTGGAATAAATACCCTCGGCAATATCATCGGGCAATTCGATATTGAGTTGATTCGGTTGCACTTTCTTATTGTCTGACATGTGAGTTTACTTTAATGCTCCTGAAAATAGATTCACTTCGATTTTTTGGCGGGCGTCTTGGCCTTTTTGGCCGGGGCTTTAGCCTTCTTTGCCGCCTTCTCAAAAGCGCCGGGCAATTCGGTTTCGATCATCGCTTTGACCTCTTCGAAGGTAAGCAGTTTGGCCTCTTCGGCGCTGACCTTTTTGCCGTCTAATTTGCCCATCTTGACATTTTCTTTGCCAAAACGGATAAAGGCCCCAGCGGCCGTTTTCGATAGAAATTTCGGCTTCCTCCCAGCGCTGTATGTATCGCGTCGACTCTTTGTCGATTTTGGCTTCCAGTAATTCAACAGCCTGCGCGGCGGTTAGTTGCTCGTAGTCGTATTTTTTAGGCACATTCACAAACAGATCCTTCCACTTGATGAAGGGCCCAAAGCGGCCTTTGCCTTTGGTAATGGGCAATCCCTGGTAGGTAGCCAGCGGAGCGTCTTCTTTTTCTTTTTCGCCGATCAGTTCAATAGCCCGTTCGAGGCTTACTTCCAGTGGGTCTTCGCCGCGGGGCAGCGAGATATACTTGTCGTTTACTTTTACATACGGGCCGAATCGGCCGGCGCCGACGGAGACTTCCTGTCCGCGGTATTCTCCGAGCTCTTTGGGCAGCTTGAACAAACTCAGCGCCTCTTCAAACGTGATCGTCTCCATGTTCTGCCCCGGCTGCAGATTAGCATAGCGCGGTTTGGCATCGGGGCCCAGTTCCTCGGGGGTGCCGATTTGCACCACGGGTCCGCGGCGGGAGAGGCGGGTGAGCAGACTGTTGCCGGTGGCGGGGTCCTTGCCCAGGATGCGTTCGCGGCTGGGGCGGTCGGCGGTGGCCAGCGTATTTTCTACCGTTTCGTGGAAAGGGTGGTAAAAATCCGCCAGCATGCGATGCCATTCCTGCTGGCCGTTGGAAATATCGTCAAACTGTTTTTCGATGGCCGCCGTAAAGCGGTAGTCCATCACCTTGTCGAAATGCTCGCTGAGGAAATCCGACACGGCCATGCCGAGGTCGGTAGGAAACAGGCGGTTTTTGATAGCGCCCGTATTTTCGGTTTTCGTAGCTTTCGTGATCTGTCCGTCCTTGAGCGTGAGCACCTCGTAGGGGCGTTCCACGCCTTCGCGATTTTCCTTCACCACATAACCCCGTCCTTCTTCCATGATCTTCGTAATAATAGGGGCGTAAGTAGAGGGGCGGCCGATGCCGAGTTCTTCGAGTTTGCTCACCAGGCTCGCTTCCGTATAGCGCGCGGGGGGGCGGGTAAAGCGCTCGGTGGCGTTCATCTCGCGCAGGGGCAATACCTGGGCTTTGGCCAAGGGGGGCAGCATACCTGCCGTATCCTCGTCGTCGTCTTCGTCTTTCGATTCGAGGTACACCTTCAGGAAGCCGTCAAATTTGAGCACCTCGCCTTCGGCCACCAGCTTTTCGCCGGGCATCGTCGAGATGCCGATGCTCACCACCGTTTTTTCCAGCACCGCATCGGCCATCTGAGAAGCTATCGTACGCTTCCAGATAAGCTCGTAGAGGCGCTGTTCGTCGCGCTGGCCGGGCACAGTCTGGTTTTCGATATACGTAGGGCGTATCGCCTCGTGTGCTTCCTGGGCGTTGGCCACCTTATTTTTATAATGGCGGGTATGTACGTACTTTTGGCCGTAGCTCTTCTCGATTTCTGCGGCGATACTCTGGATAGCCGTTTCGCTCAGGTTCGTCGAGTCCGTACGCATATACGTAATAAAACCTGCCTCGTACAGCTTCTGTGCCACCGACATCGTGCGGTTTACCGAAAAGCCCAGCTTGCGGCTGGCCTCCTGTTGCAGCGTAGACGTCGTAAACGGCGGGGCGGGGCGGCGTTTCAGCGGTTTGAGTTCGATATCGTCGATGCGGAACGTAGCACCGATACAGCCTTGAAGGAATTTCTCGGCGCCTTCTTTGGTATCAAAGCGCTGGGGCGCTTCTGCGCGCAGTTCCACCATTCGGCCCTGCTCGTTTTTCACCTCAAAAATCGCCGCGATCTTAAAAAACGGCGCCGATTCGAAGCGGGTAATCTCGCGTTCGCGTTCCACCACCAACTTAAGGGCCACCGATTGCACGCGGCCTGCGGAGAGGCCGCTTTTGATCTTCTTCCAGAGGATACCCGACAGCTCGTAGCCAACCAGTCGGTCGAGTACGCGGCGCGCCTGCTGGGCGTTCACCAGGTCGAGGTCGAGTGTGCGGGGTTGTTTTATGGCATTCTGGATAGCGGGTTTGGTAATCTCCCGGAAAGCAATGCGTTTGGTATTCCGCTCGTCGAGGCCCAGCACCTGGCAGAGGTGCCACGAAATAGCTTCGCCCTCGCGGTCTTCGTCCGTAGCGAGCCACACCTCGTCGACCTTGCTCACCCAGTCTTTGAGTTCCTTGACCACCTTGCGTTTGTCGGGAGAAACGATATATTTGGGATCAAAATTATTTTTAATATCCACCGCGTCGTCGCCTTTCTCCAAATCGCGGATATGGCCGTAGCTGGATTTGACCGTAAAATCCTTCCCCAAAAACTTTTCTATCGTCTTTGCCTTGGCCGGAGATTCCACTATTAACAGGTTCTTGGGCATAGCTCAAGGGATTTTGTTGTTTTTAAAGATGCAAAAGTATAAATTTTGTGATTGCCATGCTTTTTTTCTGTGGGGCAGTTTGGGACAGTTTGGGACAGCCCTCTCTGTAATCCACAAAGATGGAGGGGGGACTTGGCGGGGAGACTTGGCGAGGGGGAGACTTGGCGAGGGGGGGAGGGGGCGACTTTGGGACTTTAGGACTTTACGACTCACGCGACTGGGCCAAAAAGAATAACAGTGAACTGAACAAGGAGCAGTTCACTGTTCACTGTTCACAGTTCACTTTCTAAAATAACTAACCAGGAATAAAACCCCGACGATCAAAAAAGGCAGATTAATCATCGCGATCACCTGGAAGGCCACAAGCGCAGAGCCCGTGCGGGCAAAATTCATCTGATAAATATAGGGCGCGGTGGCCAGCGCGATAAACAAGATGAGAAAACCGCCGGCCCTTTCGTTGTACCAAGCCAATAGCAGGACCAAAGCAAGCACAATAGAAGGTATCATATGCATACCGAACGCCCCGAGTTTTTCGAGCAGCGAATGGCCATGTTCAAACGAATCGAAGGCGAACATACTGACAAAGAGGATAGCCGCAATACACAAAATACGCGCAATCCAGCCGGGTTTAGTAGTTGATTTCATACGGTATTCTTTTGGCATAGTTAAAAGGAAATTATGGAGGTTTGCAATGACAATAATCAACCCCTACTCTGTGTCACTCCGTTTTACTCCGTTTAACTCTGCGGTAAAATAGCCCCGTAAAGCTTTCCCGTAATATCCGTATCTTTCACACCATAATAAAGCAATATGCCTACCTCCAGATCACTTCAATACTTCCTGCTCCTCAGCGGGTTACACCTTATCAGCCTGCTGTTTTTGCCATTGCAGGTAGCCCACTACACCAAACCGCTGCTGCTGCCGCTGCTACTCCTGGCCGCCTGGAACGCTCCTGGATTGTCCCTCAGAAACTGGCTTATCGCCGCCCTCTTCTTCTCCTGGATCGGCGACATCGTATTAATCTTTGGCGACAAAGGCGAGCTATTCTTCATCTCCGGGTTAGTCGCCTTCCTCATTGCCCACCTCTGCTACATCGTCCTTTTTCACCGATCCGCCGCCAAATTACCCCAAATAAAAAAACAGCCCTGGTGGGCCTGGGTATTGCTGCCCGTCTACCTGGTCGGATTAATGGCCTTACTAATCCCGCATTTGGGAGAGCTCAAAATTCCCGTCCTCGTTTACGGCATCGTCATCTGCACCATGTTGGCCGCAGCCATCCGGGGTTGGTCGCACTGGTCCTCCCCTGCCGCCGGCTGGATCGTCGTCGGCGCCGTCACCTTCCTCATATCTGACACCCTTTTGGCCATCAACAAATTTTACATGCCCCTGCCGCAAGCGCCGTTTTTCATCATGATCACGTATTTGTTTGCACAATACGGCATTGTTCGCGGAGTGGCTGGGCGAGGGGGTGGAACGGGGCAGGATGTTTGATGTTTGATGTTTGATTATTAATTTCATCAAGCATAAAATTTGTATTCCCGCCAGGGAATCTGAACACGCTGCGCCTGTGCAATAGCGCCAACCGTACTGGCTGCTTTAGCTGCCAGAAAAAGGTCGGAATCGGATTGCGGATTGCGGAATGCGGAATGCGCGGGTTGTGGGTTGTGGGTTTGTAGGCCATAGCGCTATACGTACTGGCTGCTTTAGCTGCCAGAAAACGGGGGCTATTTCCCAAACCAAATCCAACCCGCCCCCCCCGACCCCTGAAGGGCGATCTTCCCGCGCACGGTCGCATGGTCGCACAGTCGGGTCCCCGCTCTGCCCGCGGGAATGCTCCGCTGCCGGGGATCGTTTTAATTAGGATTGGGGGATTTTGAAGGATGGGAAGGATGGGGGCGTGCTCGTTTTGGCTTTGCTCAACGAGCGGCGGGGAGGATGATTGATGTTGGATGTTTGATTTTGATTTCATTAATTTCATTAAACATCAAATTTGGCATACCCGCCAGGACCTTTGAACACGCTGCGCCTGTGCAATAGCGCCAACCGTACTGGCTGCTTTAGCTGCCAGAAAAGGGTGTCTGCGCAAAGTCGGCAGTTGGTTATCAACTAATCGAAAAAAAAGATCAAGTTATTCGATTTGAATCGAAAAAAACAAGAATTCGAGTGCATGGCTATGGAGCGTGTGGGAAAGATCTTGTATTTCAATTGGCATACTGGTATCTGCGCGAGTTGACAGGGGAAAGACCTTTCAAGGTTTGGCCGGGGATAACGGAAATTAAAAGCTATTTATCAGCTTGATATTTCGAAAATTGCCCGTCATGTGTGATAATAGTAAAATCTTCAGCGAGTGCCTGGGCAATTAATAGTCGGTCAAAAGGATCGTTGTGATGAAAGGATAGCAAACGTTCGAAGTGCTTAAATTGTAAAGGCAGCCGAAAGCCATTTGCCATTAATCGTCCCCCATGCAGGTTATTTTACGCCAATTTATCTATCGAAATTTTAATTGCCATCTCCCAAATTGAAGCATGGCATAAAAACAGTATTGCTGCGATCAACAATCAAGTCTTTGACCCTATCGGGCAACCCTTGATCGCCTTCAGCACCAGATGAGTGCATGGTATCGATCAGGTAATTCATACAATTATGTCTGCTGGAAATAATCTTCAAACCCAGTCGGAGTTGCGTCAAAATCAGGAGAGACATATGTTATAAGTCCTTTTGCGAAGCCAAAGGGGCGGGTATGGTTGGTTGAAGTAGGAGAAGCGCTTGCAACCGTTTCGTAACTTTTCAGTACGCCTTTGATTTTGGCAAGCAATTCATCATCCTGTACCATCAATATCATCTGGATAAGTTCCAGTTTTTGAGCCTCTGATACCATAGGTATTATGATTGAATTACAAAGTTAACAATAAATCATAAAGATAACATTCTACTGCCGGATAAAGTTCCGACTTTGCTCAACGAGCGGCGGGGATGCACACGCGCCGCTCGCGTACTGGCTGCTTTAGCTGCCAGAAAAAGGTGGCTACTGTCTGCGCAGTCGTACAGTCGCACAGTCGCCCAGGAATGCTCCTCTGCCGGGGATTGTTTTTAATTAGGATTGGGGGGATTTTGAAGGATGCGAAGGATACTTGGATCGTACAGTCGTACAGTCGTACAGTCCCAAAGTCGTACAGTCGCCCCCCCAAGCCCCCTACCCTTCTTTCAAAATCTCCTTCATTACGTATGCTTTGAAATCAGTTACCGAGGTGAAGCAACGGAAGCCGGCGCGGCTGGCGATGGCTATGGTCTCGGCATTTTCATCAATTAATACGGCAGTGGGTTCGCTGAGTTCTTCCTGTATGCCGTTGGGCCAGGCCAGGTCAAAAATAGCTTGTGGCGCGCCGCTTTCGGGGTCGGCATAGTCGTAGGATATTTCGCCGGCGGGAAGGCCCAGTGATTCCATCCATTCATTTAATAACTCTAATACTTCTTCTTCTTCCTGACTGGTGATGCCGCCGGCTACTGCAACCGGCGCCGGTACTTGGGCTTTGCGTTCCAGCCAATGCGTTTCGCCGTGGAGCAAGTCTTCAAAGCGCTTATTGGCTTCTTTGGCTAACAAGGTTTTCCGCTCTTCCAGGAAATCCCGGTAATTTTCGATTTTCCACAGCAACGGATCTGCCGGAATCCACTGGAAGCTAACGCCCCTGGGTGTTTTGCTTCAATTTCGGCGAAATACACCTCCGGCAATTTATCGCTGATGAACAGGTTGGTATCTTTTGTCAAAAAACAATAATTGGCCAGGGCGTTGACCTCTGCCCTGCCGTATTTTTTCTTGTAAAGCTGCGCTTTGGGGAAGATATGATGTACTTCCAGCCTGCTCATTTTTCCCAACAAATTGGCTTTGAGGGGAAGTCCCGTTCCCCAATCGCGGGCCTCTCCCATGCGGGTGAGCAGGTATAACACGGGATAAAAGCGAGCCCCGAGGCTCCAACCGGTGAAATGACCGGGCTCAACGCCCAGTCCGCCGTGCCACAAGCGCAATTGTTCTATCAACTTATTCAAGCCGCCGTCCTCGCCTTCGAGCGCTTCCAGGTCCTGATCGATATAAGTCTCCGTAGAACCAGAGAAGCGGCCCCACATGCCGGCTTGCAGAAACCAGAACAGCATTTTGTCGCGTTCCTTCTCGTCGAGTGGCCGCTGGTGTTTGTCCATGTAGCGAACCATCACGGGGATAGCAAAGCGCCCGAAGAACACCTGGTCGTGGTCGAGGCCCAAACGGCCGCTGATTAAATTCAGACAGGAGTCGATGTATTTTGTTGCCCGCTTCAGGGCGTCTTTGATTTCTTCCGCTCCTTTGTCGTGCAGGTAACTGAATTTGGCCTCTCCTGTCAAGACGGTATTGATACTTCGCAAGAGCCAATCCAGGTTAAACGAAAATGGGCTTGTTCCCAGGTTTGCAGACGCAGCTTCATCTCATCTCTGGCTTCCGGCCATTCTGTACAAATCTTTGCCAGCGCCAAGTCGCCTTTCGATAGTTTGGTGCCGCCGCTGTTTACCCTGTTGAAAATGTCAACGACTATATCCAGTGTTTTATCAACCCCGGTCACCTCTTCCACATGCAGGTCCGTTTCCACAATGCTGAGAAGAGCGGATAGTCGGCCTACATAATCTCCCACTTTCTGCACATATTCCGGATTAGCCGAAAACCTCGCTATCAGCGCACCTAGTCCATTGGGTCCATTTTTCATTAATTCCGTCACATCAATCCAAAGCGGATCTCCTGCATTTTCAGGGGCTGGTAAAAAGCAAATTGCTCCGTTTCCACGTTAAAGCGCAATCCGGTAAAGCCTGGGCATTGCCGTCGAAAAACTTGGGCGGCCTTCCGCGTACTACGCCATACAAAGAGGTGATGCGCTGCTGTCCGTCTAACAACAGCTTGACAATACCGGCTGCCAACTGCCCGTCGCCGCGATGAGCGGCCGACCGCGATTCTGTGGCCCATACCAACAACCCGCCTACCGGGTGTTTTTTATACAGGGAATCAAATAAACCCCGCACTTGGTCGCGATTCCAAACGTATCCGCGCTGAAATTCCGGCAAGGCCATGTGCCCGCTGTCGATGTGGTCGAGGATGGTGGAGATTTTCATGGGTTGTGGATTTTGTATTAATGCAAAATGTTTTTATCTAAACCGTCTAATACAGCGTCAAGAAATGTTGCCACACCTAATATATCTTCCCACTTAAATTTTCCATCTATTAATTGAGAATGAGCAATATAATCCCTAAGTTTATTAGCTTTTTTAAAGATTTTTTCAATATCGTTATTTGATTTAAGGCTATCTGCTTCTTGATTTTCTTCTGTCCATTTTATAATGCTATTTTTTAAATCATCACTTTTTTTAACAATAGTGCCAATATCTGATAATTGAATGCATGCATATAAATCAATTTCTTCATTTCTACTCTGCTTTTTTTTCAAAAGATCTTCTGCATATTTTATTCTATCTTCTGAAAGAATTTTTGTTATATCAATTTGCAAACCCCGAATTAGTGAAATTAGCTCGTATTCAAATAAGCTAATCATTCCAAACAACCATATTCTAATAGGAATTTTATCTAAATCACTGCGAGTAACTATAGCTGTAATTTCATTTCTTCTAAAATAAACATTCTCCGATTCTTGACAACCAATTTAAATATCTCAAGGATTGATGTAGAATCAGAAACCAAATCTTTAGTATTCAATCGAATAAGCTTATCCAAATTGCGTTCATATATCCTGATTGTGGTTTCATCATCTCCTCTGACCAAAACGGTATCATAGTTATGCCTTTCAGCATAAGACTTGTATTCATCCTGCTCTTGGATTTGTATTGGTTGAGCTATATTCAAAGCTCTGACCTGATTTTCGAAAATTTGTTTTAAAGTATTAATGCCCTTTTTCATCATGTTAAATTTTTATTATCGATTATTATCGAATTTACTCCTGTTTCCTCTAGAATCAAGCGTATTTATAGAAGAAACATGAAAAAATGCCACTAGTTTCATAATGTTCTAACCTCTGATAAGCCGGCATTCCATTGAGTTAAAATTTCCAATCGTCGTGATTTGCTGATTGTGCTTGTGAGCATGTTTTACAATTTGAAGGTGGAAATATTCTTTTTTTCTACTCCTTCGTGGTTGCTCACGGGGGAAGTGTACAATCGGTTCATATATTTTAGCATAACTTTTTAGTATTTCTTCCCAGTTTTCATCATTGGAATAAATCAACCAGTCTTGCTTATTATCAGGAGAAAATGGTTGACTATCGTTTAGGGTTATTGTGAATCGAGCTTTCTTGTTAACTTTTATACTGTCATCAAGCTCAAATATTATATAGTCTCCTTTATTTAGAGGTGGAGCAATTAGACAACCATTAAAAATTTCACTCTCATTGTTTTCATGATCAGGCAGAAACAATTTAAAGTTAACTCCCTCATTAGTAGGACATTGAAAGTAAATATCATTCCCATCTTCAAAAGATAAAACTGTCCTATTTTCAAGATTAAAAAAACTACTATTCACTTCTATACAATCTTTATACCTTTCAATGTAGTTGGTCTTCATGAGTAAGTCTTTTACGAATTGGTCAGGGACAATAACTTTAATCTTTGTCGTTGGTATCGATTTTAGATCGACTACTTCTTCAATTAAAAACTCTTGTTCTCGGGCATCCTTATCTTTTTCCTCCCTCATATATCCCATGTTAAAGACATCAGTTGCATTAAAGGTGGGTAGCATACTAGCTATAGGACCAAACTTTGTTTTACGCTTTTGCATATTCCCATTGCTAATTGCGATTTTAGAAATAGGAATATTCAAAAGCTATACATATCGATCTTCAAAAAATTGGTATTGGACATTTTGGATAATCCATGTCCTGCCAGCGATAAAAATAGTCATCTTTCACTTGCCTTTTCATTAAACCAAGACCTTCATTATAGAATTGATTTGGAGTTTTAGGCCTAAAATAAAAACGCGTATATTTCCATGGTGAAGACTTTGACTTCCACACATTCCCAGCACTATTATTAAATTGCTGAGATAAGGTACGACATTTCACTTTTTCCTCTTTCAAAATTTTGACAAGGTTTGCTAAATGGGTATAATGGAATACAAAACCTGCCCAATTTGAATATTTTTCTCTCAAATTTACAATTAACTCCAGAAGTGGATTATTGCTAATACTTGAAATCACAAAATCAAAAACTTTTCGATTTTCCTTTACATATATTATTAATTAGTCTATGCCATTCCCATTGGTTTGAATATCTATGTATCAGGTCTTCTGTAAATTTAATCTGTTCGTTACTACTAATTTCCTCCCAATTCAAATAGGCTTCAAATTTCTCAAGAACTTCATCATTTAGAGTAATTCTTCTGCTAATAATATTCCAATCAAGCTTTTCAGCAAATTCTTCGAGTATTTCAATTTTAGGTTCTAGTGATGGATGCTCAGAAATTTGGCTCCAATCTAGTTGGTCCTGGTATCGTCTTAGAATTTTCAGATCTGTAATATCAATCTTCTGATTTAGAAGTAATAGATTCCAATCCCAAAAGTTGGTGTACCTATCTACAAAGTTCCAGTCAAAATAAGTTGAATTGTTATCGCTATTTTTAGTAAAATCTAAATTAGGATGACAAGAAATTGATTGCCAGTCTTCATTGGATAGATCAATAGTAGACTCCAACAATCGGAGCGTTTCTGAATTTATGTGCGTCTTGGAGTTTTGAAGAATTGCACTCCAATTTATTTCATCTTTTGCTACTAAAAGCTTTAAAAGGCTTAAATCAAAGACAATAGCTGGATTTTCTGAAACAGCCTTCCAATCCCAACTTTTATCTTGAAAAACTTTTAGCAGTTCACCATCCAACCATTCTTCTTTTGATAAATGGGACCAGTCCCATTCTTGTTCTCTTATCCATGCCCATTCTTCTACATCTCGAATTATCTCTCCTTCAATCCTTTGCCCTAAAAGTAGTTCCTTGGTAAGCTTTAGATCCTTATGCCTAGTTAAAGCCTTCCAATCCCAATTTTTCTTTAAAGTTTGTTGAAGGATTTCAAAGGATAAAGAAAGATTTGGATGTTTTGATAGCAGCTGGAAGTCCCAATCCTTTTCTAAAAATTGACCAAATTCTTTTTTTGAAATAGAGACTTCGTAATGTTCAGATAAGATCGTCCAATTTATTCTTCTTTCGTATCTTTTCAAATTGCGTATATCAAAGTGTACTTCATCATCGCTTATCTTAGTTAGAAGGTTACTCTCTTTTGACAAAATATCCCAATCCCAATCATTTATAAAGTAGTCTATTATATCTATACTCCATGTAATCACCCCAATCTTTGACAATAACTTAAAGTTCCACTTTTCTCGGAATATAATTAAGTAACCAAAAACATAATCCCTCCATTCTGCGTATCTCCTAAATGAATTCTTTGAATACTTCCAAATGTGACTCAACTGAGGATTTTGAGATAATTTATCCCAATTAATAAATTGTTCGATCTTTCCAAGGTTTTCAAAAGAAAAGTTATAAATGATTTTCTCTGTAGAAGAGATGAGATCCCAATCCCAATTAAATAATTCTTTCCCCTTGGTTACATCAATAGCTCTCCAGAGTTCTTTGTTAGGGAGTTTCTCAGTAATCGCTGTCCAAGATTTCTGTTGAATAGTCTCCGAAGTAATAGAAAGATAAGCAGAAACTTCCGGCAACTTTTCTTCAATTGTTAGCTCTTTAATTGATAAAACCTCTTCAATGATATAAGGCCAATATAAATGTTTGGCATTTGCAGAAAGAATATTCTCATCATGAAGTTTTTCTTTAGACAATTTACTGGTTGTAACTAATTTCCAATCCCAGGCAAGATTATTGTTCTCAATAATAAAATCTTCATTTAGCTTTTTCGTAATACATTCAATAAATAAAGAAGAATTGAGTAAGTCATTTATTAATATCTGATTAAGTAAAACTACCCTTTCAACACCTTCTATTGAGCAACGATTTATAATATTTAGCCAATCAAAATCACATTGCTCTAATTTATAAATAGAAATGAGAATCATTAAAGTTTGAAAATTGAATCGATTCTCAAGGCAGCGAGTGAACTCTCCTCTATGCCAGATTTTTCACCCCATTCTTTGAAAAAGGATAATTCTTCTTGAAGTAATTCAGAAGGAACTGAAAAAGGACTTTACTGTAAACAAGATCATCTTTATACCTTTCTATGAACTTGAAATCATTGAGAAAACCTTCTCTTTGCGAAAGGATAGAAAAATCCCAATCAAAATCTAAGTTTTCCTTTACTATTTTTAAGCTAGGTATTAATTCTGAAACTCGCTTCTTTCCATGTATAGATTTAACCTTACTTTTGTATTGCAAAAAAATCGCTTCATCCCAAACCAAATTATTGTTTACTTCAATCCCAGAAATACTACCATTTCCCCAAAAGGCCAAATCAAAATCATCAAGGAATTGAATCCGTTTGTAGTCAAGGAAAACATTGCTCTTAGAGTTTATAAAAAAACGCCTTTCACTATTATTAGAGAATGAATTTAATACGTTATTAAAAACTGGATTCACCAGAAAATCATTAAATAACTGATCTGGGCCGTTCAGAATTCTAGGGATAATGATCGATAGCTCTAAATGTTCTTGAAATAATTTCAGATTCTCGAACAGAAACAAAAGGTCATAGTCTTTATTAATATACTCCCAATTCCAATTCCTGGATGGATACTTTTGTAATAGCTGTTTACAAAGATCCTTTCTCTCTTCTGTAAGTAATTTAAGGTCAAAGTCTATCGAATCAAAATTCTCAACTATAAAACTATTGCTTAGTTTTTGATTTACTATACTCCAATCCAAATTTTCATCTTCCACTTCGCCTGAAGTGAGTAAGCTCTCAACTTGGCTACTGTTCGCACGTTTAACTAGTATTTCAGTATCCCAAGGGTACTTTGAATAACTTTTTAGAATAAACTCTACTTCTAAGAGTTCTGTTAGAACTAACCAATTTAGGAATCCTTCATAATCATCTAACAGGGAGATTAACAACGACCTTGGGCAATTGTTTGCAACTTCAATCCATAATGCTCCATTAGAAACCTCTTTATTAGAAAAGAGTTTGAATAAATCTTCATTCCATTCTACTCGTTCATCTTTCAAAATAGTTTCCCAATCAACATATTTTCTGTATATAGAAAGATGCTCCACACTAAGTCGATCCGAATTTTTCAGAATGAAATTATACTCAGCGAAGTGAAGTAATTCTTGATAAACAATATTGTTCCTGCTATCTCTTAAATAAGTATCTAGTTCAGGTAGATCAAAAGAATCTTTACTGAGCTTTATTAAGTTACCTTCGCCTTCATTTATCAAGGTGATAGAGACAGGCACAACTTCTTCCGACAAAAAAAAACTTCTTTCCGGTATTGCATAATCGATGATAGTATTTTCCAAAGGCTTCAAGGTTAAATTCGCTTGAACTTTTTTAAAGATGAAGGCGGCTTCGTTAGAAACATTTCGCTCAAGAAGATAAGCATGGCATCCCTTTTCTTCTTTTATTAAAAAATCTAATGAGAACTTAAAAAAAGGAAAAAAGCTACCTTCCGATTCTTCATATTCTATAAATAGATGATCATATACAGGAAATAAACCTTCATAAAAAGAATACTTACAATCGTCCTCTATCGCTTTATACCCCCAATAGTCCAGGACAACTTGTTCTTGCTGAGTTTTAATGTCCCACGCTGAAGTAATTAGGTGATAGTCCCTTAGCTGTTTTAATAATACTTCAAAAATTTTTTTTTTCAGCAGGATCCTCGTAGGTGTTTATAGATTTGTTATCTGTAATTCCAAATCCTAATATTTGTCCCAACTTATTCTTTTCTATTATTCCTTCATTTATCGAAATTAGTTCAAGAAAAACCTTTTCGTATGAAAAAAGTGGAATAACCTTTCGGAACAAAATTGGATACCAAGATACCTTTAAGGACCAATCTTTATCGACCAAAATAAGTTCATGACGAATTAGTTTTCGAGATCTTTAAAATTTACAAAGCGAGCATTAGGATGTCCTTTGATCGTATCTAATACATTGCTGTATATTTTTTTTTGAGAGAATAGCTTTGCATTTCCAACAATAATTAATAGACGTTTCGCTCTTGATAGAGCAACATTTAGTCGATTTGGAAATTCAGCAAACCCTAAGCTAGGCTGTTTGGGGTAACCTAAATCCCCAAACCTTTCATAATCTGGTTTTTGATTCGGAAACTCAGCAATACAATGACTCCTTACTGTTGAAATGATAATTATGTTTCTTTCCATTCCCTGAAAGCGATCCACGGGAGAGATTCTCAAAGGCACCAAAGGATACTTTTGCTTCAATTCGCCCAACATCCCTGCTTGTGCCCCATAAAAGGTAATTACCCCTATCTGTTTTTCTTCCATAAGAGCATCGGGCCAAAAAGAGATGAATTCTTTAAACCTTTCAGAATTGCTTATCCGATGGATTAGATAGTCTATGGCCTCAATTTCACCATAGTTTACTCTTGAAGTACCTTTTTTAAACTCAGGAGTGTCAACGTTCAGCCACAATACATGCGTCTCACTTGTTAAAAGATCCCCAACTTCAATTCCGTGATATCGGCTAGCAAAGTTATTCAAATCAGGAGCATTTACTCCAAGGTCTACAGGGACAATTAATCCACAATCCAATCCACCCTCTTCAATATAGAACTGTTTAATTGTTTCATTTATAGCTGGGTGCATCCGATACTGCAAATTGAAGGTAGTCTTTAAATTCGTGGGGATTTTCTTAAATAAGGTTTCGAAGTGAGATTTTTCAAAAGATGTTCTATTGCCATCAATTGTTCTGATTAATCTTGCAATAGATCTTCTATATTCTTTGTCTTTACTTTTGTTTTTTAAATTATTTAAATTCTCCTTAAACTCATTGGTGTCAACCATAGGGGGGAGTTGCCTATGATCACCAATTAGGATAGCTTTCTTTCCATAAATGCAAGGTAAAGCTAGCTCAGGTGGTGAAGCTTTGCTGGCTTCGTCTTGAATAACTAAGTCGAATTCAATTTTTTTTCTGAATGACTCTTTGAAGGAAACGGTAGGATGATAGACTTTTAAATACTCATTGAAAAACCTTGTTAGCTTCCCAGTAGAACTTAACTTTCCGATAGAACTGCAAGTTGCCCCTATTACATTAACGTGCTCTGTATATGCATCAAAAAAGAGTTTCCGAATATGCTTTGTAGGATTATTCAGTTCTTTTTGCCAATCTGAAATAATTCGACAGGTATTTTCATCTGCATAAGCAGTAACTCTTTTTGAAATTTGCTGCATCCAATCTTCAATGATATTTACGTTCGCAAATTTCTCTTCTTCATCCATCTCATCCTGTCCCGTTTCCACCCAATTATGGAGATTTTCCAAGGCGAATCTTCGACCTTCTTTATCTAATTTATCCTCAGAACCAAATCGGATAGGCTTTATCAAGGTATGGTGCCTACTTCGAAGTTTGTCTAATGCATTATCAACAGCAAGGTTCGTTTCAGAGGTTACTAGAATTTTATAACTTCCAGCAATTTCTTTTCGGAGATGATTACGAATGTGTTGCCAGATAATCTCAGCTATCGCAGTTGATTTTCCGGTTCCGGGAGGTCCTTGGATTACAAATAAATCCTCACTAATTATTGACTTAACAACGGCTTCCATTTGACGGTCATTAATTCTCTCTCGTGGAGTCAATAGTTCATCTTCAATAAATTGAATGAGCTCTCTATACTCTTTGGTATCAACAATTTCACCTTGTATTGTTCGAGCCCCAGATGGATCAATGAGTAGTTCTTTTAAGTTCTTATTGATTATTGAACTTTTATCATCAAAAATTGCGTTTATAGTATCCTTTAATCTTTTATTTTGTCTTTTTCTCCCTTCAGTAAACCATAGACCCTTATTTGCTGCCCCTCATCGAAATCAAGGGTCATAGAATCGGAATTAATTACAAGTTCAGGAAACTTGACTTTCGTTAGTATTCCGATGGGCTTTTTCGTTTCAGAGACAAGAATTTCTTCACCTTTTAGATAAAGTAGTTTATTTTCAACCTCCTCGAAATATTCCTCCTCTCTAAAATAGAGACTGAATTTAATTCGACCTTCTTCAATTTCATCAAAGCCTGATCTAAAAAGATGGTTGTCTAAAGTATTCAGGCTGTTTACCAATAGAGTCTTTAACTGTGGAATTTCGTTTGCTTCATCAAAGTAACATCTAAAGAGGAGTTTTGTGCCTCCCTCAACAAGATTGGTTTGGACACTTGGTATTTCGTGCAATACGCTTGCAAAATCTGTTAGCGGAGAATTATAATCGAACCTGATTTTATATCTATGGCTATCATTCAGGCCACGATAAAAAACATCTTCTAGTTTATCTAGCTCTGCAATATATTTTTTCAACTCTTCATTTGAAGTAAAATCAAAGATATAGTTTCAGCACCTTCACTAATCTGGAATAGACTATAAGTTATAGAATGCTTAATGTATTCAAGAAATTTTTGGTTATCGATCTTAAAAACATGTTCATGCCTGATTTCAAAATTTCCCTTCCCTAAGTATATCTCAAATGACTTTTTGCGAAATAAGATCTCAAATTTCAGCTCTACCAATGAGATATTTTTCTCACATAAGAAGTGAAATTCATCATTAAACAGATCTGGCAAAATAATACCACTAAGCCCGGAGTTATCTTCTTCCTTAAAGAAGATTCTACGACGTTTTTTCTCCTTTAGGAAAATTTCAAGTGCATCTTTATGAGGAGTAATTACAATTCTATGAAATGCTCTTCCATATAAAGTATTTTCTAATATCCAATTTGAATGGCGCTCCTTGATGAATGTGTTTTTAATAATTAAATCCTTAGTAATTCCTATGTCACTAAATTCCCTCAATTGCACCTCTTCTATTAAATACTTACTAGCTTTTTGGAAGTGTTGATCTATTAGATGCTCCGATGCTGAAATTTTTAGAATTGCTCCTATTTGAGGAACCCTTTCCATGTCCGGATGATTTTTTAACGCTTTGTCTATAGCATGGATTTGCTCCAAAGTAGCAAACGCTTCGCCACCTAGAGAAATATCTAGATTAATTTCTTTGCTCAGTGACAGAAAAGGATCATTAATTAATCGAACTTGACCAGTAATACAAGGTTTGATCATTAAGTCAAAATAGTTCGCATCACAGAATTCCTTTAGTGCTTCTAACTTCCGGCTATCTAGCCGATTCATGAATTCTAAAGGATAAAGGAAGTATCCTTCTTTCAAATAAATATCATCCTCCGAAATTTCTCTAAACACTGCTTTTATTTCCGCAATGACAGAGTCGTATAGCTTTTCAGAATAGGTAAAATGGTACTCACCTTCCTCAGTCGAATTTTTATAGACGATGGCGAACGGCTCCGAATATTGGCTAGTTATCACATCTTGGGCTTCTATGAAAGCCTGCCATATTTCCATAGTTTTTGTAAGCATTTCAACAAGTTTTTTATTTTATCACCCAAGTCATAATCAATTTGTATTTTCTTGTTATCATATCTGCAAATTAATTAAACATTCCTAAAACAACTCCCCCTGCTTCCCATACGTATCCCCACCCCCTTTTGTTTCACTCCCAACACCCTTTTTACGACCCGCACCGCTTTTTTTATCATGCAGCCCCTGGGCCACCTCCTCGGCATATAGCCGATGATTCAACTCCAGCAGGCGCTTGAGGATTTCCCGCCGCGCCTCGGGGTGAATGGTATACCGCACCCGGTCGTTCTCCGGCAGATAATCCACTTCGTAGAAGTCATGCCGGAGGGAGATGTCGCTCCAGCCGTAGGCCTCCAGCACGGCCTGATCCATCTCGACGTGTAACTCGCGCAGGCGGTGGATGCCGGACAGGCATTGCTCCAAACTATACACGGCCTCCTGACTCGCCGCCAGGTGCCTGATGAGCGACGCAGTTTCTTTGCCGTATTGCTTTTCGATGTCTTTGGGTGGTAAGGCCGCGACTACGCCAGCCTCTTCAGCCATAGGCAAGGACCGGGCGTGGAAGAGGTTGTAGGTTTTGGTGAGACCTAACCACATGCCCATCATGAGCTGCCGACGAAACTCGTGGTAGGTTTCGCCTAATGTTTCTAAATGAGATTCATTTAATATAGTACTAGGATCAGGAAAAGGAAATGTCTCAAATATTTTTTCTGGTGTATAACTTAAATCATTTTTCATAGTAGTACAATATTTCCATGCCCAATTATAATGAAGACTTGATTGAAGATGCTAAATAAAAATACTTTTCAAAAGAAAATACAATAAGCTTTGAGTCATAGACCTGATTTGTATCGACAAATGAAAAGGCAACTGTTTTACTAACTCTGAGCCGTCACTAATACTCTTTTATTATTTGAAATAACTCTATATAGGTTAGATCTATTCCTAGCGTGAAGCCACCATTTTTCTCTATTAGATTTATCAGCCTTTGCTAATCTTTCCGGCTTTACTCGTTGCTCAAGAATTGCAAAACATTCGGGATATGTTTTCGCCTACTTTTCCTGCCAGATCATAAAAGTTAATCACCTATCGACTTGGTTTTTGAATGGGTGAGTTATTTAACTCTTCTCCATTAAGATAAGGGAAAAAACATCCTTATTATTTTCAGGTTTTTAGCATAAGCATTGCCTTCTGCTTGGCTCTAATACAAAGCCTTACCCAAGTACATAATTCCCATAAAACTTTTTCCTTCGTTTTATTTCAGCGGGAAAGGATTCTCCATTGTATCGGCGTCGGAGAAAGGAGCTTAATGGTTTTACTTGCTTTTGTCCAACAAGACCTTCTTGCTCAAATTCCCTTGTTTAGTTGACAATAACGAGACTTCCACCGCAGCTTTACCAGGCCATTTAATGCTGCGTAAGGCGAGGATGATGGCGCCGCCTTTTTTAGCGATAATATCAAGGCCATCTTCTTGCCGCCTTGTGAGATTGTATTGGTAGAAATTAAGCGATTAAAACCGCCCTGCCGGATGACCCCAAATATTCGCCGGAAAAATACGATTAAATCTGTTACCCGCCAGATGGGTTGTGAAATTTTTGGTATTCCAGGAATGCTTCGCCAAAGCTGCTCTGATTTTTTCCCCCCAAAAACGGCGGATTCCCCACCACGCAATCAAAGCCACCTGGCGCCATCACCTCCGGGAATTCCAGGAACCAGTGAAAAAGCGGCGTCGTTCGGCTACGGCCACGGCTTTGGCCCGGCTTGGGTTTGCAGGGCTTTGCGGCCGCTGCTGTAGTCGCGAAAATCTTTTTCGGTGCTGAGGTAGTGTTCGTTCGCCGGGGTTTTGGGTATAAAAAACTGAGCGGTGGCCAGGTCGGCGAGTTGTTTGAGCCGCCACCACTGGGCGCCGTTGCGCAGGTTTTCGTATTGTTTGCGTTTGGCTTCTACGGCTTGTACGGTATTTTCTTCGAGGCTATCCAGGTTTTTCCAGTCGGCGCCCAGAGCGGAGAGGCGCTGCAGGATTTCTTCGCGGCCTGCCTTGCGTATCTGGGCCATGCCTTCGCGGGCTTCTTTGTTGGCTTTGCGCAGGCGGGCGGCTACTTCTTTGTCGTCGCCCGGCAGGGTTTTGAAGGCTTCGTCGGGTATGCCGTTGTCGAGGTCTTCGGCGCGGCCCAAGCCCACGATGGCGTCGCCGCAACGTATGCGGTGGTCGAGGAAGTTGAGCGGCTGGCCGGGGTTGTGGGTCTCCA
Source organism: Saprospiraceae bacterium (assembly GCA_016715405.1). GTDB lineage: Bacteria > Bacteroidota > Bacteroidia > Chitinophagales > Saprospiraceae > JABWBR01. The sequence continues at coordinate 69,275 of JADKAE010000011.1, read as the reverse complement.
GCCAGAGGGCTACTTTGCAGAGTTCTACGGCCAGCGGGTTTTTGTCCACGCCGTAGATGCAGTGCTGTACGACCTCGCGCAGGGCGCGGCGGTAGGGACCTGGGCGCGGGCTGGTCTTCCTGCGTGCGCGCCTGGGCCAGCTTGAGGGCTATACGGCGCGCGGCGGCTAACAGGATATGGCCGGAGCCGCAGGCTACGTCGGCAACTTTGAGGCTGAGCAGGTTTTCTCCGCTGGGGTCTTGCTTGAGCCGGTCTTCGATGAGATAGTCCAGCGAGTGTTTGATAAGCGGGTGGACGAGTTCGTCGGGGGTGTAGTGCGAGCCGGAGCTGCTGCGCGCCGAGCCTTTTTCGAAGCGAAACTGCCAGGGCTGGCGGATTACGGCGGGCCGATATTCGAGCAGGCCTTCGTAAACGGAGCCGAATTCTTCTACGTCGAGGGCGGCGTAGTTGACGCGGATGATCTGTGTGCTGTTCGTTTTCGAATGCCGATAGCAGGAAGACGGCTCGCAGCAGGCTGTCGTTGTCGAGACGGCATTGGCCGAGGTAGGCCAGGGCCTGGGCGGAGAACAGGTCGCCGGCCAGGGGTTGTAAACCCAGCGGTTTGCCGTAGCGCTCGGCTTCGAAGAGGCGGAAGGTTTCGAGCAGCCCTTGCCACAGGTCGGAGTAGCGATGCTGGTCGTAGAGGCGCTTTTCGGCCAGTTGCCGCAGGCGGTTGACGGCGTAGTGCCGGTAGTAGATCTGCCGGCGGGCAGATTCTTTGGGGTCGAGCTGTTGTTTTCTTCGGGTTCGGGGTAGATGAGGTTGCGCTCTTCGGTGACCATGAGAAAGAGCAGGCGGTATATCAGCCGCAGTAGTTCGTCGTAGAAGCCTTCGGCGTCCAGCCTGCCTTCCTGCAGGGCTTGGCGTAGGGTTTCGTTGTCGGGGTGTTGCAGGAAGCCGTTGGCGAAGCCGATGATGGCCTGTTCTACGCTACCGGCCAGCTTTTCGCGGATGCGCGAGCCGGCGGCCAGGGAGTCGGTGTGGTAGCGCTCGATGAGGGCAACAGGGGCGTCGGCAGCGGTACGCGGCATGCGGCTGGCGTGCAGGATGCGGTACAGCAAGGCAAAATCGGCGTAGCGGTCTTCTTCGAGTATTTTGACAAGGTCGAATTCCAGGTACGAGAGCCGGGTGAGGCGCGAGCTGTCGCGCAGCAGGCGCAACTGGGCGCCGTTGGTCACCAAGCCGTACGCGTGTTCGGTCACGTTCAGGTATTCCTGGACCAGGGCATGCGGGCTCATGCTGCCACGGCCATCGGGTTTGCGGTCGAGGCTTTCGTGGATGCCGGCGATGTGCACGGGCAGGCCGTCGAGGTTGGCGGCGCGGTGGCTGATGCGGTAGGCTTTACCGTTAAGCGTTTCCTCCGGGGCGGGTTCGAGTTTGTAGCCCAGGTAGTCGAAGACATCGAGCATCCAGTATTTGCGGGTATCGGCGCGGCCGGTATCGCCTTCCTTCAGTTTCTCCTGCCGGCGGTTGAAAATCTGGTACTGGTCTTTCACATCGGCCCAGGCGCGCTGGATCTCGTCGCGCACCTTCGCGCCGGGCTCCAGCCAGAAGTCTTTGGGCGCCTGGCCCACGGCGTGCTGGTCGTTCTGGATCTGGTCGAGCAGTTCGGCAGAGAGGATGTTTCCTTGTAGGTGTATGGCGTGAAATTGCATGGTCTTTGGTTTTTGGTTGGTTTTGGGCGTGGTGTCGGGGACCAGCACATACAAACCCAGGAGGTCCATGGGCAATACGGGTTCTACCACCTTAAAGCGGTGGCCTTTATCAAGCGCTTCCCTGAAGCGTTCGTGGGCTTCTACCAGGTGGGCGGCGCGTTCGCGGGCCAGTTGTTCAAACAGGGGCTCGAGGGTTTTCAGGTTGCCCAGTGCTTCTTCCAGCCAATATTTTTGCTCCGTGGCGCTGATATTGGCGGAGGCTTTGGCCTGGTTCAGGATTTCTTTGGCCTGGTCGGGCGCCGAGGTAGTTGGCGCTGTCGTCGGCGTCGCCCTGCCAGCCCCAGAGCAGCATTTCTTCGGCTACGATTTCTTGCCGCCCCTGCAGCGTGGCGATCACGTTGCGCACGCGAAATTCGACGAGTACGGTCACCTGCGCGACCGCCCGCTGCGCAGCACACTGCTGCGGGCCACATGGAAGCGGTTGCCTTCGGGATACAGGGCGTTGGCCAGCGCCATCTGGCTGAGGCGTTCCACCAGCGGGTGGTTGCGGCCGATGTAGCGGTAGCCTTCCGGGGTGGGCGATTTGAAGCTCAGCAGGGTCTGGCTTTTTCTGGCCAAAAAGGTCTTTCAGGCCGCCGGGCAGGTTATCGGAGTGCAGGCGGTAGCCTTTTTTGTATTTTTCGATTTGGGCGCCGAAATGGGTCAGAGCCTGGCATACGAAATCCTCCACGGCGGCCACGTCGCCGATGACGGCGTCGACTTCTTTCAGGTCAATTTCGATGTCCTGCGCTTTGATGGCGTGCTGGGCGAAGATGCTGCGGATGGCTTTTGCTGTTCTGCCGCCAGCTCGTAAGCGGCAGATACCTGGGTTTTGCTGTCGGTGAACAGGGTATATTCGCGGGTATCGAACAGCGTGCCCTGACTGTATTCCTGGGCACTTTGGGGGTTGAGCAGGGTGGCGTTGAGCACCGCGTCCATGATGCTCTGGCTGTTTTCGGGGAAGGGCACGGAGATGCCCAGCGATTCGCGTATTTCGCGGGCTTTTTGGAGCAGTACTCGAAGAACAATGCCATCCATTGGGTTGTCCTGGCCGTACAGCAAGCCGATGCGCACTTCCGGGGCCGACTGTCCGAAGCGGTCTACGCGGCCTTCGCGTTGTTCGAGGCGGTTGGGGTTCCAGGGCAGGTCGTAGTGCAGCACAGCGGTAAAGAGGTGTTGCAGGTTGATGCCTTCGGATAGGCAATCGGTGGCGACCAGCACACGCCGGGGGTGGTCTTTGAGGGCTTCTACCTTTTCGCGGCGCGCCTCGTCGTCGAGTTCGGAGGTGACGCTTTCCACGGCGATGTCTTTGGGCAGTGCGCTGCGCAGGAGCTCGCCTACGTATTTGGCGGTTTCGATATAGCGGCAGTAGACGATGGGGTTGTAGCCTTCTGGCCAGCCAGGCGCGCAGGGTTTTGAGGGCTTCGGCGGCTTTTTTGTCGGCTTGCACGCCGCGCAGTTGATCCATTTGATCCGCCAGTTCGCGGAATCGGCGGGCCTGGCTGTCGGTCCAGGGGTTTTTATCCAGCAATTGGGTGGGCTCGCTGTCGCCTTCCTGGCCGTAATCTGAGTCGCTCACCGGGTTGTAGATTTCTGCTTCGGCGCCATCATCTTCTTCCGATCGGCCGGCGCGGTTTTGCAGCATCAGCGCGCCGGCAGCCGGCGAGGAAATGATGCCGCGCAGGAGGGCCAGAGCCGTCCAGTACTGGATGCGCTGTTTGCGGTTGATCGGCTGGCCGATGCCTTTGATCATTTCCTGTACGAAGCGGTATACGTCCCAGTAGGTGTCGCTGTAGGCTTTGCCCAACTGGTAGGGAATTTCTGTCGGATATCCGTTTTGGGAAGGGATTTTCCTCTCCCATCCAGCGTTCGATATCGGCGCGTCGGCGTTGTACAAAGTGGCGGGCGATGTGGCGGCGTTCTTTTTCGTCGGCGTCGGCGAGGTTGAGGGCCTCGAAATCCGGTTTGAGCAGGCCCAGCAAAGATTGAAATTCGCCCTGTTTGCCGCTATGGGGGTGGCGGTGAGCAAAATGAGATGTTGACGGGGTTTTTCGGCAATTTTTTTCATCAAATAATAGCGCTGCTGCTGGCTATCGTGGGCGCCTTGCGGGCGGGCGCAGGTATGGGCTTCGTCTACGATCACCAGTTCGGGGCATTCGTGCACAAATTCCTGCCGGCGATGATCCGATTTGATATAGTCGATTGAAATAACCTGAAAAGGAAAATAGTGATAAATATTGGCGTCGCCGTAAATCTTGCGGTCGAGTTGGGCGGCTGTGCTGGAACGGATAATTTCGGCTTCTATCCCAAATTTATCCAGCAGTTCCTGTTTCCATTGTTCGCACAAATGCGGCAGGCATACCACGGCAAAACGTTTGATCTCGCCGCGGTCGAGCATTTCCCGAACGATCATCAGCGCTTCGATGGTTTTGCCGATGCCCACGTCGTCGGCGATCAGCAGGCGCACCGGGTTTTCCTGTCGCAGCGCCATGATCAGCGGCACCATTTGGTAGGCCTGGGGCCGGAAAGAAAATTTGCCGATCGAGCGGAAGGGCCCGCGGCCTGTCGGACCCACAAGCGGCAGGCGTTGAAAAGGAGTTTGGCGGTAGCAAAATCGCCAAGATCGCGCGGGCCGGGAAGCGGAAAATTCGCAGGCTGTGGGCGCTCGCCGGCGTTTTGAAGAGGCAGAAAAACGCCGGTCAGTTCGTCCTCGGTACCGCCCAGCGGCTTCAGCAGCAGCAGATCGCTATCGGCCGAGGGCATTACGATCCAGTCGCGACGCCGCAATCGATACCAACGAGCCGGGGTTAAACTGCATAGGGGTTACGATTTTACTTTATAAAAAATATCGGGGCGTTTTTGAATAAAGGCTTCAATAGGTTCATCGTAACGCCATACCAGCACCTGCCAGCCGGCGTTGCGCAGGGCTTTGCGTTTGATCTCGTCATCGGCGCGGACCCCGGCTTTGTCGTGTACGCTGCCGTCGACGAAAATAGCGATATTGGGTTCGTACACAAAATCGGGCTGGATATACAATCCATTCACCTGCGACATCTTCACCTGGGTTGTATCCGGCATCCGCAGTCCGTTTTGGTGCAAATAATGGATAAATTTTTGTTCCAGCGTGGAATTCGGGTCGCTTTCTTCTACCAGCACCTTTTTTGTTGTTCCAGATCGCCGTAGATGGCTTTGGGCGGCAGTACGATCCGGCAATGCAGCAGCAATTCGAGGGCTTCCTTGATGTCGAACCGGTTGATCTTGTCGTGGTCGCGTTGGTTGTAGTAAGAAAGCAGGTCGTCATAAGAGGCCACCGGTGCATTGGGCGCCAGCGGATGCACATCTTCCCCTCTTTCAAACCAACACACTTTATAAGCCTCTTTTACGATTTCCAAAAAGCCTGCGGATGAACAACAGGATATTGGGGCGTTCGGTTTCGCCCATCACATAAGCGCCGATTTCATTAGATTCCACCTGATAGAGGTTCTCCACTGCCCGCTTGAGCGCGTACAGCAAGGTGGAAGTAGGGCCGGTTTCCAGGTTGAGCCTGCTGACCGGTTGGATATACAAAGAGTCGGCATTGCCGGTGGTGTAGGGCATGATGCGGCGAATTTCCTCCGCATTCGGGCCGGGCGTTTCCATTTCTTTTTCCCGCTTCCAGAAGCCGGTGCGCAGGCCCATTGGAAAACCCTTGGTTTTGGAGCGCCGCCAACGGGTATTGACCTGAATAATATTGGCTGCCGGGATAAAATACATCCTTAGCAGCAAATCATCTTCGTGGTAGACTTCCACCGGCTTGGTCTGCTCAAAGCCGCCGGTAACGGAAAAATAGGTTTTTAATTCAAAACCGGTAGACGTGCGTTCTTCTTCCTCGCACGAAATGCGCTCCTGCACATCACCGGTTGTTTCGGCCATCGGAATCAGGTCGGTAAACAAATCGCGGTGCGCGTCGCCGTCCATTTGGGTATGGGTCACCGGACAGAGATTGGCGTTGTAATCTTCGCCAATGAAAAAGTACCCGGAGTGTTTGGACGTTTTGGCTCTGACTAATTTCGAGGCGGCATCCATCGTGTTCATTCGGTTGATATTGAATTTTAAGCCGTTGTAATACACGATATTGCGGGGGCCGAATTCCCGCAGCGCCAAAAACCTGGGTCGGCTGATGTATTCGCCATCTTGTTTGCCACCTGACAGGAAGGCGCGGAGCGGCAGGCGGGTAAAATTGTAACCCGGCAGAAAACCTTCGGAGGCCAAATACCGGTAAGGATAAAACTCCGAGAGATTATTACCTCGATTCCCCGATTCGTTGCGCAACAGGTCGAGCTGCCTGACGGCTTGTTTCTCCAGGTTCCACGCATTTCTGCTTTCTTCCGAATTCGGGCCGTACACCGGATTGCTGAGGATGCCTTGTGCCCGCACCATTTGCTCTTGTGCGCTCCGGTAGAGTTCGCGCCAGCGATTGATAGCCGTGTCAAAAACCTGGGGAATGTTGTCGATATGGCTTATCAAAAACGCCTCCGAATACCAGTTGGTCGTCTGCAATTGCGGCAAAATGCCTTCCAAAACAGCGCGGCTAGTCTGCAATACTTCCTTGCAGCGATCGTCGTGCCCATCCCGAAATTTCTCCCAGACTTCCTTTTCAGCGGCAGTTGCGGATATTGCTGCAAGTCGACAATTTCTGCGATAGAGCGTTCGATACCGCCCAATCCGAGTGCTGCCAGGTACAATGCATTGATATGCGACAGCAGCAACTCGCGGTTGAGCAGGTCCATTCGTGGCGGCGCCACCACGCCGGCGATCATATCTTCCTTGTGTTTAAAAAAATGCCGGTCGTGCGGGGCAAAAGAAGAGCAATATGTAAAAACCAGCGCGCCTTGTCCGCTACGGCCTGCGCGTCCGCTGCGCTGGGCGTAATTGGCGGGGCTGGGCGGCACATTGCGCAGATGCACCACGTTCAGATTGGCAATGTCAATACCCAGTTCCATAGTAGGCGAACAAAACAAAGCGCTGATATCGCCTTTGCGGAATTTATCCTCTCGTTCGATGCGGTCGGCATAGCCCAATTGGCCGGTATGTTCGCGGCCTTCCAGGGGTTTCATTTCGCGGAAAGCCTGCATATACAATTGCTTGTAATAGGCATTGGGCTGGAGGTCATAATCCTCCTTGTAGGAAATCATCCGCACGGCGTCGCGTTTTACGGATTTGCCATCGCCCAGGGTCCACTGAATTTTCGACACGTCGAGTTGCCACAACGAATAGGCGCCGTCGGCTGTGCCACCATTATTTTCGCGTTTCAAAAACCGCATTCGGCCAACTTGCCCAGCAATTTTTCCATGAACTCCCGGTAGGCGACGCCTTTCAGGTCATGTTGATATGATTTGAGTTCGTATTTAATATACTTCCCAAGGGCGCTATTGGAGCCAATACTATTGGTAAAAATCCCACGATGAAAACCATCCGGTAATTTCCCCAATCGCAGATAGGGCGGGATATCCAGGTCTTCGTTGAAGTCCAACGACCAGGGTTGTTTCAGTTTTTGCCTGAAAGTATCCTGCAAAGCGCGCGGATTGCCGAGTTTATGGTAATAAATGGAGTAGGAAGTACGGAAGAAATCCAGGATATTTTCCAGAAACTCGAATCTGACATCGGGTGTCATTTGGTTGAGGCCGTCCAAATCGGCCCAGAATTCGGGATCGCCGGCGTCTTGGTCGAGATATTTATAAGCAAGTTTTAAAAGTCCGCATTGCTCCAGGTTGGGCATAATCACGCGCCAGCCGCGTTTCAGATCGAGCAAAACGCGGGTCATCAGAAATTCCTTCAGTGCGTCTTCGTTATCCCTTCTGGCGCCTGGCGAGGTTGCCGGGCTGATGGCGTATTCATCTTGCGGCAGATTGAGCGCGGCAAACACGCCGTCGGGAATATTGGTATAATCCAGCGTATCAGATGGCGCTTGCTGCAGCGCATGATAAATAGCCGACCTCACTTGCACTACCTGAAGAAAATCATTGAAGTGCCCTGCCTGTAGTGCGGCGTCTTGCCGGTTATCGGTAAAGCTCAGCACTTTCTGATCGGCATACGGGACATTGCCGTGGTGTAATTCATTGATAATGGCGTAAGAAAGGATCGTGGTCGCAGAGCTCCGCCCTTCGTTTCCGAGGGTCATCAGCTTGGTATTTTCTTTCGTTTTAGGGTCGTAAAAGGTACCACTGGTGGGGTCAAAAAGAAGTTTGGCGGGCATATACCAGCCCCAGCTTTCGAGCGGCTCCTTTTCCGAAAAACGGCCGGTTCCATCAAAATAAATCTTTTGCGGGAGCCGGTTGCGATAAGCGGGGCGCGGTTCATAGCCTTGCCGTTGATTGGAGTATTGAATCCAGGCATCCGGCAGGAATTCCGTTTCTGAATCGCCCCAGATCACCTCATCTCCATGGGGGATAATCAGGTACCCCGCTTCAATATAATCTTCATCGAGTTCCTCGACAAACGTATCGTGAAAAGCCCTGGGTTCCAGGCGACTTTGTTCCTTGTTTTTACGTACGCACACAAACTCATGACCGGAAATCCGGCTAAACACAACCGGATATATAGGCTTTTGGGCATTGCCTCCCTCGTTGATATAATAGCCCGGTTCCAGCGTAACAACCCTACTTTCCTTAGGATCAAGCGTGATATATACACTGCCGGTTTGGGAGATAAACTGGTGCAATTTGAAAGGAAAAATACTCCGGTTGTTTTTTGCCGCGCTTAGCGATTCAGACCAATAGAGCAGTTTTACCAGTTGCTCTTCGCATTTTGATGCCGGTTCGCCGCTGTCTGCTGCCAATAGTTCGGAGATGGCACGCAAGGACAGTGGTTTTCCCCGACGAATCCAATCCCCTTTTCTTTCCAGCACCACCTTGTTTTCCAGCCAGACAGCCAAAGGGTTCGACTGTAGCTTTTCTTCCGGGTCATTGGAGTCAATACGCGTATTGAGCGCCTCCTGGAGCGTAACAGCATCGGGCAACTGACCGGCAAAAGGAGTTTGTACCTTCAGCGATTCATTGATCACCTGTTCGGGCAGGAAAACTTTGCCAAAAATCAATCCGGCCAGTTCCGCCACCCGTCGTTTTTGCTCCTGTAGATTATCGCCTGAAACCAGCGTAGCCGAGGTGCCCATAAAACGGAGTGGATTCCTCGCTTTTGCTTGCATCCGTCTGATAAGCATAGCAATATCGCTACCCTGGCGACCGCGGTAAGTATGCAATTCATCAAAAGCCAAAAATTCGAGATGCTCCTGTAAATTTTCCCGGAGGTAAGCTTCTCCCGAGCGCGTCATAATCAGCTCCAACATCATATAGTTGGTAAGCAGCACATCAGGCGGGTTGTCTTTAATACGCTGTTTCTCCTCCTCGCTTTCTTGTCCGGTATATTGGGCGTAGTCAATAGGGAAGGTACCTTCGCCGTGTTTGTCTTCAAAGCGCTGGCGGTACTTGTTAAACTCCTCCTTTTGCGAATTGATAAGCGCATTCATCGGATATACGATAATAGCTCGTACACCTTTTGCCGGGATTGGATTATTAAGTATATGGTTAAAAATCGTGGCGATATAAGTCAGCGATTTACCCGAGCCGGTACCGGAAGTCACCACAAAATCCTGGCTTGCTGCACCCAGTTTAATAGCTTCCAATTGGTGCCGATAAAGCTTATAGCCTGAAAAGATGTCCCCCATCTTTTCTTCCAGCATGCCAGTTTTGCACAACTCCTCCACTGACCCTGCTTCCTCATAAGCTGGATTGAACTGAATAAGGGGTTCCGGCAAGAGTTTGCCTTCATCGAGGGCTTTTTCCACCCGTTCGCGGATGCTTTCGTCTTTAATTCGAATAAAGCTACTTAAGAACGACTTGTACTGGCCCAATATGTTTTCGCTAAGCTTAAATACATCCATATCAAAATACATTATGGATTTTAAACTATCATAGTCAATTGCTTATACGGTAGTTAACTTAATACTACCTTTGGAGATTCAACATCTCCAAGGCCGTTTCTCATACACAAAATGATCTACTCAGGTACGTTTTATTAGATATGCCTCTCTTGATAATGAGCAATATTAAGCAATTCTTTCCAAAAGTGAGTGATTAATAACAGGGTAATTGCTGATAATTGTCAATTTTGATTTGTGTTTGCTATATTGTGGGGGGGCTCGGTTTATGAAAATCAAGTTAGAGATGTGTGATAACAGTAGCGCATAGGTACCAAACAATTCATTTACGGCAATTGTTATCTAAATAGTGTTCTAATGAATGTGCAACAGTTTCATAGAGATAATAGTCCGCTTCCATATCCTTTAATATAAGATTATTGATTTCCTCCGATATAGAGAAATCAACCATTTGCATGCCGCAAATCCAATATTTCTGCATGAATTCAGGTTTACACCAGTCTTCATCATCTAATAATTCTTCTAAAACCATCCAATGAAAACAACGGATACAGTCTATAATAGATTGATTAGTTGACAGCTGCCATTGCTGTAGCAACATTGCGGGTATTGTTTTTCTTATCCATTTTGAATAAGCCCCCATATTAAAAAAGAAATCTGACTGTCGGATGAGGGTATATGCTATTTTTATAAGCGGCGAGACCTCTTGTTTCTACATCCATAATACTGTATACAAGCATATTAGCAAAGCCTGTACAATAAGCAATATAGGGTAAATGGTCAATATAATTTCCTTTCTCTTTGTATTCCTGAATTTGTAATGCTGTAATTTTACTCATCAATTGACCGGCAATTTTATCTGAGTCAATTTCTAATGCTCGTTTAATTTTATCTATACTTAAAAAATTTCTACTTTCATGGCTGGCCAACTTTTGTAAAGACAAAAAGGTCCTATGACCTCTTGAAATATGTCCAAGCTCATGGAAAATAATATGAAGTACTATCATTACCGTAGTATATTCTACGAAATCATTATTGAGTTCATCAATAGTTATGCTGCTGTTAAGTTCCTCCCATTCTGATAGGAGCATATTTGCATCACTATAAGATGCAAAAATTGGTCTTAACCTTGGTGGAATATAAATTTCATGATGGGTATAATCTTCCGGAATTGGAGCAGCAAACCGCACAAATTGTTTTCTTTCTTTATCAAGGTTAGAAAAAACCACCTTAGTTAACAAGTAAGCTCTGGTAATAAGTCCTTTTGGCAATAATATTATTCCAACATTATCATCCGTTTTTTGATACAACACAGAAAGTGACAAATTATTTGTAAACGCCACTACCAATTCTTTCCCATCTATATAATCGATCCATTCAGGGATATAATGATAACATATACCCTGAATGGATTGAATTATTGAAAGAGGAAGACATTTCGGAAAATCACCTTCATATGCTATACCACCATGTAATGAATATAAAGCTTCTTCATTCATATATTTAATTTTGCTATTCAAATTGATCACACAACTTACCCAGACCGTAATTAATTATCATAGCAGATAAAGCACTCACCGGCAAGCTGCCATAATAACTACTTATCACATCTATGACGGCAGCATATAATAAATTCCTTTCCTTATTGCCTTCTTTAAAAACCTGCTTTTGTATAATTTCGTTATTACAAACAAGCTCTTTTATCTTACCAAGGTTAGCAGCAAACCAGTTTTTTCCAACTTCCATTTTTTCAGAATCTTTCAATGGCTTTGAACCTAAAGCCTCCTCTGTAAGACTATTTCCAATTATTATTGAAAGTTCATCAAATGATAAGTCCAAAAAACTTACGTTTATTTGTTGTTTCATATTGAAAATTACTTGAAGTTAATAGAATTAATAATGCCAAAAATATAAAATTTATCCATAAGATACAATAAACGGCTTTTGATACGTAACACTGCATGCATACTACTGGATATTTTAGAAAAATGCGAAAGAAAGCACGACTTATATATTTTTTTTCAAGATCGAGGTGGTTGCTGACTCAGACAACCAGGCATTCCAGCAGCTAAAGCAGCCGGTACAGTGTTGGGGTGACGGCCACGGAGCAGCTACGGTGGTGACAAGGTGACGGCCGGGGAATAACTCAGTTGGTGACGGCCACGGAGCAGCTACGGTGGTGACAGGGTGACGCGTGGCAAAATTGTTGTCGGTTATCGGTTGTCGGTTATCGGTTCCAGTTGCTTATTATTGTTTAAACACATTTCGTTATAACAATAACATAAATCAAATCCATCACACCAATCACCGCTCAAGCGACTGGATTAAGCGCTACGTGTACAGATGCCCTGGCGGGCATGACAAGCTAAAGAATACTGCGATTCAGACAACGTGGCATTCCAGCAGCTAAAGCAGCCGGTACCGTTAAACCCAGGCCAAGCGGACAAAGCCTTTGATCTTTATTTCAACAAGCTTGAAGGCACTCCAAGTCTTCGCAAAGGCCTTTATTCGACGATTTCTGTTGTCGAAGCATGTCCGTTCAAATTGACAATCAAACATCCAGCATCAAACATCCTTCCATCCTTCCAACATCCCCTCATCCTAATTAAAAATGATCCCCAGGCGCTCCTTTCCGTGTAATCCCCCCAATCCGCGTAATCCGCGATTCAGACAACGTGGCCGGAATCAAGGATGATGCGGAGAGGTGGCGGCCAGGAAATAGCTCAGTTGGTGACGGCCACGGAGCACCCACGGTGGTGACAAGGTGACAAGGTGACGCGTGGCAAAACTGTTGTGGGTTATGGGTTGTCGGTTGTCGGTTATCGGTTATCGGTTGTCGGTTGTCGGTTCAGCTACTAATTATTGAAACGTCGTGCAACAATCACATATCAAATCCCACGCTCCACTACGCCTTACCTGGGAAGCTAAATCCGATCGGACAACGTGGCATTCCAGCAGCTAAAGCAGCCGGTACCGTTAACAAGGTCAAGCGAAGCCACGTATTTTATTTGAACGCAAGGCACGCCAAGGTTTCGCAAAGGACGCTATTCGACGATTGTTGTCGGATGTCCGTTCAAAAAAACAATCAAACATCCAGCATCCAGCATCCAACATCCTTCCCATCCTTCCAACATCCCCCACATCCTAATTAAAAATGATCCCCAAGCGCTCCTATCCGCGTAATCCATAAATCTGTGTAATCTGCGATTCAAACAACGTGGCTTTCCAGCAGCTAAAGCAGCCGGTACGGTTTTGGGGTGACGGCCACGGAGCAGTTGCGGTGGTGACAAGGTGACAAGGTGACGCGTGACAAATTCGATGATTGTTGTCGGTTGTCGGTTGTCGGTTATCGGGCGGTTGTGTTGGTGTTGGGGGGTGGGTGTGGGTTGTGGGTTTGGTTGTGGTTTTAAAATTATCAGCAAATCAGCAAATCAGCACCGACCCTCCAGCGGGGCGGGCCCCCCTTCGTTCGCATCAGCACATTAGCAAGGAATACAACACCATCCCCTTCATCCCCGGCTCGGCTTCGTCTACGCCTTTCGGGTCTTCTGTAAAACCGTTTTTGATTAATAATTGGAGGGATTTGGTGTTGTTTTTATGTGTAAATGCCTGCAATTTTTTTAATTTCATTTTATAAAAACCATAATCTAAAATCTCCAGCAGAGCTTCCTGCATGATGCCTTTTCCCTGATGATCGGGGTGCAATTCGTAGCCGATATCGGCAGTGGCGGTTTTTTTGGAGATGTTCCAAATGCAGATGGTGCCGATTAATTGGTCGCTATCGGGATAGGTGATGGCCCAAAATATCCAGCTGTTGTTGGCCACGCCCTGGTTGAGCGATTGGATGATCTGCCGCGCTTCTTCGATGGATTGGATTTTGGGCCTGTCAAGGTATTTATTGACTTTTTCGTGGGAACGCAACTCCGATAATCCGGGGGCATCGTCCAAGCCAAGCTGCCGCAACCGCAATCGCGCAGTGCTGATGTCAGGAAATGGCTTGAAGTCTATTTGCAACATGTTTCCCAGTCTTTTTAGGATGGTGAGCATTGGCATGTTCAAAAATCGGATTTTTTTTTGTTTTTTGTTTGCGCAAGCATAGTTTTTTTACCGCAGCGTTAAACGGAATAAAACGGAGTGACACAGAGTGAGGTTATGCACGGGTCGAGTCGCACAGTCGCACAGTCGTAAAGTCGTCGCAAAGTCGCACAGTCGCCAGTCCCTCCCCCCTCACTCCGGAGCCGCTCCCCGCTTGATCACATATTCGCTTTGCAGCAAATACGCGCCGCTGGTCACTACTACGTCGCCAGCCCGGAGGCCGGTAGTGACGGCTACGCGGTCGGCGGTTTCGAGGCCGGTTTCTACGGCTACGCTGCGAAAGGTGTTGTCGCCTTCGTACAGCCATACCTGGGCGCCGCCGCCACCCCGCAACACGGCCGAAAGGGGCAGGGTGAGGGCCTGCTGTAATTGCCCCGGCACGACGATGGTGGCCGGCAGTCCCGGCCGCAGTTGCATGCCCGGATTGGGGATGGCCACGCGCACGAGGTTGAGGCGACTGCCGGCGCTAAGCTCGGGGTTGATGAAGTCGACGCGGCCGCGAAGAGATAATTCGGGGAAGTCGGGCAGGCGCACGGCGACGGATTTGCCCGGCGTGAGGGCAGCCAGCTGGCTGACGTGGACCTGGGCTTCTACCCATAAACCGGATAGGTCGGCGAGGCGTATGATGGGCGAGCCGTCCATGACGTAGGCGCCTTCTTCCTGGCTCACTTCGAGCACGTAGCCGTTGTAGGGGCTGTAGAAGGCGGTATGGCTGCCCACTTGCCCGGTTTTGGCCAGTTCGTTTATCTGTGGCTCGCTAAGGCCCCACAGGAGGAGTTTCTGGCGGGACTGCCTGGCGAGTTCGCTGTAGTCGACCAGGGCGCTTTGCTGCGTTTTTTGCTTTTGCAGGGCCAGCACGTATTCCTGTTTGGCGGCCTGCAGTTCTTCGCTGTAGAGGTCGTAGATGCGATCGCCCTTCTTCACTTTGCTGCCCTCGCTTTTTACGTACAGGCGGTCTATACGCCCGGCCATTCGCGCGCTGAGGGTGTAGGTTTTGGTGAGGTCGGCTGTCAGGGTGGCGGTGAAGGCGGTTTCTTCGCCGATAGCGCCCAAACGCACGGTGTCGTAGGCTATGTTGCCCAGCTGGATTTGCTGGGGGGTGAGTTGTATTTCGCCGGCTTTCATTCCTTTGCCTTTGCGCATGAGGGTGAGCGGCATTTTGCAGATGGGACAACTACCCGGCTCGTAGGCGACTACCTGGGGGTCCATGGAGCAGGTGTAGTATACGTCGGGGTCGACCAGGGCGGAGTTGTCCTGTTTGCAGGCGGCGAGCAGGATCATCAGCGTAAGGGATTGGAGTATGTATCGCATGTTATTGTTCATTTTGTCGAAAAAAAGCTGTCGCTGTCCAGCAGAAATTGGGCATTGGCGGCTACGCTATCGGCGGGACTCAAGCCGCCGGTGATCTGCACTTTGCCGTTGGTGCGAAGGCCGGTTTGTACGGCTACGGCCTCGTATTTATCGCCATTTTTTTTCATCACGCCGGCTTGCGAACCCAGGGCTACGACGGCGTCTTCGGGCAGCCACCAGCCCTCTACTGGGCGGCTGAAGACGATGGCCCGCACGCGGTCGCCGATAGGCAGTTGCAGCCCGGTGTTGTCGAAATACACCCTGGCTATGGCGACTTTGTTGCCCTGCCGCAAGACGGGCTCCAGGTAGTCGATCTGTGCGCGGAAATCGCGGTCGGGCGCCGATTCGGGGCGGATGCGCACTTTGTCGCCCACCCGGGTCAGCGGCAAATCCCCCGGGAAGATGTTGAGCAGTATCCAGGTTTTGCGGGGGTCGTAGACGGTCAATACCGGCCTGCCGCGCTGCACGTAGTCGCCTTCTTTCAGACTCAGCGGTGCAGTGGTTAGGGGAGGCCCCTGCGCTCATACCCTCCGCGGCCTGCATGTCGCCGGGGGTTTCGTGGAGGTGGCCGCTGTAAGGGCTATAGATGGTGACGGCGTACACCGGTTTTTTGTCTTTGGCGAGTTGCTGTGTTTGTTTGGCTGAAAATCCCAGTTGATTGAGGCGTTCCCTGGCGGCGGCGAGCATGCCGGCATTGTCGGGGTCGTTTTCGAGCAGAAAAGGTAATTCTGCTGGGCCGTGAGCAATTCGGGACTGTACACGTCCATCAGCGGCTGCCCCTTGGCGATGGGCTGAAAGCGGTATTTGACGTGCAGCCTTTCGATGCGCCCCGATACCCGGGCGGATACCGAGCCGATAAAGCGGGTGTCATAGTCGACGCGGCCCACGGCTTCCAGTTCGACGACTTCGGCGCTGCGCATCAGGGTGATGGCGGGGATATCGGCTTTGACTACCCGGTTGGCGGGTTGTACCAGGGTTTGCAGGGCCGCGCTGTCGACTTCCGTGGCTGATGAAGGGGTTTCGCCGCCGGGCTGCGGGTGGCAGGCGGTGAGGGTGGCGAGGGTTATTATTAGTACTCTCATTACGTGTTTTTGTTAACCGCAGAGTTAAGGGAGTTAATCGCAGAGTTCCGCAGAGATGTTGTTATACTCCGCGAAACTCTGCGATTAGCTCCTTTTAACTCTGCGGTAAAATAAAAATCCCTATTCATCGTATTTCCAGCACTTCTTCCAATTGCGTCTGCAACAAGAGCAGCTTCAGCAACTGGTCGTAATAATTCATTTGCGTTTCGTTGAGCGCCTCCCAGGCATCGAACAGCATAAACAACTCGGTGGTGTTTTGCTCGTAGGCCAACTGCTGGGTCTGCAGGTTGCGGCGCAGCGCCGGCAAAATCTGGCGTTCGGTGAGCTCGAGTTGCCGTTTGGCGAAAGCCCACTCGCTCTGCATCGCATAGGCCATCGAGGAGGCCTCGTTGAGGCGCGTCAGCTTCTCTTGCTGCAGGGCCAGGTTGCGCCATTTGAGGCTCTCTACGTTGGCCTTGTACATGCCCGACGACCAGGGCGCCAGGGGCAGCCGCACCATGCCCATGAGGGTGAATTGCCAGGGCTGCGTACCGAAGGCGAACATGTGGTCGTAGCGCACGCCGAATTCTGGCAGCAACTGCCGCTGCTCGGTGGTGATTTTGAGCTGGTTGACAAGCATCTCCCGGTCGACGGCCCGGATGTCGCTGCGGTTGCCCGCCAGCAGGGTGCTGTCGAAGACCCAGCTGCTGTAGTCTTTTTGTATAAAAATGGTATCGATTTCCAAAGGTGCGTTGGGCGGCCTGTTCATCAGGGCGTTGAGGGCGATGCGCTTCTGGGCGATGTCCGATTCGAGCATCAATTGCTCCGAGGCCAATTGCGCGAGGGCGGCTTTGGCTTTGTAGTACGCGTTGATTTTTTCGAGGCCGTTGCGGTAGCGCAATTCGGCCGATTCTACCATAAATTGCAGCAATTGCTCGCTGTCGCCGAGTACCCGCTGTTTTTTGCGTAATACGCCCCATTCCATATAATTGCGCTTGGCGGCCGCCCACAAGCGGTTTAAGGTGGCTTTTTTGTTTTCGCGATCCACACCCGACATGGCCGACATATACGCCGCCTGCGCGTCTTGTTTTTTTCGGTTGGGTATAAATTGCTGCGCCGATATCATGAAGGATCCCATGCCTTCAAAATGGTCTGCATCGGCCTTCCACCGGTTGGGGTTGTAAGGCGTCATCAAAAAGCCGGCGCTCAGTTCAGGCGCCATCCAGCTACGCGCCCCCGCCACGGCCTCGTCCTGCGACCGGATGGCCGCGTCGTACATGGCCGGCATGGGGTGCCGCAAGGCGATTTCGTCGAGGATGGCAGGGAGGGGCATGGGCTGCAGCCTGGCTGTGTCCGGGAGCAGCGCTATGATTGCGATGATAATTAATGTTTTATGCATAGATAACGAGTTTATAGAATATTAGACTATTGGACTTTTAGACTATTGGACTTTTGGAACCAAGAGCTAATAGTCTAACAGTCCCCAAAGTCCAACAGTCCCTTTCACTCCGCGTCCACAATCTCAATCCTTCCCTTGCGCCGGAGCTCCCATTCCTTCATCATCTCAAACACCACCGGCGTGGCCAGCAGCACGTAGATCGTAGAAGAAATCGTGCCGCCGATAAGGGGGATCGTAATGGGTCGCATCACATCGCTGCCGGTGCCCGTGGCCCATAGGATGGGGATCAGGCCGAACAGCGATACCGACACCGTCATCAGCTTGGGGCGGAGTCGCTTGGCGGCGCCTTCGATGACGTACTGCCGCAAATCGGCATTGGTGATCGTGTCGCGCGAATTGCCTTTTAATGCTACCAGCTTGCTCATGGCCTCGTTGAGGTAGATGGTCATGAGCATGGCTGTCTCGATGGCCATGCCGAACAGGGCGATGAAGCCGACGGCTACCGCCACCGACAAATTGACGCCGTAGGCGTATACCATCACTACCCCGCCCACCAGCGCGATGGGCACGGTGATCATGGTGATCATGGCTTCTTTTACGGAGTTGTACGTCATGTACAGCACCATGAAGATGATGGCTATAACGATGGGCACGATCAATTTCAGGGTGCGGTTGGCGCGCAGCTGGTTTTCCCACTGTCCGCTCCAGTCGAGGAAGTAGCCTTTCGGCAATTGATCGATGCTATTTTGAATGCGTTGCTGGGCTTCCTGCACGGTGCTACCCAGGTCGCGGCCGCGCACGTTGAACAACACGGCGCCGCGAAGCATCGCGTTTTCGGAGTTGATCATCGGCGGACCTTCGTTGAGTTGCACGTCGGCCACGGCTTCCAGGGGGATGGGGCCGTAGTCCATGGTCTGTACCTGCAGTCGGCGCAGGGCCTGGATGCTATTGCGGTACTCCTGGGCGTAGCGCAGGTTGACGCTGAAGCGCCGCCGGCCTTCGATGGTGGTGGTGAGCGTCATGCCGCCCAGTGCGCTTTCGATGACTGCGTTGACGTCGTCGACCGACAGTCCGTAGCGGCCCAGTTCTTCGCGTTTGAGGTGGATATCGATGTATTTGCCGCCGGTGATGGGCTCAACGTACAGGTCGCTCACCCCGGGCACGCCTTCGAGCGCTTTCTTGAGCGACTGGGCGAGCAGGTTGATGCTGTCGGGGCGCTGGCCGTACACTTTGATGCCCACGTCGGTGCGGATACCGGTAGAGAGCATGTTGATGCGGTTGATGATGGGCTGGGTCCAGCCGTTGGTGACGCCGGGAAACTGCATCAGGCCGTTTAATTCGTTGATGATGCTGTCTTTGTCGACGCCTGCGCGCCACTCATTTCTCGGCTTTAGCAGGATGATGGTTTCGATCATGCTGATGGGCGCGTTGTCGGTGGCGGTGCTGGCCCGGCCGGCCTTGCCCAATACGTAGCTCACCTCCGGCACCGCGCTGATGAGTTTGTCCTGTACCTGCAAAATGCGTTTGATTTCGCTATTGGACACATCGGGCAGGGTCACGGGCATGAACAGCAGCGAACCTTCGTCGAGGGGCGGCATAAATTCGGAGCCCAGCCGCGACAGCAAGACGAAGCCGGTAGCCAGGGCCGCCAACATCAATACCAGCGTGGTTTTTCGCCAGTGCAGGCACCATTTTAATATGGGCGTATAGATGCGCTCCAACAAGTGGTTGAGCGGATTTTTTTCTTCGGGGCGAAGTTTGCCTTTTAATAATAAAGAAATCAAAACAGGGGTCAGCGTAATGGCAATCACCGCATCCACCAGCAGGATAAAGGTTTTTGTCCAGGCCAGGGGGTGAAACAACTTGCCCTCCATACCGGTGAGCAGGAAAACGGGAAGGAAAGAAGCGATGACCACAATCGTGGAATAAAACACGCCGGGACCCACTTGTCGCGACGAGCGCTCGATGAGTTGCAGTCGCTGGTCGGCATCGAGTTTTGTGTCCGGCGAGAGGTGTAGTCGCTCGGAGATATGCCGGTAGGCGTTTTCCACCATCACGATGGCGTCGTCGACGACCACCCCGATGGCCAGGGCGATGCCGGTGAGCGACATGATGTTGGAGGAAATGCCAAACGCTTCGAGCAGGATAAACCCGATAGCCACCGAAATGGGCAATTGGATGAGGATGATCAGGGCGCTGCGCCAGTGGAATAAAAAGAGCAGCACCACAACCGATACCGCGATCATCTCTTCGATCAGCGTATTTTTTACCGAAGTTATCGCTTCTTCGATTAGCACGCTGCGGTCGTAGGCTGTTTTGAAACGCACTCCTTCGGGCAGGCCTTTTTCGACTTCTTTTATTTTCTTTTTAACGGCCTGGATCACCTCGTCGGCGTTTTCGTTGTAGCGCATCACCACGATACCGCCCACCACCTCGCCGTTGCCGTTTTCATCAAAAATGCCGAGGCGCTGCTCGCCGCCCATTTGCAGGGTGGCTATGTCGCGCAGGCGCACGGGCATGCCGTCAACGGTGGCCACCGCCAGTTCTTCAAGGTCTTTTTTGTCTTTGATATAGCCCAATCCGCGGATCACGTAGGCCATATCCGACATTTCGAATTTGCGGCCGCCCACGTCGTTGTTGTTGGCCCGCACGGCTTCCATGACCTGCATAAGCGACAGGTTGTAGAATTGCAGTTTGAGCGGGTCGACGACGATCTGGTATTGTTTTTCAAAGCCGCCGAAAGAGGCCACTTCGGCCACGCCCGGCGTAGTTTGCAAGGCGAATTTGATGTACCAGTCCTGCAAAGCCCGCTGCTCGGCGAGGTCCATGCCGGGCGCATCCAGGGTGTACCAGTAGATATGCCCCACACCCGTGCCATCGGGGCCCAGCGTGGGCATCACTCCGGCGGGCAGCAGGCGCTGGGCGAAACTGAGTCGCTCGGCCACGCGCGTCCGCGCCCAGTAGATGTCGACGTCGTCTTCAAAAATGATGTACACGAAGCTCATGCCGAACATCGAAGCGCCGCGGATATTTTTCACGCGGGGAATGCCCTGCAGATTGGACACCAGCGGGTAGGTCACCTGGTCTTCCAGGATTTGCGGGCTGCGGCCCATCCATTCGGTGAACACGATGACCTGGTTTTCCGACAGGTCGGGGATGGCGTCGATGGGATTGCGTTGCACCGACAGTACTCCCCATCCAAAGAGGGCGGCGGCCAGCATGATCACGATCAGCCGGTTGTGCAGTGCCCAGGTGGTTAGCCATTTTACCATGATATCAGCGATTTAGGATGTCGGTAACGGTTCCGCATTTGAGCATCTCGTCGCCAAAATAAGGATTTCGAATGGAGTCGGAGTCGCTGAGCCAGGCAGCGCCGCGATTGTCGAATGCCATGGGGCAGTACTCGCGGTAGAGGTTTGTTTGGTAACCAAAATCTTTAGCCAATTGAAAAACGGCCAGCGACAGCGGCTCCAGGATGACTCGCTGGGCGGCCAGTTCGGGAGTTGTCGTTAATTTTTCCAGTTGCTTTCGCAAATCGGCAGCAGACTTGTCGTAGGCCTCTTTTTGTGAAAAACTGAGGTAGGATTTATCCACGCCGCGCAATTCTGCCAGCATCTTTTCGGCGATAGCGGGAACGCCCGTGGGCTGGGCGGCTACCAGGGCGTCTTTGATGCGCAGGTATTGTCCCACGAGGGCCTGGATATGCTGTTTGATCGGGGGTCAACTTGCACAAAAGTAGCCCGGAGGGTCTGTACTTCTTTTTGGGCTGGGGCGCCGGCATAGTGGCCGGCGGCATGCCCTGTGCCGACTCTTTTTCGCCACAGCCTGCAAGAGCCATAACGCCCAAAAACACAATGATCATTTTCATCATTTCACTGCATTAGGTGAAGAATCTCAATCAAATACAACGATCGATGGAGTCCTAAAACCGGAATACACAGTGAAGAAGGAATAAAACGAGGGAAGAACCTGGCGGACTATGCCCGTTATGAGAAGGCGGGTCGGTATCGACTACTGGCAATGCCCATAGCCATTCCACGACAGGCGGAAGTACCGCGATGGCGTTTATTTTTTCAAAAAAAGTAAAAACTGAAGTCGACAGCCAATGGGTAGTATTGGCTTTTACAAACACTTCGTCGTCGTCGCAGCAATTATTAGGCGTATCGTGGTGTGAATCGGGACAGGAACAATGGAGGCCGAAATGCAAGCCCAAAAACCGATAGGCGCTTTCATCGCCGCAATGGTGTATGTCCACTCTGATGCCTGTTTGCATCAAAAGTGCCATGCCGGCGAGGAGACCTATGGTTAGTTTTTTTAGCATAAAAAATTGCTAGCTACAAATATGCAGAATTTTTGGGGGAAATGCAAGGGGGTTGTCGGTTGTCTGTTCTCCGTTGTCGGTTGTCCGTTCCTTATCTTTACCAATTGAACTTAACAGAGAACAGAGAACAGAGAACAGAGAACAGAGAACAGAGAACAGAGAACAGATTCAAGCATATTTTTGCGTATTTATGCGTATATTTTTGAATAAAATGGTCTTTATGCGTATTTTTGCGTAAAAATATGCGCTATGCGGTCGGTACAAAATTTAGTAATCACGCCTGAAATACTCAACCTCATCGCCGAGATAGACGAGTTCAAAGGGGCGTGGCGGGCATTAGGGAATTTAGCCCCGGAAGCACTGCTGCGTTTGCAAAAAGTAGCGACCATAGAGAGCATCGCATCGAGCACGCGTATTGAGGGTAGCAAATTGTCGGACAGACAGGTCGAACAACTGCTGCTTAATATGAACGTGCAACAATTCAGCACCCGCGACGAACAGGAAGTAGCGGGTTATGCAGAGTTGATGAATACCATTTTTCAACATTACAGCGATATTCCGCTTTCCGAAAACTTCCTCCAACAACTGCACGGTCTGCTGCTTAAATACAGCTCTAAAGACCACTGGCATAAGGGTGCTTATAAACAACTGCCTAATCACGTAGTTGCTACAGATGCCAACGGGCAACAAATCGGGATCGTCTTTTAAACGACTAGTCCGCTAGAAACTCCCGGAAAAATGCAGGAACTGGTGGAATGGACACAACAAGCCCTTCGTGAAGGACATCTGCACCCACTTTTAGTCATCGGTATCTTCGTCCTTTGCTTTTTGGCAATACATCCATTTCAAGACGGCAATGGCCGCCTGTCGCGTGCGTTGACCACATATCTGTTGATTAAAGCCGGGTATCGCTATGTGCCGTACAGTTCATTGGAAGCCATTATTGAACAGGAAAAACAAGCGTATTATTTGTCCTTGCGACAAACGCAGACGACGCTTTATCTGGCTCAAACAAATTGGCATCCGTGGTTGCTTTTCTTTTTAAAATCCCTTAAGCGACAAAAGGATAATTTGGAGATAAAAGTGAGCAGGGAGCATATTCTTCTTACGCAAATGCCTGAATTAGCTCAGCAAATTCTTGAAATAGTGCAGTCAAGAGGGCGCATAACGATGGGGGAATTGGAGCGGCTGACCAACGCCAACCGGAATACGCTCCGGAAAAGCATTGAAAACCTGATACAAAAAAAACACCTGCAACAGAACGGCGTAGGTAAAGGCACCTGGTATTCCCTGGCGTTGAAATAAAGTTTTGGATTCTGCCGCAGGCCCGAGCATTGGTTATGCCCAAAACTAGGCGGTGCGAGGTATATCTTGATGTGGTAGATTCCCTTTACCGGCGAGCGCCAAGTGTGCATAGCCCTTTTTTGTCATGCTGGACAAAGTGCGACGAGCCCTGTTTTTTCCCTTCAAACCCGGGCTTCAGCCCGGGGACTGGGTCAAAGATCGCACTTGTCGGTGTACATACACTACGTGTGCAGATGCGAATGAGACTAATAGGTGCAAGAAATATTATGCGAATCCAAGGCTCGCCGGTAGCGGGAATGACCACGCTAATGACGAAAAAAATTCGTGGAATCCGTGATTCAGACACCGTAGTCAGAATCACGGATTCCACAGATTAGCCGGATTTCACGGAAAGGAAAAACTGCGGAGACAATTCAGGAGGTGATTTGAAATCACCGCCTGAATTACCACGTCTGCAATCGGTTGTCCGTTCGCCCCCTCGCCAAGTCGCCCAATCGCCCCCCAGCCGAACAAGCCAAAAAGGTAAAAACCCAAAAAACTAACGAGCCGCCCTGGCAAGGCGGAAGCCGAGGCTGCTGCTGCGGCGGTCCGGGCCGTCGTCACTCCGGTAAGCGCAACGCGCGTAGACGGGGTCGTTGAGCCACGACCCGCCACGGTTAACCCGGTTGGAGCCACTATCGGGCCCTTTAGGATCGGTTTGGGAGCTTGTTGGATAAGCGTCATACCAGTCCCAACACCAGTCCCACACATTGCCGCTCATATCGAATAGCCCCAGGCTGTTGGGAGAGAAGTTGCCTACGGGTGTGGTTTTACGACGGTATCCGCCGGCAATAGAATATGGCCTCGTTCCGCTGTTACCATCAAAATTAATCTCCTTAGGATCAGCAATATCCTTGCCGTTTCCGAAGCGCACCTTGCCGCCTCCTTTCCCGTCTACTGCGCGGGCGGCGTATTCCCACTCTGCTTCGGTGGGTAAGCGGTAGCTGCCACCCTGCCAGGCATCGGGACGAATAGCCACCAGCCATTTTTTGTCGTCAGTTGAATTCTTGTTATTAGGATCTTTTTTGTTTTGTCTATGTCGTACACCGGCGGCAAGCCCCATATTTCGCTCAGCCAATTGCAATATTCGACGGCGTCATACCAGTCCACATTGATGACCGGGCGAGCTCGTCGACCCCAGCCACTATCACGAGGCTTTTCGCGGCCGGTGGCTTCACAGAAGGTCTCGTATTCGTCGAAAGTCACGGCGTAGGCGCCCATTTCGTAGTCGTGGAGGGTGACTTCGTGGAGGGAGAATTCGTTGTCGTATTCTTTATCTCCCATCATATCGCCCATCGTAAACGTGCCGCCTGCTACGGGCGCCATGCGGGGGTGGCGTGCGCGGGGATGGTGAAGCGCGTTTCCTTGTAGGTCAAAAATGGAAAAGATTCGTGGAAATAACGGGGGATGGTTTCTACCCACTCGCCCGCAAACTTTTCGTTTTCAGGAAATGGTTTGTAGCGCAATTCGATGGATTGGGAGGCGGCATCGAGCCATAGTTCAACGGCTACGCTACCTGTGGATACCGACATAGCTTCTATGCCGCATTCTATGAGATAGCCGGATACCCTCATGCGGGATTGCAGGATGTAAAATAGCGCCTTGAACATGGATGGGAAAGTCCATTTACATAAGCAATTGTTTCATTTTGGCGATCTAAAAGAGGTTTGATGGCTTTTTGGGGTGAGTAAGGCCGGACAAACAGCGCCCCTTCGATACCCGTCAAACTCAAGATGCCGTAGCTCTCTAATAATAGAATTAGCTTATCTATATCGCCGGGTATTTCCTCGGCCCCATCACTTCTTTAAACTGTTCGAAGGCCATAAGGCCGGTTTCGCTTCTTAGCTTTTCGTTTTGGAACACTCCAAATACTACGCGGTGCAGGAAATCAAAGAGCCGGTGACCGTCACTCCCATGATAAAAGCTTCACGTTCGCGCCAGTTGGCGCCGGCTATCAGCAAACCCGCGTCGATGCCGTATTGCAGGGTTTCGTCCCTACCCTGTTTGATGCCGTATCGGTCGAATAAGGCTTCGAATTCGCTGTAGCGCATGTAACGGCGAGGGCCGGTGTAGAGGTAATCCAGCAGTTGTTCGGCATTTTCATAGGTTAACGGCTGTAAGTTCTCTTCTAAAATCTGCTGTAAGTTCTCTTCTAAAAAGTACATGAGAAGGTAAACCTGGTTTTACACTAATCTTTACCAGCTTTGATGAATGAATATCTCTTGAATTAACCTGGTAAATCGATTTAACTTCTGGAAAACGATCTCTTATATATTCAATATCTGTGGGCAGGCTTTCTTCTTTCAATTGTATGACTAATTTGATATAAGCCGAACTTTGGGACACTTGCCAATTGATACGATTGACTTTGCGGGCTATATCACGCAATAGTTCGTCGCGATTTTGATTGTCAAGCCACAGCAACTACGTATGCGCCATTGTTGGAAATCAACATAGCGTCCAGCACTCGGAGGTATGATTTCTTCGTCGTATTGCCATATCTGTACGCTAAGGTCTATACTGGGACTGTCCGCCACCTTTATAACCTGAGTGTGCTCAAAAATAGAAAGCGGGAAAGAGATGAATGGAGACGGAATACCGAAGGCTTCTTTCATTAACCGCTCTTTATTTACTTCACTATCGGTGAGTACGGTGATTTTGTGTAGACGGTAGTGGTTCAAATTCTACTTCTATGGCCTGCGATTGTATGGCTGTGAGAATATCCTCCGACAACAAAACCTTGATGGCATCATTGCCGGCGGAGTCTTTGAGGTAGGGCGCCACGTGTTGCAATTGCTGTATGCCGATCGCTTGTTGTCCGCTTTGATAATTGAGTAATCCCCGCACCAGGTTGAGCGCTACGCCGAGGGGGTCTTTTCCCGCTTTGCGTTTATTATCGCGTTCCAGCAGACGCTGGCGCATGCCGGCGGCTTCCATCATGCGCTGGAGGCGGGCGGGGTTGGGCTGCGCTTGTTGCAGTAGTTCGATCAGTTCTTTGGCTACCGCATTGGGATGCAGGTACATATCGGCGGTCCAGCGCAGGGCTTCGCTGTAGGCGGGCGAAGGCATGGGAGCTGGATTGTCTTGTCGATAGTAATGTGCAAATTCGGCCAGTTTTTTCAAATGAGTGCCACCGTATTGGGGATGGGCACGTAACACATCGAGCAGGGTTTCGCGTACATTGGGCAACATTTCGAAGAGACCGCGACCTACTTCCCGGCACAACGGGGAAAGCAACAGGTCGGACACAGCCATAGACAAGGGGTGATGCTCTTCGTCTATTTCACGTGGTCTGAAATATCGCCAAAGCTTGTAAACCAGGTCAGAGGTAAGAGCGGGCAACAGGGCGGCATGGGCAGCAAGCAACATGGCTTCATGCCCAAAACGCCTGTAGTAGCGGCGCAGCATGCCCGCTTCTATCTCGTTGTTGAGCGCTGATACGGCCTGTTCCCAGTACTGGTCCATGATTATAAATGTTTGAGCAAATCGGGCAACTGTGCGATGCCCTGCTTGCTGATATCTACCATCGGCAAAAACGATGCGATGTATACCGCCGAGCTTCCCACCCAACGCGAACGGGGCGTGGGATTGAGCCACAAGACCTGCGATGCAAAACGACGCGTCTCTTCCATCCAGTTGCGGGTAGCCAATACCCGTTCGAACCGCTCCCCTCCCCTGGCTGCGCCGGCATCGCTCACAACGAACAATACGGCGGGTTCTTTGCGCAGGCGCGCGCGCCAGCTTACCACGTCGACGGCCGACGTGTGGTAGGGGTTGTCGAATAATACGCTACCCGGATAATTGTGAAAATACCAGGCGTGTACCTGTGCGTCGGGTAGCCTTTTGCGAAAAGCATCCACCAATTGCTGGGCCAAGCCCTCAAAAGCAACCATCGAGCCTTCGTGGTCTATCAAAAGTGAAAAGCTTTTTGTATTCGATTTGGGGAATGTATTCAAAATCGATAAAACCACCTTCGCGTGCGCAGCGCTCTACCGTGGCGGCCAGGTCGATCTCAATGCCTGGTTTTTTCTCTGCTTTAAAGCGCAGATAACGCCAGTTTTGCTGCAAACGGCGTTCCTTTACGGGTAAAAAGTGGTTGGTGAAGATAAACTTGTGGTCTAACAAACTGCCACTCGATCCAGTTTCGGCATCTCCTTCTTCTTCGGCGACAGTATCCGCCAATTCGAGGAAAACCGCTTTGGTTTGGGGAGTGGCCGGTAGTGGGGAAGGTAGCGGAGGTGGAGGTGGGGGCGGCTCCTCTTTTTTTTCTTCTTTTTTGTTTCTCTTGAGAAGACTGGGGAATTCTTCCTGTTTTTCTCCGGATGGGACTCCCCTGTTAATTCCGTCTCCTCTGGAATAGCCCGTATCGCTACCTTTGCTGCCTCGCGGGTCTGCCGGGCCAATGGCTCAAACGCCAGGTCGAATTCTTTGTCGAAAAATTCGCCATATTTGGGCAGGCTCAGCCATAGCGCACGGCACAAGCGGCGCAGCCGCTCTTTGTCTCCCCAGGCATAACCGCCAACAAACAACTCAAGAAAAAGAGCATACTGGTCCATGTCCAACGGCAAGTCTGTTTGCTTGCGCAGTTGGGTAAAAAAATCGTAGAAGACCAGCGTATCCTTGCTCATGGTTTATCATTTAGCGCCGCGGAAAGAGCGGTAGTCGTCGAAGCTTTTTAAAAGCAAACCAGGGAAGGGAAGCTTGTCTTCCCAATTTTTTAGTTCTCCTTCTTCCGTAAAGCTCAGCAGGCCGGCCTGCACATTGTGCGTGATGATCTGCACCCAGTCGAGCAAAGCGCTGGTAGAAGGCGGCAAATCGGCGTTGGCGGAGTTGGCCATGTTTTCGTGCAGTTGTTTAAAGCGCGATATCAATTGTTTTATAGCCGTTTCCGGCAGCGTTTTTTCAAACGTGGCGGCGAGCTTTGCGTACACGATTTTGAGAAGGAGGTCTTCTCCGGGAAACTCGATATAGTGAAAAATACAGCGGCGCAGGAAAGCGCCCGGCAATTCTTTTTCGTCGTTGCTGGTGATGATGATGATCGGAGGGTATTTTGCCTCGATCGGATCTTCACCGGTTTCGGGAATATCGAATTTGCTCTCGTCCAATTCCAGCAAGAGGTCGTTGGGAAAGTCGAGGTCGGCCTTGTCGATTTCGTCGATCAATACGATGGCCGGTTTTTCGGCGGTAGATTGCCGGAAAGCATCACCTAGTTTACCCCATTTCCGGTAGGTTTTCAAGTCGACGTTTTCTTTTTCCATATTTACGTCGCGTAGCCGCTTCAGGTGGTCGAAGGTGTAAAGCCCCTCCCTAGCTTTGGTAGACGATTTGATATACCAGGGGAAATAGTGTTTTTTGTAATCCTTATCGTATAGCTCAAAAGCCAGCGCTTCTGCCAGGCGGGTTTTGCCGCAGCCAGGTTCGCCGCGCAGCAACAGGGGACGCCGTAGAAGACGGGCTAGTTCTACGGCTTCCTTGAGTTCCTCGCTGGGGTAATACGCGTCGAGGTCGCACGGTTCGTTGTATTGGGTCAGCGCTGCACCTTCGTAGCGCTTGTAGTTTTTTCTTTGATGAGGCTCATAATTGAAATAGTTGAGAGTAAATGCCTTCGCATTGATAAACTGCGCAAATCTTGTGCACCACGCTTGTGATGTGCGGGTCAAGCAGCACGTCGTCGCGTTTTTCGATTAGTTTTTGATATTCTAAAGGAGAAAAAACGTCGTTGTTGTGATTGCGGTGCCAGTTGCCGAGCGTATTTTTGCCGTAATCGCCTTTCAGTAATCGGATGGGCGACAAGGCAAAAAGGCTGTGGTTGCCCTGCTTTTGGGGCATGAGCTCTAATTTCCCAGAGCCCGCCTCTTCGTCGTACCCACGGTTGACGGCCACAATTACCAGTCGGTGCGGCGTATCGACAGCTGCAAAAGCGGTCGTCCACTCCTGCCAGAATGTCTCGAGGATACCGCGGGTTTGCGTCAATTGGCCGGCGTTTTCCCGCACTGTGAACGCGGTCCAGCACAATGACCAAGTTTTCGCGTTGCAGACGGTTGCTTACTTCCTGTACGATTTCCGCCCGTACCGTTTTGCCTACTACCGTGGCGCCAAGGCGTTCCCATAGCTGTTCGGCAGATTGGATTTCTTCGCCGGAAAAGTCGAGTTTGAGGGGATTAGTTTGTTGAAGATTGATATTCAACTCATTGCCCCCCAGTAAACGTTTGATCAGCCATTCCTGGCCGCAGGTGAGAGAGCCCTCTATCAGAATAAAATGATGTCGTACATCACTATCAACATGCTCTTCAAAGTCTGTTTGTTGCCGATTATAGTTAAAAATATGGAGTTGCTTTTTTAAATGAACTTCATCGACTTTAGAGGAGAGTTTATCGCGAAGCCATTTAATAAGGGAGCTGTAACCTGCGCCTGGATTATTTCTGTTTAAAGATTCGACAGAGTGTACCGCACCCCACAAAAGTCTGTTTGGAAATTCCTGGCAGCCGTCAATTTTTTCCAAAAAGTTTTTGAAATAATCTAGCTCGATGTTGATATTAGAAACAAAAAAAGGCTTGGGATTTGCCAGACGAAGTTCATTAATATGGTTGGTAATTTGGGGCCAGAAACGGGTTGTAAATCCGACATCACTCACAAGCAAACAAATGGCGTCGGCGGCATTCCAAAATTTTGCCACCGTATCTTGGTCAATTGTTTCAGCATTGTCATTGATAAAAGCGCTCGAAATGCTCCCGGAAGCAATGTCTTCTAAAGGAGCCCTTTCCAGAATGTCCTTATAAATCGTTCGCCCTATTTCATTATGAATAACAAATACCTTCGGTACACCTGCCCGCTCGTTTGCAAATGATACTTGTGCCGGCAAATAGCAGAGCTTGAAGAGGTTTTTATCCAATAAAGCATCTTCATTTGCAAAGCAATCCCAAAGCTCTCCTGCCGGCGCTGCCTGAGGATCCTGTCTTCCCGCCCGGTCGGCATTGTCTGGATTATTTATCCTCGAGGCCGGCTTTGCAAAATCGTATGCCCTCCTCACTGTTTCGCGGTCGCGCAATTGTTCAAACAGTCGTATGGCAAATTCCTTGGCATCGAGGTCAGGGCACGCTGCGATTGGTGCCGATGAGGATGGGAATACCCAACTCGCGGCCTTTTGTGCCAATAGGGCGGTAGAACACCCGTTCAGCAATACCATTTTGAGATTCGGACATTGGGCCAGTAATTCCATCATAGAAAACCCATGTACTGCCCCTCCCGAAAGCAGTATTTCCTCTTCTGCTGCATGACCGCTATAGGAAAAAAAAACAAGCTCGTCTTTGTAATTGGTAAGTCGATTGGTTATATCTACCGGCGAATCAATGGGTTCGATTTCTATTTTAAAATAATCTGAAACAGCTTGGCCGGCAAGACGGTCTTTAATAGCCAATACCTCCGGCGATAGATTTTGCAGATAGGCTGAAGGCTGATTGCAATAGGTTAATAAAATAACTCCTTTCTTATTCCCCATGGGTTTTTCGGCGTTTTCACGCGGAAAGATAAGAAAGAAGCCAATAATTGCGAAGAACCATGTGTTTTTTTCCTCCCTTCCTTCCCATCCTTCATCATCCCCCACATCCGAGTAAAAAATTGATCACCCTGTCACCCTGTCACCTTGTCACCCTGTCACCTTTGTCACCCCAAACAACCAACTAACCTTCTTTTTTTTCTACCTTTGATTTCCAAATCAGTCTTGTAAAAAATAAGGACGGCCAGAGCGAGAACAACCATTAATTCAGCTCAATACTTATGAAGAAGCGACTTTCGTTTTTCGCCTTTTCAGGCATCGTATGTGCAATGCTCTGGGCAAATATGCTTGGCGCGCAGGTTTGTAACACCACCGTCAACGCCGGTGCAGATGCCATCGTGTGCGCCCCCGGCGCAACCGTGAGCCTGAGCGGCACGGTGACGGGCACTTATCTGACTTCGGCCTGGACGCCCAACACGGGCGTGGCCAACCCGGCCAGTCTCAACACCAATGCCACGGTCAATGCCACTACTACCTATCAACTCAGCGTGCGCAGCCTATCCCCCACCAACTTGATCGTCAACGGCGATTTTGCCGTGTTTGATACGGTGTCGTTCAACAGCGACTATATCTACGGCACGGGCGGCGGCGTAGGGTTGCTCAGCAACGAAGGACAATACGCGCTGGCTATCAATTCGGGTACTACCCACAACCAATTCGCCGATTGCAACGACCACGGCCCCGGCAATAACTATATGATGGTGGTGAATGCCTCCGGAACCGCCTCGGCGGTGTGGTGCCAAACGGTGACGGTAGAAGCCAATACGGAGTACCAGTTCGGCGCCTGGGCCACTTCGGTGGTGAGCCAAAACCCGGCCAAACTCCAGTTTTCCGCCAACGGCACTTTGCTGGGCAATATTTTTAACGCATCTCCCACTACCTGCAACTGGACCCAATTTACCGCCATCTGGAATTCAGCTACAGCTACCAGCGTGGAAATTTGCGTGCGCAATGTCAACTTTACTCCCGCCGGCAATGACTTTGCCCTCGACGATATCACCCTGCAAAAAATATGCGTGGCCACCGACGAGCTGACGGTGACCGTAGCCAACCTCGATGCCTCCTGGACTACCCCCGCCGACCTGTGCAGCAGCGATATCGCTACCGACCTCAATACGCTGTTGACGCCTACGGCAACTACCGGCGGCGCCTGGACGATAGACGGCATAGCCGCTACTACGCTCGATCCCGCAGCGCTATCTCCCGGTTTGCATACCATTCGCTATACGGTAACTCAAGGGCCTTGTACAGAGGAAAGCTTTCAATCCGTCAATATATCCACGGCGCCTAACGCCGGCACAGCCGAACCGCCCATGAATTTTTGCACTAGCACCGCTGCAAACGTACTACTGGGTTCCTGCTCACCGGAGCAGATGCGGGTGAGCCTGGGCAGAAACATCTGCGACTCCTTCCACCGGCGGCGCTTTCAATGCCGCCACCGGCGACTTCAACGCCGCAGGCCAGTCGCCCGGTGTGTATACTTTTTTGTATACCGTTGCGGGGCAAGGCGCTTGTATCGACGCCATTACTGCCGTCACCATAAACATCAATGCATCTCCCACCGCCGACGCCGGCGCCGATGCCGCCATCGACTGTACAATGAATACCACTACCCTCGGCGGGCCTAATACGTCGCCGGGTATGAAATACCAATGGACCTCCGTTGGCGGCAATTTGGTGGATCAACCCGAAAATGCAACGACCAACGCCACACAAGGCGATACCTATATTCTGACCGTGACCGACCCCAGCAACGGCTGCAGCTCGACCGATGAGGTGGTAGTGACCTCCAATATCGCTTCGATCAGCGCATCGGCCACTGTAACACCCGTCACCTGCGACAAACCCGACAGCGGCACGATTACCGTCGGCCCCGTCAGCGGCGGTACTACTCCCTATACCTATGCCATCAACGGCGGCGCCTTCCAGGCGGAAACCCTGTTTGGCGGACTCACGCCCGGCGATTACTCGATTGCGGTGATGGATGCTTTCGGCTGCGATACCACGCTCCAGTTTACGCTCGACGCCCCCTCGCAAATCAGCGTTGCGCTTAGCGCCGACGGCAATCAGCAAGTGCCTTCGGTAACCCTGGGCGATAGTATCCGCATCCGCGCGGTGGTCAGCCTGCCCGCCGATCAGGTGGATACGCTGATCTGGACGCCCGCATTGCCGGGTTGTTTTGGTTGCGACAATGCCTTCGTATCGCCCGATACGGCTACGACCTACACCGTGACGGCTTTTGACCTCAACGGCTGTTCCGCCTCTGCGCAAATTACCATTCTGGTGATCAAACGCTACCGGCTTTATCTACCCAATGCCTTTTCCCCCAATAGCGACGGCATCAACGACCTGTTTACCGTATTTACCGGCACAGGCGTAAAACAGATCAATTATCTGAGCGTGCACGACCGCTGGGGCGCCCTGGTGTACAAAGCGACCAATATCGCCCCCAATAGTACCGATACCGGCTGGAATGGCGAAGTAAACGGCAGAAAGGCCTCACAAGGTTTGTATGTGTATGTAGCCGAAATCGAAATGGAAGACGGCGAAATCATAATTCAATCTGGAGAAGTCTCCTTATTGCGCTAATATTGATGTGTAACTTAATCCTTGGTTGTAAAAACCGGGAAATCACTATCTTTCCAGCGTTTTCCAGAGAAAGCGTCTCACAGGCTGTTCAACCGGTATTCCTGGTTCAGCTCGTGAGACGTTTTCTTCAAATCTTTTGTACCACAACGTCATCCCCCCATTGGACTTAAGTTTAGGAAGGTACTGACATCGCATTTGACATTTTTAACATTACTCACACATGACTACAAATTTGACAGCATTCCTGCAGTCGCTTGTGGTGGGGTGGCTTATTTCTAACCCGGCGCAATTGCCTGAAGGTCCTCCCTACGCCGCATCACCGACACCGCTGGCATGTAATTTATCTGTTACAGCTCAAGCAAATCCCAGTACAATCTGTATGCCCGGCCAAACGGTCAACCTCAATGCAATCGTGCAGGGAGGAATGGTCACGCAGGTAATGTGGACGCCCACCACCGGCGTAGCTAATCCCAACAGTCTGAGTACCACTGCCGTAGTCAACCAAACTACTACGTTTACCGTCAACGTTTCAGGTACATCCAATATGAACCTGGTCACAAACGGCAATTTTAATGCAGGATTTGGAGGGTTCACCAGCGATTATATTCCCGGCACCGGCGGTTCTTTCGGCTTGTTATCAAGCGAAGGTCAATACGCCGTAGCTACCAACGCCAGTCTTACCCATACCAATTTTGCCAATTGCCCCGACCATACCGGCGGCGGAAATATGCTTGTAGTTAACGGCGCGGGCGTACCCAATCAAGATATTTCATGCCAAACAATTAACGTAATACCCTTTACCAATTACTCGTTTAGCGCTTGGGTCGCCTCTGTGATCAGCACCTCGCCGGCACAATTGCAGTTTTCATTCAACGGCGCTATTGTCGGCGGCATTTTCAGCCCGCCCGCTACTACCTGCCAATGGCAGCAATTCAGCCAAATCTGGAACTCGGGAGGCGCTTCTTCGGTGGAAATTTGTATTGTTAACCAAAATACGGCGCTGAGCGGCAACGACTTCGCCATCGACGATTTGTTTTTGGCCGAGGTCTGCACAGCGGTGAATACAGTAACGGTGAATGTGGTGAACCTGAATGCCGCCTGGACGGCGCCCACAAACCTTTGTGTACAATCACAGCCCATTTTGCTGAGTTCGCTGCTTGAACCCCGGCTCTACCCCCGGCGGTACCTGGACCATCAATGGATTTCCTACCAACGTATTCGACCCCGGGCAATGGGGCCCCGGCGCGCATACGGTTACGTATAGCGTGACACAAGCCCCTTGCTCGGACCAGGAAACCCATTTTATTGTGGTTTTACCCCTGCCCGTGGCCACCTGGGCGCCGCCCCCCAATTTGTGCATCGGCTCTCCCGTCTTCAACCTGAATACGATGCTGTTGCCCAGCTCGCAAACAGGCGGAACCTGGACGGTTAACGGCACACCCGCTACTTTTTTTAATCCCGCTGTGTTAGGCGTGGGTCCTCATGTGGTGACGTATACGGTGGGCACTTTTCCTTGTATTAATAATTACACCCAAACTATTGAAATAAACCCGCTGCCCAATGCCACATGGACGCCTCCCCCACCCCTGTGTACTACTGCGCCGGCATTCAACCTCAACACCCTGCTCAGCCCCGGCGCGTTAAGCGGAGGCACCTGGCGAATCAACGGCGCCATAGCCACGACTTTTAACCCCGCCACGTTGGGAGCAGGTAACTTTAATGTGAGTTATACCGTGGGCAGCGCACCCTGTGGGGCCACTATCACCCAACCTATTACGGTTAACGCCCCCCCCGCCGTGCCCCAACCCACTTGCGGACAGGTAACGGAATCCGCTATCACTATCAACTGGCCGGCAGTGGCCGGCGCTAGTTCTTATATTGTAAATATTAATAATAACCAGCAAGTTACGGTGACCGGCGCCACTTATACTTCTACCGGACTTATGCCAGGCCAGACCGTGCAATACCAGGTACAAAGCCTGGGCGCAAACGGCTGCAACAGCGTCTTCAGCGGCTCGATAAGTTGCACCACTACGCTTTGTATACCTGCCGTGGTAACTATCGACCCGGTCGCACCGCTGTGTAACGATAACGCGGCATCAGAGATACAACTCACTGTAAATCTATCAGATACAACCGGCATAGGCGCCTGGAGCGGTTCGGGTATTACCGATACGGTTGAAGGTATATTTAGTCCGGCCTGGCCACCCGCACCCACCTGGTGCGGTTTGATTATGAAGTAAACGCCTGCGCCAGTTTCGATACCATTCTCATTGTCGTTCAAAACCCTCCTATTGTTGCAATACAAGGCGATACAACGATTTGTGTGGGCGATACCGCTACGATCTCTTTTTCAGGAATGGCGGATACAAGCGCCGTGTATACCTGGCTATTTGACGGCGGCGCCATAACCTCTGGCAGCGGCGCGGGGCCTTACCAGATTACCTGGGCGAGCAGCGGAGCGCGCACTATTGCCCTCACAGTTACACAGGGCGTTTGTGAAGCAGATACTACCCACGATATTCAAGTGGTTGCCCCACTCACACCTCCGGCTATAAATTGCCAAACCACCAGTAGTACAATCACTTTTTATTGGCCCGACGACCCGGGTGTGCAAGGATATACCGTGAACATCCTCCAGGGCCCCGGCGGGATGATGGACAGCGATACGAGTTTTGCATTTACCGGCCTGACACCGGGCGATTCGGTAACTATTTCGCTAACCGCTACTACAGGAGGGCCTTGCCCCGACCTAATGGTGGAACGCACCTGTATCGCCGCCGACTGCCCGATGCTGGATATCTCGCTCACCGCACCTGATTTGATTTGTACCACGCCCAACCAGGCTAATGTAATGCTGCAAGCTACTACAAGCGGCGGCAGCGGCAACGGCACAGGTATTTGGTCCGGGTCGGGTATTATCAATACGGCCACTGGGTTATTTTCTCCTTTACAGGCCAATACCGGTACAAACATTATTACCTATACCTATACCGAAAACAATTGCACGTATACGGCCAATACCGGCATTGACGTATTTCCCAGGCCGACGGCTTCATTTATCGCCCAGGATACGATCTGCCTGCTCGATACGATTGCTATTACCTACACGGGTACGGCTTCTGCGGCTGCAACCTACGATTGGAACTTTGCCGACGGCATAGTTCACAGCGGAAGCGGACAGGGCCCATATATGGTTTCCTGGCCGACTGCCGGCGTGCGCCTGCTACGGCTTCGCGTAGAAGAAAACGGGTGCCAGTCTACGCTTTCCGTACAAGGAATCCAGGTTGATCCACCCATTGACATTCCCGTGTTGGCTTGCGATCCCTCTTTTACGTCTACTGATTTTTACTGGAATAACGTGGCCAATGCCCAGGCTTATATTGTGATCGTCACGCAAGGCCCCTTTGGCGAGATCACTTCCGATACCAGTTTTTCCATCATGGGATTGATGCCGGGAGAACAGGTACAAATACTGCTTACGACGATCAGCGAAAATGCCTGCCCAGGTAGCATACAGCCTCAAGACTGTACCACCTTATCCTGCGATAGCATTGCGCTGGATATCCCGGCTATTCCCGCTATTTGCCTGGGCGCTTCCCCGGCTACCATTAGTATACCTTACAACCTCGTCACAAGCGGCAGTGGCATCCTGACCTGGTCGGGGCCAGGTATCATAGATCCTGCCCTCCCCAATTGGTCGCCGGCGGCTGCGGGCGCGGGGCAGCATACCATTTACGTCAATTACTCCGACGGGCTTTGTACGGCTGCAGATTCTGTGATCATCGACGTTTTTGCTACTCCGGTGGCGGCTTTCACCCTTACGCCGGATATTTGCCGGGATAGCACTGCCATAGTAAGTTTTACCGGCAACGCGGGCTCCGGGGCATCCTATAGCTGGGATTTTGACGGAGCTACCGTGCAAAGCGGCACGGGCGCAGGGCCTTACGAGCTGAGTTGGTCAACAGACGGCCAACATACGGTTTCGCTTGATCTGACAGAAAATGGTTGCGCTTCGGCGCAGGTTACGCAACAAATTAACGTCAGTACCCCGCTCGCTACGCCGGTTATTACTTGCACTACCGGACTGACTTCCGTATCGTTCTCCTGGCCGCAGGTCGATCAGGCCGATACCTATACGGTGGCCGTGCTCAACGGCCCTTCGGGCACTGCTACAAGCGATACCAGCTATGTATTCAACGTCTTAACGCCGGGTACGCAGGTAGAAATTTCGGTTACGGCTTTCGGCGACGGCATTTGCCCGGCTACCGTAGCCCAGTTGGCGGCACTGCCGGCCTATGCCCACCCGTCACCATCGATATTACGCCGCCGGCATTGGTTTGCATCGACAATACGCCCGAAACCATCGACTTGGCAGCTACGCTCACAGGTAGCGGCGGCGGCGGCACATTCACCTGGTCGGGCAACGGCATCACCGATGCTTCCGAAGGGTTGTGGACTACTCAGGCCGGCATGGCAGGCCAGGTTAACTGGGTCTTTGTCACTTACATAGAATCCGTATGCACCTACAGCGATAGCCTGGCCATTGACGTGTTTCTCACGCCCGTTGCCGACTTTTCGCTGCCCGCATCCGTATGCAGCGACTCATTGGCTACCATCGCATTTACGGGTACAGCAGGCGTTGGCGCCTTGTACGCCTGGAATTTTGACGGCGGCACAGCTACGCCCGGCACGGGGGTTGGTCCCCACCAGGTCAACTGGCCCAACGCCGGCAATTACGACATCAGCCTGGTGGTGAGCGAAAACGGCTGCGTATCGCCGCAAACCATGCACAGCATCGTTGTAGATGCCCCCCTCGATGCGCCTCAGCTGAGTTGCTCGAGTACGCTCAACAGCATTACCCTGAGCTGGCCCGACGTAGACCAGGCGGCGGGATATAACCTGGTAGCGCCGGTTGGGTATACGCCCAACTGGACAAGCCCTACCAGTGTCGTTTTTGACAATATCATGCCGTCCACTACGCTTATGTTTTCAGTCACCGCACTCGACAGCGCTTCGTGTAGCGATGTGACTTCCACCTTGTCGTGCACAACGCTGCCTTGTCCCAGCCTTTCCCTGGCCTGGAGCGCGCCGGCAGCCGTTTGCGAAGGCACGCCTGCCACCCTCAACTGGTCGGGGACCGGTGGAAATACCTCTTTTGAAGTTATTTTGAGTGTAAATGGCGTGGCAGACACCCTGTCGGGAATATCGCAGGGCAGTATAAGTACTTTCACTATTGATCAAACCACCACTTTTGCGGTGACAGGCGCCTCTACGGCCTCGGCGCCCGGTTGTGCAGTGACCCTGCCTCCTTCGCTGACCGTAACGCTCAACCTGCCTTTATCGGCAGGTCTCGCTTTGGCCGACCCTGCGCTTTGCAGCGGCGCCGATTCCTTGATCGCGCTGGCCGATTTACTTATGGGAGAAGATATGGGTGGTGTGTGGCAGGAAATTTCCCAGCCGCCCTCCACGGGCAACGCATTTGATGCAACCGACGGTACCTTCTATGCGGCTCAACAGGCTGCCGGATTATACCGGTTTCTGTTATTTCCTGATGCGGCAGCACCCTGCGCCGATAGTTCGAATATAGTGCAAATCCTGATAAACCCCAACCCGGTGGCCGATGCCGGCCCCGACCGGACACTCGGCTGCCAGGTAAACGAAGTGGCACTGGGAGGCACGGCTACCAGCCAGGGCAGCAACCTGACGTACCAATGGACTTCTGCCGGCGGCGCTATGACAACCACGCCCAACTTAGCACAAACCACTGCCGGACAGGCAGATAGCTACACCCTAACTGTCGTAAATACGGCCACAGGTTGCAGCGATGTCGATGCTGTCGAGGTGCAGTCGGGGGTAAACTTCCTCACGCCCTACATCACCACAACACCGCTCTCTTGTTTTGCTTCCAATGATGGGATTATTGTGGTAGACTCTGTGGTGGGAGGACTGGCGCCCTACCAATACTCGTTCAACAACCAGCCGTTTACTTCGCAGTCGTTTTTCTCCTCCCTGACTCCGGGTGTGTATTCCCTGCTTATCAGAGATGCCACCGGTTGCGAATCGGAGTTGCTGCTGAATGTCAGCCAGCCCAATGTCTTGCAGGTAGAACTGGTCACCAATCTGGAAGGCAACGAAACCGTGATACAACTTGGCGACAGTATCTGGCTGCAGGCACTCATCAACATTCCCGCCGAGCAACTCGACACGGTCATCTGGCGCCCGGAGCAGGCTGATTGCCAAAATTGCCTCAGCGTGCGCGTATCGCCGACGGTGGCTACTACCTATGGCATAACCATTGTAGACGAAAACGGCTGCCAAACAGAAGATATATTAACCCTTTATGTGCGAAAACAACGCGACATCTATATTCCCAATGGATTTTCACCCAATAACGACGGACTCAACGATGTGTTTATGATTTTCGGCGGGCAGGAAGTCCAAACTATCAATTCTTTTTTCGTTTTCTCCCGTTGGGGTGAATCGCTATTTAAAGCGTCCAACTTCCAGCCCAATGATCCGGCTTATGGGTGGAACGGCAATTTCAGAAACCGGCCGCTAAATGCCGGTGTGTACGTGTATTTTGCAGAAGTAACCTTTATTGATGGCGTCACTGAAATATTCAAGGGAGATGTGACGCTTATGCGGTAAATTTAGTTTGCGATATATTGTTAGCACAAAAAGAAGTTGGTTCGATGATCAATTCGGGCCAACTTCTTTTTTTTAATAAAAAAATAGTGTTAAATTTATTGCTCCATATACTGGTACACGCAACCCGTGCATACATCCAATCTGAAATCACTCGATGAAGCAACAATTACACTTTCTCCTTATTTTGTTAGGCTGCTTTTTCCACCATACGTTATGGCCAACCAAAACGCCCCCAGAGTGGAAACGATCATGGTGGAGGGCCCCCAACACCGATACCCCCTGCAACAGTGGACGGGGGATGTGCAGCGTTACGACTTGTGCAACCTGGAAGTCGGCAGAACTTATCGTCTACTGATTTCCGAATATTTGAACACGGGCTGTGGCTGGAATATCATATCTAAAAACGGATCAGGCAAACAGAAAGAGAGCGCCAACGAACTGCTGTTTGTTGCCGACGCCTCGTGTATGTCGCTATGGCTACAACGCCAATGCCCTTCCAGCGGCAACGAAGGCGCTGTGCTAAGTTTGCAGTGCGAAGATTGCTCCCTGCCCAACATGGAAGCCGACGAAAAAATGATGGGCATCATGGCGCAAGTCAATGGCAATGCCTTGTACCTCATCCAGCAGGTATTTATCGGGGGGGGCTGTTTCGACATCTCCGGCGCAGTAGCGGCCGGGGCGCCGGGCCAGATCGGCACATTTAATAATGGCGCTTCTTCTATTGGTATCGGCCAAGGTATTATTTTGTCTACCGGCAATGTATTGGATTGCGCGGGTCCCAACAACTCGCCCAGCCGTTCAACCGGCTATGGCGGCGGCAGCAGCGACCCCGACCTGAATCAGATCGCCGGCGGCTCGCTGTACGACCTCGCCAAACTCGAATTTTTTCCGGCCTACCGTGAATTCCGTGACATTTGCCTCTGCTTTCGCTTCGGAAGAATACTGCGAATACGCCAATACCCAGTTTAATGACGTGTTCGGCTTCTTTCTCAGCGGTCCGGGTATCAACGGCCCTTTCTCCGGCGGCGCTATCAATATTGCGTCTTTGCCCGACGGCTCGCCGGTATCTATTAATAATATTAACCACACTATAAACCAGCCTTTCTACCATGACAACAACCCGCCGGGCCAAAGTGCGGGTTGTAATACGGGAGAGGCTTTTTCCGTGCCTAACACCCAATTTGACGGTTTCACGGTGCCGCTGTTGGCCACCGCTACGGTTATTCCCTGCCAACAATATAAAATTAAACTGGTCATTGCCGACCGTGGCGACGCTATCTACGATTCGGCGGTTTTCCTCAAAGAAAACAGCTTTAGCGCAGGCTCTACCCTTTCCGCCTCTGCCAATATCAGCGGCCTGGGCCCAAGCGCTACGGCCGCGTATGAAGGTTGTGGCAACGGCTCTTTTACTTTTTTCCGCCAGGGCGACCTGGGCCAACCCTTCCCCGTTACTTTTACTATCTCCGGCAGCAGTACGGCCACTTCGGGATTGGACTATGCGCCATTTCCTACCACAGTCATTATTCCCGCCGGACAGGCCAGCGTGACGATTCCGATACAGGTTTTTGACGACCTAATCATAGAAGGAATCGAGGCTATTATTATCGAATTACAAAACCCCTGTTCCTGTACCTCAAGTATGGTGCAAATACAGATTCACGACCCGCCGCCCTTGTCGATAAGCGCCCCCGACGTATTTGTTTGTTCTACCACACCGACTACGATAACGCCTACCGTAACCGGCGGCTTGCCGGCTTATACGTACCAGTGGAGCACGGGAGGTACTTCGCCTACTATGACGCTTACCCCGCCTGCAGGCGCCTCATTTTATTCGGTACAGGTGAGCGATAATTGCGGGCAGTCGGCAACGGCCAATTTTGGCCTTTTCGCCTCTTCTCCAACCGCAGCATTGAGTGGGACCGGCACGATATGCCAGGGCAATTTTAATGCCTTGCTCGATGTCGAATTTACCGGCTTCGGCCCATTTGATATTACCTATAGTGTGGGAGGCTCTCAACAAACTATCAACGGAATTTATGCCAATCCCTTCGAACTTCCTGTCAATTTGCCGGGTACGGTCCAACTCATTTCGGTCTCGGCCAACGGATGCCCCGGACAGGCAAGCGGAACGGGTACGGTGGGGATTTCGGAAGTATTGCTCGATTCGGAGGTTACGCCTATTACCTGCACCGGCGCCGCCAACGGCGCTATCGATATTACGCCAAGCGGAGGCGATGCGCCCTATACGTACAACTGGAACGGTTCGCTGCCCGATGTCGAGGATGTCATCAACCTCGGTCCGGGTACCTATCGCGTTACCGTTACGGATGACGTGGGCTGCGAGGTGAATGGCATTTATACTCTCACCCAACCCCCCGTGCTCAACGCTACGGTGGGCAATATCCAGGCCGTCGATTGCAATAATGCCGGCAACGGCGCAGTCAATATAAACGTAAGCGGAGGTACGCCTGGTTATACGTATTTGTGGAGCGATAACAGCACCAACGCCTCTTTGGTGGCGTCAAGCGGCTTGTATCTGCTCACAGTGACAGATGCCAATGGATGTACTAAGCAACTCAGCGCTACGATACCTAATAATGTGGCTTATCCAACAGCAGTAGCTTCCGTAAATGACGTGCTCGATTGTAATACGTTTTCTACCACGCTCAATAGTACGGGTTCAAGCACCGGCGCACCACATGCCTACCAGTGGGTCGCCCCTCCTGGCGTCAGCATTACCGGTCCTACCCAGCCGCAAATCACGGTAAATGCCGCGGGCGACTATTCGCTGGTAATCACCAATACCAACAACGGTTGTAAGGATACCGCCACAGTAAGCGTCGTGCAAGACGTGATCCCGCCGCCCATCGCTATCGCCGACCCCGATACGATTACCTGCACCGTGCAAAATGTGGCAGTCGATGGTAGCGCCAGCGCAAGCGGACCAGGCTTTTCATATGCATGGACTACCCAAGGCGGCAATATCCTGAGTGGAAATGATGCACCGGTAGCACAAGCCGGTTCAGGCGGCAATTATACCCTGGTGGTGACCAATACTACGAACGGCTGTAC
The DNA here is from genome assembly GCA_016715405.1 of Saprospiraceae bacterium. Taxonomy (GTDB): domain Bacteria; phylum Bacteroidota; class Bacteroidia; order Chitinophagales; family Saprospiraceae; genus JABWBR01. The sequence goes on along the minus strand of JADKAE010000011.1, from coordinate 26,190 downwards.
CAGCACGCAAACGGTTGCGGTTCCGCAGAATGTGAATCCTCCGACGGTTCTGCTAAGCCCACCCAGCGATGTAACTTGCGATGATACGGAAATTCAACTCAACGCCGGCGCCTCCAGTAGCGGCCCGCAATTCGAATATACCTGGTCCACCAGCGATGGACATATTGTGAGCGGCAATGGCACCCAAGTGATTACCGTGGATGAAGGGGGTACGTATGCCCTTCAAATACTCAATACGCTTAATGGCTGTCAGGCCTCAAATAACGTATTGGTGCTGCAAAATCAAACTTACCCCGTAGCTGATGCAGGCCTGCCCATTGAACTCAATTGCCAGTCTTCCAGTGCTACACTCAATGGCGCCAATTCCAGCACCGGTGGAAATTTTGCGTACCAATGGACTACTACCGGCAACGGTATCAACAGCGGCGAATTATCGCTCAACCCGATTGTCAATGAACAGGGTTGGTATTACCTTATGGTTGAAAATGTGGTCAATGGATGCGTAAGTATCGACAGCGTGCAGGTATTGGCCAATAGCAACGCACCCAATGTAGCAGCCTCGGTAGCTGATATTCTTACGTGCGAGACAACCGCTATCAGTATCGATGCAACGAATTCTGATTCAGGGCCGGATTTCAATATTTCCTGGTCAAGTGTGGAGGGCAATCCTATCCAAAACGGAAATAGCCTGCAACCCACTGTCACCGCTCCCGGCACTTATATACTTACAATCACCAACCAGATCAATAGCTGTATTTCTACGGTTACTGCAGTTGTTGATCAGGATATCGCCGTGCCGGTAGCAGAAGCAGGGCCGGCCACTACGCTCACCTGCTTAGTTCCCGAATATACGATCGATGCCGGCGCTTCCAATAGCGGTTCGCCCTACGAGATTACCTGGCAAACAGCCGATGGCCTTATCGATAGCGGCGCAGGCACGCTAACGCCTATTGTGAGCACCCCCGGCACCTATGTGCTCACCGTGAAAAACACGGTCAACGGGTGCAGTACCAACGACAGCGTAACGATTCTCGCCGACCAGTCAACGCCAAACGCTACCGCGGGCCCCAATGCTACGCTCAATTGCGCGGCAAACAGCCTGTCGCTGCAAGCACAGGTGAACAGCCCTGCTTTGTTCGATTTTTATTGGGAACAAATAGGCAATCCCGCTTTTGTGTCGCCCAATACGCTTACACCGGTGATCGCCCAGGGCGGCCAATACGCGCTGGTAGTCACTAACCCGCAAAACGGTTGCCTGATACGCGATACGGTTACTATCGCCGAAAACTTCGCTACGCCTACCGCAAATGCAGGTGCTCCCGGCACGCTTACCTGTGACCTTACCACCTTCACGATAAATGCTCAGGCATCGTCGCAGGGTTCGGAGTACAGCTATTTGTGGACAACACAGGACGGCCACATCGTATCGGGTTTTGCCGGACTTAGCCCTCAGGTAGACCAGCCCGGCACATACCAACTGGTGATAGCCCATACGCTCAGCCAATGCCGCGATACGGCTTTGATTACTATCGATCAGGATATCGCTTATCCCGTCGCAGAAGCCGGCTCGCCGTTTGAGCTCACGTGCAACACGCCCACCTTTACACTTACAGGTACGGGATCGAGCCAGGGATCTGCTTACCACTACCAGTGGGTAGGTCCGGGCATCAACCAGGCCTTTGGCAACAATCCGCCGATACTTGCGGTTACCCAACCCGGCACGTATGCGCTTTACGTTACCAACATCCAAAACGGCTGCGAGAGCGACGACGCGGTGTTGATCAGCTCCAACCAGGTCTTTCCGCAGGCCACCGCAGGCCCCGACGGCTTGCTCAACTGCGCAGTTAACTCCGTGACACTGGCGACTTCCGGCTCCAGCACCGGCGCAGGTTATTCCCTGAGTTGGAATACGCTACAGGGTACGGCCCTGTTGCCTGCAGGCAGCCCGGCGCCAACCGTCAGCCAGGCAGGTATTTTTGAATTACTCATCACTAATACCCAAAGCGGCTGTAGCTCCCGGGATACTGTAATGGTGACGACTGACTATACCTATCCCCTGGCCGATGCCGGTATAGAACAAACGCTCACCTGCACCGATACGGTACTGACGCTTTTAGGTACAAGGTCTTCCCAGTGCGGTATTTACACGTACGCCTGGTCAACCGCCAACGGCCATATCGTCAGCGGGGATAATACCCTTTTGCCGGCCATTGACGAGCCCGGCCTTTATCAATTGGAGGTGCTCCACGAAATCAGCTTCTGCCGCGATACGGCCTGGGTGAGTATATCACAAGATATTGCTCCGCCCGTGGTTGCTATCGCTACGCCTCCCGTGGTTACCTGCAAGGATCCGACCCGCACGTTACAAGCCAGCGCCAACGGAAACCACCCATTGGCATACACCTGGTCAACCAACAACGGCAATATCCTTTCCGGCTTCACTACGCTAAACCCGGTTGTCAATGCTGCAGGCAACTACCAGCTCCTGGTCACCAATTTGGGCAACGGCTGTACGACCATCACTTCTGCTGCTGTTGCGATCGACACGCTCCATCCGGTTGCAGAAGCCGGGCAAAGCGCCGTATTGAACTGCTACCAGCCCAATATGTCGCTTAGCGGGACAGGCAGTAGCACGGGTAGTGACTTCTCTTATCTGTGGTCTACCTCCAACGGCGCCATTGCCGGCGGAATTAACACCCTGGCTCCGCTGATCACCTCGCCGGGAGCTTATCAGCTTTTGGTAACGAATACCATAAACGGCTGCCAATCGGATGACGAGGTTTTAATTACGCAAAACGTAGCGCCGCCGCAAGTAGCCCTGTCGAATCCAGGCCCGCTTACCTGCGCAGCTACCAGTGTAAATATTGTGGCTAGCACCGATGAGACTACATCGCCCTACAACTACGTCTGGCAGGATGCCGCCGGCAATACTCTCACAGCGCCCAACGTGCTGTCTTTGCAGGTATCTCAGCCAGGCACGTATTATCTTACCGCCACAAATACCGCAAACGGCTGCGTAAATGACGACCAGGTAACCATCACACAGGATATCGCGCCTCCCGCTGCCGATGCAGGAATTCCGGGTACACTCACTTGCGTGACTACCCAACTCACCCTCAACGGAGCAGGTTCTTCGGTGGGCAATTTGTATGCCTACAGCTGGACGGGCAGCCACCCCATCCTGCAAGGCAGTACCACGCTTAACCCGGTGGTGAACCAACCCGGTACGTATACCCTGTTAGTGACAAACCTGCAGAACGGTTGTACTTCGCAAGACTTCACCACCGTCATCGAGCAAGTGCCCAGCGAAGCGGAAATCCAGGCCCAAAACCCATTCTGCTTCGGCGATTTTGCGGTGTTGCGAATCCTCGAGGTAGAAGGCGGCTATGGGCCTTACCTCTACTCTATCGACGGCGGCAATACCTTCACTTCCAATAGTTTCTATCCCAGGGTAGAACCGGGTAATTATACCGTGGTGGTGCAAGATGCCAACGGCTGCGAATACGGCGAGTTTATCTCCATTCCCGAACCCGTAGAGATAGACGTAGAAGTAGAGGCACAGGTCAGGATCAGGTTGGGCGACTCCTACCAGATCAATGCCCTGGTGAATATTCCGCTGGAGGAAATCGGGTCGATTCAATGGTCGCCGGCAGAAGGACTGAGCTGCACGGATTGCCTCACACCGCTGGCCACACCCACGCAGACGACTACCTACACGCTGCGCATTACGAATATCAATGGTTGCCCCGATGTGGATCGCATTATGGTGGTGGTGGACCGCGAGCCGGCCATCTATGTACCCAATGCCTTCTCACCCTATAACAACGACGGCTTCAACGACCGCTTTGTAGTCTATGCCAAACCCAATGCCGTGAAGAAAGTCAATTCACTGATGATCTTCAACCGCTGGGGCGAATTGATGTACGAAGTATACGACTTCCCTCCAAACGACCCCCAATACGGATGGGACGGCCTGCACCGCGGCCAAATGATGAACCCCGCCGTGTTTGTCTACTGGACGGAAGTGGAATTAATCGACGGCACGACTGTCTTGCTAAAAGGAGATGTGACGTTGGTGAATTAAATTAATTTGCTGATGTGCTGATTTGCTAATTTGCTGATAATCATTATATTTGACAATCAAATAATAATACATCAGCACATCAGCACATCAGCACATCAGCACATCAGCACATCAGCACATCAGCACATCAGCACATCAGCACATCAGCACATCAGCACATCAGCACATCAGCACATTAACTCATCAGCACATTAATAATACGGCTTCAACATCAAATAACACACCGGGCCGGTGACGGCCACATACAGCCAAAGCCAATATACCCACCTGGCCATGCGCTTGTGGCGGTCAAACTGGTTGGTGTATGCGCGGGTAAACGTGAGTAATACGAGAGGAAGCGATACGCCCGCCAGGACAATATGGCTCAGCAAAATGGCCATATAAATGGAGCGGCTGCTGCCGGCTGCCAAACGTTCGGCATCGCTGAGTACGCCGTTGTGGTCCAAATCGCCGTAGATCGTTTCAGGTGTAGTGAAATGATATGTGACATACGACAGTAAGAAGAGCACCGACAAACCCATTGCTACGTATATCGCTTTCCGGTGCAGGTCTTGTTTTTTGTTTTTAATAAAATAAAAAGCCGCCAGTAGTGCCAGGGCAGCGCCGGTATTCAACAGCGCATGAATGCCGGGCAGAAAGCTAAAATCCCAGCCTTCCGGCAGCGGAATTTTCACCCTGCGCATTAATCCTACCAGCAACAACACGACAACCGTAATAATCCAGGTTAGCGTGTGCAGTTTTTTTGCAAGCGTCAAGTTGGGTTGGCTCATTTTTCGCGTTCTCTTTTGTACAACAAATCTCTTTCCTTAATTCTCGGCGCCAATAAGGCGATATGCTCTACCAGGCGTTTTACTTCGGCCTGTTTGTCTGCTTCGTAGAAGCGCCGCAGCTTAAGGTTGGTATCAGTAAGGGTTATCCACCATAGGCCGGGGTTCTCAGCCGGCAAGTGGTAAGCCGCTTTGGCCTGTTGTATTTGCTGTGCATCCGCTACAAAAAAATAGCACTGCGTGTTATCCAGTAACTGATGTTTGTCGACAAAAGTTGTCAGGGATGCCGAGTCCCCTTCCGCATAGGTAATAAAGATCACGTCTTTGCGTTCGTCGAATTGCTCGTGCAATTTGGATAAATTATCCCCGTATAGATCAAGCGCGGCCTCGTCTGATAAAGAGACGAATCCGGTGATAGCCAGCCTGTTTTTGAGGCTGTCGGCAGGCAGCGCCGCACCCGCAGCAGAAAGAATAGCTTGCGGCATAGGCATAACACCCAGGTCTTTCAGTTCAGCCATGGCCTTGCGGTGATAATCCAATCCCGACTTGAGGTAATACCACGATCCTGCCGGCAAGGCTGCCAGCAACAAAAAAAGCGCCAGCAGCTGGACAATGGTACGCTTATTTGGTGCGCTCATATTGGAGTTGTATTTATCGAGAAATGAACACGAAAGATGAGGAAAGGTTAGCAAATAAGTATCAGCGGAAAGTCATAAAATGTGAACAGTGAACAGTGAACTGTGAACTGATCAGGGATTGCGCTCTATTCACCGTTCAGTTCACTGTTCACTGTTCACAGTTCACAAAAAAAGCGCCTCCCGGGATTTTTCCCGAAAGGCGCTTTTTTTTTCTTTCTCAATAAAATTATCCCTTCCAATCCGGTTGATAAACATCGTCGCCAATATAGCCGGTAGGTTGTGCCGACTCTTTGGGCGCCGCCTCGTTTTTCTCCTTGATCTGTTCGCGGCGGTTTTTCCACGAATTGCCTTCCTGAAAAAAGGCGATGATCGCCCAGATAAGTAAAGCCGTAGGTAACAGCACGCTCATGGCCAATCCCTTCACTTCGTAACGCATGTGCATGAACTCGTAAATAATAAAATAGGCCTTGTACAAAGACAGCACGGCAATAATAATACCTACTGCGTACAAAACGAATTTGTATTCTTTCACTTCGTGCCAGCCCAGGTGGCCTTTGCCAAACAGTGAAATGAGTACTTCAACGACCGTGACGAATGCAAGGAGCTTTAAGCCGTAATACACGCGTTTGATACTTGCTTCATAGCTGAGGTGTTCCATCGCTATATGTTTTTTCGATTGAGATCAATGAATTAAAGCAGATAAAATACGAGGAATACGAAAACCCAGACGAGGTCCACAAAGTGCCAGTAAAGGCCGATTTTCTCTACCATTTCGTATCCGTTTTTCCTGGCCACGTATAGCCCGCTGGCAGCATTGAGCATAATGATAAGCAGGAATGCCACCCCCGATAGTACGTGAAAGCCGTGAAACCCTGTAATGAAGAAGAACAAGGCGCCAAAGGCTTTGGGGCCAAATTCCTGTTTGCCCATCGTACCATCTTCCGTTACATAACGACGCTGGATCCACTCACTGTGGCCGGTTTCTTCGTCGTGGTGCTTGTGGATAAGATATGAATCGCCGTCTTTGAAAGTTTCGCGCTTCTCTCCTTCCTTGTATGGCTCGCCATCCTTGTTGTCGAGATATTCGCCGTGTATCGTATGCGAACCGAAGGGGTTGGTAGTCACCGTCATGTGCTCGGTACCGATGAGGTTGTTCCACTCCCAGGCTTGGCAGCTCAAGAAGCCGAGGCCGCCAAAGATGGTCAGCAACATCCAGAATACCACGCCGCGTTTGTTTTCGCGATGGCCTTCCTGTACGGCGCGCACCATGGTCACCGAACTTATGATCAACAAAAATGACATGATGGTCACAAAGATCAACGGAGCATGGTGAATGCCAAACGGCGCCGTCGAAAAGACAAAATCGGGCACGGGCCAGGTAGCACTGCTAAAGCGCAAAGCGCCGTAAGAGATCAGGAATCCTGCAAAAGTGAATGCATCTGACAAGAGGAAGTACCACATCATCAGTTTGCCATAGCTCACCCTAAAAGGCGCCTTACCACCCGACCAGGAATTGCCCTGATCGTCGTGAACATCATGCTCCATAGCGGTAGCTGTTGTAGCCATCAGTACGTATCGTTTAGATGTTAATCTAATGTATTTATGATTGCAACGTCATAAAGACGAATAAATATACCCAAAGTATATCCACAAAATGCCAGTAAATAAGCGTCAGCTCCAGTCGTAACTTTCGGGTCGGCGTGGGTCCCGATGTCAGCGTAAACGCATGGATCAGCGCTACCAGCAGCGCGGCTACGCCCCCTATCACGTGAGCGGCGTGGATCATCGAAATGAGATACACAAAGTCGCTCGAAGGATTCGTGCCCAAAGGAAGCCCCAGCAAATCTTTCATTGCCTGCCACCCTTCGTATTGCACAACTACAAATGTGAGGCCGAGCGCAAAGGTAGCAATTAGCAATCCTTTGTATAATGGCGCTGCGCCTTTTTTAAAAGCAATATACGCGCCGTGCAAAGTAATGCTGCTGGCTACGATCAGTACCGTACTCAGCGTAAAAATGCCGGGCAGTGCAAACTCCAGCCAGTTGCCGGCAGCCTGCCGCACCAGGAATGCGCTGGTAAAAGCGCCGAACATCATCGTTATACTGGCGCAAGCCGCCAAAAGCCCAAACTTTTTTGGGTGTATTTTATTCCTGGTATGTAATTGATTTGTCACTGTCGCTTGCATCACATTTACAGCTTATCCAACACCAGCACAATCAGTACCGTCGGAATATATAAAAATGAAAAAAACATCAGGCGCAATGCCGCCGACCTGTCGAGCTTTTGGTAAAACCGCCAGGCAAACCAGGCATATGCCATCCCCACAGCTAATACGATCGATGTAGCTATTACGCTACTTGCGCCTACCCAATAAGGCAATACGCTAATGGGCAGTAAAAAGAGCGTGTACAACAAGGCCTGTTTTCCAATCACCGGATGGGGCTTCAATTCGTCAGCGGGAATGAGTTGGTATCCCGCCTTTCTGTAATCATCAAAACCCAGCCAGCCTATCGAAAAGAAATGAGGAAATTGCCACAAAAACTGCATCGTGAAGAGCGACAAAGCAAGCAGGGTGATTTCTCCCTGCGCCGCCGCACACCCGATGAGCGTGGGCAATGCCCCCGGCACCGCGCCAACCGCTACCGCCACCGGCGAAATTCGCTTGAGCGGCGTGTACACAAAGGCATAACTCATCATGGCAAAAGTGCCGAAAAAGGCCGTCCACGGGTTGAATAAGGCCAACAAGGAAATGCCGAACAAACTCATGAAACCCGCAGCGATCACAGCTTCCGATACGCTCATCCTTCCCGTCGCTAAAGGCCGGTTGGCCGTGCGCTTCATCAGGCGGTCGTAGTCTTTTTCAAGTACCTGGTTGAGCGCATTCGCCGCACCCGTGACCAGTAAACCTCCCATAGCCAGAATTACTACAGAAGCCACGTTTACAGGCCCATTGGCAGCAATCAGGTAAGCCATTACCGAAGAAAAAACCACGGTTAACGACAACCTGAATTTGATGAGCAACTTGTAATCTTCGACTTTTCGAAGTACAACTCCTAAAACCCTATAAGAAGCTACTTTTACGCTTGACACTGTTTCAAATATGCGACCTCCCCGAGATCGTTGATTTTGTTAATTTCTTTCTCTCCCTCTCTCCCTCTCTCCCTCTCTCACTCCCCCCCTCTCCTAATGTCCTCCATCATGCTCGCCTTCCTTCAGCGGCTCGATTTGGGGGATGAATTCTTTTCCGTCTTTACCATAATCGTACGGCCAACGCTGAACAGCTGGGATTTTACCCGGCCAGTTGCCGTGATCGGCATGTATCGGTGTAGTCCATTCCAGCGTAGAAGCACCCCAAGGGTTTTTGGTAGTTACTTTTTTGCCCTTCCAGATGCTGTAGAAAAAGTTGATCAACAGCAGCAACTGCGCAGCAAACACTACCATAGCCGCAATGGTGATGAATTTATTGATCTCCGTAAAGTGGCGGAAAGTCTCGAATACGTCGAAGCGATAGTAGCGACGAGGCACACCGGCCATACCCAGATAGTGCATGGGCCAGAAGATGGCATAAGCGCCTATCATCGTGAGCCAGAAGTGGATCTTGCCCATCGTTTCGTTCATAAACCGGCCGAACATTTTGGGGAACCAGTGATATACGCCCGCAAACATGCCGAAGAATGCTGCTACTCCCATTACGATGTGGAAGTGCGCTACAACGAAGTATGTATCGTGCAATTGAATGTCGATGGCAGAGTTGCCCAGGAAGATACCCGTCAAACCACCCGAAATGAACATCGATACGAAACCGATGGCGAATAAGTTGGCCGCATTAAACCGGACGTTACCACCGTAAAGGGTGGCTATCCAGTTGAATACCTTTACCGCCGACGGCACCGCGATGATCAAAGTAAAGATCACGAAGAAGTTGGAAATGAATGGGTTAACCCCAGACATAAACATGTGGTGCGCCCATACGATAAAGGAAAGGAAACCAATGGCCAACATGAGAGAACACCATGGCCTTGTATCCAAAGATCGGCTTGCGGGAGTGTACCGAAAGTACTTCCAGATACCAATCCCATGGCAGGCAGGATAATGATATATACCTCGGGGTGACCCAGGAACCAGAACAAGTGCTGGTACAATATCGGGCTACCGCCCACGTGGTCGAGGGCTTGCCCGCCGATGAATATTTCACTCAAATAAAAGCTCGTACCCAGGCTGCGGTCAAACATGATCAGGAAGAAACCCGATGCCAATACCGGGAATGACAACAGACCGAGGATAGCCGTAATCAAAAACGCCCAGATGGTGAGCGGCATGCGCCACAAGCTCATACCCTTGGTGCGCAGGTTGAGAATGGTGGCAATGTAGTTGATACCCCCCAATAGCACCGATACGACAAATAGTACCAAACTCACAATCCATAAGGTCATTCCCGCTCCCGATCCGGAAGAGGCCTGCGGCAATGCGCTGAGCGGCGGATAGGCGGTCCAGCCTCCCGAAAATGGCCCAGTGCTGAGGAATAACGAGAAAAACATGACCACGCCGGCAAAGAAGAAAAACCAATACGACAACATATTGAGAAAGGGCGAAGCCATATCGCGTGCACCAACCTGCAAGGGAATAAGCAAATTGCTAAAAGTGCCGCTCAAACCGGCGGTCAATACAAAAATACGATGATGGTACCGTGCATCGTTACCAATGCATAGTAAAACTCAGGCGCCAGAGTACCCAAGCCGGCATCATTGATCGTGATCCACTTGCCCCAAATCGGCCTGAGCCATGCCAGGCTCTCATCGGGAAATCAACTGCAAGCGGAAAATCAGCGACATAAAACCACCTATGAAAGCCCAAAACATACCTGTGATCAGGAACTGACGGGCAATGATTTTGTGATCCTGGCTGAAAATGTAGGTCGTAATAAAGTTAGACTGATACTTGTCACCATGATGGTGCTCGTGGAAATGGTCGTCGAACCCTTGTTCCTGTATCAGGCGATCCTCCTCCGTTTGTACCTGTTGGGTTGTTACGTTAGCCATCCGCTGAACTATTTATATTTGTGATCCTATGGATTAAACGTAAAATTATTGTCCCACTATTTTGAATTCGGTGCGGCGGTTTTTGGCGCGCCCTCTTCTGTGTCATTGGTGTCTACCGGGCGCGTTTGGCCGTATCCGGTTGCACTCAGCCTGCCTGCGCTTATACCCTTGCCGGTGAGGTAATCGTGTACGGCTTGGGCGCGTTGTTGCGACAAGGTCTGGTTGCTGTCGGCATCGCCGGTATTGTCGGTATGTCCGCTTATTTCAATAGCGAGATTGGTGTATTTGTTCAACGCATCCACCATATTATCCAGCTCGTATTTCGATAATGCCGTCAATTTGGCAGAACCTTCTTCAAAGTTCACATAATTGAACTTAAGGGTCTTGTCTGCGGCGCTAGTCGATTGGAGGGCCTTGTCGACGGCGTCGTTGAATTCCTGCTTGCGCTGCTTGATTTCGAAATCGAATAACACGTCTTTGTTTGGATCATCAGCAGTACCCCTGATAGACGTGAGGTAATACGATTGCTGCTGTGCCAACCAGGCTTTGTATTCGGCTTCTTCTACGATGCGCACTACGCGGCGCATACTGAAGTGGCCGCTGCCGCACAATTCGGCGCAAGCCAACTCGTAGTTGAAGGTTTCCCACAGCATCTTTTCCGGATCGTTGGGATCAGGGAGCTGGTATTCTTTATAGTCGCGAAGTTTCTGACGGTATTCTTCCGTAGTCATTTCGGGTGTAAATACAAAATATGTAGGCATGCCGGGAACGGCGTCCATCTTCACGCGGAAGTGCGGCAGATAAAAGTTGTGCAATACGTCGCGAGCCGTGATGCGCACGCGCACTTTTTTGCCTTTGGGAAGTACGATTTCGCCGGGATGGAGGTCGTCAGCGTTTTTTACGTCGGTCCAGTCCTGTCCCAACGGGTTACTTCCGCTGATCATCGTGTAATCGCGGGCGCCCAACTGGCCGTCGGGGCCGGGGTAGCGAAGGTGCCAGGCAAACTGATAGCCCGTAGCTTCGATCTCCGTAAAATCCTCCGCAGGGTCAATATCGGCCATCACTTCGTTCCAGGCATCCAAACCGCCAATTACAAGGAAGGTCATCACCACTGCCGGGATAGCGGTCCATATCATCTCCAGCTTGTTGTCGTGGGGAATGTAGGTAGCAATGCGACCACGGCGTGCGCGATATTTCCAGGCAAAGTAAAACAGCAGGATCTGAGTGATGAAAAATACGATGCCCGTGACGAGCAGCGTAACCGCAAACATGAAGTCGAGCGCCTTACCATGCTTGGAAGCCGCATCATGCGGGCCAAATCCGAGCATGTAGTTTTTGTAATACAGCGCCGTCCAAACACATCCTACCAGGAACACGATCATAAACACGATCATGTATAAGCCCTGCCGGTTGTTGTTCTGTTCCTGCACTTCTTCTTCGCCCCTGATCTTGGCTGACAGCTCGTTGACCTTGCCGATCTGCACAACGATAATGGCGATCAAAGCCACACAAAGTATAGCGAGTAATGCCGTACTCATTAGTTATTGTTTAGTAAAGTTCTTTTTCAAAAGCCAAAATTACACAATCATAACAGTAACTGGACGATCTTGCTCAACTCCTTCGAGTTGTTTAGACCCAGTCTAAATTACTTCTAGGTATGGTGATGCAAACTTTCCTCCAGATAAGGATCGTTTTTGGGAACCAGTGCAGCTTTCGACAAGCGATTTAATACAAAATAGAGGAAACCGCCCAGGAAACCCAACATGGTGCCTATCTCCAGCAATCCGGGAATCAAAAATCCGATCGGCGCACTTGTATGGCCGTGTTGCGCGCCTTCTTCGGCGCCGTGCGCAAGCGCTTCATGCGCGGTGTGCAAAACACCCGGCTTGATCATCTGGAAAAAGTCGAACCAGTGTCCGAATAATACCACCAGCGATACAAAGATCAATGCCGTATTTGCGCTTGGTGTCGTTGCGCATCAGGATAAGGAATGGCAATACGAAGTTCAACAAGAGATTGCCATAAAACAATACAGGATAATGGTTGATGCGCTCGCGGAAATAAACCGTTTCTTCGCCGATATTGGCGTACCAGATGAGCATGTACTGCGAAAACCAGAGGTAGGTCCAGAATACGCTGAATGCGAACAGGTATTTGCCGAGGTCGTGCAAATGCTCAACAGTCACTTCCTCCATATAGCCTTTCGACTTGAGATAGGCGATTGTGAGAATGATAAGGGCTAAGGCAGAGACAAACCAGCTCACGGTAGCATACCAGGCATAAAGCGTGCTGTACCAGTGCGCGTCTACCGACATAACCCACTGCCATACAATAGCTGCGCTGGTAAAACCGCCAATAGGCAGGAATGCAGCTGCCCAGATGCGCATACGCTTGTGGTGGCTGTAATCGGGCGTACCCGACATATCTTCTTCCACCGACAAAGTGCGCAGTTTATTGGCAAAGAAAATCCAGATACCCATAATAATCAGGGTGCCGAAGGTATACCAGTTTTTGTTGAGGAAACTGGATTTGCCCTGTAAGATGGGGTCGGCAGCTACCGCTTTTTCGTCGGCCCAGTGGTACAGGTGGTGAAGCCCGCCCCACATGCCGGCGATAACCACCAGCATGAGGATCAGTCCGGGTATCAGGAAAAGCGAATAGGCCTCGAAGACCCTTTTTACTACCGTGTACCAGCCTGCCCAGGCCGTAGTAAAAGCGGCCATTACAAAAAGTGATACAAAGCCGATTCCGGTGAAAAACACCGCATTGTGCAGGTAGTTAGACCAAAACCGCGTATGCAGTGCGTCATCATTGGCGAAGGTGAGTATGAGGCATAAAAGCCCCAGTCCCATCATCCCCAGGAGCACTATCTTTAGTTTGCCGTCTATCTGATATTGGTTCATAACCTATAATTGCATTAAAAGGTCTTCTAAAAGATCGTGTTTACTAGTGGCCGCCGCCGTGCTGCTGTCCCTGTACATTTGATGTTCCTTCTGCGGGTTGTTCGGCAGCGTCGCTGACTTGTTTGGCGGCCGCCTGTACCACACTGCCCGGCACGCCGAATTGCGGGTTAAACGTATTCGTTTTTTCGTTGTAGGCCAGGTTTTTAGAAGCGGCCTGCAGCGAACGGACATAGTGGATAACCTGCCAGCGTTCTTCAAATGACAGTTTGTCGAGGTAAGCCCCCATGGTATTTCTACCGTACATGATGGCATGATAGTAACGGCCATTGGAAGAATTTACAAAAGCAGAGTCGAGCAAATTCGCGGGTTGAGCGGGGTATTTTGCATTTTTATTTTCATCACTCACCAAATACCCCAGGCCGTCGCCTTTTTCACCATGACAGATACCGCAGAAGGTATTGTACAATACTTTGGCGCGAGCCAGTCCTTCGTCGGTGATCGGGAAGGGATTGCTGATAATTTCAGCGGTAGCGCGTGCGCGATCTTCGTCGTTATCGGCATAATAATACGGTACGTTGCCGTTTAACGGCACCGAAATGGCGTTAACAGCATTCATACCGTGCAGGTGCTCCATCATGGCTTTTTGAGCCTCGGGGCCGGTGGCATAATAAAGCCCGGCATATCCACGGGGAATAGTACCGTTTACCGGCAGATTCGGATTGGAAAAGGCCTTGCGCTTGAAGGTGCTGGCGCTATCCCATGTATTATAGTGGTAGTAGGTATACACGTTGCTTTCATAAGCTATCGAGTGTGCCATATCGGGCATATACTCGCTGCCGGTATTTTCACCGCCGGCCGGCGAACAAGCATTCAACAGCACAACAGCTACAATTGCAATAAATATAGACTTGAGTGGTTTCATCATATAGAGATTGATATCGCCTGCAATGAATTTAAATTGTTTTGGCATTGATCTCTTCCGCGCCCGAAGCAGTAAGGAAAGACTTCAACTTGTCAATCTCCTGCTGGCTGGCGCCATTGGTCTGAAAAGCGAGGCAAAACTTGTCATCTGTGATGCGATCGTCGAGGGTCGGATTCGTAACCCCGGGCGCCATGCCGCAGACCGTATAGTAGGCCACTACCATGCCAATGGAAGCAAACAACACCGTCAATTCAAAGGTAATAGGAATAAAGGCCGGAATAGACCAATAGGGCTTGCCCCCGAAAATGATCGGCCAGTCGCGGGTGAAAACCCACGTCATAAACAAAAACGCCGTCAATGTGCCGATAGCGCCGAATACAAAGCCGGCCTGGTGTAAGCGGCTTTCAGAAAGCCCCATCGCCTCATCGAGGCCGTGTACCGGAAATGGCGAATACACATCCATGATTTCCAGGTGATCGGCTTTGGCCTTGTGTACCGCCTGCAGCAGCACTTGTTCGTCGTTGTATAGGCCGTAAAGAACCTCTTTGCTTTGATTAGCCATTGTATGATGGATATTAGCAGATTCAAACATTAATGATGAACTCCGGCGCCTTTGGCATGATGTGCTTTGTGCGCATTAGTACCCGTATATTGATCGCCGGCCACTTTGAGTATTTGCTTAATTTCCGCTACCGCCACCACCGGCGCCACGCGCGAGAAGATGAGGTAGAGGGTAAAGAACAAACCAAGTGTACCGACAAACAAACCTATTTCTACCCAACTGGGCACGTAATAACTCCAGCTGGAGGGCAAGTAATCGCGGGCCAGCGTTGTGGCAATGATCACAAAACGCTCGAACCACATGCCGATGTTGACAAAAATCGACATAACAAAGGTCCAGAATACGCTGCGCCGGATTTTCTTAAACCAGAATATCTGTGGCGACAACAGGTTGCAGGACATCATCCCCACGTACGCCCACCAGTAAGGGCCCATTACGCGGTTGTAGAAGGCAAATTGTTCGTAAATGTATCCCGAATACCAGGCCACAAACAATTCGGTGAGGTAGGCTACGCCCACAATCGTACCGGTGAGCAATATAACTTTGTTCATGCTCTCGATATGCTCGAGGGTCACGTATTGTTCGAGGTTAAGCACTTTGCGAGTCATCACCATAAGGGTTTGCACCATAGCGAAACCCGAGAAGATGGCGCCCGCCACGAAATAGGGCGGGAAGATGGTGGTGTGCCAGCCCGGGATAACCGAGGTGGCGAAGTCGAATGACACGATGGTATGCACCGAAAGTACCAGCGGCGTAGACAAGCCGGCAAGTACCAGCGAGAGGCTTTCAAAACGCTGCCAGTGCTTGGCGGCGCCGGTCCAGCCGAATGACAGGAAATTGTAGATTTTGCGGCGCAAACCCTTGGCGCGGTCGCGAACCGTAGCCAGGTCGGGCACCAAACCCGTATACCAGAACAGCAACGATACCGTAAAGTAGGTAGAGATCGCGAATACGTCCCACAACAACGGCGAGTTGAAATTCACCCACAAGGGGCCGCGGGTATTGGGATAAGGGAAAATAAAGAAGCCGAGCCAGAGGCGTCCCATGTGGATAAGCGGGAATTGGCCTGCGCACATAACGGCAAAGATCGTCATAGCTTCTGCTGCCCGGTTAACGCCGGTACGCCAGCGCTGGCGGAACAACAAAAGGATAGCCGAGATCAGCGTACCGGCGTGGCCGATACCGATCCACCACACGAAGTTGGTGATATCCCAGCCCCAGCCGATCGTTCGGTTAAGGTTCCAGGAGCCGATGCCCACCCAGATTGTCCAGATCAAACAGAACACATACAATGCCAAACCCGAGCTGGCCACGATAAAGGCTATGATCCAGGCCATGCTGGGCGTGCGCTCGGTAGGCGAACAAATATCTTCCGTGATCTGGTGGTAGGTTTTACTACCCTGAATTAGTGGTTCCCTGATCGGAGAAACTGCTGCACTCATATTACGTCGTTTATAGATCGGCGCCCGTGGGCATCCTTAAAGTCTTAATGTTGAGATTTAGGCTTCAAAAGCTTCATCGCGGTTTACTACGCGCGCTGCATAAGTCACGGAAGAGCGCACGTTGATTTCCTCGAGTACCACGTAGTTGAGCGGATTGCCGAGGCGTTTCGCCACTTCGCTGTTTTTGTTGTTGCCGTCACCGAAGACGATGGCGCCGGTCGGGCAAGCCGTTTGGCAAGCCGTCTTGACGTCGCTGTCGCGCAATGCGCGGCTTTCGCGTTTTGCGGTGAGTTTGCCCTCCTGGATGCGTTGAACGCAGAAGCTACACTTTTCGATCACACCGCGCGAGCGCACCGTTACGTCGGGGTTCAACACCATACGGGTGAGGTTGTCGGCGTAGAAGGGCAGGCCATCGCTGGTGTACATGTGTTCGTCATCCATGTAGTTCTCGTTGATAGAGAAGAGGTCGGCGGTATTGTAGTCGAGCCAGTTGAAACGGCGCACCTTGTAGGGGCAGTTGTTGGCGCAATAACGTGTACCGATACAGCGGTTGTAGGTCATTTGGTTGAGACCTTCCGAGCTGTGGTTGGTAGCGGCTACCGGGCACACGTTTTCGCAGGGCGCATTGTCGCAGTGCTGGCACATCATGGGCTGGTACACCACATTCGGGTTTTCGTAGTCGCGGAAAACATACCGGTCGATACGCAGCCAGCTCATTTCGTGATGGCGGTGCACTTCTTTTTTATCCATTACGGGCACGTTGTTTTCCGCTATACAGGCTACCTGGCAAGCGCCGCAGCCCGTACAGGCATTGAGGTCGACGTGCATATTCCAGTGGTGACCCTGGGAGTAAAAATCTTTTTTGTATTGCTCGTAAGGATAAATCGTCTGTTGGTTGAGCTCTTCGGCTTCGGTGCGCTTTTCTTCGATGTGGTGGGCCAGTTCTTCTATATCCTTGAGGTTGCCCTGGTAGATGATAGAACGTTTGGTAAGTCCCCCCTGCATACCGGCGCCGATGGTCATGATGGTTTTTTCGTCAACGTTGAGCGGTTTGCCGGTAGATTCGTCGGCGATCACCTTGCCGTTTTCGTCGCGGGCGGTAACCCCCATCGTGTGGTGGTATTGCACGCAGGCGAAGTGCTCGTCGCGGTCGGTTTTGCCGATTATTTTGGCATCTTCGGCGTAATACTGGGTATTGCCGTCTTTGTCGATGCTCATCCAGGGGAATACGTCGGCGCCTACTTTGTTTGGCCCAGCGCGTTGCCCATGCGGCCCAGCACGTTGCGGCCGTAGCCGAGGGCGAGGCCGAGGGTGCCTTCCATTTGTCCAAACTGGCGTACAACGGTCAGTACCTGTTTTTTACTGCTTACTTCCAGCTCTACCCTATCGGCTTTGCCGTAAATTTCGTCGTTGTTGAGATTTTCGAGCGCCGTAAATTCATTGCCGCCCTCCCATTTTACGGGGATAGCCAGGTGGTTGCCCCACACACAGCGGTTGACGGGGTCGGGCATTTCCTGCAACCAGGGGTTGCCGGCGTATTGACCGCCGCCCATGTTGACGGTTTCGAAAAACGATATTTCGAGGGCCGATTGGCCGGGTTTGCGCACTTTGGCAGCTGCGGCGCTGACATCGCCCGAGAAAGCTACCTGAATAGAGAATTGAGGCGATTCGAAGACGCCGTCGTGCAGCGCGCTATCCCAGAATGCCTGGAAAGTGGCAAAGTTGCTTTGCTGGCGGAACATCGTTTGCTCCCAGTGCAACTTGAGGTATTCCAGAAATGGTTGCTCGGCGCCCGTATTCAGCGTTTCGCTGGCAGCCCAACGCAAGAGGCTTTCTTCAGCCTGGCGCGTACCGGCGCGGCCCAGTGCCGCAAAAACGGGAGCGATAGTGGGCTGTATGAGGCTGTAGTAGCCGCGTTTGGGTTCGGCATCGCCCCAGCTTTCCAGATAGTGGTGCGTCGGTGTGGCATAATCGCACAGTACCGTCGTTTCATTGGGCGCACCCGAAAACGATACTTTGAGGCCTACCTTCTTGGCGCCCTGTGCAAACTGGGCAGCATCGGGGAGGTCGTAGGCGGGGTTGGCGCCGTCCATGATAAAAAGGGCGTCTACCTGGCCCGCGTTCATATCGCGCACCAGTTTGCGTACGTCTTTATCGCGGCCCTGGCGCTGCATCGAAGCGGCGCCGAATTCTATCGTAGCGCCGTAGTTGCCGAGCGCGTCGTTGATGGCATTCACCAGGATCTGCTCGCCGGTGTTGTTGGAACCGGCCACTACGAGCGAAGCGCCGCGGTGGCCAGTAGTTCTTTGGCGGCTGCCTTGATTTTATCGGCTTGCTTGCCGCTGAGTTGGGGCCCGCTCACTGAGGGGCGGCCGGTAGCGGCGGCCACGGCATTGTAAAGCGTAACGATAGCTGCGCCTTGCGCCGATGGTTTTACCAGAATGCGGTGGTCGGCATTAGAGCCGGTGAGGCTCATATGGCTTTCCACCTGTATGTGGCGAGATTTCGCTTTTTTGATATCCGTGATCCGGCGTCTTTGGGCGTATTGCGCAGCGTATTCGATCGGAGAAATCCAGGTGCCGAGGAAATCGGCGTCGAAGCTGACAATCACGCGGGCCAGGTCGAAGCGGTAGTTGGGGGCGACAGCCTGACCGAAGCAGGTTTCGTTGGCCTCCAGCAGCGCCGATGCCGATACGGGGTCGTACATCACCAATTCCTGTATTGGGGAATTTGGCTTTAAAATCCTCGATCGCTTTTTCGACGTCGGGCTCATAATCGTATGAGCCAGGATGCGGATGCGCGATTCGGGTTTGAGTTTGCCGGCAATTTCTTTATCGATTTCCGCCCAGGTGGGGCCGGCAGCTCTTTTTTTGGCGGGGATATCCACTTTGCCGTTTGTGATGCGGTAGGGACCGTCGAGGCGGCTGGTATCGTACAGGCTCAGCACGCTGGCTTGCGTGCGGGCGCTGGTACCACCCATCGTTACTTTCGACAGACTGTTGCCCTCTACCTTAATGGGGCGTCCTTCGCGGGTTTTCACCAACACTGCGCAATAGTCGCCACCCTGAACAAACGTAGAAGCGTAATACGTAGCTACGCCGGGTACGATCGTATCGGGTTTGATAACATAAGGGATAGCCTTCTTTACCGGTATTTCGCAGCCGGCGGCCACCGTAACGGCGCCGAGGGAGAAACCCAGGTATTTGAGGAAATCGCGGCGGCTGGTTTCGGTAGACAGCGCCTCTTCTGCGATCTCAGCCAAAGGAAGTTGCTTGAATTCTTCTTGAGCGGCTTGTTGGTATGCAGGGTCGTTTGTAAGGTGTTCTACCCCTATCCAAACTGCTTTATTCTGCTCTTTCATCTTGATGATTTATGCAGTGTGCTGATGATAGCTTTCAAATTAATAATGACACTTTTGGCACTCGAGGCCGCCGATATCTTCCACGGTTACCTTGCTGCGCTTGCCGGCTGCCATTTCTTCGTGGTAGCGGGCGTAGTACGACTTATAATAGGCGTTGTCGGCGAATTTAACCTCGGTTTGGCGGTGGCAGTTGATACACCAGCCCATAGATAGCGGCGCAAATTGCTGCACCACTTCCATCTCCTCCACTTTGCCGTGGCAGGTTTGGCAGGCTACCTGGCCTACCGATACGTGCTGGGCGTGGTTGAAATATGCGTGGTCGGGCAGGTTGTGTATGCGCACCCATTCGATGGGGCCCTGAATCTTGCGGTCGCCGTTTTCTGGGTTTTTCAGCGCTTTTACGATGCCGTCCCACTGATCTTGCACGAGTTGTTCGCCGTCAGCATCCAGGGTGCCTTTTTCCTTTACATAGGTATCGGCAATCCATTGCTTGTACAACTTTTCGATATCGGCTTCGGGCATTTGATCGTAATTGGGCACGTATTTGTCCGTGGTGGGATCGTAGCCGACAGAAGCGTATATCTTGGTCAATTCGGCGGTGCCGTATTGCGAGCCTACCTTCACTGCTTTGTGGCAGTTCATACAGGTATTGGCTGCCGGAATGACCGATTGTTTGCTTCGGCGGGCGCCGTCGTGGCAATATTGGCAATCAATTTTTTGCAGGCCGGAATGCGTGGCATGCGAAAACTTGATGGGTTGCTCGGGTTGATACCCCTGCTGGCGACCCAGTTTGATGGCGTTATTGACGGTAGTATATCCGCCCAGTACAATAAGAGCGAAGATGACAAATGCAATGACGCCCTTGCTGGTGAGCGTCTCAACCAATGTGCGACGGTGAGCGGGTGCGTTGCCCTCTTTCACCTGAATCATGTAGTTGAGGTTCGACAGCACGCGTGCTAACACCAGCGCCAGTACAGCCAGGATACCGAACAGCGCCAGGTAAAGCAGGCGATTATCGGGTTTGGCTGGCGGAGCTACCGGTTGCCCTGCGGGGCCG
This sequence comes from Saprospiraceae bacterium, assembly GCA_016715405.1. Classification (GTDB taxonomy): domain Bacteria; phylum Bacteroidota; class Bacteroidia; order Chitinophagales; family Saprospiraceae; genus JABWBR01. The sequence continues at coordinate 5,415 of JADKAE010000011.1, read as the reverse complement.
CCTGCCGCTGCTGCACCGGGACAGTTGCCTTCGTACGTACACTTGATATACGCCAGAATATTGGCAATCTCTTCGTCGGTGAGGTTGGGGAAAGCCGTCATGGCAGTGGGCTTCCACTTGTTCCACAGTTCAGTGGCCCGCGGATGGCCGGCATTGATCAGCGCGCTGGAATTGCGGATCCAGCTGTAAAGATCCTCCTGGGGATAGCTGGCCCAGCGCTCTTGGGTACCCCCCAGGGCAGGGCCCGTGAGGTCGTTTTTCATGTCCTTGTTGTGACATGCGGCGCAGTTGTTGCGGAAAAGCGTTTTGCCAGCGTTGATGGCCGCTTCATCCTGTGCTACTGCGGGCAGCGCAAGCGCGGCGGCAAGCAGCAGTAACATTATCCGAGTCTTCAATCCTCTATGGATCATCGATACCTTAATTTTGTTGGAATACCGGCAAGTCATGCGGTTGTAAAATTTTCAGGGCAAAGATAAAATTCGCTTTAACTTTTTAACAACATTTACTCAAAAGCGATAATTATTTAGACGTTATCTAAATAACTTTATCTCCGTTGTCACCTTGTCACCCTGTCACCTCTACACCGCCACATCCGCCTTGATGGCCGGATAGGGGTCGTAGCCCCTCAGTTCGAAATCTTCGTATTGGAAAGCAAAAATATCATCTACGGCAGGATTGACAACCATTGTGGGCAATTGCTTGGGCTCGCGGCTGAGTTGCAGTTGCGCCTGTTCGATATGGTTTAGATAAAGGTGCACATCGCCAAATGTGTGCACAAAATCGCCCGGCTGCAGCCCACATACCTGGGCTACCATCAATGTTAACAAGGCATAAGATGCAATATTAAACGGCACGCCGAGGAATACATCAGCCGAGCGCTGGTATAGCTGGCACGACAATTTGCCCTCCGCCACATAAAACTGGAACATCGTATGGCAGGGCGGCAGTCCCGACTTAGCCATCACGGGAATATCCTTAGGGTTCCAGGCCGACACGATCAGGCGCCGGGAATCCGGATTGCGCTTGATATCGTGGATAAGCTGGCTGATCTGGTCAACACCGTCAAAATTGCGCCACTGGTAGCCGTAAACTGGGCCCAATTCGCCCCATTTAGCCGCAAGTTCTTCATTGGCGATGAACTCCTGCACAAACCAATCCCGTTTTTCGCGCCAGCCGGCGGTATATTTCGGGTATTCCCCTTCTAGTCCGTTATCGCGCAGCCAATGCTGGAAAGGCCATTCGTTCCAGATGTTCACACCGTTTTGCACCAGGTAGCGAATGTTGGTATCGCCCTTCAAAAACCAGAGCAGTTCGTATATAATAGATTTTAGGTGCACCTTTTTGGTAGTCATCAGCGGGAACCCTTCCTGCAGGTCAAAACGCATCTGATAACCAAATACAGAAATGGTACCCGTGCCGGTGCGGTCGCTTTTGCGTACGCCGGTATCCAGTATATGGCGGAGGAGGGAGTGGTATGGCTTCATTTCTCTGTTCTCTGTTCTCTGTTCTCTGTTCTCTGTTCTGTTCTCCCTGTTCTCTGTTCTGTTCTCTGTTCTCTGTTCTCTGTTCTCTGTTCTCTGTTGTCTGTTCTCTGTTCTCTGTTCTCTGTTCTCTTTCCTAGTCATTATATAATGACAAAATTAGAAAAAGAACTGACAACCGAGAACCGACAACCGACAACCGATAACAACCCACAACTACCCCCGCTCAGATCCCTCCACCTCCATAATCAAATCCGCGCCATACAGCCCGGCGGGCGTGTGAAAGCCGGGTTTGACATCGCCTTGCAGCACGCGCTGTGCGATCATCAGACTGGTAATGGCGGTAAGCGTATAGCCGTCTTTAGTGATGAGCCAGGCTTGTGGAGGCTCCATTGTCGTTGAACACGCGGCCCCAGACCAGGCTTCGGCCGTTGGCTCGCTGCTGTGGAGAAGGCCCCGGCCGGTTGCCCGTTGCGCTTTTTGATATATTTTTTCCAACTTACTGAACAACCACTTGAAGTAGGGCATAAGTTTGATCCAGCCGTACATGCGGCGGGAGAAGCCCATGTAGGTCTCTATATTGGGGATGCCCGTGGTGTGGTACGCGGTGGTGATATCGCCCCAGGGGATGGAAATGGCAAAAAACGTTTTTGCCGGGTGCGGCACGGTGAGCGAGTTTTGGCCGAAATTCGCGTGTTGCAATTGGCCGTTGACCCGCACGGCGCCGCCTTTTCCCAGGCCTTCTACCATCGTACCGGCGGTTCCCCTGGAGACGCCTCCGCCCTGGCCGACGAAGGCCAGTTGGAGGCGGGTGGCATCAGGCATTTGTTGCTTGAGATAAAGCGCCAGGCAGTCGGTGGGCACTACGTCGAAACCCGTGCCGGGCATCAGCAGGATGCCGGCTGCTTTGGCGCGCTCGTCCCTGCGGGCAGCCATCTCGAAAACGGCGATTTCCCCGGTAATGTCGAGATAATGCACCCCCGCCAGCAGGCAGGCTTCCATCATGGGTTTGGCGGTATACATAAAAGGTCCCGCCGCGTGCAAGACGACCTTCACGTCGTGGATTTTTTCGGCCACAGCTTCGTGGGTATCGAGGCCGAATACGCGGTATTCCCAGCCGTAAGTCAAGGCCAGTTCGCGGATTTCTTCGCCGTTGCGCCCTGCGAGGATGGGTTTCAAGCCCAGCAGCGCTGCGCGTTCGCAAATGAGTCGCCCGGTGTAGCCGTTGGCGCCGTAGATTAACAGGGAGTGGATCATAGAATGTTGTCGGTTGTCGGTTATCCGTTATCGGTTCTAACTGACAAAGATAATAATAACGGACAACAGAGAACGGACAACAGAGGACGGACAACAGAGAACCCCCTCACAGATTTTTCTCAATCAACAAATTGCATCCCCGTAAATCGCTGTAATCGAGCCGGCCCAGGATTTCGAAGGCGCCATCAGGGTAAGCCTTGCCGAGGTCGTCGGTGGCGATAAAGCTGGTGGTGTCGAGGTTGGCCAGGTCGATGATGTTTATTGCGCCGGTTTTGCCCCAGCCAAGCGCCGATAGCGGGTCGGTAATGTCGCGGGTGGATACTCGCATGGTGGACGAGGGATAAAACAGTCCCTTGCCCTGGGAATAGGCCTGCGACAGCAATTCGGTCATCCGTATTCGGCGTGGATCGCGTCTACGGAACGCATTTAATAATATGGTGCAATTCTTCGCGGGTGATCTCGCGGCGCCGGCCTTTCATGCCGCCGGTTTCCATGATCGCACCGCTGAGGTCGGCGGGGTGGTTTTCGGCCAGTTCCCAGAGGGCGAAGCTCACGCCGAGCAGTAATACCGGTATCTGCGCTTGCCTGCACTGTTGAATGCGCTCCATCATCTCACTGCTGTTGTGCAAAAAAAAGCCGCTTTGCGGGTGGGCCGACTGCCGGATGAAATCGTCGGCCATAAATACGAGCGAAGAGCCCGCGCGTTCCAGGTAGGCGGGTAGCAGGGCGAATATGGCAATGCGGTTCAGGGGGCCGTAGCGGTCTTCAAATCCCTGGCGGGCTACCCGGCGGTACCAATCGGCGTCGCGCAGCAGGGTGGCGCTCGTAGTGGCTGCCGTGGTGCCGCTCGGTGAATTCGTACCGCTACCGTCCATTCGCCGGTTTGTATGTCATGGGTTTTAAAAAAACGAATAGGCAGGAAGGGTACGTTGGCCGGCGTAGTTACGCTTTCGGGCGGAATACCCAGCAGCTCCACAAACCGCCTGTACAAGGGGTTGTGCGCCGCCTGATATTGGAATACCTCGAGCGCTACGGCCTCAAATGTACCGGGGTTTACAATTTTTATTTTTTCAATCAACCCTTCGCGCCAAAGCTTCGTTTTAATAATTGTTATATTTTGACGTTTAATAATTGGAAACTGCTTGAATGCGGCCTCCCTGTTTTAACCCTGCCTATTACAATCTATCTTGTCACACAACTTTCGCAAAGATAAAAATGTTAACTTGCGTTTTTAAAAAATATCATATGACCAACCAGTTACCGGATCAGCATCGTGTGTAAGGGGCTCTAATCGCCTCTGCCATGTTCGAGTCGTCAGAGTGCCATCCTGAGAACCAATTTTGTGATACCCGTGCAGATTGGGTAGGCGCATGATTTTCAACAACCCGGTAAGCTTGGAGAACTTAATACAAGTAAGATTAATCGGCCGTGGGGGCAGTCCAAGGCCAAGACGTGCTATGCATTCAAGATACGTCGGAAATAGAGCCGACAAATAATTCGGGCAAGTTGATTTTTGTCTGACCCCGACGGAGCCGCTGACCAAAGAGACGATGTGCGGCTTCCGTTTTCACCCAGCTGGTTTTGAATGCCAGCACAAGGGTTTCCATTGGCATTGCAGACATATATAGGAACCGCAAGTTTGGGAAGGAAGATAAGCATGGACGCAACTACGCCAGCTTACCCATCGAGGAAAAGAATCTTATCGCTAGCCATAAAGAGCTGCAGCGGTTAAGAGCAGTTAGCCAAAGCCAGGCAGGTTGCTATTATAGCCGACCGGAGGCAGACATCTAAAGTTGAAGATTTCTGGCTTGCTGCCTGATCAAAAGACTCACCTGTTGATCCGTTCAAAATGTCGAAGCCGCCAGTTGCATGGGCGCCCGGATAAACTGTTTGAGGCAATAGGCGCTGAGCCGGCTGCTGCTTGCATCACATTAGAAATTAAGGCCAACAAGAAGCGCTGCAACCGGACAGCTCAATTAGAAGTACGCTTTTTAAAGGTGAGGCTTCAACGGCCCAAGAATGCTAACAAGCAATTGCCTGATCACGTGGGGCCTACGTTGTAGAAGTCCGAGAACTTTGCCCAAGCAGCGTGCCAAAGGCGAGTTAGCCCTTCCTTTGGCGCTGGTTGACTACCCATGCGGTAGATAACCCCGGACAGGCTTTGCAAATCGGTGCATTGGTATGCTTAGCTGAATTGAACAGCTTTTCGGATCCTTAAAACAGAAGGGGCTGCAAAATGGCAACGCAGCCAGTTAGAAAAGGATCGCGCTAAAGAAATTATGCGTCATGGCCTCAAACTGCCTTGAGATCATGCAGTTGATTGCAGATCGGATAATGTGAAAGCCAACAGCGGCGCAGCAATTTTTTCAGTAAAGAAAAATTGTATTTATGAAGGCCTGATTTTGGACGAAGCTCAATCGGGAAAACTTTTCGCAGCAGGACCCCATCCTGAAAACAGCCTGGCCTGGGCTAGTTGGGCCATGGGAAGGTTGGGTGTGGAAGGGGCTTCCCTAGAATCTCCCCAACCTAATACCCAGCCCGATGGGCTCACAAAGTTCCGTCTAGACTCTTCGAGGGTTGGAGGCTGGCTCTTCAATTCGTGATTGGCCAAGCCACAGGGCCACCTGAACAAACTCGATAAGAAAGTTAGTGTACAGAGTAGCGGCCCCTAAAGGGG
>JADKAE010000010.1:65000-303203 GCA_016715405.1 Saprospiraceae bacterium | reverse complement strand
ACGCCCAATTTTTCATACACCACTTCCATGAATTTCTGGCCGTAGCCGCCGCTGCCTCGGTTAGTTGACGCTCACCACCACGTAACCCTGCTGCGCCAGTTATTGCCCCCAGGCGCTGGCGCCAAATTCGTTGTATACCGATTGCGCGCCGGGGCCGCCGTAATCGACACCACCAATGGATATTTTTTTGCGCATCGAAATCGAGCGGTTTGACGAGGTAGATATCAATGGCCTGCCCGTCCGTGGTGGTGATTTGCATCAATTTGCGGGGCAATCGTAGGCGTTGGTTTGCAGGAATTTGGCCGTGTTTTCGTTGGCTTCTAATACTTTATCAATCTGCCGTCGGTAGCGCGCAAATCTACCTGCTTGTGGCGGTTTACACTCGGGTGGTTGTCGATGTAGTATGCCGGTGGGCGACATATTGATGCGGTGGCGTCCCTCAGCTCACTGAGGGCGGCGCTTGCGCTGCCGTCGGTACTATTGCATATAATTGCCTTTCGACTGGAGAAGCCTCGGTAGCGGTGTAGTGGACAATTCCATTTTGGTATCCACATTTTCTACGCGCACTACTTCCCAGTTGCCTTTGGTGACCTGGTTGACCAACTGCCCGTTGTAGTTGTTAACGGTATAGGTGGTTGTAGGCCGTCGCGACCCGATATCCAGTAAATTTCTTCGCTGTCTTTCGGGAAGGCGCAATAGCGTTCAAAATGCCCGCAAAGAAATCGAATACGTCAATCCATCCGTCTTGTCTTTTCTTCCATGATTTTACGCGCGGCGCCGGTAGCGGCATCGGCAAAATACAGGCTCATGTGGTTTTGCTTGCGGTTGAGGTGCATCACCGCCAATTAGCCCGGTTTGGAGGTCCAGTATATGCGGGGAATATACCCGCCTGCCAGGTCGACGCGTTCACCCATTTCGTTTTGCGCGATTTCAGGTCGATGATGCCGATGCGCACGGGCGGGCGCGGGATCGCCCACGCGGGGATAAGGGGATCTTGGAATATTCGGCGTGAGAGCCGGTAAAGTCAGTCATTTGGTAAATGGGAATCTGGCGTTCGTCGGTTTGCCAGAAAGCGATATAGCGGCTGTCGGGCGACCAGTCCCAGGCCTGTACCAGGCCGAATTCTTCTTCGTACACCCAGCCGAAGCGGCCGTTGTAGAAATTGGTCTGGGCGTCTTTTGTGAGCTGTTGCTCTTTTTTCTTGGCCAGATCGTAGACATACAAATTGCCGCCGCGTTCGTACGCTGCCAACTGCCCGTTGGGCGACAGCTGGGCAGTGCGGGCGTCTTTGGCTACGAGTTGCAGTTGTTTGTCGCCCAACCCGTGCAGATAATAATCCGCTTCGCCCCGAGTTGCGCCATACGGGCCGGAAATTGGTGCGAAACATCAGGTATTTAAAATCGGCCGACCAGTTGAACTGGTTGTAGGCAAATGCTTTGTCAGAACCGGGAAACTTCAACCCCTCGGCCGTAAATGCCGTCTCTTCCTTGTCGGTCGCGGGATCGTAGGTTTTAATAACGCCCGAAGTACCCGAAGGAATAAATGAAAACTTAGCGCCGCCCTCGATCCAGTTTACACTGGCGGGGCCGTTGCGGCCCGATAGCATGCCGGCGCGTTGCAGGGCTTCGGTCAGATTCTGGAATCGCTGTTGCTGCTGGGCAGCCAACAAAAAGGGGAGGCTCACACACACGAAAACGAATAGCAAAAGTCGCATCTGAAAGGGTTTTATGACTTACAATCTGTTTGTGCTAAAGGTACAAGATGATCTTAACGTAGCGCAGTTTTTTAACAATTGTTAACGCGTGGGGTATTTAGCCGCCTCTGATTACAAAGCCCAATTTTACTATATATATCGCTATCATTTTGTTATGCAAAATTTCAATTTAACAGTATAAATCAAACTTTAAATTTGCATATAAAAAAAACAAACAAATTTACCTTGAACATCTCAAGCATCCAAAAATAATTATCTTAGTGCTTTACTTTTTTGTTCTGCGCTCTCCAAACAACTTAATACACAAAGATGAACAACACAGGAACCCTCAATTGGACAGAACAGTCTCTTCTGGAAGCCCGCAAGATTAAGGACCCATTTGCCGATAATTTTGTGGCCGAATTAGCGCGGACAAAATCAGAAAAGAACTCTACCTCATCATGCAATTCCTGCTCAACGAGTACGTCTGGCTTGATGAGGACCAGTTGGATGAACTCTCGCGCCAATACCTCACAACGGCATCAAAAGCTTCCCTCATGGGCCGACCCCGAACTCATCAAAAAAGGCGAAGATTTTTTCGCCTTGCACAGCTTCGAAATCAGTATGGTCTTATTGATGAAAGCTTTGCCCGCCACTTACTGCTGCTGGCGGGGCGTCGAAGTGGTTCACGCAACGGGGCGGATGACAGATCACAGCGGCAACCTGCGCCCCCTTTACCCGGCGACTCATGCAGACTTCCAAATTTGTCCTCAACGTGTTGTCAAAAGATGGTCTCGTCAACCATGGAGTAGGCCTTAGATCAGCCGTAAAGGTTAGAACGCTGCATGCATTTATCCGCTTTTTTTGGAAAGCAAAACTGGGATGTAGAAAAATAGGCGCGCCTATTAATCAGGAAGATTATGCCGGTACGATGCTGTCTTTCTCCGTATTTGTAGTAGAAGGTTTAGAGTCGCTGGGCATAAAAGTGTCGAAGGAAGAAAAAAGCGGCTTATTTTCATGTATGGCGGGTTGCCGCGCACCTCGTCGGTATAGAAGAGAACCTGATGGCCAAAGACTACGAGGAAGGCGCTCTATTGGGCCATGCGATCCTCAATCAGCAAAAAGGCGCCTCGCAATCCGGAAAAGAGCTCACCCGGGCCTGCCTTGAATTTATGCGAAGCTTGATGCCTCTGAAGATCTTGCAGTTTCTTCCGGCTAATATGATGTTTTTTTTATTGGGGCCCGAATTAAGTGAAATGGTAGGGATTCGCAAATCGCGTAATGTGTTCGTAAATGCCGCATTTTTTATGACCAGAATGGTTTTGCTTCTGGTGGAATGGTTAAAGCATAACGTTGGATTTATCGGGCGATTTGCTATCAAATATAACCCTAAAATACTCGATCTAATTATTCAAAATTTCTTCAAGAAACCGGAAATTATTTTACACCCGTGATTATTCAGTCAGAAGTGAAAACAAACAACCATAAGCGATCCTGATGGCTGATAGCAAAAACATACTGCTTAGAGAAAACCCGGTTCACCTTATTTACCTGAAGCAAGCCGGCCAGGGTAATAAGCCTGTTATCCTAAAACAATTAAACGCACCTTTCCCAAGCGACGATTTGGTTGCCCAGCTTAAAAATGAATTTATTACAACCCGGCAATTAGACATTCCCGGCCTGCGAAAGGCCATCCGATTTAACGAAGGCGAAGGGAATTATTTTCTTGAATTGGAATATGTGGAAGGCCAAAATTTACGGGAATTTGCCGCTGCTACACCAGAAAATATTCTGACTTTACTGGAGACTATTTCAAAATTGTGTCAAACCCTCGGGCAATTGCACCAGGCCGGCTGGATACACGGCAGTCTTTGCAGCACCAATATTATCATTAACCCACTTACCAAAGAACCTACCATTATTGACGCGAGTTTGATGACGAGATTTAGCCTGAAAGCATCAGGCCGAATCAGCGCTGAAAAACTCCGGAGTATTTTACCCTATATCTCGCCCGAGCAAACCGCCGAACCAACCGAGCCCTGGACCATAGAACCGATTTTTATTCACTGGGCATAACACTTTTTGAAATACTTACAGGAAGCCGACCTTTTAACAGCAATGATTCTCTGGAATTGATTTACGCACACCTCGCCCGGATTCCTGTTAAACCTCATGAGATCAATCATGCCATTCCCAAGATACTCTCTGAGATTATCTTAAAACTCCTGGCAAAAAATGCAGAGGACAGATATCAGTCGGCTTTTGGTTTGAAATACGATATTGATCGCGTCATAAAAAACTGGGATAGCGTATTAGAAAATACTTTTATCCTTGGTGAAAAAGACTTCTCCGGTAAGCTGCAGATACCACAGAAACTATACGGCAGGGTAAGCCGATTACTGAAAATAAGGGCTTTTTTTTACAGGGAAAATTTGACCAGTTTGCGAAAAATATTCCCTATTCGGCGTGGATTGAGATTTTTAAAGATTTTATCAATCAGCTACTCACAACCGACGAGACCGAAATTCAAAAATGGAGAAACCTGCTGGTCAAGACATGGGGTAATAGCACCGGCGTTTTGGCAGAACTTATCCCTAATCTGCAATTCATTATTCCTAATCTGCCCACTGTCGCAAAATTGGGTGTTACAGAAACACAAAACAGGCTCACCGATCTGCTCAACCGGTTCTTTAAATCTATATCAACCGAAGAACACCCGATAACAATATTTCTGGATGACCTCCAATGGGCCGATAATGCCTCACTCAATTTATTAAAAAACCTGATTACCGATGCTGATTGCAAATATTTGATGCTTATTGGCGCCTTCCGACCTGATGAATTAGAACACACCGACCCTTTGACCTTGAAACTGGAAGAGATTGAGCGATCGGGGTAGAATTGGCTAAAATTAACCTCTCTAATTTAGATATCGGCGAAATCAACGCTTTGGTTTCCGACACGTTAAGCGCAGAACCGGAGGTTACCAAAAATCTCGCCGAAGAAATATTCCATAAAACACAGGGCAATCCATATTTTACTTATCAGTTTATCAACACCCTTTACGAAGAAGGGCTGGTAAATTTCAGCTGGGAAAAGTCATTAGAAGAAAAGAAACCGATATGGGAATGGGACCTGGCGGGTATTCGCTCTATGTTTATCAGCAGCAACGTAGCAGAATTGCTGGTAGACAAAATTGCGGTAATGCCCGAATCAGTTATCGAAACACTAAAAAGTGCAGCCTGTATCGGTAATAGCTTTATGCTGAAAGATCTTTCTACGGTAAGAAAAACAGACATTAATAGTACTAGCGATATTCTTGATCTTGCTGTTCACGAAGGATATGTATTTTATAAAAACGTCAACCAAATCCATTGGGTACGGGGAAGGGATGGACGTGGAATACCAATTTGCCCACGACAAGGTGCAGCAGGTTTTTTATTCCCTTATTCCCGAAAGCGAGAGACAACAAACGCACTTTGAAATCGGAAAGCTCTTATTCGACTCTCTGTCATCTGACCAAATTGATGACCAAATTTTTCAGCTCGTTTTTCACCTGAATTTTGGCGCAGGTCGCATTACCAACTACCAACAGGCAAAGTGGCTGGCGCAACTCAATCTAAACGCAGGCAAAACTGCAAAAAAAATCATCGCCTATGATGCCGCCTACAATTACCTCTCATTAGCCCAGCAACTTGTGGGTGAGAAAATCTGGAAAGACGATGGAGATTTGGCACTCGAGTTAGGCCAGGAATTCTTGGATTGTGCCTACCAAACCAACCGGTTTGAAGAAGCTGAACTATATTTTGATTCCTTGCTCACCAGAATACCGGATAATGTAAAAAAAGCGGAGCTGTATTACCGAAAGATGATTCAATACCAGCACCTGTCAAAAATCGATAACATCCTCGATATCGGACTAAAAGGCTTGAATTTGCTGGGCTTGAAATTTTTCCCAAAATCCAGCCCCTTAATCGTATTTATCGAACTGATCAAGTCCTATTTTTTTGATAAAAGGCAAAACCGAAGAAGAATTGATTCACCTTCCTGAAATGAAGGACCCCGCATCCCGAATGGCCATGGCTTTAATCTATAAATCCCTGACATTTGCCTACGACCGTAGCGAAGAATTGATGGCTGTTTTGGGGAATGAAATTACTCCAGCTTACCCTAAAAAAGGCAAACACGATTTTTCTATTGGCGGGTATAGTACTTATGGGGGCATTTTGTCGATCGGATTTAATAATCAACAGGCGCCTCCTAACTTACAATAGAATTGCCGTTGCTTCTTCGCACAGGCTGGGAAACAAGTCGGCCATGTCGATGGCCCATTTTGGCCTCGCCATGACCGCTTATGCAAAACTTACCTTTAAAGCGCTCGAAGAATTTCAAACCTCGGTTGATCTGGCGATGGAAGTGGGCGCCCATACTGATGCAGCGCCGTCAACTATGTATTTCTTTTTCTTGAATTTTATTCAGGGCAAGCGATTGAATGAATTGCGGCAAATTGTGCTCGACAATTTGTATTTCACGGCGCAAATAAAAACCGATAATTTTCATTTGATTCTGCTGGCAGGCCTTAGTGTAATTCAGGAACTTAAAGACGGCCCGGATAAGCCGCTGACAAGTATAAGGGAATAGAAATTAGTGCCGCGAAATTGGAAGAAAAATTATTGCTGAGGGAGCATAAATCTATTCGGGTTTATTCGAGAATTTTCCAAATGTATAATCATATTCTCTTTGAAAGATATGATCGCGCCAGGGCCTGTGAACGAGAAGTGCTGGATGTATTGAATGTAACGCTGGGAACCGTGTTGGGTCCCTATTTTAACTATTTGCAGGCTGTTTTGTACGGTAGACTATTTTTTACAGCCCCACCAATGGAGAAGAGTCGCATAAGAAAACTGATAAACCGAATATCAAAGCAAATTGAAAAACTGGCCTTGAATTGCCCTTCTAATTTTCAACATTGGGATTTTTTGCTAAAGGCAGAAGCGGCTAAAGTTAATGGCCGGTATATCGAGGCGCAAAAATGGTATGATAAGGCCATAGAGGTAGCCAAAGCTCGCAATTATATCCACGAAGCTGCATTGGGCAATTATTTGTGCGCAGCACTCAATCAGGCAATCGGACATACCAGGATCGCGGAATATTACTTGGCCGAAGCCGCACATGGATTTAACGCATGGGGCGCCGAGTCGCTCGCAGAGTCTATTTCATCCAATCTAAAAAGTACGCCGGGTACAATTACAGGTATTGGATCTGCCAGGCATACCTCTCTCGACCAGGAAAGTCTCATCAAGCTTTCCCAGCTTATTTCCGGAGAAATTGATTTTAATAAGCTGATCAAGAAACTGATGACGCTTTTTATCGAAAATGCAGGCGCCGGGAAAGCTGTTTTGATTATGAAAAACAATAACCAATGGGTCATTGAAGCGGAACAGCAAAAAAATGAAGAAATAAGAATGATTCGAAGTCTACTACTGGATGAAACGGAAATTGCAAATGAGCCCTCCATTGTTCCTACGAATATTTGCCAATACGTCATGCGAACAAGAGAGACCGTTATCATCGAAGAGGCTACGCAAAACGAACAATTTTCAAAATCTTATTATATAAAAATAAATTCACCCAGGTCAATCCTCTGTATGCCATTAATCAAAAATGGGGAGCTTACCGGATTGGTTTACCTCGAAAATAACGTAATGGCCGGTAGCTTCAAGACCGACCGCGTACAACTGCTCAACTATATTTCGTCTCAGATTGCCGTTTCGATCGATAATGCAAAATTGTATTCCGACCTGAAAAAACTAACCAATTCTTACGAGCGGTTTGTACCCAAGGAATTTCTCGAAATGCTCGGAAAAGACAGCATAATGGACGTCAAACTCGGCGACCAGGTACAAATGAATATGACGGTGTTGTTTGCCGATATTCGGGATTTCACCGGCATGTCGGAGAAGTTGAACCCCGCCGAAAATTTTGAATTTATCAATGAGTATTTGAGCAGGATGGAGCCTATCATTCGAAAATATCATGGCTTTATTGATAAATATATCGGCGATGAGATTATGGCGCTTTTCCCTACCAATGCCGATGACGCTATTCAGTGCGGCATTGCTATGTTGCGCGAATTAAAGGTATATAGCGATCTCCTGTATGCCAACAACCGCCGGCTCGAACCCCTTCAGATTGGGATCGGCCTCAACACCGGCAGCCTGATGCTAGGTACGGTGGGAGGGGAAGACCGTATGAACAGCACGGTTATTTCTGATGTGGTAAACCTGGCTTCAAGGGTTGAAAAAGATACAAAAATTTCAGGAGCGCCATTTATTATTACCAAAGAAACCTACGATAACCTCAAAAACCCTACACAATATGCAATCAGAAAACTTGGGCAGAAAAGATATAGGGGAAAATCTACCGTCACCACTGTTTACGAAGTATTTGAAAGCGACGACCCCGCTGTTTTAAAACTCAAAAAAGAATCGATTGCGGATTTTGAAATGGCTGTAGCAAATCATGAAAAACAAAAGTATCGCGAAGCTCTGGCGCTTTAATACTATCCTGAAAAAATCCAGCAGACAAACCCGCCTCGATTTACCAGCAAAGTATCAACCACCAACTAACGATTATTCAACATACTGAAGACCCTGATATTTCATCTCACTAAATCCCGATATTATGGATTGGACTTACTACTTCAACACCGATAAATATACCGTTGCCCAGTTAGCTATGTGCGCCATAGGCGGCGCCATGTGGGCTGTTTTGTATTTATTCATGATCATTAATATACGCAAACACAAGTATGTTGAAATGCCTTATTTTGTGGCCGCCGGCAACATCGCATGGGAGGGTCTGTGGGCCTGGGTATTTACCGATAGAATTGACCTGGGCGCACTGTACGTTATTCTTTATCGCTCCTGGTTTATTTTTGACTGCTTCATCTTTGCCCATGTAGTCATGTATGGCCACAAACAAATCCAAAATCCATACCTCCGTAAACACTATAAGCCCATGTTATTTAGTTTGACCGCGCTATGGGCTGCGCTGATATACTCTTTTGTCATATCTGGCTACGATTATCCGCTGGGGGTTAACTCCGCCTATATTCTCAACCTGTTTATTTCTATTCTCTATATCGGCTTGTTTATGCGGCAATATCAATCCGGCACCTTCCTCAAGTCAGTCGCCTGGCTGAAAATGCTGGGAAGCGGCATTATTACCGTGGCATTTTGGAATATGATCCCGCCCGACTCTCATTTTGAACACGTCTGCGGCCCCGTAGTTTTTGCATTCGATTGTTTCTATATCTGGATGGTATACAACTGGAAACAGCCACAACTGGATCCGTCATTTTCGTAAATCGAGCATTGCCTTTTAACAATTGTTAAGGCTTCGGAAGCGCTTTTTCTTAAAAATAATTAACACGCCATTCGCGTCGGATTAACCTATTAATAACACTTTCTCCTATCTATTGCTACTAGTTTTAGGAGTGATATTCCTATTCAATAACGTATAATAAATAAGCAGTATGAAAACGCAGCTCACATTAATCCTGGCCGCAAGTATGGCATTACTCGCCACATCGTGTATTAGTATTTCCCGTCAGTCTTTTCACAAATCGGATGATTTCAACCCTAAGGGTACTTTCAAAGTAGTAACCGTGAATACCAACGACCTTGTGCTCGGCAAACTGGAGCACCAACTGGCCCGCAACGGGTTTACCGTCATTGCCGACAACCGCGTCAGCGGCAACGTGCCCGTAGGGATGTCGACAGTCACCACGTTCGACTCCACTTACCAGGTCGATAACTTCCGGCTTGTATCGATGCAAATTTTGAAAACAAGGAATCCGATTACATCATCCGATATCAGGTCAGCTGGCCGCTAAGTCGTATAGTCGTATAGTCGTATAGTCGTATAGTCTCTACCCCAACTCCTCCCGCATCCTACGCCGAAAATCCACAACCCGAAACAACTGCTCTACCTCGCTTTCCCAGTTGCGCCACACGGGCGAACTAAACGGCCAGCCCTTCTGCAGGGCATCATGGAGCGAGGGCCGACAGGCATAAGCCGCCGATTCCAATAGCTGCTTGTAATGCCAGAGATGCCAGCCGTAGCTTTTGGAAGAAGCAATAACCTGCTGAAAACCGGTCACTACAGCCATCGTCAATTTGTCATCCCAAAAACGACCCGGCTGGGTTAACAACGGATAAATCGCTGAGCGCTCGGGCAACGGCGCCCCCGATTCCTGCACGGCCTCGAATGCTAGCTTGCTGAATTCGGCATGGGGGACCAGTTGCAGCAAGCGGCTTTTGGTAGGAGTCATCTTGAAATACGCAGCGTTGTCTTTCAGCCAACAGGCCAAAATTGCCGTAGCCCAGCGGGTTTCGCGGTGGCGACACACAGCTTCCTGGATCGCCTCGCCCAAGGGATCATCAGTCGCCTGGGGCGATAACCGGGTGTAGATCGCTTCCGGAGAAAGCCCAAAATGTGCCTCCCAGCGCGCCGGCGGCACCCGGGCCAGCAATTGCAACAGCCAGTCCATTCCCTTGTCACCCGCCGGACCTATGCCGTCGCGCTGCATATCCTCGGGCAATTTGGCAGGTATTTTGAATTGGGCCTTGCCTGTGAGAGAAAAAGTCAACCAGCTTTTCCCGTTTTCCCAAAGCCGCTGCGATAGCGTCGAATCGGGCAGCGAGGCCAACAATAGGGCGGCGGCCTGCCGGGTCTCTTTGCGGCTGTCATCGAGACAGGACTCCAGGAAGGGCTCGTCGGCGAGGGACAACCCCGCTTCCAGTGTTTTCAAAAAGATATGGCGGTCGGCAGGTGATTCCGATTTCCAGGATGATTCGAGCAATTGCCGGGCCTGATCGGGGTCGTTTTGCCGCAAATAAACGAGCACAGCCTGCCGTTCGGCGCGGGTCGGGGCCGTCTCCCAGCATGTTACAACGGGATTGCCGAAAACCGGCCGCCAGGCGGGGTTTTGCGGCGCCAGCCATTCACCTCGGGGCCCTATCACCGCCCGCACCTGAGGCCACAAAGCCGGCTGAGTCACACAACGATCAAATAAAAGCGGCAGGCATTCCGCTGGCAGGTGGAAATTATACCGGGCAAGCAAGAGTAGCCATTCTTCGAGGGCCGGGGCATAGCTACCTTCCAGGATGCGCCCAAGCGTGCGGGCCGCCTGCGGCGGACAAGGGCGCTCGGCTGCCGCATCGAACCCGGCAGGCAACGCATAGGCATACGCCGCCGCCGGAAACCCCACCCGGCTGATCTGCCGCCATAATACCGCCCCCTCGAGAATCACCTGCGACAGCGGCGCCGACATATCCACGCCGCGCGCCGTCAGCTCAGCCGACAGCTCGGGACCGGGTTGCGCCCGCTCGGCGCCCAGCAAAGCCAATTGTATGAGTTGCGTCCAGGGCATAATGGCCGAATTTAGAAAAAAATTCCGTATGTTAGCGAACACAAATAACACGTTATGGAACGTAGACAATTTATCAAAAACACCGCGCTCGCTGCATTTTTTGCTACCGAACTGCCCCTCCTCGTGCAGGCCGCCAACCCGCACAAAAAATTGGGCCAACCTATCGCCGACAATGCAACAATCCTTTTTCAGGGCGACTCGATTACCGACGCCGGCCGCAACCGCGAAGCCTTGAACGCCAACGACGCCTGGGGCTCGGCAATGGCTATGCCTATATGATAGCCGCCTCCATGCTGGCCCGCAATCCCGACAAGCAATACCAATTTTTCAACCGCGGCGTCAGCGGAAATAAAGTATTTCAATTGGCCGAGCGCTGGGATAAAGACTGCCTGCAGTTGCAACCGTCTTTGCTCAGCATAATGATTGGCGTAAACGACTTCTGGCATACCCTTTCGCATGGATACACGGGCACTGTTGATACTTATGTCAAGGATCTACGCGCACTCCTTGATCGCACGAAAAAAGCGCTACCCGACGTGCAACTCGTTTTAGGTGAACCTTTTTATGTAAAAGGCGGCACGGCTATCGATGCTGAAACAGCGGTAGGCCTCCGGCCCTATCAGGAAGCCTTAAAAGCCTTCGCCGACGACTATCGGGCCGTCATAATCCCCTTCCAGACCATCTTTCATGAAGCTCTAGTTGGCGCCCCGGTCGAATACTGGTGCCCCGACGGCGTACACCCTTCTATCGCAGGCAATTTCCTGATGGCAGAAGCCTGGATGTACACGATGGGATTGTAATCGGTCTATAACTTGTTTGACTATGGTATTCGTCGTATATGTAGCACCCAATTATACGGAAAACGCGCTCCGCTTTATCGAAAAGTTGGCCGCTTTGCCCGATGCCAGGCTTGGCCTCATCAGCCAGGAGCCTATCGAATGGCTCAGCCCTGCGTTGCAATCCAGGATTGTCTCCTTTCAGCGCGTGGAAAGCGTATTTGACATAGCGCAGTTGCTTCCTGCCGCAAAAGGCCTGAAGGAACGACAAGGCGCCATACACCGTATCATTGGGGCTGTTGAGCAGGTACAGATGCCTGTAGCCCAGGTGCGCGAAGAACTGGGCATCGAAGGCATGGATGTGGAGACGATGCTTAATTTCCGCGATAAGTCGCGCATGAAAGATCTGCTGCGCACCGCCGGCCTGCCCTGTGCCAAACACAGCCTGGCCGCCGACGTAGCCGAAGCGTTGCACTTTGCCGAAGAAGTCGGCCTCCCCCTGGTAGTCAAACCACCCGACGGCGCGGCAGCACAGTCTACTTTTAAAGTAAACTCCATCGACGAACTGGCCGCCGTGCTTTCTCAAGGCCCGCCATCACCGGAAAAACCCCTGCTACTCGAAGAGTTTATCACCGGCACCGAACATTCATTTGATGCCTATTCGCGGAATGGGCAACACCTTTTTTATACTATTTCAAATTATTACCCCACTCCCCTCGAAGTATTGCAGGAACCTTGGATACAATGGCAGGTAGTGCTACCGCGCGAAGTGGAAGCCCCCGAATACGACGATATCCGTGCCGCTGCTTTTCGCACCCTCGATGTGCTGGGTATGCAAACGGCTATGAGCCACATGGAGTGGTTTCGGCGCAAAGACGGCTCCATAGCTATTTCCGAAGTCGCCGCCCGCCCACCCGGCGCCCAGTTTACCACCCTCATCTCCCGGGCCAACGATTTCGACTCGATAACGGCCTGGGCCCGGCTTATGATTTTTGGCGAATTTACCCCCCCCACCCGCCAATACGCGGCAGGCGCTGCCTACTTGCGCGCACAAGGCCAGGGAAAAGTGATATCCGTATCCGGCCTCGACGCCGTCAACCGCGAAATCGGCCACCTGTTTACTGATGTAAAAATCCCTAAGATCGGCCAGGATAAAGCCCCCACTTACGAAGGCGAAGGGTTTATCATACTCCGGCATCCCGATACGGCTGTGGTGAAAGAAGCCCTGGAATTGATAGTGTCAAAGGTTCAGGTCAGGTTGGGGTGACGGCAACGGCCGTACCCGGATATTTTCAAAATAACACATTTTGTTTTAAAAAATTCCTTACATTTGTTATCGGAAATTTTTAGCCGAGACAAATTTCGCAATGGCAAAGCAAGACAACGAGCATACAGAAGAAACCGGGCAAAATGGCAACGGACGAGACGCCATGGTGACCCTGCAGGGAATGTACAAAAACTATTTCCTCGACTACGCCTCTTATGTCATCCTGGAAAGAGCCGTGCCCGCCATCGATGACGGCCTCAAACCCGTTCAACGCCGCATACTGCACGCGATGCGCGAAATGGACGACGGTCGCTACCACAAAGTGGCCAATATCATCGGCCAAACAATGCAGTTCCACCCCCACGGCGATGCCGCTATCGGCGAAGCCCTCGTCAATCTGGGCCAAAAGGACCTGCTCATCGATTGCCAGGGCAACTGGGGCGACGTGCGCACCGGCGACAGCGCCGCAGCATCCCGCTATATCGAAGCCCGCCTCACTAAGTTTGCCCTCGAAGTGGCCTTCAACCCCCAAACCACTAACTGGCAACTCTCTTACGACGGCCGCAAAAGAGAACCGATCGCCCTGCCTATGAAGTTCCCCCTGCTGCTGGCACAAGGCGCCGACGGCATTGCAGTAGGGCTTTCGACCAAAATCCTGCCCCACAATTTCGTGGAACTGATTAAGGCTACTATCAAAGTGCTGCAGGGCAAAAAGGTGAAGTTATACCCCGACTTCCAAACCGGTGGCATGGCCGACGTGACCGATTACAACGGCGGTCGCCGCGGCGGTCGCATCAAGGTGCGGGGCAAAATCGAACAATTTGATAAAAAAACTCTCATCGTTCGCGAGTTGCCCTATGGCGTTACTACCGGCGCACTCATTGAAAGTATCATCAAAGCCAGCGACAAGGGCAAAATTAAAATCAAAAAAGTTACCGATAATACCGCACAGGATGTAGAAGTGGTCATCGAACTGGCCCCCGGCGTGTCTCCCGATGTCACTGTCGATGCACTCTATGCTTTTACTATGTGCGAGGTGTCTATTTCTCCCAATGCCTGCGTGATTATCGAGGATAAACCCCACTTTATGAGCGTGGAGGAAATCCTGGATATTTGCACCTTCCACGCCAAGGAATTGCTCCGCCTCGAACTCGAGATCCTCAAACACGAACTGGAGGAAAAACTCCACTTCGCCAGCCTCGAGAAGATTTTTATCGAAAAAAGGATCTACCGCGATATCGAAGAATGCGAAACCTGGGAGTCTGTCATCGAAACGATCGATATCGGCTTGCGCAAATACGTGATCGTGCCCGGCCAGAAAGCCAAACCCGACGATACGCGCCTGCGCCTGCTCCGCGATATTACAGAAGATGATATCGTGCGGCTGACCGAAATCAAGATCAAGCGCATTTCGAAATTCAACAGCTTTAAAGCCGACGAGCTAATTGCCGACCTCAAAAACGAACTGGCCCAGGTAGAACACAATCTGGCCAACCTCACCGATTTTGCAATCGCCTATTTTGAACGCCTGCTGGAAAAATATGGCAAAGGCCGCGAACGAAAAACGACGATTACTACGTTCGACGCCATCCAAGCCACCGAAGTGGTGGCCAATAATGCCAAGCTGTTTGTGAACCGCGAAGAAGGTTTTATCGGCTGGGGCCTCAAAAAAGACGAGTTCGTCACCGACTGCTCCGATATCGACGATATCATTGTGTTCCGCCGCGACGGCAAGTTTCAGGTGTCCCGCATCGCCGAAAAGGTGTTTGTCGGCAAAGAGATTATCCACGTGGCCGTGTGGAAAAAAGCCGACGAACGCACAACTTACAATATGGCCTACCTCGACGGCAAAACCGGCCGCTCGATGGTGAAGCGCTTTAATGTGAGCGCTATTACCCGCGACAAAGAGTACGACCTCACGCTGGGCACCAAAGGCTCTAAAGTGCTCTATTTTAGCGCCAACCCCAACGGAGAGGCCGAAATTGTCACTATCCACCTCAGCCAGGGCAGCAAGGCAAAAATCAAGGTGTTCGATTTTGGCTTCGAAGACCTGGCTATCAAAGGTCGCCAATCACAGGGCAATATCCTCTCCCGATACCCGGTGCGCAAAATTGTGATGAAAGAAGCCGGCCGCTCTACCCTCGGCGCTATCCAGGTGTGGATCGACGAAAGCATCGGCCGCCTCAATACCGACGGGCGCGGCACGCTGCTCGGCTCCTTTAATACGGGCGATCAATTGCTCGCCCTGTACAAAGATGGCTCCTACGAAGTGATTGACCTCGAACTGGCAAAACGCTTCGATCCGGCTGACTTGCTGGAGCTGGGCAAATTCCACGCCGATACGGTGGTCAACGCCGTGCACTACGAAGGCGCCAAAGGCTGGACGATGGTCAAGCGTTTCCGCATAGAAACTACTTCGACCAATCAGCGATTCAATTACCTGTCGGAACACAAGGATAGCAAGTTGGTCTTCGCTACGATTAAACCCGAGCCCTGCATCCGCTATACGGTGAAAACAAAAACCGACAAAACCGAATACGAACTCGAATTGGCCGATTTTATCGATGTGAAAGGCTGGAAAGCGATGGGCAATAAGCTGGTGGATCAGAAAATTTCGGGCATCAAGTTGATCGAAACCGCTCCCGAAGAAGAAAGCAACTCACCAGAAACCGAAACGGAGACGGAAGAACTGCCCGACAAGCTGCACGCCGGCGATAGTATAGAATTTAACCTGGGCAAAAACGGCCAGGCTGAGCTATTTTAACCGCGCTTTGCATTTTGTCTTTGCTCCAGCAAATATACGTATCGCAGAAATACGCCCCATGCCATGATCGCACTCACGATAAGCCCGGTAAGGCCATCGAGAAAGCCGCGTTGCAGCACAAAATGCTTGACAAACCGAAACATGGGCTTGAGTAATAAGTGGTAGAAGGTAATATTTCCCGTTTTTTGCGCGTGATCGAGCGCCGACCAGCGGGCGTATCGCTGCATTTTTTCCAGAAAATGATCGAGGTTTTTGTATGTAAAATGGTCGAGCCGGTGGCGCAGCCTGCTTACCCTTATTCCCTGTGTTTTGATTTCCTCGTGCACCTGCTTGTCGTCGTAGCGGCATGCATCCCGCCTGATCAGCCGCACTACCGCGTCGTTTTGCCAGCCGCTGTAATTTATCTTTTTTCCCATAAAATAGTTCTGGCGGCCTATCCAGAAAGCGTCATAGGGAATATCAGTTTGCGTGAGCCAATGCTGTATTTCTTCGGCCAGCTCCGGGGTAACACGCTCGTCGGCATCCAGCAGTATCACCCAGGGATACGCAGCCTGCGGGATGGCCCAGTTCTTCTGATCGGCAGGACCCGTATAGGTGCGTTGCCATACCTTGGCGCCCAGCTTTTCGGCGATAGCCTTTGTATCGTCGGTGCTGAAGGAATCTACCACAATATGCTCAGCTGCCCACGACACCGACCCGAGCGCAGCGGCAATGTGCTGCGATTCGTTGTGGGCGGGAATGATGACGCTTACAGGGTATTTCATAGCGAGACGTTGAGGGGAACGGGTCCAAGCGCGCGGCCCAAAGCGATAAACGGCGGCAGCTTCAGCGATTCGGTATTATAGCGCAGAGGAGCGCCGGTATCTGCTTGAAACAGACTGCCGCCTGCCTCTTCGAGAATGAGGTGCCCGGCGGCGATATCCCATTCGTGGATAGGCCCGAGACGAGGGTAGATATGGGCCTCTCCTTTAGCCAGTATCGACAATTTCAGGGCGCTGCCTACGGGTACCGTCTGCGGGTTTCAAACAGATTAATATAGGCTTGCGTGGCAGGATTGAGGTGCGACCGGCTGCACACGATCCGCAAACCCGATTGCCGCGGATCGAATTCGGCGACTTCCAGTCGTTGCTCGATACCTCCTGCCAGGGTAAAACTTCCTTGCCCACGCACCGCCCAGTATATCTGATCGATAGCAGGGGCATACATCACACTCAATACAGGCTTTTGGCCCTCTATTAGGGCAATATTTACCGTAAAATCGCCATGGCGCTTGATAAATTCCTTGGTGCCGTCGAGCGGGTCCACCAGCCACCAATGGGTATACGCGCTTCTGGTGGCATAATCGGCCCAGGGCGTTTTCTTCCGAAATGATGGGCCACTCGGGCGTGAGCGCCGACAATCCTTGCTGGATGATTGTATTTGCACGCAGGTCGGCCTGGGTGAGCGGCGAGTCATCGCTTTTCAGCGTCACCTGCCAATCGGCCTCGTTATTGTAAATTTCCATGATGGCCTCCCCCGCGCGTTGAGCGATGGCCTTAACTTCCTGAATAAACCCGGCGTACGGCATGTCTGAGATGTTGTGCGGCAAAGGTAGGGGAAAGGATCAGTTGAAACAAAAAAAAGGCGCCGTAGCGGCGCCCGAGGGGTTGTGTTTTTGGTACATTGCCGGTTTGAGCAATAGTCCCCATTTAGTAGTCTCCCTTAGTTGTTTTGAGGGCGGTTTTTCCAAGGTCTCCACAAGGGGCCGCCTTACAGCCACATAAATAAAAAAATTGGGGTTTAGCGTTTTTTTCATTGGCGATCCCATTACTGCAGGATCAGCATTTTGGAGTAGTGGTTTCTCGCTCATTTGGTATTACAAAGGTATGTCCTAAATATGATCTTCATTGGCCACGAACTAGCATTTTATTATAAAGCAAACAAGATGTTATTTATTTTTTGTCAATTAAATAAGGCTTTACATGTGTTAATTTATTAGTTTAGTATTCTGGTTCTTCATAAACCCTGCAATAAATTCAGCGCATTCGGACTTTTGGGTGATAATTGCTTATTAGTACACTTATTAATTATTCAAACTGATAGTACAAATGTAGTCCTTCCTTATACAGTGCGCTGCAACGAAAAAGCATATTATTAATAAGTAAAATTAATGTTATTATGATTTTAAATAAAAAAATAATTATAAATTATTGTTTTTTAATTAATTACAATAAATTTGAATAGTTAAATTTTAAAAATAGCTTAATCCTGTTTTTATGAAAAATAAGTTATCTGACCTGCATGATTTAATAAAAATGATGACCGGTACTGAAAAGAGAGGATTCATGCTGGAACTCAAATCGGGCATAAAAGGAAAAGAAAAACGCCCTACTGCTCATATGCTTATTTTCCAGGCGCTGGACAAAATGGGAGAATTTGACGAGGCGCAATTTCAAAGGGCTCAGAAAAGCCATCCACGACGATTCCCTGTTTGATAAGATTGCAGCGCGCTTGCCCATAGAACGCCTGCACCTGTTCAACCGCTTGATGCGTTATCTGCGCAGCGCCAACAGCGGATATTATCCTTCCATGCAGGTAAAAGAACTGATTATTGACGCCAAATTATTGATGGAACGCGGCTTATTCAGGCTGGCACAGCAGGCGCTCGACAAAGCCCGCGAAATAGCCCTTGAACACGAAAACTGCCTGGCTATTCTCGAAATTAACAGAGAGCAACGCACCATTATGTATTCAATTGTGGAAGACCGCTCATTGCGAAAGACTATGCTTAAAGATTTGATTGCGGAAAATGACACCCAAATTCGGCAATTAGAACAAGAGATATATTACCAGGACCTATATGATCTGTCGTCCGTATTTATGAGTAGTGAGGCGCAACTAATCGAGTACCAGGATATCCAAACGATAATGGACAAGCTGTCGAAAGCCGAGCATTTACTGGATCAGCTCAACACATTGCCTTGCCTGAGCGGATATAGACTGGTAGGCGCCTTCAGTAATTTAATAGTAACAAAAGGTGATTTAAAGTCCCGTGATAAAAATTTTAATCTACTGGTAGAATGGTGGGAAGCCCATCCGCGTTTGATTGCCGAAAATCCTTTCCGCTATTTACTCAGCATGGGCAATACACTCCATCGGCTGACAATTAACAAAGACAAAAAGGGGTTTTTCAATTTGCACAATAAAATCATGAAAAGAGTTGTGTTACTTCCTCACCGTGAACTAGCCGAATGCCGATTTATACTTCACCGGGAACTGTTATGGTATACTAATATGAAAAATCTGGACAAAGCATATGAAATAGCAAAAGAAATAGAAGTGAGATTAAAAAAATTCGGCGCAGTCATACCGATCAATTTGCGCATGTCCATGGAGTATAATAACTGTACCCTTTATTTTGTGAGCGGCAAATTTCGGGAAGCGCTTGCCGCCTGTGGGAAGATGAAACGCTATGAACAAGAAGTTCGACGCCGGGACTTACTTTATCAGGCAGAACTATTTGGCCTTATCTGTGTCTATGAAATTTCCGCCGGCGAGGATGATGGCAGCGATACCTTGAACAACCGGTTTAGGCGGGTAAACCGGCTGTTCAAGCAGCATGCGCTGGCTGATGATAGCTTTGAAATGACTTTACTTGCGCTACATAGGCAAATCATGTATGCCGGTTGGGAAAAACGCAAGGAAGCTATTACTGCCATGAAAGATTACCTGAAACTTCACACCTCTTCCACCGGCAGGATCGTAGCCGGTGTAGAGGAGCACCTGATATGGCTGGAAAGTCTCACAGAAGGCCGGGATATTCGCGAACTATTTATCGAAATGCAGTTCTAGCCCTCGGTCACAACCAAATTGGTACCATCATTCTCTATATACGCGTTATTTCGAGATAAATCGATAGCGTGTACCCTGACGGAGATCCCGAGGTCTACCTCTGATGAGCCTACGATATAAACTTTGCCTTTTGTAGTGTCGTACCCAACTTGCAGGTGCTGAGCGAGTTCGATTTCGGTGTCTGTGCCGCCGCTGGGCACCGACGTAACCTGAATGGCCGACACATTACCTCCGCTGAGGCTCACCTTGGCGGCATTGCCGCTCAGCAGATCGATGTCGGTTTTGTTTCCATTGCTGTCGATGTAAAACAACGTCGACTTGTCGGTGGATAAAGCGATTCCTGGAGTCATATTGTTTGGTTTATAAGTGGCTTATACAAAAAAACATCTATTCATACGGCTGCGCCGCACTCCGTTTTTGGGAAATGACGATGGCTTTGCGATAAATTTAGGGAGCTTTCCTAATCGGGTTATTAGGTAGATAAGCTGTTCAATTGGGAGTAGAACAGTAGTGTTTCGGGCTTAGTTCCGCTAAAATAGGAATTTTTCTTCATGCGACGTTTATTCTTGCTAAATTTGACCCATAAAGACCGAAACGACTCAACGTGTTAAGATTATTCCGCACCAATCAGATGTTATTCGGCTTGCTGCTCGTGTTTTACGCCGCAGCGCTCCGATCGCCTGTTTTTTTTATTGAAATGCCCAATACTTCCGGTCACTTTGGCATTGCAGGTGATTTTATGGGCATTGCCAAGCTGGCCGACCACCAATGGTTTCATATTTTGTCCATCCCGATTTTGTTGATTCACGCCATCGCTATCAACTTCATGGTAGCCGAACACAGGCTGGCCCGCGAAGTCAACCTTTTTCCCGGTTTGGTCTATATATTAATCACTTCGAGCCTGCCCGAGTTTATTCCGTTGTCGGCGCCTTTACTGGCCAATACTTTTTTGATTATTGCGATCTGGATTGCGATGACGACGTACAAGGTGCCCTCCTGTGCCGATCGCATTTTCAATATCGGCTTTTGGGTTGCCACTGCCAGTCTGGTGTATTTTTCACATATCGTCTTTATTTTCCTGGGGGTAGCCGGACTCAATATCATGCGGTCGTTTAATATCCGTGAGCGCCTTATGTTGTTCAGCGGGGTATTTGTTCCCTATTTCCTGCTCGGTGTGTATTATTTTTGGAATGGAGAATTAAGCGAATTTTTGCAGCGGCAATTCGTGGCACAATTCGACTTTTTGTCCTTTGATACCGCATATTACTGGGGTGCGTATATCGGATGGGCCGTCATGGGCGGGTTACTCCTGGTAGTTCTTTTTAATTCCGGCAATTATTTATTAAAAACGCAAATACAGGTTCAAAAAAAGATCAACCTGCTCTTCTGGGCATTGCTGATCGCCGCACTCTCTTTACTGGTGCAGCAGCAGATCGGTGTGGCCCATTTGCTGATACTGGCTGTTCCCTTGAGTGTGCTGATTTCTTTCAATTTCACCATGCTCAAGCCCAGAATTGCCGAAGCAGTGCATCTGGTGGCCGTCGCTATCGTGTTGGTTTATCAATTCAGATCCCTGATATTTACTGAATAACACGGCATATTTCCATACCTTTGTGGCGAAATTTGTCGTAACGATATCCTCTGAAGTTATGAAATTCGGCGTCGTAGTTTTTCCAGGTTCAAATTGTGACGATGACATGATACACGTCATTGGCCAGGTCATGCAACAAGAAGTCACCAAGCTTTGGCACAAGGAAAAATCCCTGGCCGGCTTTGATACCGGCGATTGTATTGTGTTGCCTGGTGGATTTTCATATGGCGACTACCTGCGCGCCGGCGCTATCGCCCGCTTTTCACCTATCATGCAGGCCGTAATCGACTTTGCAAATAGCGGCGGTTATGTGTGGGGGATTTGCAATGGTTTTCAGATTTTATGCGAATCCGGATTATTGCCCGGCGTATTATTGCGCAACCAAAACCAGCAGTTTATCTGTAAAAATGTGTTCCTGCGCGTAGAAACGACCCATTCCCCCATCACCAGCCATACCACTCCGGGACAGGTGCTCAAAATACCCATTGCCCACGCCGAAGGCCGCTACCATACCGATGAAGCTACCCTGCGCCAGCTCATCGATAATGACCAGGTGTTGTTTCGCTACTGCACTCCGCAAGGTGAAGTAGCCGAAGCAGCTAACCCCAATGGCGCTCTCGATCACATTGCCGGCATTTGCAATGCCCAACGCAACGTATTCGGCATGATGCCCCACCCCGAACGCTGCTCAGAAGGCGCCCTTGGCAATACCGATGGCAAAGTGCTGTTTGAGTCGCTGCTGCAGGCATCTGCTGTTACCCCATAACCCACCCCCCATGTGTTAATCTTTTATTAATCGCCCGCCCATAATCGCCCCCGTATGGCATTGCACCTTAACTTTGTGCGCTCAAAGCGTTCAAATCAATTTGTTATGAAATACTTTCTCTTGGGAATCCTTTCCTTTCTGGCTGCAAGCGCTTTATCCGCCCAAAAAATAGAACCGGTCAAATGGAACTTTTCGGCCAACAAAATAGCCGACAACGAATACGACCTGGTACTCACCGCTAATCTGCAAAAAGGCTGGTTTATTTATTCGCAATACCTCGAATCGGAAGACGGCCCCGTGCCCACTTCTATCGAATTGTCAACCCCGGCTATCGAACTGGTAGGCAAAGCCACCGAAGACGGTCACAAAAAAGAAGGCCACGACCCTATTTTTGACATGAACCTGGTTAAGTATAGCCAACAGGTTAAGTTTATCCAAAGAATTAAAGTAGCCCCAGGCTTAAAACAAATAGACGGTGATGTAATGTTTATGACTTGTGATGACAATATGTGCCTGCCGCCCACCGCGACGCCGTTTGCCATCATCTTGGAATAATTCCACTCAGTTTTACCCAAACTCTCTCGCAAAATGGCAAAGAGATATTTAGCCCTGCTTTCCGCCCTCCTGATAGTCGGCCTCGTACAAGCCCAAATTCTCAACCCTGTAAAATGGAGCACCTCCTACAAACAGGTTAGCGACACCGAATTCGATCTGGTGTTTACGGCCACCACGGAGCCAGGCTGGACAATATATTCGCAGCACACTTCGCCCGACGGCCCGGTTCCTACTGCTTTCTATTTCGATAAAGGCGACCACTACCAACTCAACGGCGCCGTGAAGGAAAAAGGCTATAAAAAAGAAGGCCCCGACCCACTATTCGACGGGGTCAACGTCATCAAATTTACCAAAAGCCCCATTACTTTTTACCCAGCGTATCAAGGTCAAAGATTTCACCAAACCCGTAACGGGTTATCTCGAATTTATGACCTGCGACGACGAGCGCTGCCTGCCCCCGGCAGAAGAGGCTTTTTCTTTTGCCCTGGAAGCCAAAAAAACAAACGCCAAACCCGCCGAAACCACGCCCGATAAAACCGCCCAAGCCCAGGAAACCCTCCCCGAACCTACTCCCTTGTTCAACGACCTGACAGGAGCTAAGACCATTCCAAGCGGCATAAAAAACCCCGTACAATGGCAAATAGCCTTTAAAGCCGCTGAGCCCGGGGTGTACGACCTCGTCTTTACCGCTCTAATGGAAAAAGACTGGGCCATTTATTCTCAACTTACCAGCGCCGACGGCCCCGAACCCACCGTCTTTATATTTGAACCCGGTAGCCACTATGCCCTCATTGACAAAGTAAAAGAAGAAGGCAAAAAAAAGCAGGGCCCCGATCCGCTGTTCGGAGGCGTGGAAGTGATCAAATTTATAGAAAGCCCAGTGGTGTTTACCCAGCGCATCAAGGTGTCCGACCCCAACCAGCCCATCCAGGGACAGTTGATGTTTATGACCTGCGATGACAAACAATGCCTGCCCTCGGCAGAGGTTCCTTTCCGCGTGGTCCCGGCACAGAATTTGGCACTTATCGGCGACGAAGCGGGCCCCGATCTTTCCGGTCAGGCAGTTGCAAACGTCGATGAGCAATACGGCATAGCCAAACCCGACTTGTCGGCGCCCGCCGGTCAGTGCAGCGACGTGCCCGCCGATTCTACAGAAAAGAAGGGCTACTGGAATATTTTCTTACTCGGTTTTATCGGCGGCCTTATTGCATTACTCACACCCTGCGTATTTCCGATGATACCGCTTACGGTGAGCTTTTTTACCAAGAGCAGCGGCAACCGCCGCAAAGGACTGATAAATGCCTCTATGTACGGCTTTTTCATTTTCCTGGTTTATTTCCTGCTTAGCATACCCTTTCACCTTATCGATTCCATAAACCCGGATATCCTCAACGATATCTCTACCAATGTGTGGCTCAATCTGGCCTTTTTCGCCATTTTCATTGTTTTTGCCTTCTCCTTTTTCGGGTATTACGAGATCACGCTGCCTGAAAGCTGGCAAAATAAAGCCAGCGCAGCAGAAGGCGTAGGCGGCATGGTGGGCGTATTTTTTATGGCCCTCACCCTGGCGCTGGTTTCTTTTTCTTGTACCGGCCCTATTTTGGGTTCTTTGCTGGCGGGAGCGCTTAGCTCCGACGGCGGCGCCTGGCAGCTCACCACCGGCATGTCGGGTTTCGGATTGGCATTGGCTCTGCCCTTTGCCCTTTTTGCCGCCTTCCCGGGCTGGATGCAATCGCTGCCCCGCTCGGGCGGCTGGCTTAATACGGTAAAAGTGGTACTCGGCTTTGTGGAGATCGCATTGGCTTTCAAATTTTTGTCAAATGCCGACCTGGTCAAGCACTGGGGTTTATTGAAAATAGAACCCTTCCTGGCCTTGTGGATTCTCACGGCGGCAGGACTGGCAGCCTATCTCTTCGGCCTGATCAGGTTCCCCCACGACGATAAAGGCGTTAAGATCGGCATGCCCCGCAAATTGCTGGGCCTGGCTTCTTTCGCTTTTGCTATTTACCTGGCCACCGGTTTTATGTATGACGAAAAAGCGGGTTCTTTCCGCCCCCTCAAATTGCTGAGCGGCCTGGCGCCCCCCGTTTGCTATAGCTGGCTGAAGCCCTGCGATTGTCCCCAAAACCTCAATTGCTTTAAGGACTTGGAGGAAGGCCTGGCCTACGCCAAAGAAGTCAACAAGCCCATCATGATCGATTTTACCGGCCACGCCTGCCAGAATTGTCGCAAAATGGAGGAACACGTCTGGCCCGAACCCGGCGTTTACAACCACCTCAAAAATGACTATGTACTCATCTCACTATATGTGGACGAGAAAATAGAACTGCCGGCAGATGAGCAGGTGGTGGTGCAAAAAGCGACAGGGGGCACAAGAAAATTGCGCAACTACGGCCACAAGTGGGCCCATTTCCAGACGGAATTTTTCAAGACCAACTCTCAACCCTACTACGTACTGTTGTCGCCAGAAGGCCAACTGCTCAATGCACCTGTGGGTTATATGCCCGATGACAAGGCCTACGAAGCCTTTTTGCGCTGTGGGTTGGAAACTTATACCCGGATTTCAAAAGAAAAAGCACAGCCGGAAGGCGGCAAGCAATTGGGAGAAAACAGGTAGGCCCGCTGCGGGTTTACTCCTGTACGTCAAACCATAGCTTGGTGCGCTCGTCGCCCTCGTCGGTGTAACTGATGGTGATCTCTTCGCCGGGCTGGATGGGTCTTATGCAGTACACACTGATGGCCTGGTTGTCGTAATCCATGTAGTACTCTGCATTGGGAAATGGCGAATGGTTGTACAAGGAACCATAGCCGAGGGCTATCGCGCATTGCTTATTTTCCCATAAAAAATAATAATCGTGTAGATAAGTCTGGTGAATGAGCGGCACGTCTTTTTCGGGCAGAATGATCACCGGGCATATTTCGATGACATCATCGGGTTCGATAGGCGCCGAAGTGAACACGCCCCTCCCCGCTTTTGGGCTCGGCGCAATATACAGAGAAGGGATATGCATGCTCATGGAAAAGGTGCTTTTATTGCATAACAAGGCCTTCTCCTTCCCGGTATGCCTTGTAGCGGCCTTTCGTAAACCGGGAGCCGTTAAACTCCGTCACGGGCTTCATTTTTTGACGTTCTTCTTCCGGCAGCCGTTTAAAATCGCGGCATTTTGCCGAGCAGCAATGTTCGTAGAGTGCGCTACAGGCCTCGCATTGGATGAATAACAAATGGCAGGCGTCGTTGGCGCAGTTTATATGTGTGTCGCAGGGTTGGCCGCATTGGTGGCATTTGGCCACGATGTCGCTGCTCACCCGCTCGCCCAGACGCTCGTCAAATACAAAATTCAGGCCGATAAATTTATTGGGAAGTCCTTCTTTTTGGCATTGGTGGGCATATTCGATAATGCCGCCGTCTACCATAAACACGTTTTTGAATCCTTTGTGCAGGTAATACGCGCTGGCCTTTTCACAGCGAATTCCGCCTGTGCAATACATAATGACCGGGGCCTCTTTTTTATCCGCCAGCATCTCTTCTACCAGTGGAAGCGCTTCGCGAAAAGTATCCACTTGTGGACGGATAGCGCCGTCAAAATAGCCTACTTCGCTTTCGTAGTGGTTGCGCATATCCACCACTATCGTATCGGGGTTGTCGGTGAGCGCGTTGTATTCGCGCGCGCTGAGGTGTTTGCCGCGTTTGGTCACATCAAAGCTAGTGTCGTCGAGGCCGTCGGCCACGATTTTGTGGCGTACCTTGATTTTTAGCTTATAAAACGACTTGCCGTCGTCGTCGATGGCAATATTGAGCCTGACGCCGTCCAGGAAAGGAATAGCATACATGTCGGCCTTGAAAGCCTCAAACTGCGCTTCGGGAATGGAGATCTGGCCGTTGATGCCCTCTGGGGCTATGTAAATGCGGCCATAAACGGAGCGCTTGTTCCAGCGCAGGTACAACTGATCGCGAAAACTATTCGGATCAGAAATATGGTGGTATTTGTAAAATGAAAGCGTGATACGTGCATCCGCACTTTCCAGCAAATGACGCTTGAGCTCGTCGTTGTTGACGAGATTATATAATCTGGGCATAAAAGCGTAGTGGTACGTTAACGAATGATAAACAAGTTGCAGACTTGCTGCTAACTGTACTACCTACCTTTACTCGTCTATTTCCATCATAGAGGAGGATTCTGTTTTCACACCGGCTACCTCCGCTACCAATTGGTCGTCTACAAGAATGCGGCCGCAGTGTTCACAGGCAATAATCTTTTTGCGCTGGGCTATTTCAAGTTGCAACTGCGGGGTAATCTTGTTAAAGCAACCTCCACAGGCATTGCGCTCAATGGTAACCACGGCAAGGCCGTTGCGATAAGAATGGCGAATCTTGTCGTATCCTTTTACCAGACGTTCCTCCACATTGGTGCATACTTTTTTCGACAAATCGCGCAGACGCTGCTCCTCTTTTTCGGTCTTCTCGATGATCTTATCCAGCTCAACCTTTTTGGCTTCGAGCTCTTTCAGTTTCACCGCCATGCGCTCTTCAGCGATAGCCAGCGCTTCTTCGCGGGTTTGGGTTTCTGCTTTAATGCTGCGGATTTTCTTTTCCGACAACTGAATTTCAAGCCGCTGCATGTCCAATTCCTTGGTCAAGGCTTCGAATTCGCGGTTGTTTTTTACGTTGTCGAGCTGGCGTTGGTAGCGCTGAATGAGGTTTTCTGCCTCGGTGATGTTCGCTTGCTGCTTGATAGCTTCTTGTTCCTGTTCTTTGACCTGGTTTTGCAGACGCTTCACACGGGTATCCAAGCCCTGGATTTCGTCTGACAAATCTTCCACTTCTACGGGTAACTCGCCTTTCAGGATTTCAATTTTATTAATTTGGGAGTCGATCATTTGGAGCTCATAGAGCTGCTTGAGTTTTTCAGCTACGGTCAGTTCTGCAGCCATTATATGTCAGATTTATTGTTAAAGTGTTGATTTTAAAGATATTGCACCGGATTAGTGATTACTTCGGCGCAATGGACGGCAAAGGTAGGAAATTTTTCTGAAATTATTTCCTGTAGCAAATCAATCGTAAATTGTTCACTTTCAAAGTGTCCGATATCCGCAATGACGATTTTGCCGTCGGCATCAAAAAATTCGTGGTATTTCATGTCGCTCGTTACAAAAATATCTGCCTGCCGGGCAATGGCATCGGGAAGCAGAAAGGCCCCGGAGCCGCCGCAAACTGCCACGGTATGGATAGCTTTTCCGCGCAAAGCCGTATGTTTTACGCATCCGGCTTTCATTACTTTTTTGAGATTCTGGAGGAAGGCTTCTTCTTGCATGGGCTGGGGCAACTGCCCGATCATGCCTGCTCCAATGGTGGGGCCGGCATCATCCCCGTTCGATTGATCTTGTTTTGGCGCCAAAAGCCGGGTGCCGGTAAGCCCCAACACCTCGGCAATTTTAGCGTTGACACCCCGGTAGTACATATTGTCGAGGTTGGTATGGATGGCGTAAATAGCCACGTCGTTTTTGATCGCTTTTAATACGGTGCGTTCAACGTAATTATTGCCGGTAAGGCGTTTCAGGCCTTTAAAAATAATAGGATGGTGGGCCACCACCACATTGCAGGATTTGGCCAGGGCTTCTTCCACAACTGCTTCGGTAGAGTCGAGGCAAATCAATACGCCTTTGACCTCCTCGTCCGGATTGCCTACGAGCAGGCCTACGTTGTCGTAACTTTCCTGGTAAACGGGTGGCGCTATCGAGTCCAGATAACTTGTAAGCGCGCGAATAGTTGTCGCCGGCATACTCAATTCGATTTAATTTTTTGTTCGATAGCGGTAGTGGAATACCCTGCAATGTAAGGCAAACTTAACACCTGGCCGCCGTTGGCCAACACAGCAGGGGCGCCCACGATCTGGTCGGGCGTCCAATCGCCCCCCTTAACCAATATGTCGGGCATGAGGAATTCGATGAGCGCTAGCGGGGTATCTTCTTCAAAAACGACCACTGCATCCACGCATTCGAGCGCCGCGAGCAAAAGCTGGCGGGTAGCCTGGTCATTAATAGGGCGTTGGGGGCCTTTGAGCCTTCTCACCGAATCGGTCGAATTGAGTCCGATCACCAACCGCCGGCCCAAATCGCGGGCCTGCGCCAGGTAAAACACGTGCCCATAGTGCAGTATATCGAAACAACCATTGGTAAAAACCACGCGCTCTCCCTTGGCTTTCCAGCTATCCACACTTTGACGGGCCTGTGACCAATCCTGAATTTTGGCTTGTATGTGCGCAATTGACGACATAATCTATGTAGTTGAAACAGAAGCGGAAGAATGGGTGTGCCTATTGATAATGGGCAAGATGATGAAACCCAAAAGCCCCCCGATAATATTACTTCCTATCTGCACCGAGAAAAACGAAATATTGGCCCACGAAAAGCCGTCGTCTCCACTCACCCCATAAATACTCAGCGCCAATTGGGCGAGAAAATGATACGTTCCCATGCCGCCGGGTGAAGGGATGACTACCCCCCAGGTGCCAAATACAAATACGACAAGTACGGCTATCACCGGCAATCCCGCTGTGGGGGGGAAAGCCCAGAAAAGCAGGTAGGTCATGGCAAAAAACATGAGCCACACATTGATGCTGTGTATCACAAACCACCAGGGCCTGTCGAGTTGCCGCACAGTTTGAATGCCCTCCCAGAAGCCGCCTGCGATCGCTGCTATTTTCCTGAACAGTGGCGTGCGCATGAGTTTTTTGCGAAAAATATAGATCAACGCGGCAAAAGCGGCAAAAGAAACGGCGAGTACGATCAACAGATTGCCCACCCCGCCGAAGCGTTCGGAGAGCGAAACCTGCTCGTCCACAAAAGCCCAGATCGTTTCAAATTGCAGCAAAAAAGCCAGCGCCGTGATGAATAGAATACTGATCACATCCATCACCCGGTCGACCACAATGGTACCCATTACTTTTTCAATGGCCATACGCTCGTAGCGGGCCATGACGCCCGCACGTACCACTTCGCCCATGCGAGGCAAGCCCAGGTTGGCAAAATAACCGATAATGATAGTGATGAAAGCATTGATCAGCTTGGGTTTGTATCCCAGGGCCCTGAGCAGCATATTCCAGCGAATCGCCCGGCTCAGGTTGCTGATCGAATAGACGCCCAACACGGCCAGAATCCACCAATAATTGACATGGCCAAAGTCGTTGATTACTTTTTGAAACAAGCTGCACTCTGCAGCGGGCACGCCTTTTAATGCGCAATCTTCCCTATACGCCGCATCCTGATTCTGGTAAACCAAATACAGGATGAACACGCCGAGACCCAGAAAGAATAGAAATTTGATTACATTGATAAGAACCTGTTTCAAAATGCAGCTATTTGAGAAAAGACGGATTAAGGTTTGATCATGCGGTTTTTCTCATCGAGAAATACTACACTGGGCACAAATTTTTTGGCCTCTTCTATTTCCATCCAGGCATAAGAAATGATAATCACTACATCGCCTACCTGCGCGCGCCGGGCAGCGGCGCCGTTGAGGCAGATCACACCGGAACCACGCTCACCTTTGATGACGTAGGTTTCCAGCCGTTCTCCGTTGTTGTTGTTAACTACTTGTACACGCTCGCCTTCTATGAAGTTGGCAGCCTCCATCAGCTCTTCGTCAATCGTGATGCTGCCCACGTAGTGGAGGTTAGCCTCTGTAATAGTAGCTCTGTGTATCTTCGATTTAAAGCGTTGTATCATCATAGCGACTGCAAATATAATCACAACATGAACAATAGGTCGCTGAATAAAGTTGACCACATCTTAATCGGAAAGTAAGAGATTGTCGATAAGCCTTACTTCGCCCAGCCATGCTGCCACACATGCCACCATTTGACGCACAGGGCGGTATTCGGTCACCGTCTCCAGCGTATCAGCGTCGACGATCTCAAAGTACTCGGGACGAAACCCCAGGCGCTCGAGTTGGCGCATGCCAAATTGACTTATTTCCGCCGGTGACTTGTGCGCTGCCATTGCTTTAGCCTGCAGCAGGGTTTGATATATCTGAGGTGCTGTTTGCCTTTGCGCAGCCGCAAGCCTTACATTTCGAGAACTCATGGCCAAGCCGTCGGATTCTCTGACGGTGGCCCCCATCACCAGTTTCACAGGCAACTGCTGCGTGCGGATCAAGTGCCTGATAATGGCCACCTGCTGATAATCTTTCTGCCCCATGTATAACGCTTCCGGTTCTACTATATCGAGCAGGCGTTTGACTACCTGAACTACTCCCACAAAATGACCGGGTCGGAACTGTCCCTCCATCGCGGTTTCGAGATGACCGAGAGGCAGGTCGACCTGCGTACCCAATCCCCGGTGGTAAATTTCAGCTACCGGCGGCATAAATAATACCTCGCAACCAACCTTGAGCAACATCTCAACGTCATTAGCTGGAGTTCGGGGATATTTTTCCAGATCGGAAGCCTCATTAAACTGAGTGGGATTGACAAAAATGCTGCAAACGGCCACATCCGTCGTTGTGGCATCGCTGCAACAAAGAAAGATGCCCCTCGTGTAATGCCCCCATGGTGGGCACAAAACCGATAGCGCGACCCTGGCTTTTTAATAGCCGAAGGTGCCGCTGTAATTGTTCAACCCTGGCAAATAGATACATATTTAGCGCGTAGGTGGTAGTCAGCGCGTAAACTTACAAGTAAAGTTAGGCGTTTTACAATTATTTGAAATGAAAGTACGCAAAAGTAGACAGCCTGGATACGGTTTATGACGCCTTCAAGGATATTGTATGGCTAAAAAAGCTAAAAGTCCTTGATTTATACTATCTTTGCGTTTTTGTTCATTGAAGGCTAAGCGCCCTGCTTATTGTAAAAAAATGGGATATGAGTAAAAAGAAAGTGCTGATTGTAACCCAGGAGATGCTGCCTTATACCGAGCAATCACTTATAGCAGAAATTGCCCGGAAATTGCCACAATATATCCAGGAAAATGGAATGGAGATTCGCGTTTTGATGCCCCGGTTTGGTGTCATTAACGAACGTCGCCACCGTCTGCACGAAGTTGTCCGTCTTTCTGGTATGAATATCATTGTTGATGACGACGACTATCCGTTGATCATTAAGGTGGCTTCTTTGCCCGAGGCAAGGATGCAGGTATATTTTCTGGATAATGACGATTTTTTCAAGCGCAAGGCAGTTTTTCAGGATGAAGACGGGCAATCTTACGAAGACAACGCCGACAGGATGGTCTTCTTTTGCAAAGGCGTAATCGAAACCGTGAAAAAATTTGGTTGGCCGCCCGATATCGTACACTGCCATGGCTGGATGACCAGTCTCATCCCGCTTTATTTGAAAACGGCTTACAAAACCGAGCCCTTGTTCCAACGCGCCAAGGTAGTTTACTCGTTGTATGACGGTACTACTACCTACGATTTTGGTGAAAATTTTGCAGCAAAGGCATCTATTAATAACCTTACACCCGAAGACCTCGGCCATTACCAAAACGGCAGCGGCGTTGTGCTACACCACGGCGCTATCGCTTATGCCGATGCCCTGGTAGTCGGTGAAGAAAAACTGGCAGAAAACCTGCAAGAAATACTTGCCAAAACAGATAAACCCGTGTTGTCAGCTAAAGGAGAGGAGCAAATGCCCGCATTTCTCGAATTTTATAATTCTCTGCTGGAGGAAGAAGTGCCAAAACATTGATTCAACCTTTTCTAGTGACACGACGCTTTCACCTTGTGTAAATAATTCAAGCTTAAGCATGAAAAGCATTAGCGCTGCGGCATGCGCTGTCGCAACCGTCTTGTTGTTATCTATCTCTGCATGTATAGATCCTACCGATGTAGGCTCGGATTTGTTGGAAGGCGACCAGATCGGCGTTGACTTTACAGATACGATCACCCTGGAAACTTCCAGCTTTATCGGCGATACGCTGACTACTTATTCGCCGACAACCTTGCTGTCAAGTTATTTATTTGGTCAAATTATCGACCCCATATTGGGTAAATCCACGGCTTCCGTGTACGCCCATGCCAGGCTGCAACGCACCTTGTCGGGCGGATACGAAAGCTTTGATTTTACCGACGCCACGCTCGATTCTATCGTATTGGTGCTTGTGTATGATTCTTCCGGGTATTATGGCGATGTGAACCAAACTTTCGGCATGGAGGTACTGGAATTAGACGAGTCACTCGACGAAGACGAGACTTATACGTCAGATGACAGCTTTATCACCAAACCCATTTCATTGGGCAGCCGGGAATTCGTCCCCAGATACGACAGTCTCGAAATTATTAATTATGAAGCCAATATTGCCGATACGGTAAAGGTTATACCCCATTTGCGCATTACCCTCAGCCCGGAGTTGGGACAGCGACTGCTGCAATACGATTCTACCGTCTATGATAACGATAGTACTTTTCTCAACTTTTTTAAAGGCTTACATCTGAAGCCCACTACCCAAAATACCGGTATGCTTAGTTTTAACGTGCTCTCGGCATTCAGCGGTATCCACCTTTTTTATACCAAAAATGCCAAAAAAGAACAGTACGTTTTTGCCTTCAACAACTACGGCGTTACTACCGCCCGATACGAACACGACTATAGCGGCGCCCCCGTTGAACCCTATCTAAACGACGCCTTACTGGGAGATGAATATACTTTTGTACAAGGGATGAGGGGAATATATACCAAAATCACCCTGCCCTACGTTGAAGACCTCGACAATGCGATTATTAACAAAGCGGAATTGATCGCAACCGTGACTTATCTGGACGGCGACAATGCGACTATATTTACACCTGCCGATCAACTGCTGCTTTTCACCCGCGATAGCAACGGCAAATTGAAGGAAATCGACGACGTGAGGCTTGGCCTCGCCATAAACGGCCTTAACGAAATTTTTGGCGGCGTGCTGAAAAAAGGCGTCAACGGACAGCCTTCCCAATATAAGATGAATCTCACTTCTCACTTCCAGCAAATGATCAAAGGGGAAGAAATCAACGAAATATATCTGGTAGTGCGATTTGGCGCCCGTCGCGCCGACCGCGTAACCCTATGCGGTGCAGGTCACGCTACTTACCCCCTGCAACTTAAGGTTACTTATACCAAATTATAATTCTATTTCAAACCGTACGACCATGTGTGGAATAGTGGCTTATATAGGCGAAAAACAAGCCTACCCCATATTGATAAAAGGCCTGCAACGCCTTGAATACCGAGGCTACGACAGTGCAGGAGTAGCACTGCTTAACGGCGGCATCCACATTTACAAGAAAAAAGGTAAGGTTGGCGAACTCATCGACTACGCAAAAGAACTGTCTCACGAAGGCAATATCGGCATCGGTCATACCCGCTGGGCTACCCACGGCGCCCCCGATGATATTAACGCACACCCCCATACCTCGGGCAATCACCGTCTTTCTATTGTCCACAACGGCATTATCGAAAATTATGCCCTCCTGAAGGCTGCCCTCGAAAAGGAAGGCCATGTGTTTGAGAGCGAAACCGATACGGAGGTACTCGTCCACCTGATCGAAGAAATTCAAAAACGCGGCAACCTACCCCTGGAAGAAGCCGTCCGTATAGCCCTCACCAGAGTAGTAGGCGCTTACGCAATTGTCCTTATTGACAATACCGACCCCAACAAATTGGTGGCTGCCCGCAAAGCTAGCCCCCTGGTCATTGGCATCGGCGAAGGCGAATATTTCATCGCTTCTGACGCAACGCCTATTATTGAACACACCAAAAAAGTGGTGTATCTCAACGACGAAGAAATCGCTATGGTGCCCCGTCATGGCGATTTGCAGATAAAAACGATTGACAACGAAAAGCAAACCCCCTTCATCCACGAACTCGACCTCAAAATCGAAATGCTGGAAAAAGGCGGCTACGACTATTTTATGCTCAAGGAGATCCACGAGCAACACACGACTATTGCCGACTGTATGCGCGGCCGCCTCAACGCCGATGAAGGCTGGGTGCGCCTCGGCGGTCTCGAAGAATATATCAACCGCATTATTAACGCCAATCGCTTTATTATTGCCGGCTGTGGTAGTCGCGCGCTATACCGACGCAGGCTCGTATATCCACGCCGGCCCCGAGATCGGCGTAGCTTCTACAAAGGCCTTTACCGGCCAGGTAACCCTGCTCACGATGATGGCACTGGTGCTTGCTCACAAACGCGGCACGATTTCCAAGTCCTACTATCAGCAATTGGTGCGCGAATTAGCCAACATTCCCGCCAAAGTGCAAAAGGTACTCGAAAGCAATGCGATGGTAAAATATATTGCCGGCGAGATCAAAGATCGCCCTAATGCGCTATATTTGGGCCGCGGCTACAATTTTCCGGTAGCACTTGAAGGGGCTTTGAAATTAAAAGAGATCTCTTATATCCATGCGGAAGGTTATCCGGCAGCAGAAATGAAACACGGCCCTATCGCCCTTATCGACGATCAAATGCCCGTAGTGGTCATCGCCACTAATAGAAGCGCTTACGATAAAATCGTCAGCAATATTATGGAAGTGAAAGCTCGCAAAGGCCTGGTGATCGCCGTAGTAACCGAAGGAGATGAAGTGATCAGCAAAATTGCCGATTATACGATTGAGATCCCCGATACAGAAGAACCCCTGACC
The DNA here is from genome assembly GCA_016715405.1 of Saprospiraceae bacterium. Classification (GTDB taxonomy): domain Bacteria; phylum Bacteroidota; class Bacteroidia; order Chitinophagales; family Saprospiraceae; genus JABWBR01. Next base: position 267,913 of record JADKAE010000010.1, on the reverse strand, counting down.
CCCCTGCTTTCGGTCATACCCCTGCAACTGCTCTCATATCACATCGCTGTGATGCGCGGATGCAACGTGGACCAACCCCGAAACCTGGCCAAATCAGTAACCGTAGAATAATATCAAAAACTCACTGCCCTATGGCAATAGATATGGATTATAATTCTTCGCTAGAAGAACTCATCATACCGGAATATGGCCGGAATGTGCAAAACCTGATCTATCACGCGAAAACTATCCAGGATGACCGTTTTCGACAGGCTTTTGTGGAAAAGGTCGTTGATCTGATGATGCAGATGCACCCCCAAAACCGCAGCGCAGAAGATTTTAAGGAAAAACTGTGGAAGCACGTTTTTATTATCGCCGACTACGACCTCGACGTGACTCCGCCGTTCGGCCATAAACCCAATCCGGAAGACGCACACAAGAAACCGGACGTCATTCCTTATCCACAATCGGAAACCAGATTTCGCCACTATGGCAATAATGTGCAACGCCTCGTAACCAAAGCCGTGAGCATGCCCCCGGGCCGCAAACGCGATGCCTTTGTGGCTGTTATTGGCGCTTACATGAAATTGGCCTATAAAACCTGGAACCGGGAACTCTACGTAAGCGATGAGGTGATCAAAGGCGACCTGGCCGCCCTGTCAAACGGAGTGATCACAATGCACGAAGATGCTTCACTCGACAACCTGGGCGGCGGCCCCAACCGAAGCAAACAACAACAGCAACGCCCCAATAATATGAATAAATCACGCAGTGGCGGCCCATCTTACCCCAATCAACGCAACAACCAGGGCGGCGATAACCGCAATAACAGAAATAAGAATATGAATAACGGCGGTCGCCGCAAAAAGTAGTGACAAGGTGACAAGGTGACAAGGTTGGATAATACTTTTGCCCTGTCACCTTGTCACCCTGTCACCCTGTCACCTCAAAAAAAATACACCGGCAATGATTTCCGATGCCTTTGAAGTTACCGGCGGTCTTCGGCTGAGCGGCGCCATTACGCCGCAAGGCGCCAAAAACGAAGCGCTGCAAGTTATCTGCGCCGTTCTCCTCACCGAAGAAAAGGTTACTATTTCCAATATTCCCGATATCCGGGATGTACGCCTGCTCATCGAATTACTACAAGGCCTCGGCGTTGAGGTAGCGCAGGTCAATCCCGATACTTTTTCTTTTCAGGCCAAATCAATCGACCTCGACTACGCCCAATCGGACGATTACCAGAAAAATGCCAGCCGTATCAGAGGTTCAGTGACCCTTATCGGGCCTATGCTGGGGCGCTTCGGCAAAGCATTCCTGGCCAAACCCGGCGGCGATAAAATCGGCCGCAGACGCCTCGACACCCACCTCCTCGGCTTTGAACAACTGGGCGCCAGATTCGTCTATGACGAAGCCAATAACCGCTATTATCTCGACGCCTCCGAACTCAAGGGCAAGTATATGCTGATGGAGGAAATCTCCGTAACCGGTACCGCCAATGTGATTATGGCCGCCGTTCTGGCTAAAGGAACTACCCAGATCTACAACGCCGCCTGCGAACCTTACGTACAGCAACTCTGCCGCATGCTCGTTCGCATGGGCGCCCGCATCTCAGGCATCGGCTCCAACCTGCTCACGATAGAAGGAGTAAGCCAACTCGGCGGCACAACACACCGCCTGCTGCCCGATATGATAGAAGTGGGCAGCTTTATCGGCATGGCCGCTATGACCCAATCAGAACTTACGATCAAGAACGTTCAAGTTGCCGAACTGGGCATCATTCCCCACGTGTTTGAAAAACTGGGCATCGCCATGGAAATCCGCGGCGACGATATCTATATCCCCAGCCAGGAAGAATACCATATCCAGACTTTTATCGACGGCTCGATACTTACGATTTACGATGCCCCCTGGCCCGGCTTTACGCCCGACCTCATGAGTATAGTGCTCGTAGTGGCCACGCAAGCCAACGGCAGCGTGCTCATCCACCAGAAGATGTTCGAAAGCCGCCTGTTTTTTGTGGATAAACTGATCGATATGGGCGCGCAAATTATCCTGTGCGACCCCCACCGCGCCACGGTGATCGGCCTCAACCGCCGGTTCCAACTGCGCGGTATCGAAATGACTTCACCCGATATTCGCGCAGGCGTAGCCCTGCTCATCGCGGCTATGTCGGCAAAAGGCAAAAGCACTATCCACAATATCCACCAAATTGATCGCGGCTACCAGCGCATCGACGAACGACTCAATGCCCTGGGCGCTCAAATAAAACGCATCTGATCTTCGTTATGATTCTCTATAATGTCACTGTGAAAATTACGACGGACGCACACCAGGAATGGGTGCATTGGATGAAAAACAACCACATCCCCGATGTGCTGGCCACCGGACTGTTCACCAGCTATAAGATGTTCCGCATCATGGGCGACGAAGACCCCGAGGGCGTTACTTACGCCATCCAGTATTTTTCTCCAAGCCTCGAAGCCTTTTTGCGCTACCGCGATGAACACGCCCCACGCCTGCAAGCCGAACACGCCCAGCGCTACGCCAATAAATACGTAGCCTTCCGGACGCTGATGGAAGAAATCTGATTGGGCGACTGTGCGAAATAAACCCATAAACCCATAAACGGAAAACGGAAAACGGAACTGACAACTGACAACCGACAACAGAGATCAACCATGAACATTCCCACGCTATTCCGGATTTTTCACCGATCCCGAAACGGCCTGCTTGTTGCCCTGTTCTGCTTTTCTGTAAGCCAGTGTACGTTTATCAGGGAAGCTACCACGCCGGCCGATATCCCCGCCGATAGCAGTAGCGCCAACTCAGAATCGCGCCTGCGGCAACGTTTACTCGATTATGCCCAGACCCACCTCGGTGCCGATTACCGCGCTGCCGGCAAATCGCCCAAATCCGGATTTGATTGCTCCGGTTTTACTTCTTATGTGTTCAAAAAATTTGACATTGCGCTGGCCGCCAGTTCCAGCGGCCAGGCAACCCAGGGAAAACCCGTGGCGCCCGACAAAGTAAAACCTGGCGACCTCGTCTTCTTCCGCCGGTCTAAAGGCCAGGAAATTTTCCACGTAGCCATGGTGGTTTCCGCCAATCACAAAAGCCTCAAAGTGATCCACAGCACCTCCCGCGGCGTGGTGATCGATGATGTGTATGCTTCGGACTATTGGAAACCCAAAATAGACTCGGCCCGCAATGTAGTTTCTAAGGGCAAATAGCAATCAAAAAAGTATTATCCGGCCTTATCCTTTGCCATTTCAACCCATTTAGCGTAATTTCGCTAAGCGGCCTTTAATCGCTTGAACCCTCGCCGCATATTTGGGTTTTACAACAAAAAACTACTCGTCATGATATTCGACCTAACCGAAGAACAATTGGCCGTCAAAGAAGCCGCCAGAGATTTTGCACAAAAAGTACTCAAACCCGGTGTGATCGAAAGAGACACCCATATGACTTACCCAAAAGAAGAGGTGCGCCAGATGGCCGAACTCGGCTTTCTGGGCATGATGGCCTCCCCTGAATACGGCGGAGGTGGTATGGATACCCTCTCCTACGTGTTGGCCATGGAGGAAATCTCAAAAGTAGACAGCTCCTGTTCCGTTATCATGTCGGTCAATAATTCCCTGGTTTGCTGGGGACTGGAAACCTACGGCAACGCCGAACAAAAACAACAATACCTCCACAAACTGGCTACCGGCGAATGGATCGGCGCATTCTGCCTCTCCGAACCCGAAGCTGGCAGCGATGCCACCAGCCAGCGCACCACCGCTGTCGATATGGGCGACTACTACCTGCTCAACGGCACCAAAAACTGGATCACCAACGGTGGTACTTCCAAAGTTCACCTCGTGATGGCACAAACCCACCCCGAAAAAGGCCACCACGGCATAAACGCTCTAATCGTAGAAACCGACTGGCCCGGCGTAAGCGTAGGAAAAAAGAAGACAAGCTGGGTATCCGCGGTTCCGATACGCATACCATCATGTATAACGATGTAAAGGTGCCCAAAGCTAACCGCATCGGCGACGACGGCTTCGGCTTCAAATTTGCCATGAAAACACTCGCCGGCGGCCGCATCGGCATCGCAGCACAAGCCCTCGGCATCGCCGGCGGCGCCTACGAACTAGCCGTAGCTTATTCGAAAGAGCGCACCACCTTCGGCAAACCCATCAGCCAACACCAGGCCATCGCCTTCAAACTGGCCGATATGGCTACTGAAATAGAAGCCGCCAAGCTCATGGTTTACCGCGCAGCCTGGATGAAAGACCAGGGCATGGATTATGCCAGTGCAAGCGCTATGGCCAAATTGTACGCCTCGGAAGTTGCCATGAAACATACCGTAGAAGCTGTGCAAATCCACGGCGGCTATGGCTTTGTAAAAGAATACCACGTAGAAAGGCTGATGCGCGACGCCAAAATTACACAGATCTACGAAGGCACTTCTGAAATACAGCGCATCGTGATTTCACGGGGCATTCTCAATGGCGAATTATACTTGCCCATATTGGGTGGTGCAGTTGAAAGCCACTAAGGCATGGGGACTTCCTTGTTAATTGCCCGACTTTTTGGGATACCGGTTAGACTGCACTGGACTTTCCTCCTGCTGGCGGTTTGGCTGGTCTCAACCCATTATTCTTTTGGTGGAACCATCAATTGGGCTGATATGGGCTGGACGCTGGCTTCTGTTACCGCCCTGTTTTTATGCGTATTGCTGCATGAGTTGGGACACGCCCTTACCGCCCGTCGATACGGCGTAAATACGCAGAAGATCCTGCTATTGCCCATCGGCGGACTAGCCATGCTCGACCGGCTACCCGACAAGCCACCACAGGAAATGTGGGTAGCCGCTGCAGGGCCGTTGGCCAATCTGGCACTGGCCTTTGTGTTGCTACCGGTTATCCTGCTGATGCCGGGCAACAACCTGGAAACCATTCTCGGTTATTGGCTTTACCCCAATGGCAATTATTTTATTCACGATGCCTCCCGTTTTGAATATCTACTCGTGGGTTTGGTGGCGCTCAACGTGCTGGTAGCCCTCTTTAATCTCATTCCGGCATTTCCTATGGATGGCGGCCGTATTTTCCGCGCGCTGCTATCCACGCGTTGGCCCCGGCTCCAAGCTACTACCATAGCCGTTCGCACCGGCCAGGCAATAGCCATTGTATTGGTAGCCCTCAGCATTCCCTCTTTCAACTGGCTGATGGCGCTCGCAGCTGCCTTTATCTTTTTTAGTGCCGCTTTTGAATTAAATATGATACGCGAAGACCATTTGCTGAAAAACAAAACCGTAGGCGATGCGGCCCGGTATTCCTTTACAAAAATATATACCACCGACGTCTTAGGTGAAATCGATGACGTGTTCCGGTACAAAACCAAAGACGAATATCTGTTTGTATTTGACGAATGGAACAATTTCGTAGGCGTACTCGATGGGGCAGTCATGTTAGCTGCAATAAATGAAAACGAAACCAGCTATGTCACACGCGTAATGGCAGCAAAACTGCTTCACCCCCCAAGCCTTACGCTAGATGACAAATTGCATGATGTCCTTCAGGTATTGTCCGATACAGACTGGAAGCTCCTGCCTGTATCGGACCGAAACGGGAAGTTGGTAGCGGTAATTAACACAAAAATAATAACCTACTATTTACGACAGACTAAGTGGGGATTATTTCGCTAGTCTTTTGCAGGCGCCTCGTCTTTGATACCCAACTTGGCCTTGAGCAGCGGCATGATGTCGTCCGTTTCTTGTGCAAACAAGACGGAATTGAATATGCTCGTATCAAAAATCATCACGTACCCGTTTGCTTTAGCAATTTCTTCTATTGCTTTTTGTCCTTTCTCCACAATCGGATTCAGTAGTTCTTCTCGCTTTTTAGCAGCCATCTGCTGCATCTCTTCTTCGTATTTCAGGATAGCCTGCTGCTCACCTTGCAACTTCTCCTGACGCTCTTGTTGCTGTACCGGAGTTAAATCACCCCCCTGCACATCTTTCACAAATGCTGCGTACCCCGCTTGAAAGGCCTTGGCCATCTCTTCGCCTTTAGCCATGAGTTGCTGTTGATATACCAGCAATGCCGTATCGGCCGCTTTGGTTTCGGGTAGCATGGATACCAATGTGCCGAAATTGACATGACCGTATTTCTGTGCAAAGCCGGTCAAACCCGACAGTGTAAGAACTAAAGCTAACAAAACAACTTTCTTCATTGTAAACCAATTTTTTGCAAAAGTAGAACTAGCAGCATCACAATACCAACTTTTCGCGGCCCTAGTTGGAAGGGATAAGGAAAATAATGATTTTTAAAATTAATTGTTTTAATTTAATTTGTTTATTAAAAACTTATTGTTTTAATTTGTGTTGTATTCAAATCCATACGCGATGAATTTACCGATGATCCCTTTCAAAAACAGACCTGTAGAAGAGCTGTTGCGCGAGTTGAGGCAAAAGGCTCAACAAAAAGTTCGCCAAAATTGGCCCAAAGTGGCGCTGCTGGGGTTTGCGGCTATCGTCGTCAGCCAAAGAGATATCAGCATCGACGTAAATCTAAACACCGGTACGGCCTTGTTACAAGAAGCTATTTCAACCGCTGTACCTGCTGATGCCGAAGTAGAAGCCAAACCTATGAATACATCCCTGCTGCTGAATACGCCTGCTGCAGCACCCCAAAAGCCACGTAAAAAGCCGGCGGTCAAACAAAAACCTGCCGACGACAACCTGGCTAATACTTTTTCCAATATGAATTTTAACGCCGCAGATGGCAGCGAGCGGGCACTCAAACGGGAAAAACAACTCGCGTATGTGGAACGATTCCACAAAGTAGCTCAAACCGAAATGCTGAAATTCGGCATTCCTGCCAGCATCACCCTGGCCCAGGGATTGCTCGAAAGCAACGTGGGTGAAAGCAAACTGGCTTCTAACAACAACAATCACTTCGGCATCAAGTGTTTTTCACGTAGGTGCCCCAAGGGACACTGCTCGAACTATACCGACGATTCTCATAAAGATTTTTTCCGCAAATACCCAAGCCCCTGGGAAAGCTATCGCGCACATAGTGTCCTGCTGCAAAAAGACAGGTACAAACCATTGTATAAACTGGGGCGCAAAGATTACAGGAACTGGGCGTATGGGCTTAAAAAAGCAGGTTACGCCACCGACGCACAATACGCTGAAAAATTGATCGCCACTATTCAGGACCTGGGGCTCAATCAATACGACTATTAGTGTTTAGCCAGATTTTGGTAAAGGTTGTTCATGCGCTGCCAGAATAATTTGCCCTCGTTCGGCTTGAGGACTAAGCCATAAATCATGGCAGTAAAAAACGTAAACATAGCGTATACCAATGCCGGCTTCAGCATGTCTTCGTTGTTGAGCCATTTGCTGGCAATCAGAAAAGCCAGCGAGGTGTTTTGAATGCCTACTTCTACACCTAACGTGAGCCTGTCATTGGTGGGCAATCCCAGAAAATAGGCCATGAAATAACCGGCCGTCAGATTAATAGCGTTGCCGATGGCCAGATACGGGAAAAGGGGTCAATATCTCCTTTAGCGTGATACCAGTACCACCTTGCGCCTCCCCGGCAAACAATTTAACAAAGAAAACAACAGCCAGCAAGATCAACGTAATCCATTTCAACGGAACCTGCACTTTAGCAGCAAACAACGGATGATAACGCTTGATCAATACCCCTATAAAAACGGGGATGATGATGATTGTCGAGATTTCCCTGATGGTAGACCAAAAAGAGAGGGCTATATCAGTATGCCCTCCCATGAATGTCTCTAATCCGAAATTCACGATAATGGGTACCGAAAACAAAGCGATAAAGCTATTGCTCACGGTGAGCAAGATGGCCAACGCCGCGTTGGCATTGAGCAAATAGGTAATGAAATTGGAGGTGGTTCCCCCCGGACAAGAGGACAAAATCATGATGCCGACCTTGATCGCCGGAGGAAGATTGGCCAGTGTGGCAATGGTATAAGCCACGGTGGGCAATACAAGTAGTTGCAACGCAAGCCCCCCGAAATATCCCTTGGGTTTGGCAAAAACGACTATGAAGTTTTTCCATGTGAGCGACAACCCCACACTCAGCATGATGAAGGCCAATATGCCGCTTATGAGGAGGTCGATGTAGCTCATCCAATGTGTTTATTCCTGCGGAACCAAATATACCCAACTTATCCAAAATTCAACGCCCCAAATGCACCAGCAAAACGGAAATATCGGCAGGTGTAACTCCGCTAATACGACTCGCTTGTCCGATGGTGCGCGGTTTGATCCTCGCCAGCTTCTCTCGGGCCTCGATCGACAAGGAACTTACCTGTTGGTAGTCGAAATCTTCCCGCAATTTTACTTCCTCCAACCGGGTCATTTTATCTACCAATTCCTGCTCTTTCAGGATATAACCCTCGTATTTGAGGTTGATCTCGGCGAGCTCGATAAACTCATCGGGGTAGGCCCGAAGAAACTCATCGACTGCCGGCAGGGCCTGGCGTAAGTCTGCCGTATTGATATGCGGACGGAGCAATATGGTGTGCAATTTCACTTTTGCCTGATCTCCGCAGAGTCTTTGTCACGCAAAAATCCATTGACATCGTCGGGGCCGATGCTCGTATCTTCCAAAAGCGCTTGATTTGCCGTGAGGCTTCGAGCTTAGCCTCTACGCGTTCCATGCGCTCGTCGGCGCCGCGCACGCCCAACTGTTGAGCCAGCGGCGTGAGGCGCAAATCGGCGTTGTCCTGCCGCAGTAAGATGCGGTATTCTGCCCGCGAAGTGAACATGCGGTAGGGCTCTTTGGTGCCTTTGTTGACCAGGTCGTCAATCAATACGCCAATATACGCTTGAGAGCGGTTGAGCACAAAAGGCTCTTTGTCAACAACCGCCTGGTGCGCGTTGATGCCGGCCATTAAACCCTGGCAGGCGGCCTCTTCATATCCCGTCGTGCCGTTGATCTGTCCGGCGAAAAACAGGTTTTTCACCAGATGAGTTTCCAGCGTCAGCTTGAGCTGGGTAGGTGGAAAATAATCGTATTCGATGGCATAACCCGGTCTGAACATCTTCACGTTCTCAAAACCCGGCACTTTGCGCAAAGCCTTGTATTGTACGTCTTCGGGCAAGGAAGATGAAAAACCGTTCACATAGATCTCACAGGTATCCCAGCCTTCGGGTTCCACGAACAACTGGTGCCGGTCTTTGTCGGCAAAGCGGTCTATTTTGTCTTCGATACTGGGACAATAGCGAGGCCCCAAGCCCTGTATCCTGCCGCTAAACATGGGCGAGTAGTCAAAGCCGGTGCGCAGAATGGCGTGCACCTCCTCGTTGGTATACGTGATATGACAGGGCAATTGCTGCTTCAGGGCAGGTGTATCGGTATAAGAAAACTTGCCGGGATTCTCGTCGCCGGGCTGCACCTCCATGCGGCTGTAATCCAGCGAGCGTCCATCTACACGGGGAGGTGTACCGGTCTTCATACGGCCGGCCTCGAATCCCAACTCCACGAGTTGCTCTGTGATGCCTCGCGCAGCGCTTTCTCCGGCGCGCCCGCCGCCAAATTGTTTTTCGCCGATATGGATAATGCCGTTCAGAAAAGTACCGTTGGTAAGCACCACCGATTGCCTGGTATTTCGAGTCCCATACCCGTGCGTACGCCGCAAACCACGCCGTCTTTGACCACCAGTCCGATCACCATTTCCTGCCAGAAATCGATATTAGGGTGCGCTTCCAGCATCTGACGCCATTTGCGGGCAAACAACATGCGGTCGCTTTGCGCGCGGGGGCTCCACATGGCCGGACCTTTCGAGCGGTTGAGCATGCGGAACTGCACCATTGTATGGTCGGTTATAATGCCCGAATAGCCGCCCATCGCGTCGATTTCGCGCACGATCTGTCCTTTGGCCACGCCGCCCATAGCGGGGTTGCACGACATCTGGGCGATCGTCTGCATATTCACCGTGGCCAGCAGCACCTTCGAGCCCAGGTTGGCCGCAGCTACCGCCGCCTCACAACCGGCATGGCCGGCGCCGACTACTATGACGTCATAAATTGGAAACATAGGCTATTGCACTCGCATAATTTGGCGCGCAAAATTAGCAAATTATTGCCACTCCGCGATAATCCGCCTTTCTACATAAACGAACAGCCGGCAAAAGTGTTTGATATGACATGCTCGAGCTCAATTACAAGACTTTCGGCCAGGGCTTCCCGGTCATCATCCTGCACGGCCTCTTCGGCACCCTCGACAACTGGCAGACTATCGCCCGCCAATTGGCCGACCACTTCACGGTATACATCATCGACCAGCGGAACCACGGCCGCTCGCCCCACACCGACGATATCAACTTTGCCCTGCTCGCCGAGGACCTGCGCCATTTCATGGAGTCGCACTGGATCTACAAAGCCCACCTCATAGGCCACTCCATGGGTGGCAAAACCGCCATGCAGTTTGCCCTCGAACACAACGATATGGTCGACAAGCTCGTCGTGGTCGACATAGCCCCCAAAGCCTACCCCGGCGGCCACGAAGAGATTTTCTCCGCCCTGACTTCCCTCGACTTGCAGGCCATCGACAGCCGGCAACAGGCTGAAGTCCTGCTCAAGCGACGCATCCCCGAGCAGAGCACGCTGCAATTCCTGCTCAAAAACCTCTCCCGCGATACCGACGGCCGATTCGAATGGAAAATGAACCTGAAAGCCCTCTACCGCCAGTATCCTGACATCTTAGCCGCCGTCACCGGCGCCGATCCCTTCGAAGGCCCCACCCTATTCGTCCGCGGCGAACGTTCGCCCTACATCCTCGACGAGGATATGGCAGAGATTCTCCGGTTGTTTCCCCAGGCTGCATTGGTAACGGTACCTAATGCCGGGCATTGGGTGCATGCTGAGCAGCCGGAAGCGTTGCTGGGGATTTTGCGGGAGCAGTTGGGGGAGTAGGCGGGGATGGGAGAGAGGGAGTGTGAGAGGGAGAGAGGGAGGGAAAAATGGATTTCAACAAATTCAGTACTTAGGATGTCAAAAGAAATAACCTTCACCCAAAAATTACTGGCCTCTTTCGAAAAAGCAGCCGTAGAAAAGGTTGTTCAAAAAGGCGATTTTCTGATAAGAGAAGGCGAAATCGAGAGAAATCTCTACTACATTAAATCAGGAGCAGTAAGGGTGTTTTATTTGTCGGAATACGAAGAATATATCATCAGGCTGGGGTATGACGGCTCATTTATCAACTCCTTGTCCTCATTTATTACCGCAAAACCCTCTGAATTTTATATTCAAGCTATTCGCAAGACCACAGTAAAGGCTATATCAAAAGATAAACTATCGCAGCTCGTACATGAAGACGAAGAAAGTCAAAGGCAATATATTTCTTTACTTGAGCAACTGATTACGCAGCAAATCGATCGCGAAATTGACCTGTTGATTACTTCGCCAACCGAACGATTACAAAGGGTATTGGACAGAAGCCCCCTTCTTTTTCAACACGTCCCGCTAAAATACATCGCTTCCTATCTGAGAATGAAACCCGAAACTTTGAGCCGCATCCGAAATTCTTGATTTCAATCAATGCCGCGAAAAACAAGGAGGCTGATCTTTGCATAAAATTCAACACACATGCAAATCAGACAAGACCTGTTAATCGACGAACTACTGGCCCTGACAGAAAAGGCGATAGAATCAGCCAATACGTTCAAAAAACTACCACTTCGTGAATTGAACTTTAAAAAAACTTCCGAAGAGTGGAGCATTTTAGAATGCATTGAGCATCTTAATCTCTATGGCGATTTTTACCTTCCGGAAATTGAAAATCAACTATTAAAAAGTACGACAAAAAGTAATAATTTGATTTTCAAAAGTGGGATTCTTGGAAATTATTTTGCCAACCTGATGAAAGCTAATAACGGTAAAATAACAAAAATGAAAAGCCCTAAAGATAAAAATCCGTCAAATTCAGAATTGTCAATTCTCACTATTGAGCGATTTATAAAACAACTTGAAAAATTGAAGTCGTTACTTCAGCAATCGAGAACGGTTGACCTGACCAAATTGAAAGCCGCTATTTCCTTAACCAAATTTATTAAATTAAGACTTGGCGATACTTTTCGCTTTTTAATTTACCATATTGAGCGACATATTTTACAAGCACAACGGAACATGACAAGTTAGGCTTATCTGTCACAATACTCATCCCGCTCTTTTTTTACATTCAAACGAGCTGAACATGCTCCCCTTGATTCCTTTCGTGAATACATCTATCTTTGGTGAGATCAATATTTTCATCACTTAATAAAACCTAACATGAAACATTGAGAAACATGTTTGATATGTTGTAGTCGGTTTGTTGATAAATTTACAGTTATGCCTTTTCTTACCTTTTCCCCAGCTATTTCTTTACGACCCTATATTGAAAAGTATTGGCTTCTCACCGGATTCCGGGTACAAAAGAAATTATCACCCTGGTGCCCGACGGATGCATTAACCTGGTTATCAACTTGGGGGAAAACATCCGATCCATACATTTCGACAAACAAATCAGCCATGAAGGTATTTTTTTGTGGGTACTACGTTGAGGCCGGATGAGCAGGTGCTGCAAGGGGAAAGTCGATTGTTTGGCATACAGTTTAAACCGGGAGCATTTACTTATTTCTACAAATGGGATTCGCTCAATAACTCCGCCAACCAAGTCCTGGAATTCGATCAAAAACTATTCCCTGACATAAAAAAGACCATTCAATACTTTATTCCTTACGTGGATCAATTTTATCTGGACCGCTTGTCTCATCCCAGGTCTTCTATTATGAGCGTGGTTGCTGACATCGAACAGCATGGCCACCAGTTTAAAATTGAGGTACTGGCAAAAAGACATTATACGACTGCACGGCAACTGGAAAGGCAATTCAATCAACATATAGGTATTTCCCCCAAGGAATTTATGAATCTGACGCGGTTCAAAAATGCCTTTGAAAAGATACAATTAAACCGGTCTAATCGGAGCTTGTCGGATATCGCCTGGGAATGCGGATATTACGACCATGCCCACCTGACCAACGATTTCAAACGATATACCGGTACCACACCCTCCACCCTCATTTTGTCGGATTTTTCCAAAACAATTGCCTCCGACCCGTGGTAGTTTTGCTCCAAAAAAGAGAAAACCGCTATGGAGAAGTATTTTCGACTCATTGTTTGGATGGTCCTTGGTCTGATAGTTATCAGCATTCTGGGATTTTATAAAACGTATTTCGGCTTATTCCCCCAGTTTAAGGAAACTACCTGGATTGTTCACTTCCATGTATTTACCATTTTATGCTGGTTTGCTATGCTCATTGCGCAGGCATCACTTGCTAAAAGCGGTCGCATAGACATACACCGAAAAATAGGGCGTTTGTCGTACCTATTGGCGCCCCTTATTGTCATCGGTTTTGCCTTGATGGCCAATCAGGGGCAACTCAAGCACAAGGCGCCCGATCTATTCGGAGCAACGCTATTAGACGCATCTATGTTTATACTGTTTTATTCATTGGCTATCATTAATCGCAAAAACACAGCCTATCATGCCCGGTACATGATATTATCGGCCTTGCCGTTCATTAACCCGGGGCTGGGCCGGTTTATTTCTCCAGCGGTGAGTTTGCCCGCAGAGTTTTTAATAATATTGGCTTTATTGCTGACCGCCTACTACAATAAAAGGCCTTACCGCCCCTATTTGGTAGCCATGGGCAGTTTAGTACTATTGTTCGGCATAATCATTTATATTTCAGTGATCAAGCCGGCAATAATTGAATCCATATGGTTATCAATTTGGGGTTAAGGTTTACCTCACAATCGTCACATCCCCCATATCCTCAAAGCCGACCAACTGCCCGCAGCGGAATACTACGGCTTTCAAATGCCACACGTATACGCCCGGATTCATAGCCTTACTCCTGTAATCACCGTCCCAACCTGCGGTGTAATCTTCAGCGCTGTACAACATATTGCCCCAGCGGTCAAATACGTTGAGCTGAAATTGCTCTACCTGTACGCCCTCACCGGTAAATACCTGGAACAAGTCGTTGATGCCGTCGCTATTAGGTGAAAATACGTTGGGAATATAGAAGATACCGAGCTTGCCCTTGACCTCCGGTACGACCTCCACATTTTGGCGGACGGTCTCACAGTCGTTACTCACATCGAGAGCATACGTGCCCGCTGCGGTGACACGCCGCATCGCGGTAGTATCGCCGTTATCCCAGAGATAGTCGATTTGCCCCAACAGACCCGATAAGATATTGACGCTGATATCGATTTGCAATTCGTTGCAGGGCAGGGTGAATTCCTCAGCGCTGAGAGTCAGCGATTCCAGCGTGGGCACGTCAATGGTGTTTTCAGAAGTACAGCCGTTGGCGTCTTGCACCACCACCAGGTAATCACCGGCTTCTACGCCTGCAAAATCGGCGCCGGTTTGGAAGGTATTCCCGTCAATAGCGTATTCGAAGGGACCATTGCCTGTCACATTAGCCACCCGAATGGTACCTGTACCGTTGTTGGGACAACTGGCTGTAACCGAGAGGCTGAAAGTCGGCGCCGGCAACGCTAATACACTCACTATTATCACCGAATCGCAACCCTGCTGATCGGTAAGAATAACCTCCTGCGTATCGCCTGCACTGATCGTGATCCCATTAAAATCGATAGCCGTGCCCTCGCAGGCTTGAAGAGAAACCTGAGTAGTATCTGTGATCAAAGCATTTACGCTCACCCTTACAATGGAATCGCAGCCGGCCTGGTTGCCAAATACAAATTCGGCCATTTCGCCGGCCTGAAGAGATGTACCTTCGTATATAATAGGTTCGCCGGGACAAGTAGTAAGCTGCAGATCGGAGGTGTCTGGGAAAATTTCCAATACGGAAACTGTTACTATCGAATCGCAACCCACACTGTTGGCCAGCACAAAATCGGTCTGGCTACCAGGCAATAAATCCACCCCGTTGTAAGTGGCTATAGATCCGGTACAAGCCTGCAACTGTGCACTACCTGTGCTGGTGGGCAATGCGGAGACGGTCACCATCACTACCGAATCGCAGCCCGCACTATTAGTAAACGTAAAATCCATTTGCTCGCCCACTTGTAAAGTCGAGCCGTTGTAGGTAATCGGTTCGCCCGGGCAGGTTTGCAAGGACAAGTTTGTGGCACTCGTTGGCAATGCCGTCACGGTAACGGTGACCACTGAATCACAGCCAAAGCTGTTGGTCAGTGTAAATGGCATTTGGTCGCCTACATTCAGGTCGGCGCCATTATAATTGACCGTTGTGCCAGGACAGGTTTGCAGGGATAAACTCGACGCATCAGTAGGCAAGGCCAAAACGCCCACTGATATGATGGAATCACAACCGTATTGGTTGGTATAGATAAAATCCTGCTGATCTCCCGCGTTTAGCATCATGCCATCATACGTCACAGGCACACCCGGGCAAGTACTCATATCTATGATGAGCGTTTGTGTGGGCAACATAGAAATCGCCACATTTTCGAGCGAATCGCAACCCGTTAGCGCTTGATGCAGAATGGTAAACATGGTATCTGCAGAGTAGGTTTGCCCCGCATAGTCTATCGTTTCTCCCTGGCAAAAACTCAGGTCGGTAGTGCTGATTAGGGTTGGGCAAAGCTTGAGCAGCCAATCCACTTGCATACTATCGGCACAACCCACCAGCGAGGAGTCTACCTGCACGTATATAGCCTGATAGCCAGGAGGCAAAGACAAGGTATCGAAAACAAGGGTATAGTCATTGGCCGGCGCATTGACCCAAATATAGGTGCCGCCGTTAGCCAGTATGATCGTATCAATTTGCGCAGAAGCATCGGTAATAAAGACGCCTCCTCCATTGTAAAGGGTATCGCTCGGGTCGATGACGCCGTTGTCGTTTACATCCACATAAACCGAGCCGCTGATAGTGCCATAACCCGGAAAGAGATCGAGGTTCAAGTCGGCTGAAGTTAGCTTGCAGCCTATCGCATCCGTTACCTCAAGTGTATAATTGCCGCTTTGCGTAGGCGCCAGGTTGAGCATCGTTCCATCCGGACCGGGAATGGCGTTGCCATCCAGATACCACTGATAACTCACGGCGCCCGTAATCGGCGGCACGCAAATGGTATCAGGCAAACAGCGGGTATGACATCCTGAAGGTGCTTGTCTGACGTTGGGCCCTTCCAGTACATTAATCGTATTACTTTGCGCCCGGCATCCAAACGTATTGACAGCTACCGCAAAATAATCCCCAGCAATAGTGTTGACGATACTCGGGCCGGTTTGCCCCGTATTCCAGAAATAATTGACGCCTGCTTCCGGCGTATCAACTGAAAAAGTAATGGGTGTACTTTCGCACAAAAGTCCGGTGGGCTGGGTACTGATTTGCACAACGGCAGGATTGGGGTGCACGTTGATCACAAACGGGCCGATGGTTATACCACAACCATTGATCTGGCTAGTTACTGTTAATGAAATGTCGTGTTGGCCTACGGCCAGCAAATTTCCTCGGTCTTCTGAATACTCCACTACTTGCCCACTTTCCCCTGTAGACCACTGGTAAGCATAACCTATTCCTGCGCTGATCGCTTCCAGGTACACAGGTTCGCCGTAGCAGACCTCCAGGGTATCGTAGTAATAGGCCACCGGCTGGCCAAATTCATCGAGTTCGTATGCCCTGATATCCGAATAAGGCGCGGGTATAACCTGCAGATTCACGGGGTTGGGGCTATATTCACAACCCTGTGAATCGGTAACAGTAACCCGGTAGGCGCCAGGCGAATCGGCTAATAGCACAGCCGTCGACGCGCCACCGCTCCACGACCAGCTCACCCCGCCGGCAGGCGCCGTGAGCGTCACCGAATCGCCCTCGCAGAATACACTTCCTGGCGTTATGCCGATATTGCCCGACAAGTTATTTGCAGTTACCGTGACAGGCTGGTCGAAGACGGCTGTACAGCCCTGAATATCTTCTGCGCTGAGCTGAACGATATAGATAAACGAACTTTCGTAAGCGTGATAAGTATTTACCAGCGTGGAAGTATTTGCGTCTCCGCTGAAGGGATCGCCAAAATCCCAGGTTAACGAAGCGATGTCGGCCGGCACGTTGGCCTGGAATTCAAGCGGTGTGCCCTCGCAGTTTTCTGCCGGAGGTACAAAGCTGATTACCGGCGGACTAAAGACCTCTACGGTTTTAACAATCGTCGCCAGGCATCCCGAGGTGCTGGTTACGGTTAATATTACGTTGTAAGTACCGGCAGTATTGTATACATGGGTGGGATTAGTCTGGCTCGAAAAATTGGCGCCGCCGCTGGCCGGATCGCCAAAATCCCATTGCCAGGCGGCAATAGAGACCAATGGCAAATAACTGGATCGGTCGTTAAATTGGGCAGCCTCTCCGGGACAGGCTGGGTACACACTGAAATCAGCCGCCAATGCCACGGTATCTATCCGAAGCGTCCCGCAACTGACGATATTACCGCCAACATTGTAATCGGCAATTAATACGACTTCGTGAAAACCGGCCGTGGCATACAGGTGATTGGGATTATCCAGCATCGACGAGTTGTTGGCGCCACTCTCCGGGTCGTCAAAATTCCAAAATGCTGATCCGGGGACAAACAGGGGGCTGGTTATCTGATAGCTTCGGTCGTTACACGGCGACCCCGGAATGATATCAAACGGAGTAATGATGGCAGGATCACAAGCGTCACCACCGCCGGGAAGGCCGCCGCCGCCCCCACCGCCTCCACAATTGCCATACACTTCCAGTGCATTGGACGTAGACACGCAACCATTTGCATCAGTCACTTCTACGGTGTAAATACCTGCCACAGATGCTACATAAGAACCCGCATTTACACCCAACGCCATGCCGTCTCGGTACAATTCATACGAACTACTCGTCTGGTTTCCAATAGTATAAAGCGTTGCCGGTCCAAAATTTAAACATCGCACCCCCGGCGTACTGATACGCACTCCCGGAGCGGGTAAGTTGTCGATCTGAAAAGTTTCTTCGCCTACACAACCAAACGCATCGGTCACAATCACCTGATAGTACCCCGGGCCAAATGAAGGCATCGTATTATTGCTGACCACACTGCCATCTCCGTCTCGCCATACATAAGCAGAAAAAGCCGCGCTAGTCTGTACCTGTGCACTCACGTTATCGCAAAGTGAAGCCGGGTGAACGACGGATGGGGTGGGCAACGCTCTCACGTTGACATTATATGTTGTGGTTTGGTTGCATACCTCCAGAATCACTGTAGCAGCGCCCGTCTTGTGCCACAACACGTCTATTTGCGTCGCAGTAGGATCAGTGATAATCGTGCCGGCATCAGTCGGCGTGATCCGCCATTCGTATTGCATTTGGGGCAAAATCTGTGTGCTGTATTGGCCGGTACTTTCCAGGCACACGTCATTGTCGCCCGTTATAGGGGGCGCCTGCACCTGCTGGATATTCAATAATACAGGTGTTGAGACACAACCTTGAGCAGTGGTTTGCACTACCGACAAACTATTATTGTTGGGAGAAGTCCAGGTCACGCTAATCCGCCGGCCGGTTCGGGTACTCGTTGCCCCGCCGTTCACTACCTGCCAGGTGAAGTTATTGGTAGGAAACGAAGTGGCCACTTCATAGGTATAGGGTTGGTTTGTACAAATTTGAACCGGCCCCACAATAGAATCGATAGGAGGGGTTACGTCGGGCACAGCCACGCGAACAAACGCCGAATCGATGCAATAGTCGCCGGGAGTATCCGGAAAAGCTACCACGAGGTACTGCCCCGCTGCTACATTCCAGGGCACAGTGGCCGTAGCGGCCGATGCACCTGAAGTCCAGGCTATATTGCCGGAGGCATCCTGTACCTCCCACGATGACACCACGGGGTCGTTATTCAAAAAACTCCTCGCATTGTGGTTACTTGTACTTCCCGGACAGGCTTCTACAGCGCCGGTGACCCTGAAAGCAGGTTTTACATTAACTTCAAGCGTATCGGCGCCTCCACAACCCAAATAACAATGGTCAATTTCTACCGCTATCCACTGGGGTTCGTCAAATGGGGTGTTTTCTGCCCAATTGACTAATACTTCGTTTGTACTCTGGCCCGCAATTATAGTCCCATAAGCCGATACACTCCACACAATATCTGCACCGTCATATGCCGGGACGCTATACAATACATCGGAACCGGGGCAGGCCTTTGCCGGACCTGCTATCAATACATCGTCAGATAAAATGGGCACTTCAATGGTAGTAGGACGTAAGCAGGGCCCTCCTCCTACGCAATTGGTGACGGCCAGTTCTACCTCTCCTATATACCCGCTATTCCAGGTAATCGTGATGTATTCATCAGTTGTACCGCCGCCATCAATGACCGCGCCATTAGGGCTCACCGTCCAATCATAACTAGCGCAAACGGCCGAAGTGGTATACGTTACCGTAGCGCCGGGACATACTGCGCCGTTGCAGGTGATAGGCGGTTGATCTGTATCCTCTACCACCACTACGGCATAGGCTGTATCTGCACAATTGCAATCGCTGCTGGCAATCATCACGACATTGTATGTGCCTGGCTGGTTATAAGCATGCAGCGGACTTGCCACATTGGAAGTACTGAAGTCGCCAAAATCCCACAAATACGTATCGGCATTTGTGGTCGTGTTGTTAAATTGAATATCCTCACCTTTACAAATGCGAATGGTATCATTAGAAGCTGCCGGACTCGTCGTGAATCCGGCCAATGGAGGCGCCAGTACTTCTGCACATAAGTAAAAAAAGCTGGTACACTGCGGCGTAGTACCGCCGGCATTTTCAAAGGTATAAGCTGCTACCAATTCTCCAATACCGGGGTTGGCCCAGGTAATCCGCACCTGGTCGCCTACATATTGCACATCAGCAACATTAGAAAAGTCGGCGTATAAAAAATTGATGCCCGGAAAAGGCGGAGACAACAACGGGTAAGACAGGGTATAAGTCACCGTCGTCTGTGCACAAAGCCTATCACAACCCAGTGAATCGGGAGGATCGGTATGAGCGCAGGCAGGCGCATCGGAAAACAACAATTCGGGGACCGGCGCTTCATCTGTAACATATACGGTTAAAGAAGCCTGATAGGTCAAATCTATTGATTCTATAATAGCATTGACCGTATAGGCGCCGGGTACATCAAAACATATTTCCTGGGTGAATCCTTGCGTAATATATTGCTCACCATTGCTCAAAAACCAAATCACGTGCACATTGGCAGGGCCGCCTCCACCTGTTATTGTCACCGTGTAAGTAGCGCAACTACCCGCACAAACAGCAGTTGGCCCCGTGATGACCATCAACGGCGGATTTTGAGCAGCAACCTGTAATTGATAAAAAAAAGTGAAGACAAATAAACAAGCTGTAACAATACGCATGGGCTTATGTGTTTTCGGGAAAAATAAATTCTGTCCTTATAATGTAATGCTGATTAGATGCGATAATACGGATAAATTGCTGCCTGCTGGAAAATTATTTTATAAAATATATACAAATCACCCCAACCGGTTTTCTCGCAGTTACGTCTATATTCTAATATACAATCACCCGTTCTATGAAAAACATATATCGCCTCATTCAGGCATGCAGTCTGTTTATTGTAAGTTTTTCTACCCTTAGCGCCCAGTGGATACCGCTTAATTCCGGCACGACGCAAACACTCACTGGCATCCATATGCTCAACGCCGATTATGGCGCCGCCGTGGGCAATAATGGTATTGTGCTGTTAACCGCAGACAGTGGAGAAAACTGGACGCAAATAGGAAATATTACATTAACCGATCTCCGATCCGTGCTGGTTCTCGGAATTGACACCCTGCTCATTGCAGAAAATGATTTTTACATCGGCAAGGTATATCTCACAAGAGACGGAGGCCAACAGTGGGAAGAAGTCGCCAACGGTGCTGCACTGGCACTGGGCGGCCAACGAGCTTTTGCCCTTAACGCTCAATACGTCTCCTACAGCGATAATGACGGGATTAATTGGACGCCGACCAATATTTCAATTGGCGGGACTACTGTTCCCGACCAAATGCATTTTCCCACACCACAAACGGGTTATGTATTTGCCAATATCGGCGGTTTTGCAACTTATTCCAACTATAGTTTTCGCAGCGCTGATAGCGGGTTGAGCTGGCAGCCTTTGTTTCCTTTCGACTTTCCCAACGCAGGCGCTTATACCGCTGCCTATTTCGTGAATGCAGATATCGGTTACTTTTTTATGAACCAATTTCTTGGCTTTACTCCCAGTCCTTACAACCAACTGGTAAAAACATCGGGTTATTATTACGACAATTCCGACGGCGTAAACAGCTGGCGGTTTAATGCCGAAGTTGTGAATGAGCATGTACCCGCTTATATCAATGACGCATTTTTCGAAGACGATGTGCGGGGTTATGCTGCAGGCGATAACGGCGCCCTCTACGTCACCGCCGATGGAGGAGCCAGCTGGGAACCCGACCACCTGGCAAATACTCCCTTAAATGCTATTGCAGGCGTAGACAACCGTGCAGCGTTTGTAGTGGGCAATAATGGGGCTATCCTCCGAAACAGCCTGATCACTGACATCCCCAATTCGCCTTCACCGTCCCCGTCTCTGTCGCTCTATCCCAATCCGGCATCGGGACATCTCACTATCGAAGGCCGGGAAATGGAAAAGATTTCCCAGTTATCCATCTGCAATGCCGCTGGGTCTATTATTCGAAAATGGACATGGGACGCTTCAAACGTAATTGATGTAAGCAGCTTGCCTTCCGGGCTATATTATCTGACCGTCTGGTATGATCAGGGAGATCAATGGCAGGGAAAATTTGTGGTTGCTGATTAGTTTACAAACTATTGAAGCGCGATAATATTTGGCAACGACAGGATATTTTAGTAATATAGCGGCGGCAAATATCTACACACCATGCAAAAAGAATGGTCCCGCCGCGATTGGCTAAAAGCCCTTGGCGTTTTTTCCGCAGGCGCCATGTTACCCGTCGACGCCCTCAGTAATATTTCGGAATACACCTACGAAATGCCTTGGCCCGCTTATCTACCCCTGGACAAGCCCATGACTGCCATTGTGTTAGGCGCCGGCAACCGGGGTAATGTGTATGGTAATTTTGCCCACGAATTTCCCGCAGAGCTCGACATCGTGGGCGTAGCTGAACCAATTCCCCTGCGCAACGAACGTTATGCAAAAAAACACAAGATCACCGATAAAAACCGGTTTGTAACCTGGGAGCACGTCTTTGACAGGCCCAAATTTGCCGATGCCGTGATCATTACCACTCCCGATCATTTGCACTACGGCCCCGCTATGAAAGCCCTGGAAATGGGTTACGATTTATTGCTCGAAAAACCCATTGCGCAAAGCTGGCAAGAGTGCAAAGACATCCTCGATCAGGCCAAAAAGCACAACCGCATCGTCGGCGTCTGCCACGTGCTGCGTTATTCACCGTATTACCGCAAGGTCAAAGAGATCATCGATTCCGGCGTATTGGGCGCTATCGTTAGCGTTCAACACATGGAGCCCATTCAGCATATCCACATGTCGCACTCCTACGTGCGCGGCAACTGGCGCAAAGCATCTGAAACCAACCCTATCCTGCTGGCTAAATCATGCCACGATCTCGACATCATCAGGTGGTGGCTGGGCAAAAGCTGTACGCATGTGAGTTCTTTCGGCTCGCTCAAATGGTTCCGCAAAGAAAACGCGCCGGCAGGCAGCACCAAGCGCTGCTCCGATGGTTGCGCCGTGGAAGCTACTTGCCCCTATTCCGCCCTGCGTATCTACCATCGCAATCAAAGCTGGCTCCACCATTTCGATTTGCCCGAAGACAAAACGCTGTGGCCAGAAGCCATTATGAAAAATCTCAAAGAAGGCCCCTATGGCCGTTGTGTATACCAATGCGACAACGACGTGCTCGACCATCAAATAGTAATGATGGAATTCGAAGGCGGTATTACCGTTAATTTCAACATGGAAGCCTTTACCAATTACGCCGGCCGCCGCACCAGAATTATGGGCAGCATGGGCGATCTGGTAGGCGATGAAACCGATATTTACCTGGCCAATTTCCAAAACGGCGAGGTGACGAAATGGAATGTCGACGAAAACGTCCAGATAAAATCAGGCCACGGCGGTGGCGACTGGGGGCTGGCCCGCGACTGGGTGCAGGCCGTATCGCGCAGAGACCCTTCCCTGCTTACCTCTACTTTAGATGCAGCCATGGAAAGCCATCTTATCGGCTTTACCGCCGAAAAAAGCCGTATGATGCGTACGGTTGAAAAAGTAGACATGAATAATTGATCACTACGAAGTTAATTTGATCGTATGCCTGAAAAATTGCGCATGGGCATGGTGGGCGGCGGTATCGGCGCATTCATCGGCGGCGTGCACCGCATGGCTGCCAACCTCGACGGCGAAATTGAATTGGTTTGCGGCGCTTTTAGCAGCGACCCCCAAAAGTCGAAAGCCTCCGGCGAAGTCCTGTATTTGCAGGCCGACCGCGCTTATGGCTCCTTCCAGGAAATGATAATTAAAGAAAAACAACTGCCCGCCGATACGCGCATGCAGTTCGTTTCTATCGTGACGCCCAACCACATGCATTTTGCGCCGGCCAAGATGGCCCTCGAAAACGGATTTCATGTGGTTTGCGATAAACCCCTGTGTTTTACTATGGAGGAAGCCTACGAATTGCAGGCGCTGGTAAAAAAAACGGGCCTGTTGTTTGCCCTTACCCACAATTATACGGGTTACCCCATGGTGAAACACGCCCGTCAAATGATAAAAGAAGGCCAGTTAGGTGCTTTGCGCAAAATTGTGGTGGAATACCCGCAAGGTTGGTTATCTACAAAAGTTGAAGATACCCCCTCCAAGCAGGCAGCCTGGCGTACCGACCCCCAACGCTCCGGTATAGCCGGCGCTATGGGCGATATTGGTACCCACGCCGAAAACCTGGCGGAATACATCACCGGACTCAAGATAACCGAGCTTTGCGCCGATCTCAGTATTTTTGTTCCTGGCCGCCTGCTCAACGACGACGGCAATGTACTGCTCCGTTTTGAAAACGGCGCCAAAGGGATTCTGCACGCCAGCCAAATTTCAGCAGGCGAAGAAAACAACCTCAACATCCGCGTTTACGGCGAAAAAGGCGGCCTCGAATGGCGCCAGATGGAGCCCAATACCCTGTTGGTAAAATGGCTGGATCAACCCACGCAGATCTTGCGAACCGGCGTGGGCACATTAAGCCGGCAAGCGCATGCGCATACCCGTATCCCAGCAGGCCACCCCGAAGGATATCTCGAGGCTTTTGCCAACATTTACCGCAATTTCGCCTTTTGCCTGCGCGCAAGACTGGAAGGAAAGCCGGTCGATACGGTATACGAGGATTTCCCATCGGTTGACGATGGCGTAAGGGGCATGCTGTTTATTCAAAAGGTGGTGCAGTCAAGCGCAAGCGAGCATAAATGGACGGATTTCTAATACCGCGTTTTTGTCTCGTATTTGTCATTCACATTGCTAAAAATTTATTCAAAAAATTTCTATCTTTAACATTCATCATTTCATCATCAAAACCCGTTAGTATGAAGAACTGCTACTTGTCTAAGCTGTGGGCTTTAGCGATAGCTTTATTGGCATGGACCGCAACGACCGATGCCCAAATCGTTAAAATTACGGTCAATGCCCCTGCTGGAATTGCAGGCGACTATCAGGCCCTCAAGGCCGCTTTCTCACCGGACCTAACCGGAACCACAGGAGATGTTGTTTATGCCGACCCTGCCAACGGCTGCACAGTCCCCTTGAATAGCCTGACCGGTTCGGTCGCGCTAATGGATAGGGGTACATGCGGCTTTGCCATAAAGGCCGTTGTTGCCCAACAAGCAGGCGCTATTGCCGTCATTGTATGCAATAACACTCCCGACTTCCCGCACAAGGCTTTAGTAATGGGAGGTACGCCCACCGAAACGATCAACATCCCCGTGGTGATGCTTTCCTGGGCAGCATGTGAAACCATCAAGGCTAACCTTACTGAAGGAGTAAACGTAACGTTCTCTCCAGATCCCATCCCTCCCGGCGCCGGCGAGGTATGCGCAACGGCAATACCTATCGGCCCCGGCACGCATACGGTAGCTGAGATCTCCGGTGGTTTCGGAGCAGTATTTGTCACCGGCGTATTGGACAACAACTCCAACGCAAAATGGTATTCCTATACGCCTACTGTGAATAACATTGCTACAGTAAGTTCCTGCGGCCAACTCGTTGACTCCCGCCTGGCTGTTATTTCCGGCGCCGACTGCGCCGCCCTTACGCTTCTTGATGTCAATGACGATTGCGACCCCGACAATGGCGACTTTGCCTCCGAACTGAGCTTCCTCGCAGTGGCCGGCCAACAGTATTTTATCTACTGGGACGACCGCTGGGACTTCAACGGCTTCGATTTTACGCTGACCGAAAACACTACCCTACCACAGGCACTTGTGACCTTCAATGTGGACATGGCACTCGAAACAGTGGGCCCCGACGGAGTCAGCGTAGCCTACGGCTCTTCGGGCAACCCTACACTAACAGAGTTGATCCTCGCTGATGTCGATGGCGACGGCGTGTATTCCGGCTCTGCTAATATTACCGTGCTGGATACGGTAGGCTACGTCTTCGTAAATGGTCTGGTTTCTGCCGCCAACGTGGAAAGCGTGCCCAACGACTGCGGCGTGCCTTCTATTTTCGGATTCAACTTCCGTCCGTTTATTGTTTTGGACCCTGCAGGTACGAACATACCGTCTGTTTGCTTCAGCAGCTGCGGCGATTGCGTATTTGTGGTTGACGATTGCGAAGATCCGTTGATTATCATCGATGATGACGCTGAAGGATATACTGCCGGCAACGTACAGGGTCAAACAGGCGCAGACCACTGGGGCTCATGGCCCGGCGCAACAAGCTCTGTGGTTGTAAATACTGAGCAAGCTGAAACCGGCGCCCAATCCTTTAAGGTTTCCGGCGCCGTTACCGGTCAGGATGCTCTGCTGCTTCTCGGCGACAAGACACAGGATCACTACGCAGTAGCCTGGTACATGTACATCGCCACCGGCAAACGGGCCTATTTCAACGTTCAGCACCAGGCCCCCACTGCTTCTGCCGGCTTCTGGGCTATGGACGCTTTCTTGGGCGATGAAGGCGACGGTACCGGCTATCTTACGATTTATCCTGATAACGTACCTGCTGAAACCCCGCGTTTCTCCTATCCCAACGATACCTGGTTCCAAGTATATCTCTTTGTGGACCTCGACAACGACCAAGCCCGACTTGTTATAGATGAAACTACCGTAGCAGCCTGGAAATTCAGCGATGGCATTACCAATGGCAGCGCCGCTTTCCCGCTCAACCAACTCAACGGTATCAACTTCTACCCTCGTGACGCCAACGATGAGTATTATTTGGACAATGTTCAGTTTGTCCAAATTCCCGATGCAGGCCTAGGTCAATACTGCTACACGGCAGTAGAGATACAGCCTGGCGTTCATGCAGTGCCCGAACTTACCTGCTACGGCGGCGCCTATGACCTTGGCAGCGGCGGCGAGGGTGGCGCAGGCTACTGGTTTACTTATACGCCTACACAAGACGGCGTTATCAGTATTTCCTCCTGCGGCGGCGGCGCTGATTCGCGCGGCTGGATTTTCAAAGGCGAATGCCAAAGCCTCGAAGTAATGGGCGTGAATGACGATATGTGCGAACTGGCAGCTGGCGGCGATCTTTACGCCAGCTATCGCGAAGCCATCGTGGAAGCGGGCGAGACCTATTACATCATGTGGGACGACGCCTGGGAAACCACCGGCTTTGATTTCGAATTGACCTTCTCTACCGATGCACCCGCAGAAGGCGACTTCTGCCAAACCGCAGTAGCTGTTACGCCTGGTGAATATGCAATCGAAGAATTTACCGGCGACGCTTCCGTAGCCGGCCCCACCATCGGCACCAGCACCCTGTCTGAAACGCCGTATGCCAATTCGCAATGGTTTTCGTTTACCCCCACCACAAACGGTACAATGACGATTACTTCCTGCAACGGCGCTGCCAGCGATACCCGCCTCTGGGTATACACCGGCGACTGCACAACGCTCAACAGCCTCACGGTAGTTGCTGAAAGCGATGATGACTGCTTAGGCACTGCCGGCCCCTCTCAAGTTACCGACGTGCCCGTTACCGCAGGTACTACCTACCTCATCGAATGGAACGATCGTTTCTCGGAAGATGCTTTCCTGTGGGAACTTATCTTCAACCCGCTTACGGTAGACGTGACCTTCCAGGTTGATATGGCGCTGCAGACCGTTGATCCGAGCGGCGTATTCCTCGCCGGTTCATTCAGCGATTTCCAAAACCTCCCGATGAGCGATGGCAATGGCGACGGCATCTATACCGCTACGGTGGCTATTCCGGAAAATTCGACGGTTACCTACAAATTTAAAAACGGTACCGACGGATGGGAATCTATCAACACCAGCATAGGCACGAACTGTACGACCGGTGGCTTCGGCGATCGCTTCTACAATACAGGAACGGCCGACGTGACACTCCCCTGTTGTTTGTTTCGCTTACTGCGTAACGTGTAACCAGGTGGTTGACGTGGAAGAATTCACCCTCCAAAACGGCGTGAAGATTTTCCCGAACCCTGTTAATGATGTATTGAATATCCGCTACGATTTCTCGGAAACGGTTCAACAATTCAATATTCGCATCTTTAATGCACAGGGTGCTCTGGTGTACAACCGCTATATGGGTCAATCACTGAACGGCACCGTGGAAATCGATTCCCGCCAGTTCCCGGCAGGCGCTTACATGATTCAACTCATGGACGGCGCTTCGCAGGTAACCAGGAAGGTTATTATCGAATAATGTCGAAATTCAACCGGTATAGCCGGGATATTTCACACCGTTTTTCTTAAAGTGAATGAGGCATCTCGAAAAAATTCGGGATGCCTCATGTTTTTACTAAATTTGCAGGTTATTTAAGCTACCTGGTAAACTATATGAAGCTAAGAGTCGGCATTTTCTTTGGGGGCCCTTCCCGCGAACGCGAAATTTCCTTTGCTGGAGGTCGCACCGTATATGATAATTTGAACAAATCGCTCTTCGAGCCGGTGCCTATTTTTGTAGATAGCCAGAAGAACTTCATTTTGCTCGACTGGCAGTTTATCTACAAAGGCACCATACGCGATTTCTACCCGCCTATCGACCAGTTACCCCCTTCTCCCAATGAATTCCAAATCTATTCCGAAAGCCTGGGCGCCCTGAGCATAGCGGAACAAGACCGGATGATAGCCGAAGTAGGCCGCCGGGTTGAACCCAGCGAGTTACCCACCTTGATGCACGTGGCTTTTTTGGCGCTGCACGGGCTTTATGGTGAAGACGGCCAAATTCAGCGCGAGCTGCAAAACCTGCATATCCCCTATACCGGCAGCGGTATTCGCGCCAGCGAAATCGGCATGGACAAAGCCCTGCAAAAACGCCTGATGGCGGAAAAAGGCTTTTCTGAGCCCACGGTAATGACGCTCAAACGCGAAGACTGGCTCGCCGCCGATATCGAAACCTTCTACTACCAATCTGTCGATAAGGTGGGATTCCCAATGGTGATACGACCGGCCAACCAGGGATCGTCAATCGGCGTGTCTATTGCCGACGAAAAACTGGGCGTGGAGGGTTTTGAACAAGCTATCAACCGCGCCTTCTTCCGCGAAATTATCCCGGTAAATGAATGGATGGACCGCGATCATTTCGAACGCGTCGAGTACATCCGTCTTCTCAGCGATATTCGCGACGGACTGGGCTTTCCCCTTTCTGTCACTTTTCACGAACAAAAACATACCATCTATCACCCTGAAGTACTGTTGAGCTACCTCGATGACCAATCGGCACAAATTGACAACGGCTTCTTTATTTTAGAAAGCTTCCAGGATGAACGAGAGGTGATCATCGAATCGTTTATCCACGGTAAGGAATTCTCATGCATAGTTTTACGAAAAGAAGACGGCAGCGCAGTTGCCTTGCCTCCCACTGAAATCGTAAAAGGCAAAGAAGTATTCGACTATCGCTCGAAATATATGCCGGGCCTATCCCGAAAAGTAACCCCTATTAACCTCCCCTCACCCCAAATCAACGCCATTCGCGGAGAATGCGAGCGCCTGTTCCTTGAACTGGGCTTTGCCACTTGCGCGCGTATCGATGGCTTTATTACCCAGGACGACCAGATTTTCCTCAATGATCCAAATACCACATCGGGCATGTTGCCCTCTTCTTTTTTCTTCCACCAGGCAGCGGAAATTGGACTCAACCCCTCTCAATACCTGACTTATATCATCCGGATCTCGCTGCAGGAACGTTTTGCCGAACAACCCGAAGAAGCTGCATGGAAAGGATATATTCGCATCCTGGATGAATCTATTCAATCACTGAAAGTATCTCAGTCTGCCCGCAAACGCATTGGGGTGATTCTGGGGGGATACTCTTTTGAAAGACATATTTCGGTAGAAAGCGGAAGGAATATTTTTGAAAAACTATCCAGCTCGGATAAATACGAGCCCATTCCCATTTTCCTGACGGGCGATGCAAGCCATTTTGAATTGTACCAGCTGCCTATTAATTTATTGCTTAAAGACAACGCCGACGATATTCGCGATAAAATACTGGGATGGAAAGAGCATCCCGTTATTGACCAAATCAAACTTCAGTGCGCCGATATCACACGAAAATACGCTTCTAACGATGTCGTTTTTGCTCCCCGAAAAATTTCGCTCGAAGAATTGCCGAGCCTGATCGACGGCGTTTTTATCGCCCTGCACGGCCGCCCCGGCGAAGACGGACAAGTACAAACGTACCTCGACGCCATGCACATCCCCTACAACGGCTCGGGAGTAACCTCGTCGAAAATCACGATCGACAAGCACAGAACCCTGCAAACTCTGAAAAAAAACGGGTTTCAGGTGGCCGATCAGTTAATCATCAAAAAAGAAGAATTTACCACCGGCGCAGCAAACTGCTACGCTCATATTGAAGCGAAATATGGTTATCCATTGGTGGCCAAACCCGTCGACGATGGATGCAGCTCGGCGGTAAAAGTGATTCGCACGCGGGCCGAATTGGAGGCATTCGTACAAATGATGTTCCGCCCCCTTGACGACGAAGGCCCCCAACAGCGAAAAATACTAAACCTCAAACCCAAAGAAGAGTTTCCGCGAAAAGACGAGATCTTATTTGAAAATCTCATTTCCAGAAACGGCGCGGGTCACTTCATCGAAATTACGGGGGGCTTGCTCACCCATTACAATATCGACGGCACGCTGCGCTACGAGATATTCGAACCCTCTGAAACCCTTGCTACCGGCGAGGTGCTTTCGCTCGAAGAGAAATTCCTGGCAGGAGAAGGCCAAAATATTACGCCCGCCAGGTTTAGTCCGAATAAATCGATTTATCAAAAAATTGCCGACCAGGTCAAATCCGATCTCGAAAGAGCAGCCCGAATCCTCGATGTACAAGGCTATGCCCGAATCGACGCTTTTGTGCGCATCTTTGACAACCAACGCGCCGAAACGCTGGTGATCGAGGTGAATTCGCTGCCGGGCATGACCCCTGCAACCTGTATTTTTCACCAGGCAGCGATCAACGGCTATAAGCCCTACGATTTTATCGACAAAATACTGAGCTTTGCTTTTGCACGCAGAGCGCGGCTGGGCAGTGGGGTTACCGCTACGCAAACACAGGGGGAAGCAACCGCGTTTACCAGCCTGCTCCCCGGATGAATTAACACCCGTAGCCGAGATGGACAGCTACCGGCAAGAGCAAGCAGCAGCAGAAGAAGCCAAAGCAATGATGGGAGACACAGGTAATACCGGCGAAAATGCCAAGGCAGAACCCTATTTCGGCCTGGAAAAGCCGCCCACGCCCTTCCAGCAGTGGGTGTCGCGCACGCGCGAGTTTTTTACTTCATCCTATTTTTTACGCAATTTGGGCGTACTTCTCGGATTTTTATTCGTTTTCATCACGCTTTTTACACTCGGATTGCGCTGGTATACCCGCCACGGCGAATCGCTTACCGTACCCAATTTTGAAGGCATGCAAATTGATGAAGCCCAGCGAAAAGCCCGCAACCGGAGTTTTTCCGTGATGGTGCTGGATTCTATCTTCGAGCCCGAAAAAATACCCGGGACCGTCTTCCAGCAAGATCCCAGACCTTCCTCGCGTGTGAAGCAAAATCGCACGATCTATTTTTCTATTTATAGTAAAACACCTCCCGAAATTGAATTGCCTACGCTGGTTGGCAGTTACGACTTCGAGCAATATGCCAAAAAACTCCGCGTGCTCAAGCTGAAGGCAGTTGTAAAAGAAAGGGTTTTTGACAGCGTGCAGGAGGAAAATACGATTCAATATTTCTTCTACGGCGATAGGAAAATTACCGACAACGACCTGCGCAAAGGCGTAGGCGTGCCACAAGGCAGCACACTCGAATTTGTAGTAACCCAGCGACATACCGGCATGGTGGCAGTACCCAATCTGGTCTGCCAGCAATATAAGGCAGCTCACTTCCTGATTACCAGCATGAATCTTAGCATAGGCGCCGTGTATGGCGAAGTGCTCGATGATGCCTATGTGTGGAAGCAAGAACCGGAGTATGTGGATGGACAAATGATCCGGATTGGTGAACAAATCAACATTTATCTCACCAATACCAAACCAGAAGGCTGCCCCGAAGAAGAACCCATTATTGAGGAACAACAACAGGAATAACAATTTGACACGCCGGAATTCGTCAGATGTCCGTCAGGGCACGTCACCGGGTATGTGAAAAAACAACAATTCCCGACAATCGTCGTTTTGAGAAAGTATCAAAAGCAACTATGATAATGAAAAAATTGTACGTCGCGCTGTGGGCTTTGTGGATGTGCTCGGTGGCAAGTGCGCAGCAATTGACGCCGCTTACGGAAAATCCCGTGCTGAAGCAGCATTTTATACAAAATATGCAGGCGCGGCCCGCAGAATGGCAATATAACCCCGCTGCAGCTATTGAAAAAAATGCCTGCCCAATAGTGGAAACAGGCGTAACCTATGCAGAAGCCGGCCGGCGAACCGACCAACGCGTTTTTTGTGGATCCTACCAACGACACCACTGCTGTACTGCTTTGCGAAGGATGCGACAACTTGCAATTCGGCGCCGCTGTAATTGTTAAAGACTCGCTCTATTATACCGCACACAACGATGTAATATTCGGCAGGGATACCCTGGAAGTCAAATTGTGCAAACCCGACGCTTCGGTTTGCTACGATTCGATCACCTATTATTTTGTGGCCAAACGCGCCGGCCGCAATTATTTCCCACCACGGGTTAACCTCGACCAGGAAGAATTGATTACTATCGAAGCCAACAAAGACTTGCTGCCGGGGGAACTCACCTGTAATACTTTCGTGGATTGTGACGACAACTACCAGGGGCGCGCACAGCGATACTGGTTTACCGACTATTCCGCCCCCGACTACCGCTTTGTGTACGAAGCTTCGCGTTATGCCGGTACCGATTCGATATGCCTGGCTCTGTGCGACGAATACGCCGTTTGCGATACGTTTCACTATGCGATGCGCATCAGCAGTGATACCGTCGGGTTGCCCTTTATGGACGACTTTTCGTATGCCGGTCCATTGCCATCAGCAGACCTCTGGCTCGACATAGACCCTTTCGTCAATACCACGATGGCCGAATTGCCCCCTTCTATCGGTGTGGCTACTTTTGACGGTGTTGACGGCAGGGGAAGCCCTTACGGCGGACAATACGGCCCCTCGGATTATCTCACCAGCAGATACCTCAACCTGCAAGGCGCCGGCGGCGACCTTACGCTCACTTTTTGGGCACAACGCCGTGGACTGGTAGACCGCCCTGAATTACAAGATTCACTGGTGTTAGAATACAAAAATACCTTTGGTATCTGGCAAATCGCGCTTGCCCTCAAAGGCGTGCCTGGCAGTCAAACAAATACCACCCCGGAGCTATTCCACTTTTATGCCGTGCCCGTACCCCAGGAATTTCGCTATAAAGGCTTCCAGTTCCGCTTCCGGAATTACGCCGACCGCCTGGGCATGAATGACACTTGGCATCTCGACTATGTACGACTGGATGCGGTCAATATCGATTCTATTTTTAGCGACGTAGCCTTCACGCAACAACCCAATTTTATTTTAAAAAATTATACCAGCATGCCCTGGCGCCATTTTGAAGGCCGCGAAGCAATAGAGCTCGACGAAACGATCTCGGCCGGGGTATACAACCATGCCAGTCAACCCCTGAATGCGAGCCCCTCTTCAGTGAGCCTGACGGAACAAAATTCCGGATTTGATGTGTTCGGCTCGGCAGTCACACTTTTCAACGGACTGGAAGCCAATATACCCAACGGTATGTCGGTAAGTCGCACCTATCAACTGCTCGACGACCCCACCGGCTTCCCCGATGTATGGCCCAATTACCTGCTCACTATGGAGGGTCCTACTTTTGACGACTCAGACCGCCTCGATTTTCAATTAAAATATACGCTCAATAACACTTCCCAAATTAACCAGCCCGGCTTCGAAGCCGTACAGCGCAACGACCAGGTGACCCAAACGACCGTGTTCGACAACTATTTCGCCTACGACGACGGTACCGCCGAGACAGGCCTGGTGACCTCTGAAGGTACACAGGTAGCTATGAAATTTACGGCCGGCGTAGCCGACTCGCTGCGCGCCGTGCGAATCCATATCCCGCACACCTCCGCCGATGTAAGCGATCAGACCTTCCGCCTGCGCGTGTGGATCGGTCAGCTCGATAATTCACCTGATTATTCGCAACCCATACTCCCTTATTACACAGATTCGTTTTTTGATACGCTGCAGGGCTTTACTACCTACCCGCTGGTGGGCCCCGATGGTAATAATGCCCCGCTGTTTATTCCCGCCGGCGATTTTTACGTGGGTTGGCAACAGGTCACCTCTTGCGAGTTCACGCGTTGTGTGCCTATCGGCTACGACAAAAATCGCCCCAACGCCAAGGAGTTTATTTTCCGCAACAGCGGTCAGGGATGGGAACCGCTTTCAGAATTTACCCCTGGCGGAGCGCTTATGATCAGACCGGTAGTGGGGGGAGTTACACCCGTTGCCACGCCGGTAGAAGAACCAATATCAGAAACAGGGTTTGAGTGGGCTATTTACCCCAATCCGGCTTCCAACGTCGTATCGGTGAGCCTACCCAGCGGTGTGTATTAACAATTTGATTTCCGCTTGTTTAATAGTAATGGCCAGCTTATACAACAGGGCGCCCTTGCCCCTGAATTGCCAACGGCCGGCCTACCCAACGGCGTATACTGGATGGCCGTACGCCACTTGGACACCCAGCAGGTACAGCATCGCAAACTCGTAATTGTGCATTAAAAAAACACCCACATGGATATTACCGTTCAGGAATTAAAAGAAAGAATGGATAAAGGCGAAACCATCCACCTGATCGATGTGCGAGAGCCTTATGAACACGAAGAATTCAATATCGGCGGCCTATTGTGCCCGCTGGGCAACGTAATGCGCGCCATCGAAGAGATGTCGGAACACAAAGCCGAAGAAATCGTGGTGTATTGCCGCTCCGGCAGGCGCAGCGACACAGCGAAGCAGATTATGCAACAGGCCGGCTACCAAAACGTGCGCAACCTCTTAGGCGGCATGCTCGACTGGCAGGAGGCGTTTGGGAAGTAGTCCTGCTTTCAACCCTGGACTTTAGCCCAGGGTATGGCCATCGTCAGATGCGGTAGAATCCTATTGCTTCTTCTTCACAATAGCCTCCACGCCCTTCGCTTCCAATTCCTTTTTCAGTGCCTGGGCATCTGACTGCGAAGAAAAGCGGTCTACGAGGGCTACAGCTAATGCACCATTGTTGAAAGATTCGACACTGGCATCGTTATACCCCAATTTGTGCAGACGCTTTACCTGGTTTTCCGCGTTGGTTTTGCTCTTGAAAGACCCGGCAATTACCAGATAATTACCCTCGCTGGAAGAAGTACTGCGGCCGGCAGCGGGTTCTTCGAAGCTTTCATCGCGCTGGCTGGTAGCAGTTTTTGACGTAGTGGCGGCTGGTTTCGGCTCCGACTTTGTAGTCGTAGCCGGCTTTGTGGCAGTTTTAGTCTCCTTTGTTGCCGGCTTCGCCGATTTGGCTGTTTCTTTTGTGGGTTCCTCCTCATAATCGGTTGCCGTCAACTGATCGTCGTCGAGGTCCTCTTCTTTGGTATACGAATTGAGAGAAGTATCGCCATAGTCGCTGTAAGCGCCGATGCCGGTCGTATCCTCGTATGGCGTTTCTATCAGGGTTTCTTCCGGTGGGGCATCATTGCTCATCAGCTTGACAGTTTTGAAAACCAGGAATCCCAGGGCGGCCAGACAAACGCCCACGATGCCGATGGTGAGATAATCTACTCTTGACATGTCTAGATTGTTTTGTGGTTAAAGCAAGAACTCATGTGTCGTTATTTCTCAAAAAGGTAGCTGCCCGTATTTGCGTTCGTAATCGCTGATATACGTGGCTACAATATCGTTTACAATGTCTTTCATATGGGATTTTTCAATCTTGGCGATGGATTTGAGTTTTCCAAGCATATCATTATCGAAAACCAACGTAATACGGCGGGTGGCAAAGGGATGAATCTCTACTCCGCTAGGCGTTATCGTACTGCGGATGAGCAGATCGAGGCCGCTGGCCGGCTTAGGCGGTTGTACCGGTGTATCGCTGGCTGCGGAGGGCGCCGATTTGCGGGCCTCTATTTGTTCTTCAAAAGCATCTTCAAAAGCCGTGTGCAAAAAAGAGGCCAGCGCCGAGGAAAAATCCTTGCCGCCCGGCTTTTTAGCCGTATCACCCTGCTTGCCCTGAGCCAATTCAACGTCGGCCGGCAAAGCGTTTTGCTCCTTGTCGGAAAACAAGTCCGTGGTTTCGCCAAACAGACTTTCCAGGCCGGTAGTGAATCTCTTTTTGCTCAACGCAAAACGGTTTTATTCAAATCTACAGAAATTAACCCAAAATCGCCAGTATCAACAACGTTTTTGCATATAACGCCACCTTATGACTCCTCAGTACGTTTGATGATCTCTTTGCACAAAGACAGGTAATCATCAGCTCCGGCGCTGTTGCGAGCCTAAGCCAAAATATCTTTGCGGTCCGAGGGCGCCTCGGCCACGGCGACGCGATCGCGGATAAAGGTATTGAACAGCAATTCACCGAAAAACTTGCGAATGGTCTCCACCACGTCGCGGTTGAGTACTTTGCGGCTGTCGTACATGGTGGCGATCACCCCGCCGATATCCAGCTTTTTTATTGAGGCGCAACTTGACCTTTTGGATGACCTGCTTGATCTTGGCCAATCCTTGCATAGCCAAAAACTGGGTCTGCAAGGGGATGTATATCGTATCGCTTGCCGTAAGCGCGTTTAACGTGAGCAAGCCCAGCGAAGGCGGACAATCGATAAAAATATAATCGTACGATTCGCGAAAAGGTTCCAATAGCTCTTTAAGAATGTATTCCCTACCCGCTTCATTTAGCAATTCCATCTCTATTCCCGACAGGTCGAGCACAGAACCTACTACGTCGAGTCCTGGTTTGGCAGTGTAGGGCGCCAATTCGCCTTCACCGCGCATAGCTTCGTACATGGTAACCTGCACGCGGGGTAGCCCCAGCGATAGTGTCAGGTTGGCCTGGGGTCCAAATCGATTAATAGTACTTTTTTGCCCAATTCTACCAATCCCGCACCAATATTGACGGCGCAAGTGGTTTTTCCCACCCCGCCTTTATGGTTCAGTAATGAAATGATAAGTCCCATATTTGTATCCCGCGTTGTTAAAGGCAAAAATAGCCTTTTTCCCTACATTTTGGGCATAATCCCATCTACATGAATATTCCTGTATCAATGAGAAATTAGAAGGGTTTAGCCTCCAAAAAAGCTAAACCCCACTAAACCCTACTAAACCCTACTAAACTCTACTAAACCCTATTTTATTCCGTCCCCGCCTTCAAATTCAATTCTTTGCGCGGCAACTTCGCATCGCGTTGCGAGGTATGCCATACAAAAGAGGCGATAACGGTGGCGGCCTGCTTGAGGTCTTCCTCCGACAAGTGGTCCAGGTTGTCCATATTGGAGTGGTGTGTGCGGGTAGAATAGGCCATCTCATCCTGGATAAACTGGAAACCGGGAATACCCGCTGCGTCAAACGGCAGGTGGTCGGTGCCACCAGTATTTGACAGCGTAAGCGTCGTAGCGCCGAGGTCTTTGAAAGCGTCGAGCCAGGCCCTGAAGATAGGAGCTACGGCATGATTGCCTTGCTGGTAAACGCCCCTGACCTTACCTGTGCCATTGTCGAGGTTGTAATAGGCCGAAATTTTCTCCTGTTCTGGTTTTAATGATTGGGCGTTACCCATGTTATCCGTCTCGGCAAAGTGCTGCTTCACATACCCGCGAGAGCCGTAAAGGCCCTGCTCTTCACCCGTCCACAACGCCAGGCGCAGGGTACGGCGGGGTTTTACGCCACTTTCTTTGATCGTTTCCATCAATATGCGGGCAACTTCTATCATCACCGCCGAACCGGCGGCATTATCGGTAGCACCGGTGGCCGTATGCCAGGAGTCGAAGTGCGCGCCAAACATGACGACTTCCTCCTTGAGGTCGGTACCGGGTATCTCGGCTATAATATTGCGCTCCATGCCGTCGTCGGGATTTGAATATGCCGATTCGATCTGCATGCTGAGCGTAACGGGAATGCCTCTTTTGAGCAGGCGGAACAAGCGGTTGTAGTGCTCTACGCTCATAGTCACTTGCGGAATAACCTCTGCTTTGTCTTCCCAGGCACGCCCGTCGGTAGCGCGGGCGCCCGACAGGAATACGGTACCGAGGTCGCCCTTGTAACTGCGATCAATGATAGCCAGGGGTTTTTCTTCGCCAAGTAATTTCCAGAGTTGCTCGTTGAATCCCCTGCGGTCGCCTCCCCAATTGCGGAAAGGACGCGGTACCGGTGCAGGCGCGTTGGCCAAATTAAGCAATTCGTCAGCTTCGTAGCGGGTAGCCGGTGCGTCAAACCATTCTTTAATCACGCGAAGGGTATCAAAAAATACAAACTTGCCGCCCAGCTTGCCCTTATATTTTTCGAGATCTTCTTCTGTTTCTGCTTCCAAATAGACGATCTCTCCCTTTACCAGCCCCTTTGTAGAGGGCGACCAGGCCTTGGGATATGCCAGTACGGGAAAATAATTGGGCGCTGTAGCGTGCATTTCAAAGTGTTTTAGCTCCCAGCCGCGACCAAAAGGTCCCCAGGTTTCGGTATGCACGTTTTCCATACCCCACCCTTTAAGCGTTTCAACAGCCCAGCCCGTTGCTTTATCCAACATAGGAGATGCCGTTAGCCTCGGGCCGTATACATCGGTAATCAAAGCCGCCGTTTCCATTACCTGGGTTTGTTCCAGGCCGTGTTTGCGTAGCAATTTGTTGATTTCTTCGTCCACTTTTTCCTGACCCCACATGGGAAGGGCAGCTACAAAGAATAGCAGTGTAAACCATTTTGCCATATTCCGGATGTTTTATTGTGATAAAGTTGATGACATTGTGTTTATAGGTTTATGGGTTTATAGGTTTTCTTACTGAACCATAAACGCATAAACCTATAAACTCCTTAAAATGATGATTAGGCAGGAATTGATCGGTAAATTTACAAAGCTCGGCGAACTCCTATATTAATTCCGGAAATAAAATAACGCTGATCCACGTCAAAGTGGCTGCGGGTGAGAGAACGGGGATAGATCCGGAAGCCGGGTTCGAACATGAGTTGCCAGCCTGGTTTCACGTGGTACAAAATACCCATGCTGGCATACCACCCCACACCGATACGCGGGCGAAACACCCGGCTGCCGGGATTATCGTCCCCATCAAAGTTAACTGGACGTTGAAGGTCTTCAGGCGCCAGAAATTGTCCGTCGGCGCCCAGGTGGAAATTAATATGCGCTCCGGCATTGAGGGCAAATGTTACTTTGCCAAAATCCATTTCGTAACCTGCAAGCACAGGTAAATCGAGCCATTGGTAGCGGTTGTCGGCTTTGTATTCAGCGCCGTTTACCACAATCGTGTCGGTGCGGATCAGGTGGCCGTCGGAGCCGTAAATATCTGTAATAATGATGCGTTGCTCGTTGGGATTGAAAAAGCTGAAATTTTCATTTACCTGCCCGTAATGCAGGCCGGTTTTGAGTACCCAACCGCTTTCAGAAACCAATGCCAGTCGCAGTGCAGCGCTCAGGGCATAATCAGCCTGTTCGGTCTGCTGGCGCAAACGAGCATATGCCTGCGCCTCTGCCTGCCTCGGGCGCAATTCGCGCATAGGCAATTCGGGCGCTGCCAGCGCTTCCAGGTGCAGTCGCCAGGTACTACCGCCAAAGCGGGCGCACTTGATGTATTGGGGCAGGGGCATCGGCGGTGAAGAAAGCGACAGGGTGGGCAAATGGGACAAGGGCGACCAGTCATGGCGGACAAAAGCGGCCTGCGTATCGTCGGTGGATTCAGCAATAGTTTGATTATCTGCTGATATTTCCGCCGCTTGCGGATCGGCAACAACAGGCGTCTCTATGCTAGGCAGTGCTACTAAAGTTGTTGTTCCCAGGTTATCCACCGGTCGCACAATTGCAACGCCCGGCGGTAGGGTAGAAACGGTAGTTTGCGCAATTTCAGGCACATCCGTATCCGCAGAAACGGAAGCGGAGGCGGGGACGTCAGTCGAGATAGGTGACAAATAGAAATTACCCAATTGGGGTGCTGAAGTAGGCTGTTGATACAACCACCAGGCTGCTGCCAGAGATATCACCAAAATAGCGGCACTGCCGGCAATAATAAAACGCCCCGGCAGCATGCGGGGATAAGCACGCTTTTCGCGCGCCTGCACGATGCGATCCCACATATCGGGGGGAGCGGGCACCGCATGGTGCTCCAACTTATGCTTAAATATGTCGTCTACCTCGTGGCGACGTTTCATACGGCAATTTTTTGTGTTTCCTCAATTAATGTCTGAGCATCTTGCGCGCTTTGACCAGCTGAGACCGGGAGGTGCTCTCCTGGATTTCCAGCATGTCGGCAATTTCCTTATGGCTGTATCCTTCGATAGCGTAGAGATTAAACACCACGCGATAGCCATGAGGCAGCGATGCGATCAGCGCAAGTAGCTCTTCCTCGTTGAGATGGTCGTAAATAGTCGGTTCGATAGCGGGATCGGGCAGGTTTTCCATGCCAATTTGCTCGCTAGCGAAACTCTTCCGGCTATAGTTCTTCAAAGCAGTATTAACCACAATCCGGCGGATCCATCCTTCGAAAGATCCTTTGGCTTCAAACTGGTTGATATTGTCGTATACCTTTATAAAGGCATCCTGTAGTATATCTTCGGCCTCCATTCGATGACGCGCATAACGCAGGCATATAGCGAACATTTTGCTCGCATAGCGATGGAAAACCTCTTGCTGGCAAAGCCGGTCTTCCCGCATACAGCCCTTGATCATTTCGCTTTCCGTCACAGATATGGCGTTAATTGGCTACTATTTTATAACGATCTGAACGTAGATATGTTGACCGGGAATTACATCCCCCCTCTCTTTTTTCTGCCTGGGCTGTCTCTCTCATGAGGCGCAAAACGACTCAATCGCTGCCCGAATGCAGAAAATATTTTCCAAATTATACTTTTTCTTGCAATTGTGCCGCTATCTTAGATATTAACCAGAAAAAAACGAATCTACCGATGAGCACTATAGCTGACGAAGACAAGGCCCGATGGATTGTCGATTATATGTACCAAAATGATGCGTTCAGCCAATGGCTGGGCATAGAACGGCAAGAGGTGCAACCCGGTAGTTGTGTGCTTCGCATGACCGTCAGGGAGGAAATGCTCACTGGATTTCGCATTTCCCACGGCGGCATTGCCTATTCTTTTGCCGACAGTGCGCTGGCTTTTGCTTCCAATTCCCGGGGTATGCAAGCCGTTTAGGTAGAAACCTCTATTTCGCATACCGCGCCCCTCCATGCGGGCGATGTCATTACGGCTACCGCTACGGAGGAACACCTCGGGCATAAAATCGCCATTTACCGGGTGGAGGTGGTTAACCAACACAACCACCGCATCGCCATTTTTAAAGGCACAGTTTACCGCACGTCGAAACCCTGGTAGAGACGCAAAATTTTGCGTCTCTACGATATTTGTATTTTTAAAATAACAAAATAATCAGCCAATGAAAAATGTAATTCTGACCGCCCTGGTTATCCTGTATGCAGGCACTATGGCTTACACCCAGACCGTTGACCCCGTCAAATATTTCGAATTTCTCAACAACGAGCACGTAGCCATCGTGTCCAAAAGCCTCGAGTATGTGCAGCATTCGGTGCACAGCGACGATATGGCGGGTGTGGAGCACAAACGAGTTGAGCTGATCAATCAGATCGGCATAGCTACTGCAAACGTGAACAACCGCCCCAGCGACAAAGCCACGGCCCAGCTAAAAACCGATATGCTCAGTGTATTAAACGCTTATAAGGAAGCATTCCGCAATGAGTTCAGCACGTTGCTACAACTGAAGATGGAAAGCGATAACTCTTTTGAGGCAATGCAAAAGTACCTCGACGCACAAGACGCTGTCGAAAAGAAACTGGCAGCCGCCGCAGACCGCTTTCTGCAGGCGCAAAAAGAATTTGCAAAGAAAAACAATATCCTTCTGGTTGAAAGCGACCGCAATAGCGAAATCAACCAGATCAACCGGCTAAACAATTACCACCGGGCCGTTTTCCTGCGCTATTTCCGGCTGTCTAAACGCAACGCCGCCGTACTCGACGCAATGAGCAAACAAGACGTTAAACTTATGGAAAAAGAACGCGTATTGCTGCTCGAAGAATCTAAGCAGGAACTGAAATCGCTGCAACTGATGCCCGCCTTTAACGGCGACACGGAGTTCAGGGATGCCGTAGTTAATATTGCTTCTTTCTATAAGGATATGGCCGAAAACGACTTTGCGAAAGTAGTAGCCGCCTTCCGCAAAAAAGAAATGACACAGGAAGACGTAGACGCCTACAACAAAGCCGTGGATCGCTTCAACAATGAATCGGGCGCCCTACTCGACAATTACAACCAGACATCTGACAAACTTTTCAAGAAAAATGTGCCCAAACCGGCTATCGAAACCAAACAGATTTAATACCTGCTTCCTGACATATCCACTATAGTTGGCTGGCATGGCCCGCTCCTGTGTCGTAATTTTGGGGAATCATACTAAACGGTATACCCCCAAAAGCCGGTCCGGAAGCTATGAAAACCATTTCGATTGCGGATTGCGGATTTTGGATTGCGGATT
The DNA here is from genome assembly GCA_016715405.1 of Saprospiraceae bacterium. GTDB lineage: Bacteria > Bacteroidota > Bacteroidia > Chitinophagales > Saprospiraceae > JABWBR01. Next base: position 225,515 of record JADKAE010000010.1, on the reverse strand, counting down.
TTTCCTTGATTAATCCGAAATCTGAAATCCGACATCCGACATCCGCAATCGAAAAATAACTTTTTGCTAACAGAAAAATACTCGCTCTGTGCGTTGTATGGCTGAATGTTCACCAAAACAACGCAACATGTACAAACTTTTCGCAACCCTTCTGATATTTGTAGCAGGCCTGAGTGCATGTACAACTGCCCAAATTCAGCAAACCCTCGATAATGTATTGAGTGATACACCGCTCACCGACGCCGAGGTAGGCGGCGGCCTTAAAGAAGCCCTCAATATCGGCATCGGCAAAGGCGCTGATCTTTTGTCGCAAAAAGACGGCTATTTCAAAAGCGCCTACAAAATTTTGCTTCCGGCCGAAGCCCGAAAGGTAACAGACAGGCTCAAAAATGTGCCCGGCTTTTCCAACGTAGAGAATATTATTTTGGAAAAAATAAACCGCGGCGCTGAAGACGCAGCCCAAAAAGCCAAACCCATTTTTGTCACGGCTATCAAAAGTATGAGCTTCCAGGATGCAATGGGCATTCTGATGGGAAACACAGACGCCGCTACCCGCTATCTCGAACGCACTACCTATAATCAACTCTACCAGGAATTCAACCCCGTTATCGCCCAATCACTCGATAAATTCGAAGCCCGCAAATATTGGTCGGATGCCGTCAATACCTACAATAAAATCCCGCTGGTGGAAAAAGCCAATCCCGACCTCGGCGACTATGTGACCAAAGAAGCATTAAAAGGATTGTTTTCCATGGTGGAAAAAGAAGAAATCAATATCCGCCGCAATGTGGGCGCCCGTACGTCCGAACTGTTGCGCAAGGTGTTTGCCAAACAAGACAACAAATAAGGATCAGGCCTCGCTTTGACTCGTTTCCAACTTGAACGCCTGGTAGCTGTGATCGGGCCGAATGTAACTGCCCGCAATCATAGCTACCAGGCTTACCAACCCTCCTATTATTATCGAGGGGACTACAGTGCCCTGCCACTCACAGAGAAGCCAGGAGGACATCCCCGCGATAATAGCGGATAAAGCTCCCACATTCGATGCCTTTTTCCAGTAAATTCCCATCGTAAGCGGTACAAATAGCGATACCAGACTGAGCGAAGACGATTGCCCTACCAATTCGTAGATGTTGGTATTTACGCTCGCCATCAACGCCGAACAACCAGCCACGGCTACCACAGAAAACCGCATAATCTGCAACAGACGCTTGTCGCTTGCATTGCGGAGATAGGGACGCACCAGGTTTTCGCCGATAATTGTGGCCGGCGCCAAAATAGCGCCCGAAGCTGTACTCAATATAGCAGACAACAAAGCGCCGAAAAACATGATCTGTATGAGTAAGGTGCCATGCTTCAATACCATGACCGGCAACATCAATTGCTCGTTTTCGACGCCCCCCAATTCCCTGAGATCGGGATAAAGCGCCTTGCCACACAATGCAATAAACAAAGGGATCAACCCGATGCTGAGGTACATTGCACCGGCCACATAAGACGAAATGACCGAGGTGCGGGCACTTTTGGCCGACATCACCCGCTGGAATACGTCCTGCCCCGGTATCGACCCCAGGCCAATTGTTATCCATGCCGCGATGTATTCGAGAAAGGGAATGGGCTTAAACTCGGGCATCATATTGAAAAAGCCTTCAGGCTGCTGCGATAATACCTCCGATACCCCGCCGGCCTGATTGCCCAACTGGAAAGCCAGCAGTAAAAGCCCGGCAATAATCATGATGGTCTGTACAAAATCAGTAATCGATACCGCCCACATCCCTCCGATATAGGTATAAATCACCACGATAATCGTACAAGCCGCAATGCCAATGTGAAGATCAATGCCTCCCAATACCTGCAATATTATGGCCATCGCTACCAACTGCGCAGCCACCCATCCAAAAAACGAGGGCACCATAAAAATAGCGGAAAACAACTCAGTAATGCGGCCATAACGCAATTTGAAAAAGTCGCTGAAGGTGAGAATATTGAGCTTGTAAAGCGGTTTGGCAAAAAAAGGCCCCTACTAATACCAGGCACAGCGCCGCCCCAAAAGGGTCTTCTATAACCCGAAGCAATCCTATCGGAGCACCTTCTTCATCGGCAATAAATTCGGAAGAGGCGCCCATCACTGTCTCCGACCCAAACCAGGTGGCAAACAAGGCACAAGCCGCAATAAACATAGGCAAACGACGGCCAGCAATGACAAATCCTGCGTCGTTTTTACTTTTGAGCCGCCCACCAGCCGATTAACAAGGTGGCAAGAAGATATATGGCAATGAAAATGATCAATGTCAGGTGCTCGGTGGGTGTCGCATTCATGTGTGGGCGCACTTTGGGCTATGATGAATTTTTTTTATACGAATTTCCAAAAATACAGCTCATTTTTGATCTGTCGACACTATATTTTTCATAGGTTGCGTTTTAATTGAGGTGTATTGTTGAATTAATGAAAATCAGTCTGCCTATTGAGATTAGTCATTAGCAATTGTAACGCTACTGCCTATCTTGCCCATAGAATTCTCAGATTAATGGTTGCACTAAAAATAGCTAAATATGAACGTCCTAGCGCCTATTAAAACACTTATGTCTACCCATTTGCTTACCGTGGCTCCTCAAGACAAACTCACCACGGTACAGGAGATATTTAACGCGCACAATATCCACCATATTCCGGTAGTACGCTATAAGGAGATGGTAGGGCTGATCAGTAAAACCGACTTTTTGTATTTCGTGAGGGGTTTCTCGCGAAACGAAGAAGACCGGCTGGTGAACGAAGCTCGCCTGCGCGCTTATACCGCCGAAGATATCATGACTTCGGGGCTGGCCAAACTCTCTCCCGACGACCGCATCAATGTGGCCCTGGAGATCTTTAAGGTGAACCGGTTCCACGCTATTCCCGTCGTTGACGCACAGGATGAGCTGGTGGGCATTATCACTACTTTTGATATTATAAAAGCATTGGCCGAAGAACCTATTTCGCCCGATCAAATCCTGGCTAACCCGGTCAAATAATTACGCATAGTCCCAATACTGCAGCCGTTGCTGCAAAACCGTGAGGCGGTACTCTACCAGGGTATCGCCTTGCGTTTATTAACATTTTTTTTATATTTGTTCTTGTTACTTCGCTATGTATGCCCCGTCATAATAGCAATCTTTTCCATCAACTAAAACGAATTGAGATGAAACTGAAATTTGTGCTGACTTTAGTCGTTGCTATCTTGTTTACCGGTCTGGCTTCTGCCCAACAAGACACAGCGCCTGCAAAAGAAAAAAAGGAAACTACCGATACAAAGGCAAAAATGAAAGTGGACAAGCCCATGAAGGATAAATCGGGCAAGGAAGTAGATAAAGCACCCGGCAAGGAAAAATCTGCTAACGCTAAGCAAAGGTCGAATAAAGGCAAAGCTTACGGCAAACACAAAGGCGATATGAAGGGCAAAGAGCACGGTAAAAACCGCGCAGAAGAAGCCCACCAGAAAAAAGGAGCCAAGTCAGAGAATAAGATGAACAAGCAAGAGGTGAAAGTGGAGAAGAAGGCCACGAAAGAAGTTGAAAAATCTAAAAAGAAGTCGGCCAAGAAACAAAAGCCTTCCACAGAAGATAATAGCAACGAGCAGTAATAGGGAAAATTGAACATACCAGGAAAACAATAACCAGGGGGTTATGTAAATCATTTCAATTTACATAACCCCATTTTTTTCTTATTTTACCCCAAAAACTACCGCAATGGCAACACCAACCAACAGAAGGCATGCCCTCAAAACGCTGGCACTCGGCGCTACCGCGCTGGCCATAAATAGTCCCGGGCTAATAGCTCAATCCTCTTCTCCAACTTTACCCGCTATGTGGAAAGGCCGTATCAATCACTCCGTATGCCGCTGGTGCTACAACGATATTCCCCTTGAGCAATTTTGCCAGGACGTAAAAGACTTGGGTATCCCCGCCATCGACCTCATCGGACCCAAAGAATGGCATATCTTGCAAAAATACGGGCTCTATTCTTCGATGTGCAACGGCGCCGAGATCAGCCTCACGGAGGGCTGGAATGACCCGCAATACCACGACACGCTACTCAATAATTACGGCGAGATTATCCCGCTTGTCGCAAAAAACGGCTATAGCCAGATCATCTGCTTTAGCGGCAACCGCAAAGGCATGGACGACGAAACAGGCATGAAAAACTGCACAATTGGCCTCAAAAAGCTCATGCCACTGGCTGAAAAATACGGGGTAACGGTGGTGATGGAGCTGTTTAACAGCAAGGTGGACCACAAGGATTATATGTGCGATAAAAGCGCCTGGGGTATCGAACTGGTCAACCGAGTTGGCTCGGAGCGCTTCAAGCTGCTCTACGATATTTACCACATGCAGATCAACGAGGGCGATATTATTCGCACAATCCGCGATTTTCATCCCTATTTCTCGCATTACCACACGGCCGGCGTGCCGGGTCGCCACGAAATTGACGAATCCCAAGAACTCAATTACCCCGCTATTATGCGCGCTATTGCCGATACTGGATTCAAAGGTTACGTGGCACAGGAATTTATCCCAACCCGTAACGACAAAATTGGCGCATTGCGCCAAGCTATCGAAATTTGCGATATTTAGGATTCCTTGTTACGGTTACTAAACCTCGGAGGTTTAGTAACCGTGCCCGGATCGCAAAGTCGCAAAGTCCTAAAGTCCTAAAGTCTAAAATATGGAGCCCATCAGCGTATTCGATATGCTCAAAATCGGCGTGGGGCCGTCCAGCTCGCATACATTGGGGCCCTGGCGCGCCGCCCAGCGTTTTGTAAAAGAACTGGAAACCCTTGCTCATTTTGACCACACCGCCCACGTGAGCGTACACCTTTACGGCTCGCTGGCACTCACCGGCAGGGGCCACGGCACCGATATAGCCGTTTTGCTGGGATTGGCCGGCGAAGACCCCGAAACCATCCCCACCCAAAGGGTGCAAAGCCTGCCGCATGAAGTCGCTCTGGACAAACAACTCTTTTTGGGTGGCCGGCGGCCCGTATCTTTCGACCCCGCCAATTCTATCTTTTTTCACTTTTCAGAATGCCTGCCTTTTCATGCCAATGGGCTCGTCTTTCAGGCTTACAGCGCCGACAACATACTTATTCACGAAGCCACCTTTTACTCTATCGGTGGAGGGTTTGTGGTAAAAGAGGGCGAAACAGGCCAATCCGACGGCGTAAAGCTTCCCTTCCCCGTCAATTCGGCTGCCGAATTGTCGCAGCACTGCCTGACGGAAGGCGCTACGCTCTGGGAAATCGTTCTCGAAAACGAAAAAATCTGGCGCAATCCGGCTCAGGTAAAAACCGATTTGCTGCGCATTTGGGAAGTGATGAAGCAGTGCATGTACGAGGGCTGCCACACGCACGGCGAACTACCGGGCGGACTGCACGTGAGTCGGCGTGCCGCTTCTATCAATAGCCGCCTGCTGGGCTCAGCCACCTACCGCGATGCCGACGAATGGATCGCCTGTATCAAATCAAAGGACTACGATTTTTCGGGCACCGGCAAATGGATAAGCTGTTTTGCCATGGCCGTCAACGAAGTAAATGCCAACTTCGGGCGCATCGTCACCGCACCTACCAATGGCTCGGCAGGCGTCATTCCGGCGGTGTTGATGTATTATATATGCTTTTCAGGACAATGCAAAGGGGAGGACGACATTGTCAAATTCCTGATGATCGCCGGCGAAATCGGCAGCATTTTCAAGAAAGGATCTACGATTTCTGCTGCCATGGGAGGCTGCCAGGCCGAAATCGGCGTGTCCTCCGCTATGGCCGCCGCCGCCCTCACCGAACGGCTCGGCGGCAGCGTAGGCCAGGCCCTGATGGCCGCCGAAATAGCTATGGAACACCATCTGGGCCTCACCTGCGACCCCATCGGCGGACTCGTACAAGTGCCATGCATCGAACGCAATTCAATGGGCGCCGTGAAGGCTATCACTGCCGCCAATATCGCCCTCGAAAGCGACCCACAAAAAGCCCGCGTCACCCTCGATGCCGTGATCAAAACAATGTGGGAAACCGCCCAGGATATGCACACCAAATACAAGGAAACCTCACAGGGCGGGCTGGCGGTGCATATTCCGATTATTGTGCCGGAATGTTGACCGGGTAGAGCCGCAAAATTTTGTGGCTCTACGACGATGATTTACGATATAGATTGGTATGCTGCAGATACTGAAAAACCGCATCCGGCACCAAATACTGCACCGATTTACCTTTGAGCAGGCATTCGCGGATATAACTTGCTGAAATATACATGACTGGGACATCGAATACCTTGACGTTGGCATGGTTGACCAGCGGCCCCGTCTCTACCCCTGCCCGTTCGTACACATAAATTTCGTAATCGCGCAGCAGCACTTCGTAGTTTTTCCACTTGTGCAGCGTGGCCAGGTTGTCGCCGCCCATAATCAGTACAAATTGCCTGGTGGGGTGTTTTTCGTGCAGATAGGTCAATGTATCTACCGTATAGGAGGGTTTAGGCAGGTGAAATTCGATATCCGAAACGCGAAGTAAGGGATTATCTCCGATAGCAAGCCTTACCAGATGCAGGCGGTCGTGGTCGCGCGCCAGGGTTTGCTTGGGTTTGAGCGGGTTATGGGGCGACACCACAAGCCACACCTCCGACAGATCGGTTTGCGTGGCCATGTAATTGGCAATAATCATATGCCCCACATGTACCGGGTTGTAAGAGCCGAAAAACAGGCCGACTTTTCCGCTCATAGCGCTATTGTTCAAGGAGAGAATCGGGCAGTTCTTCCATCCATTCTTCTTCTATCGGTTCTTCATCGGGCGCGTCGATCAGCCATTTGCCACCCATTTTTATCAATACAAATTCCGTCTCGTATTCTTCGAATTCGTCTTTGAGTAAGCACAAGCAGTAAGCGGTGTCGCTCACTTCCCGGCAGGACAGTTGGAGGAATTCCGTGTGGAGGAGCGTAGAATCCTGGGGTTCGGAAGCGATCAACTCGGCCATACCTGCCAGGATAGCCTGGTGGCGGGGCGTGCTAAGGGCCTTGGCTTCTTCAAACTTGTTATTATCGTAGTAGCCCTGAAATTGCCGCACCACTTCTTCGGGGTTGAGGGGCTTTTCAGCCTGCAGCTCTTGTGGAGGTTGCTCATTGCGACAAGCCGCCAACAGTAGAACCAATAAAAGTATCGTGTTTATTCTTACCATAAGAATTGTAGATCAACTCTGTAATAGACTATTAGACTATTGGACGGTAAGCGCTAATAGTCTCAAAGTCCAATAGTCCTCCATCAGCTTCCCAGCATAACCGGCATCACCAACATAAGAATCTCCTGGCCCGGCGTCTCTTCTACGGGTAGCAGGATACCGGCGCGGGTGGGGCCCGACAACTCGAGTTTTACCTCGTCTGTTTCCAATACACTCAGCATTTCTATGAGGAATTTGGCATTAAAGCCGATCGTTACTGCTTTTCCGCCATACACACAGGGCATTTGCTCGGTAGCCTCGTTGGAGAAGTCGAGGTCCTGCGCCGAAATCGTCAGGCTTCCTTCGCTGATATTCAGGCTAACCTGGTTGGTCGTTTTATTGGCATAAATAGCTATACGCTTCAATGAATTCTGAAAATCGGTGCGCGACACGGTCATCACATTGGCATTGTCTACCGGGATAACCGCGTTGTAGTCGGGATATCTCGAATCTATCAGTCGGCACACCAACTTCGTATTGCCAAAAGAAAAGAAAGCATTGGCTTTATTGAAAGACATCTTCACTTCTTCGCCTGAGGGCAGCGCGCCTTTGAGCAGGTTGAGCGCCTTTTTGGGTACGATAAATGTGGTAGAGACTTCGCTGGCGATATCAGAGAACGTGTATTTCACCAACTTATGCGCATCGGTAGCCACCAGGATGATCTTAGAAAAGTCGATCTGGAAATACACGCCAGTCATGGCCGGGCGAAGTTCATCGGAACTCGTGGCAAACAGCGTTTTGTTGATGCCCTGGCTGAGTAATCCCGAAGGCAGGCTCACTGCATCCACATTATCGGGTTCGGGGATATGCGGAAAATCCTGGCCGTTTTCGCCTGCAAGCTTATACTTGCCATACGCCGAGGTAATCTCGATACCGAAATTCTCCTCATTCACCACAAACGTAATCGGTTGCTGGGGCAGCGCTTTGAGCGTTTCGAGCAAAATTTTGGCCGGCACAGCCACTGCGCCGTCGCTATCGGCCATCACCTCCATTTCCGTAACTATCGACGTTTCAAGGTCGGACGCGGTAATCGTAAGCCGGTTGTTGCTAATAGCAAATAAAAAATCTTCCATAATGGGCAGGACGGGGTTATTGCCGATGGCGCCCACTGCTAATTGCAACTGCTTGAGCAGCTCGGAAGAAGAAACGCTGAATTTCATAGCTATTTGTTCTTTTATAGGGTAGGAAAATATGTTTTTATGCTACAAAAGTACATTTTGCGTTACATTTTTGCACGCTTATTATTTCACATCTTGTGGAAAACCCATTTTAATGAACAGAAAACAAGCTCCGCCTATCCATGCCGTAACAGACCTGCGCCTTCCAAGGCCGGTGATCCATACCCTTGATAATGGCGTGACGGTATATACAACCAGCATGGGCACCCAGGATGTGGTGCGTTTGGAAATTGTTTTTCATGCCGGAAGGCCTCAAGAACACAAACCACTTGTATCCAGAACCACGCTGGGCTTGCTACGCGAAGGCGCCGGACCCTACAGCGCAGCCGAAATCGCCGAGATACTCGATTACTACGGCAGTTCCCTGAGCACGCCGTTTAACATGGATTCGGCCAACCTCGTGCTGTATGCCCTCAGCCACCAGCTAGACAAAGTGCTGCCCCCGCTGGTAGCCATGCTGGAAACTCCCGCTTTTCCGGCAGAAGAACTTGACGCATTCATCCAGCGCAACCTAAAATTACTGGCGGAGGACTTGTCCAAACCCGATGTCGTAGCCTACCGGCAAATTACCGAACTCATTTTTGGGCCCTCCCACCCCTATGGTTATAATAGCTGGCCGGAGACTTATGCGCAGCTGCATCGCGATGACCTGGTACATCATTTCAACACCCTGTATACCTGCGACAATTGCGAAATTTTTATCAGCGGAAAAATAACCCCTGAAATTATAGCCCTGCTAAATAGGACTATCGGCGCCTGGAATCGCAAAGGTAAAGTAGCGTCTTATTTGCCCCCACCCATCCATACCTACCCCGAAAAGCAATGGCTGACCAAGCCCAGCGGGGTACAATCGGCTATCCGTATAGGGCGGCGTTTATTTGACCGGCGCCATCCCGATTATTGCGGTATGTTTGTACTGAGTACCATGCTGGGCGGCTATTTCGGTTCTCGCCTCATGGCCAATATCCGCGAAGAAAAAGGCTACACCTACAATATCTACTCCACGCTCGACACCATGCGCTACGACGGCTGCTTCTATATCGGCACCGAAGTGGGCAATGAATTTGTAAAAGATACCGTACAACAGATCTACAAAGAAATCGAGCTGCTACGAACCCAACCGGCCGATGCAGAAGAAATGGACATGGTGCGCAGTTACCTGATGGGCAGCCTGCTCACTATGCTCGACGGCCCTTTTAATGTAGGGGAAGTGGTGCGCACCATGGTAGCAGAAGACGCGCCTTTTCACTTTTTTGAAGAATTGGTGGCTACGGTAGAGACCATCTCCGCACAACAATTGCAGGAATTAGCCAACCGTTATTTACAACCCGATGACCTGTGGGAAGTCATAGTGGGGTAATCTTATTGATATAGTTGGTTTTATACCGCAATTAATTTTCTTTTTCTCGCAAATTTTCCGTTCTTTTGCGGCATCTTTTTAAGAAAACCCAGGATAACAAGAAGTTCTTTTACAACATCGTTCTTATCCTATCGTTAGATACTTGAAAAATTCGGAGGCCAGATTGAATGAAACTATTTAGTCTTTTTAAGCAGGAACTCGCGATAGATCTGGGAACTGCCAACACGCTTATCATACAAGACGACATAGTCGTTGTAGACGAACCCTCCATCGTTGCTATCGATCGCCGTACCAACGAAACTATTGCCGTGGGCAAAAAGGCCATGCAAATGCATGAGAAAACCCACGATAATATCATGACCGTCCGGCCATTAAAGGATGGCGTTATTGCCGATTATCAGGCTGCTGAGCGCATGATAGAGGGCATGATCAAGATGGTGGGCAACCGACGCCGTTTCTTCTCGCATATGAAAATGGTGATCTGCATCCCCTCCGGCATTACCGAAGTGGAAAAACGCGCTGTTTTTGACTCTGCTGACCATATGGATTCCAAGGAAACTTACCTTATCCACGAGCCCATGGCAGCCGCCCTGGGTATCGGCCTGGATGTGGAAGAACCTATCGGCCATATGATCATTGATATCGGTGGCGGTACTACCGAAATTGCCGTAATCGCACTTTCAGGCATCGTTTGCGACCAGTCTATCCGCATTGCCGGTGATGAATTCACCTCTGACATTATTAGCTATATGAAGCGCCAGCACAATATCCTGATCGGCGAACGCACCGCAGAGCAGATCAAGATACATGTAGGCTCCGCGCTCCATGAGCTCGAAAACCCGCCAGAGGATTATGCCGTGAATGGTCGCGACCTGATGACGGGTATTCCTAAGCAAATCAAAGTGTCGTACGCCGAAGTGGCTCACGCCATTGATAAGTCTATTTCAAAAGTAGAAGACGCCATTCTAAAGGCATTGGAAATGACGCCCCCCGAATTGGCTTCTGATATCAAAGAAACAGGCCTTTATCTTACTGGCGGAGGAGCTTTGCTTAGGGGGCTCGACAAGCGCATAGCCCTGAAAACCAAGCTTAGCGTTCAGGTTGCCGATGACCCCTTGCGCGCAGTGGTCAGAGGTACAGGCATTGCGCTGAAAAATTCGGACCGCTTTACTTTCCTCATTGATAGAAAAAGCGTCTGATCGCCAATAAAAGGCAATGGGTGGACTCCTTCAGTTATTTATACGGTACGGAGGTATTTTGTTATTCTTTCTACTGGAAGGGATATGCTTCTACCTTATTGTCCAGTTCAACCAAAAGCAGCATCAAATCTACCTCAGCACGTCCAATTACTTCATTGGCACGGCGCTCGACCGATATAACAGCACCATAAGCTATTTTTCGCTTTACAAACAAATGGAGGCACTACACGCCGAAAATGCCCTGTTGCGCGACTCACTCGACAATACATACTATATGTCGAGTATGCGCATGGATACTTTCCCCGGCGATTCACTCATCCAGGCATACAGGCATATCCCCGCCAATGTGATCAGTAAAAGCATGTTTGGCGGCAATAGCAACTCCATAACACTCGATCGGGGCGGCATGCATGGCGTCAAACCCGGCCAGGGCGTTGTCGTTAAAGATGGCGTAGTGGGCATTGTGGTGGATACTACCCGGCATTTTTCTAGAGTGATGACTATTTACCACCGGGCCTGCCGAATTAGCGCATCCATACCCAAAATCAACCAACACGGATCCCTTGTGTATAAGGGAGATAGCCTCACGGTGATGTCGCTCGATGCCATCCCTACCCATGCTGATGTAGAGACGGGATATATTGTCGAAACCAGCGGCTTTTCACACAAATTCCCAAAAGGCATTAAAATCGGCGCCGTTACATTTGCCCAAAAAGGGAGCGATAATAATTACAATATTAGGGTCAAACTGGCTACAGATATTACTACCGTGCAACAGGTGTATATCATCGATCGATTGATGGGGGACGAATGGGAACAATTGGAACGGAGAGAAAATGAACAGTAGCATTATAGTCATTTCGGCAGTAAGGTTTGTGATCTTATTGCTATTTCAGGTCTTCATCCTTAAAAGCATTTCGCTGGGATGGCAAGGCAATATCTATATGCACATCATTGTATTTCCACTGTTTATTTTCCTGCTACCTATCCGCACACCCCGCGCGGTAGTGATGCTACTTGCTTTTGCGCTCGGCTTGGCTGTCGACGTTTTTTATGACTCTCCCGGCTTACATGCCGGCGCCAGTGTGTTTTCTGCATTCGTTCGTCCGATCGTGATCAAACTATTGGAACCCCGTGAAGGCTATAATGTGAACCATAGCCCTACAAAAGCACGACTGGGGTTTAGCTGGTTTTGGCGATATGCCGCAATTATGCTATTATTGCACTTGGGCTTTTATTTTTCTATGCTGGAATTTTCGCCGGTCTTTATCGCCGATATTCTGCTCAAAACGACTTTCAGCTTTATAGCTTCTTATGCTTTTATGCTAATGATCGTTTTTGTTTTTAATCCGCTTGACTAGCACAACCGCTTTTATAAATGAGTGTAGCCGCCAATATAAGGGAAAGACAAATGGTCATCAGGGGCGTTTTTATCGCCGCTGCCCTTGCATTGATTTTCAAGGCTATGCATTTGCAACTGATCGATACTTCTTTTAAAGATAAGGCCGACATTGCCGCTATTGGCAGGTATATCAAATACCCTGCCCGCGGCACTATTTACGACCGAAAGGGCAATTTGCTGGTGTATAACAATCCGATGTACGACCTCATGGTCACTTACAACCAGCTCGACCCCAAAATGGATACGGCCCGCTTTTGTGCTCTCACGGGTATGACCAAAGCAGAATTTACCGCAGCCCTTGCAAAAGACTGGAAGAGCGGGCGGTTCTCCAAGTCCGTGCCTTTTGCGTTTAAAAGCAAAATCTCAGCCGACGATTTTGCCCGCTTTGAAGAAAGCCTTTACGAATTTCCGGGCTTTTTCGTGCAGTTGCGCAACGCAAGGGGCTATCCGCACAAATTCGGCGCCCACGTGCTGGGCTACATCAGAGAGGTAAATAAACGCGAAATAGAACGCTCAGGCGACGAATACTCACCCGGCGATTATATCGGCGCCAGCGGCCTCGAAAAGGAATACGAGGCTTATATCAAGGGAGAAAAAGGCGTGCAGCTGATCCTTAAAGACAACCTCGGCCGGCAGGTGGGCTCTTTCAACGACGGAAACAGCGATACGCCCCCCGTAGCCGGCAAAGACCTGATAACTACTCTCGACCTCGATCTGCAGGCATATGGTGAAACACTGATGGTGAATAAAATCGGCAGCATCGTAGCTATCGAGCCCCAAACCGGCGAAATCCTCGCCATGGTGAGCGCCCCTTATTACGACCCCAACCTACTCACTATCGACAACCAGAACAGGAGCAAGTCTTTTACACAACTAAACAGCGACCTGCTAAAACCTATGCTCGATCGCTCGATCCTGGCTCAATATCCCCCGGTTCTATTTTTTAAAACGGTCGTCGCACTGGTAGGCATGCAGGAAGGCACCCTTTTCTCCCGACCGGGGCGTTTCTTGCGGTGGCGCTTATGTGTTCAACGGACAAAGACTCACCGGCTGCCACTCCCACCCCGGCTGCCATAATGTCGAAGCTTCTATCCAGTATTCCTGTAATGCATATTATGTCACCGTTTTCCGGGAATTAATCGACCGCTATGGCTATACAAATCCCCACAAAGGCCTCGACGTACTGAATACTTACCTCGACCGCTTCGGCCTGGGCTCTGCCCTCGGCGTGGATGTGCCGGGAGAACGCAACGGTTATTACCCCACATCCAAATATTATAACGAGATATACAAACGAGAACAAGGCCGCTGGAAATCTATTTGGGTGCGGTCGCTGGGCATCGGCCAGGGCGAATTACTGGTTACCAACCTCCAACTGGCTAACCTCGCCGCTATTATTGCCAACCGGGGTTATTATTACACGCCCCACCTGGTGAAAGAACTGCGCGATCTTCATGGAAATGTGGAGCGCATCGCCGAGTTCAAGGAAAAACACGAAGTGGGTATCGAAAACCGGTATTTTACTCCCGTAGTCGATGGCATGGAAAAAGTGGTCATTTCGGGTACTGCCCGCTCGGCTTTTATCCCCGGCATTCCCATTTGTGGTAAAACCGGCACCGCCGAAAATAACCAGGGCTCGGGCAAGGACCACTCCGTTTTCTTCGCTTTCGCGCCAAAAGATAACCCCAAGATCGCTATAGCAGTTTATGTGGAAAATAGCGGCTGGGGCGGGTCTTATGCTGCGCCCATCGCCAGCCTGATGATCGAAAAATACCTTACCGGCACGATTCGCAAGGAAAGAGAATTCCTCCAAAAGCGCATGCTGGATGCCAACCTCATCCCGGCTAGCAAGCCATAGCCCATTCAACTATGATTATTTCCGCTATCGTGGCCGTAGCCAAAAACGGCGTTATCGGCCACAATAACCAAATTCCCTGGTACCTGCCCGCCGACCTGAAGTATTTCAAACACACTACGTTGAGCCACCACCTGATTATGGGCCGCAACTGCTTTGAATCAATCGGCAAACCCCTGCCTCAACGCACCAATATCGTCGTATCACGCGATCCTTTTTTTGCGGCTTCTGGTTGCCTCGTTGCCCATTCCGTCAAGGAAGCGCTTGATATAGCCCGCCAAAATGGCGAATCAGAGGTTTTTATCATCGGAGGTGGCCAGATTTATCAGCAGAGTATGCCGTATTGGGATAAGATTTACCTTACGGAAGTAGAATTAATCGCGGAAGGAGATGTGTTTTTCCCAACTTTAGATAATTCGGAATGGCGCCTGGTAAGTGCAGAAAAACACGACGCCGATGAAAAAAATGAGTTTAATTATACGTTTAATGTGCTCGAACGTTTGCGGTAGCTGGTAAAAAATTCCGCGACTAACAACAGCAACGCCAGTCCCACAAAATATTGGAAGTAACTTTCATATTCGCTAAATGCCCTGGCTTCGTATTCCCTTTTTTCAATGCGGTCGATGCGCTCGGTCAACGCGGCCATCACGGCATCTGTGCCAGCCGATAAGTCAAAATAGGCCCCGCCTCCCTTTTCCGCCACTTCCTTTAATGTAGCCGGTTCGAGTCTACTGCGCACGGGATTGCCGGTTTGATCGCGCAGATAATCTTCTCCTGTCACCCGCTGTATAGGTATGAATTCTCCATCAGAGGTGCCCACACCTATTGTGAAAATGATGATGCCGTCATCTTTGGCCAGGGAAGCCAGATCACCTGCCGCCCCCACGTGATCTTCCCCATCGGAAAGGATTACCAATGCCTTGTGCCGCTCATTGTCTTCGGGAAACGCTTTTTGAGCCAGGTCAATAGCTTCGCCGATAGCGGTGCCCTGCGAAGCTACCATATCGGTACTTGCGCTGTTGAGAAATAATTGGGCAAACGAATAATCTGTAGTCAAAGGCACCTGTAACTGGGCATTACAAGCAAAAGCAATAACGCCCACCTGCTCGCCTTGCAGCCGTTCGAGCAGCTCACCGGCAAAAAGTTGCGCCCTGGCAAGCCTGCTCGGCTGCAGATCCTGTGCCAACATGCTGCGCGACAAGTCGATTGCCAAAAATATGTCGATGCCTCGCCGTTTTACTTTTTCCCGTTTCACACCCCATTGTGGGTTTGCTAGCGCAATGGTAAGCAAGGCCACCGCAAATAGCAATAATCCAACCTTGGCAAACACCCGGAATTGCGAGAGGCCGGGCATCAATCTGCCCACAAGATCCGGGTTGCCAAAACGCGCTATTGCCCTGCGCTTCCACCTTAGCGCCCACAAAAAGACAAGCGCTACAACGGGCAGCGCCAGGAGTAAATAAAAGTAGTCGGTATGTTCAAATCTAAACAAGCAATCTGTTTTTTTTAACGTTTCCCCTAAGGAATGCTTCGCAACCACCCGTAGCGCAACAACAATTCCAGCAATATGCATATAAAAGCCCCAAATACAAAGGCATAAAACTCCTCGCTATAACGCCGGAAAGACGTTACGTCCATCTCCGTTTTTTCCAGCCGGTCGATTTCACTGTATATTTGGGCGAGGTCCTCTGCCGTCGTGGCCCGGTAGTAGTTGCCGCCGGTGAGGTCGGCCACTTTGCGCAACAATTCTTCGTCGATCTCTACCCTGGCCACACCGTACATATACTCGCCGTCGCTGCGCCTGCTCACCGGCGTCAGCGCTTCGCCCGTGGTGCCGATGCCGATGGTGTATACTTTTATTCCAAATTCGCGGGCTACCTGGGCAGCCAGTTCGGGCGACTGGTAGCCGGCGTTGTTGACGCCGTCGGTGAGCAAGATGGCCGTTTTACTTTTGGCTTTTTCGTCTTTTAAACGATTCACGGCTGTTGCCAGCCCCATGCCGATGGCCGTGCCGTCTTCGAGCAGGCCGCATTCCAGGTTTACCAAATATTCTTTTACCACACGATGGTCGGTCGTCAGCGGACATTGGGTATACGCTTCGCCTGCAAACACCGCCAACCCGATGCGGTCGTATGGCCTTTTATCCACAAAATCGGCGGCTACCGTTTTGCTGACCTCAAGCCTGTTGGGTTCAAAGTCGCGGGCCAGCATGCTGCTCGACAAGTCCATTACCAGCATGATATCGATGCCCTCGGCTTTTACATTTTCCAGTTTCAGTGTCTTTTGGGGGCGGGCCAGGGCAATGACCAGTAATACAAATGCAAGTCCTCTCAGCAAAGGCAGCCAGGCGATGAGGCGGCTGCGCAGGGTATCGTAATTGCCGGCAGTCTGCAGGCTGGATAAACGCATGGCGACGTTTTGCCGCTTGCGCTGCCGTACATACCACCTGGCAAATATGGGCAACAACAATAGCAACAACAGAAAGTACGGATGTAAAAACCGAATATGATCGATAAAAAGCAACATCATGGTTTTGTTGTATCGCCGTCTTCAGGCGTGGTAAGGGGTTGGGTGGCCAGCACAAATTGGCGTACGTTTTCCCAATGTCGATCATGCGCGTCTTCTTCCGGCACTGCTTTGGCAAATTTAACCAAATCAGCCGCATACAACAAGCGGTTAATGGCCGCCTTCTTTTCTTCATCTACGGGAAGCTGGCGAAAGCTATCCACGATCTCGTCGCTCGTAGATTCAAGGGCTTTTAGGTGAAAGCGATGTTCAAGGTATTCGCGAATGATATAGGTGAGCCGGCTGTAATACGCTTTGAGTTCTCCTTTTTGCCACAATGCCTCAGCTCGCAACTCGTCGAGTTTTTGAATGGCTATTTCGTGAGGTGGCAGCTTGGGTACGGCCCGTTTGTATATTTCC
This sequence comes from Saprospiraceae bacterium, assembly GCA_016715405.1. GTDB lineage: Bacteria > Bacteroidota > Bacteroidia > Chitinophagales > Saprospiraceae > JABWBR01. The sequence continues at coordinate 208,357 of JADKAE010000010.1, read as the reverse complement.
AGCTCTTTGCGCGGTTTTCTAAACACAAAATATAAAAGGATGCCTAAAGCAAGTAATCCCAGGCCCAAAGCCATAAATGGCGCCCAGTCGCTCAGGTTTTGGGGCTCTGCGATGATATGTTTTATAGGCTGCAGCTGAGTAGAGTCATTTGCAATAGGCAGGGTCTTTACCTCCAGCACCAGACTATCGGTATAAACCGAATCGGCCTGGCCATCGACGGCACTGCTGAACAGCAATGCAGGAATGGTATATATGCCCGCCTCAAACGAAGTAATCACCACCTCCTGGTCTATCTGCCCCGGCGTGGCGCTTACCGGGGGGGAGACTTTTAGTACTTCAATGCCTTTTACCGTATCCAGCACCGAAAAGTCGAAACCGCGCGCCTGGCTTTCGCGGGGAAATCCGGCGTGCAACCTCAGCGTAACCTGGTCGCCGATGAGAATAGAGGCGTTATGGAGTTCGGCCTTCGCACTGGATTGTGCCGCAGCCGATTGCAGCAATAAGAAAGCCAGGCAGCCCACTATCCATTTCACTATACTGCGCTGCTTCATGGCCGTATCCGTTTTTTAAAAAACTTCAGCAGCGCATTGACATACGATTCATTGGTGCTGATGGGGAGCATATCAGCGCCCGTTTTAAGAAAAACGGTGCGGCAATAGGCGCTGAATTCGAGATAATTCTGGGCGTACTGCTTGCGTACCCTGGCCGATGACGTATCTATCCAGCGCCATTCGCCGGTTTCGGCGTCTTCGGCATAGATTAGGCCTACATCGGGCAAGTCGCGTTCGCGGGGGTCGGTGAGTTGTATGCCTACCAGGTCGTGCCGCTGACTGGCGATGCGCAGGGGCACTTCGTAGGCTTTGGTCATGAAGTCGGACAACAAAAAACAGATGCTCCGCTTTTTGATCGCATTGTTGAAATACTCCAGCGCCACCGCGATATTGGTCCCCGATCCTTTCGGTTCAAAGTCGATCAACTCGCGGATAATGCGCAGGATATGCTGTTTTCCTTTTTTGGGTGGAATAAATTGCTCGATCCGGTCGGAAAAAAACAGCACCCCGACTTTGTCGTTATTGTTGATGGCTGAAAAGGCAATCACCGCACAGATTTCCGCAAGGATTTCCTGTTTGACCTGGCTGACTGCGCCAAACGACAGGGAGCGGCTCATGTCTACCAGCAGCATCACCGTGAGCTCGCGTTCTTCTTCAAAAATCTTTACATAGGGCTCACCCGTGCGTGCGGTCACGTTCCAGTCGATATTGCGCACGTCGTCGCCGTATTGGTAGCTGCGCACCTCGCTAAACGACATACCCCTGCCCTTAAACGCGCTGTGGTATTCGCCTGAAAACAGGTGTTTACTCAGCCCGCGCGTTTTGATCTCAATTTTCCTGACCTTCTTGAGCAGTTCGCTGGTCTCCATCTCCGGTATATGCGTTAGGGCACTTCTACCACGTTCAATATTTTGTCGATAATATCCTCGCAGGTCACGTTTTCGGCTTCCGCCTCGTAGGTGAGACCGATACGGTGTCGCAGCACGTCGTGGCATATCTGGCGCACGTCCTCGGGGATCACGTAGCCCCGGCGCTTCAAGAAAGCCTGCGCCTTGGCTGCCAATGCCAGGCTGATACTTGCGCGCGGCGAACCGCCGTATTGGATCAGCGGCTGCAGGTTGCGCAGTTGGTAGTCGGCCGGGTTGCGGGTCGCAAACACGATATCGATAATATAGCGTTCGATCTTTTCATCCATATACACCTTGCGCACCGACTCGCGGGCTTTGATGATATCGGCGGGGTGCACCACGGGCGATACCAGGCCGTAGTCGTCGCCGCCCAGGTTGCGGCGAATGATCTCGCGTTCTTCGTCTTTGCTGGGATAGCCGATTTTTACCTTCAGCATAAAGCGGTCCACCTGCGCTTCGGGCAGCGGGTAGGTGCCTTCCTGCTCGATGGGGTTCTGGGTTGCCAGCACCAGGAAAGGCTCCTGCAGCAAGAACGTCTCATTGCCGATCGTCACTTGCCGTTCCTGCATTGCCTCCAATAGGGCGCTTTGCACTTTGGCCGGGGCTCGGTTGATCTCGTCTGCCAGAATAAAATTGGCAAAGATGGGCCCTTTCCTGACCGAGAATTCGTTTTTGCTGGGGTTGAAAATCATCGTACCGATAATATCGGCGGGCAACAGGTCGGGTGTAAACTGGATGCGACTAAAATTGGCATGTATCGCCTTGGCCAGCGTTTTGATAGCCAGCGTCTTCGCCAATCCGGGCAGACCTTCCAGCAGCACGTGCCCTTTAGTGAGCAGTCCGATCATCAATCGGTCGATCATGTATTGCTGTCCCACGATCACCTTTGCGGTTTCCGCGTTCAGCCGCTCCACAAAAGCGCTATCGATATAGATCTGTTGGTTGAGGAGTTCTATGTCTATTGAATGCATACGCAGTACGGGTTGTAAAATGGTCTTTCAAGCTATTGAACGCCAAAACATTAATAAATGGGTTTGCAAATTTCAAAAATTTTTATTTGTTGGATGGATTTTTTTTGAAGTGAGGGGGCGAGATTTGATGGGATTGGGTTGTAGTTTTGAGGATTTTGCGTATAACAGACTGGATCAGGTGCAATACCAGGAAACGTTGGATATGGGGAAGATTTTGAAGAAAAAGTAGTATTTTTAATCTTTAGATTTCTCTTCATGAATTAACACATCGCCAAGAAATTATACTTCGCGCCGCCAAATTTTGTGCATGAACAAAGCTCGGGCGCGAACCCCGCCAAAAGCGGGACGCAAAGCTGGAAAAGCCATGACCGTAACTTGACGGCGTGCGGTATAACAGAAAGAACATGCCTATATTGCGGAAAACGGGTTTTCTTTCCAGCAGACCTAGTAAAAAATCCACTGAGCGCATGAGAGAAAAGACAATGCCACGTACTATATTAGACATCCGCCGATTGATCATATAGCAATAATTGGGTATGCAAATTTCAATTTTTTTTTGCCCGTGTGTAATTTTAGCGCCTGGTTGAGGATAAATATAAAATTTGTATTCCAATTACCAACAATGAGAAAATTCGATAGTGCTCAGAAGTATACTATTTTTAAGCCTGACACTTCTCAGCCTTGCGGGTATGCAGGCGCAGACCATTGCAGCCGAAGATGCCATTCGCCAATTGAAAAACGGCGCCCTCATCATGCGCCTGCCTTGTTACGCAAAAAAAATTGCTGCGTTGGAATACATCATTGCTAACAACAGTGCCCCATCTGCTGTGCGCCGGGCAAAAAAGCTCTTGAAAGAAACCCAAACAGAAGCAAGAGAAGAAAATCTGCGCATTATCCGGTTATTCCGCAAACACTATAATTTTTCCGCTGTTTATTTTACTTACGATACGTATTACTACATTAAGACGCGGCGCCTGCCAGGGTATATTCCTAAACGACGACTTGAGCCCCGCCCCCAATTTAGCCTGCCCAATGGCCAATTTCTGCTCGCACAGATCGGCTATACCGACCCAGCCACCACCTTTGCGGTCGGAAGCATTGATCCTGACCGACCTTTCCTTAAAGCAAATAGCAGCGCCTTTTCCCCCTCGTCAGATACGAGCTCAACGCGTAATGATGGGGCTCAGCAAGAACCTACTCGCCGACAGAATAAGTTGCTGACCGCAGGTGAAAGTTTAACAGGATTGAGTCCAGGAAGTAGCATAATGATTATCCAAGGTCTTTCTGCAAAAAGTCGGTATCGGATGTCAGTTGTCCAATCGTCCAGGAATGATTCGCCCACAGTCTCAGTCTCCTTACTCTCATCACCCCCGGCAAATTATCAGCCGTAGTCAACTTCCCGCGTTGGTGGAGGGTGTACTGAAAGCCGGGCAGGATGGCGGCAGCGCCCGTGGCGCCCGTTTTGTCGATGGCGACGAAGCCCACCTGGATTTCTTCTTTCCTGACTTCCGGGTATTTGTCGATGATGCGCTGAATAGCGGCTTCGCAAGCCTCCTGGGGCGACTTGCCCTGGCGCATGAATTCTACGATGAGAAAAGAACCGAGGGTTTTGAGCACCAATTCGCCGAGGCCGGTGCCCACGGCGCCGCCCACTTCGTTATCTACAAACAACCCTGCGCCTATGATGGGCGAGTCGCCTACCCGGCCGTGCATTTTATAGGCCATACCGCTGGTGGTGCAGGCCCCGGAGATGTTGCCGTCTTTGTCTATGGCCAGCAGGCCGATAGTGTCGTGGCGCTCTATGTTGACTACCGGCTTGTATTGCTCGGTTTCCAACCACTTTTTCCAGGCTGCCTCGGCTTCGGGAGTGAGCAGCTTGATGCGCTCAAATCCGTTTTCGAGGGCAAATTGAAGGGCGCCGTCGCCGCTTAAGATGACGTGAGGCGTTGTTTCCATTACTTTGCGCGCCACTGAGACAGGATGCATGATATCCTGGAGGAAGGTCACGCTGCCGGCACGACCCTGGTGGTCCATGATACAGGCATCGAGGGTGACAAAGCCGTCGCGGTCGGGTAGGCCGCCGTAACCCACGGTCATATTCTTCGGGTCGGCTTCTTCTATGCGGGCGCCGGCTTCCACGGCATCAAGCGCGCTGCCGGTCTGCTGCAGGGTCTCTGCGGCTTTACTCACGGCCGCCTCCGTTTTCCAGGTGGCTATCACGGCAGGCAGATCTGCTGGGTCGGCTTTTTTACGGCCTTTGGTATCTTTCGTACCGGCGTCTGTACTACATCCCGACAAGCCTCCTCCAATTACTAACGTGGAGATAAAGGCCTGGGTGAAAAATCGGCGGCGAGTGGGCATGTTATGAGGGTTGATGAGGGTGTATGAGGGTTGATGAGGGTATAATTTACTTATATAAACCTTCATACCCCCTCATCAACCTTCATAAACCTTTAGCAATTTATTTCGCAAAAGTCAATTTACTAGCCATAGCCGTTACGAGGCATACGGTCACATTTTTTTCGCCGGTCCACGTATCTGGGCTGGCCACGTATTTGCCGTCCTGATAGGTATGAATAGTAAACGGCCCCTCGGCAACTTGCGTAATCAAGTGATTCCATCCATTCGTGCGGTCTTCGGGGACGCTCACGGGGAATACGACCTGGCCCAGATCGGCAAGAATAGTGACCGTGCCATCTGCCTGAGGGCTCAGCACGAGGGAGCGGCACATCCCGTCTTTGCAAAATTTGGGGCCGGTAAGTGCAACCACAAACTCCAAGCTTCTATCACCGTTGAGGTCGACGGTATTGTAGGCGTATTTTGAGTCATCCCCTTTTGCGTCTTTTGCAAATACACGCAGAAAAGCGGCGAGCTGCGGATTTTCGGCCGTAGGTGCGTCAGCCATGCCTTTGCCAATCAAACGAGGCGATTCTTCATTAAAATTCTGGGGATTTGCAGGTTCGTACCGCGGCCCTTCCGGATCGGTGCTGTTCGTGCTGGAACTAACCGATACGCCTGTGGAATCTGTACCGCCACCGGTAGTATCGGCGCCGGCGTCACCCGCGTCTCTTTTACAGCCAATAAAGAGAACCCCCGAAAGCAGGAGCATAAAAAGGATGTTGCGTTTCATGGATTTATAGTTTATAAATGTTAGACAATGAGGTTGTTGAAAAAGAAGCGTGAAGTTATGCTTTCTACCCTGAATTGGGAATATTTATACGCCCAAAATTCGCACACAACCTCTATCCTGCTTATAATTGACGGCCAAGGTTAAGCGTTTAAATAAAACACTCAATCCTTTTTTGTCCTATTTTTGCAGTAAACAGATCATCTCTAATCGAATAAAAAATTGTGGCTGAATGAAAAAGTTAGTGTCGTTGTGTATTCTTTTTGCTTTTGCTGCTCTCCGCCTTTCGGCGCAATGCGACCTGGCTGTCGACGTGGTGGACGATTTCGACAGTACCCGCCTGATTAGCGCCAAAGCCGTGAATATCGGCTATATGATCCCCAGTAAATTTGAAACGCTGGATGGCCCGAAATTGGTAGAAGAGGCCAAATTACTGTTTAGCTATACGGAGAATGATAGTATAAATTGCTTTTTTATCACGCTGGCAATAGCCGAATACAACTACGAGTATATCGACGTGGGGTTCAACGTGCTGCTCAAACTGTCCAACGGTGAAGTGATCGGCTTGTATAATGTGCCGGATAGCGGCACTTTCGACAAAAAAACTAATATGCGCTTGTATCAGCATACCTGCGTGGCTTCGCTCGATCTGTTCAGCAAACTCGTTTTTTATAATATCGAAAAAATTCGGATCGAATATAAAAAGCAACGCCGCACGCTCACCTTATCGGATAAGCAACAAGCCGAGGTCAAACAAGCTATTCAATGTGTAGGGGAACGGCTGGGTATGTTTCCGGTAAAACCGTAAAGACAGATGATCATCTGTCTTTACTCTTGCACGTATACCCGCCGCACGCGGGGCGATATGCCGGTAAGCACCTCGTAGGGAATAGTCTGCAAAGCCGTTGCCAGTTCTTCTACTTTGGGTTCTTGTCCAAAAATAACGACTTCATCGCCTTCCTGAGCCTGCGGGATATCGGTCACATCCACCATGCTCATATCCATACATACCCCGCCTACGATGGGCGCGCGCCTGCCGCATACCGACACGCTAAAGCGCTGATTGCCGGCCAGGCGCAATAAGCCGTCGGCATAACCTATGCTAATGGTGGCAATGCGGGTAGGCGCCGATATGATTCCCCTCCGGCCATAACCCACCGTTTCGCCCGGCATCAGCGTTTTTATCTGTGAAATCGATGCCTTTAGCGTAAGTACCGTCTTGAGCCGTGCCTGCATCTCTGGGTTAGCATCGATGCCGTACAAGCCGATACCCACCCGCACCATGTCCATCTGGTAGTCGGCAAACCGGGAAATGCCGCTTGTATTCAAAATATGGCGAAGTGGCTTGTATCCTATGCTATCGCAAAGCCATTGGCAATAAGACTCGAAAGTATTGATCTGAGATAGTGTAAAGGCGTCGTGCTCAGGCGCTTCGCTGGCCGCCAGGTGAGAAAACATGGATTGGACGCGCAAGTGCGGATTGGCTTGCAACAGCGCGGCCAATTCTTCAAAATGCGCAGGCTCAAAACCCAGGCGGTGCATGCCTGTGTCGAATTTGACGTGAATAGGAAGCGGCGTCTCTCGCTCGGGCACATAACGGGCTAGCTGCTTTAATTGTCTGAGACTATATACTTCCGGCTCCAGGTTATAGCGCAACAGGCTGTCGAAAGCTTCTTCTTCCGGGTTTAGCACCATTATCGGCAGTTGTATGCCGCCCTGGCGAAGTTCGGCGCCTTCGTCGGTATAGGCTACGGTGAGATAGTCCACTTTTATGGAATTCGAGCAGGCGCGCTACCTCTACGCTACCGCTGCCGTAGGCCCGCCGCTTTCACCATAGCCATTAGCCTGGTACCCGGGCGCAGCAAGCGGTGGTATGCATTGAGGTTGTGGGCCATGGCATTGAGGTCTACCTCGAGTGTGGTGCGGTGTACTTTGCGCGAAAGGCGGGCGGCAATGCGTTCAAAAGCAAATTTTCTGGCGCCTTTGAGCAAAATAAACTCCTGCCGGAATGACAGCGTATCCATCGCCTCTATGAATTCTTCTGTAGAAGCAAAAAAGGAGGCTTCGATTTGGGGTGGTATAAACAATTTGACGTGGGCAACCAGGTAGCCTATGCCGATAAACCGGTTTACTTTTTGCGCTTTGAGCAACTGCGCCACCTCGGCATATAACTGGGCGGGGTCTTGTCCGCTTTGCAAAATATCGCTAAGGATAAGCGTCCGCTTTTGCTTACCGCTTTGCTGTGCCAAAAATTGCAGCGCAATAGCCAAGGAGGTCAAATCGGAATTATAACTATCATTTATCAGGGTGGCGCCGTTGATGCCTTCTTTTAACTCAAGACGCATGGCTACGGGCTCCAATTGGCGCATGCGCGCTTCGATTACCGGCTGCGGAATTCCCAACCACAACATGACGGCCCAACAATGAATGGCGTTTTCAATGGAGGCGGGATCGGAAAAGGGGATGGCGATACGCACCGATTGCCCTCCGTAATTGGCTTCTATCCGGGCTTCGTGTTTATCGCCGGTGTTGACCTGCACGATGCGTAGGTCGGCATCCTGGTGGCGCGACCAGGAAAACATACGTTTTTTCAACTGCTGCATGTGCCGGTCCACCAATTCGTTATCCCGGCAATACACGACGGCCTCGGCGTATTGAAAAAAGATCGAGTTTTTGAACGAGTTTTTCCTCGATGGAGGCAAATCCCTCGCTGTGCGCTTCGCCTATATTGGTAAACACGCCCAGGCTGCACCGAATAATGGGCGCCAGTTTTTTCATTTCGCCAACCCGCGAAATACCCGCTTCGAAGATGCCTAACTGGTGTTCTTCGCCGATCTGCCATACCGATAAGGGCACACCCATCTGCGAATTATAACTACGCGGACTGCGCACAATGCGGTAGGATTCGTGCAGCAGTTGGTACAGCCATTCTTTAACGATGGTTTTGCCGTTGCTTCCTGTGATGCCTATGACGGGCAGATCAAATTGACTGCGATGATGAGTAGCCAGCAATTGCAGGGCATCAAGCGTATCAGCCACCTGTATAATGGTCGCCCCGGGATAGACCTGCGGGTTTACATCTTCCGACACGACAAAACAGCGCACGCCGGCAGCGTATAATTCTGCCAAAAACCGGTGCCCATTGTGTCGCTGACCGCTTAACGCAAAAATACCGCACTATCAGGAAACATCACATGGCGACTGTCGGTGAGCAGGTGGGTAATCCCTGCCTTCCGCCGAGGCTGTCTGCAAAACCTCCGCGCCAAGTATATGGGCGATAGATTCGGTTGTGTAATTCATAAATCAAAGCCGATATCGCGTCGATAGTATTTGCCTTCAAAATGGATCTGCTTCGCCTTTCCGTTGCTTTTTGCAAGGGCTTCCCGGAAAGTATCCCCGTATGAGGTGATGGCCAGCACCCTGCCGCCGTTGGTAACTAATTCGCCGGCATCATTCAGCCGGGTGCCCGAGTGAAATACCAGGCTGTCCCCTTCGCCTACGAGCCCGGAAATAGGTTTGCCTTTTTCGTAATCGCCGGGATACCCCCCTGAAACCAGAATGACCGTAGCTGCGGAGCGCGGATCTTCTTCGATAACCTCCTCTGAAAGCCGACCCTCTGCAAGCGCATGAAACAGCGCAAGCAGGTCGTTTTGCAAACGGGGCAAAACGGCTTCCGTTTCGGGGTCGCCAAGGCGGCAGTTATATTCTATCACGTACGGATTGCCTTCCACCAGTATCAAGCCCACAAAAATGAAACCCTCGTAGGCAAATCCCCGCTTGCCTATTCCGTCGATCGTGGGTTTTATGATTCGCTCTTCTACTTTTGCCATCAATGAGGCATCTACAAACGGTACCGGCGACACGGCGCCCATACCTCCGGTGTTTAATCCGGTATCGCCTTCGCCTATGCGTTTGTAATCTTTGGCCACCGGCAGTATTTTGTAGTCTTTGCCATCGGTGAGCACAAAAACCGAAAACTCGATGCCTTTCAGAAATTGTTCTACAACCACCCTGCTGCCTGCACTTCCGAATTTTCCGCCCAACATAGCGTTGAATTCTGTCACGGCTTCTTCTACTGTTGGACAAATGAGCACGCCTTTGCCGGCTGCCAGTCCGTCGGCTTTGAGCACAATTGGCGGCGTTTGGCGGCTGATATAGTCGATGCCTTCTGCCAGGTTATCTACCGTAAATTCGCGATAAGCTGCGGTAGGAATGCCGAATTCCTGCATAAATGCCTTGGCAAAAGCTTTGCTGCCCTCTAGCATAGCTCCTTGTCGGGAAGGGCCTATCACCGGAATATGCCCCAGCGAGGAGTGGTTTTTAAAATAATCATAAATACCGTTGACCAGGGGTTCTTCGGGGCCGACGACGATCATATCGATTTGTTCGCTGCTTACCAATTGCGCGACGGCTTCAAAGTCGTTGGGATTTACCGCCATATTTGTGCCCAGCGAGGCCGTGCCTGCATTGCCGGGAGCAATAAAAAGTGATGAGCAAAGGGGACTTTGGCTTATTTTCCAGGCCAGGGCGTGTTCCCGGCCGCCACTTCCAAGCAACAGGATATTCATAAGTGTATTTTGACGGCAAAGGTAGCCGTTCTAAAGCTAACTTCTTCGATAGAAGTCACTATCTTGACCAAAGATTCCTGTGTATATGAAAGCGACAAGTTCATTCCAAATATTCCTTGGGGTATTTCCAATTCTGCTGATTTTGTCAGCATGTGGCAATAGATCTTCCCAAAATGCGCCCTCCGCCGTATTAACGGCCAGCGGCTTTTCCATTAGCAAAGAGCCCTACGGAGAAATCAATGACACCACTATTTGGCTTTATAAGCTGGCCAATGCCAACGGCATGGAGGTGCATATTACCAATTACGGGGGCGCCATTACCCATTTGATCGTGCCCGACCGCAACGGCGAGGCTGGTGACGTAGCGCTGGGCTTCGATTCTTTGGGCGGATATCTCCAGTCCGGCAACCCCTACTTTGGGTGCCTGGTGGGCCGTTATGCCAATCGCATTGGCAAAGGACGTTTTATTTTAAATAAAAAAACCTACCAGCTGCCCCTCAACAACAACGGCCATACCCTCCACGGAGGAGTGAGGGGTTTCGATAAAGTGATATGGGAAGCACAGGAAATGATCTCCGATTCTTCCGCCGCCCTGCGATTGCATTACCTGAGCAAGGACGGCGAGCAGGGATTTCCCGGCAACCTGGAGGTGACGGTAACGTATGCCCTCCACAAACGCAACGACCTGACGATTACTTATAAAGCCAACACGGACCAATCCACTCCCGTCAACCTCACCAATCATACCTATTTCAATCTCAGCGCCGGTAAAAACCCCACCATCAAAGACCACGTGCTGATGATCAATGCCATACGGTATACAGGTGTTGACAAATGGCTGATCCCCACAGGCAAACAACTCAAAGTCAAAAACAGCCCTATGGATTTTTCCTCACCCAAGCCGATAGGCCGCGACCTCGACAAGGTGGATGGCGGGTATGACCACAATTATGTATTGAGAAAACCTTACAAGGAATTTAGTCTGGTAGCTACGCTATATGACCCTGGCAGCGGGCGATTGATGGAGATGTATACAACCGAACCGGGCGTACAATTTTATTCGGGCAATTTTCTGGATGGAAGCCTCCAGGGCAAAAACGGGCAAACTTATGAAAAACACGGCGGTTTGTGTCTCGAAGCGCAGCACTTCCCCGACAGTCCCAACCAGCCGTCTTTTCCCTCTACGATATTGCGCCCCAAGCGCACGTATCATCAGCTCACGATGTACCGGTTTATGACAAAATAACCCGGTTTTAGCTGCCTTTTGCCCAGGAAGTCCCCTCTTTGCTGTCTTTGAGCTGAATCTCAAGTTCTTTCAGGGCATCGCGTATCTGGTCGGAAGTACCCCAGTCCTTGCGTTCGCGGGCTTCTTTGCGGATATTGATAATCAATTGCATCAAGCCGTCCACTGTTTGGATATCCTGGCCGCCGTCGTGTTCGTCGAGTAAGCCGAAGATATCGAAGATAAAGTGTTGGAACACCTCCTTCATTCGCTGCAAAGTGACTGCCGAAACCCGGTCGGCGGGCAAGTGGCCGTCTTTGATGCCGTTGATGGTGGCTACGAGTTCAAACAGGCGCGACAAAGCCTTCGGCGTATTGAAGTCGTCGTTCATATCCTCGAATGCCTGGTCTATCAACCCGTTTATCTCCTGGTCGAGCTGAGCGGCTTCGGCATTGGCAGGGGCCTGTAATTGCTGCAGCGCTTTGTGGGCATCCATCAAGCGGCGGTACCCTTTTTCGGCGGCCAACAAAGCTGCATCCGTAAGGTCAAGAGTGCTGCGGTAGTGGCATTGCAGCATAAAAAAGCGCATCGTCATGGGCGAATACGCCTTGCTGAATATCTCGTTTTGCCCGGTAAAAAGCTCCAGCGGCAAAATCGAATTAGATTTACCGGTAATGGGGTCGGGGGTTTTCGACATCTTCCGGCCGTTCAGCAATAACATATTGCCGTGCATCCAATAGCGCACGGGCATAATGCCGCAAGCGCCGTAATTTTGCGCGATTTCGTTTTCGTGGTGCGGAAACTGGAGGTCCATGCCGCCGCCGTGGATGTCAAACTGCGCACCGAGGTATTTGGTGCTCATCGCCGAGCATTCGAGGTGCCAGCCGGGGAAACCGACCGACCAGGGCGAAGGCCAGCGCATGAGGTGGCGCTCGTCGGCTTTGATCCAAATGGCAAAATCCGAAGGATGGTTTTTCTCGTCCTGCTTTTTGAGCGCCTCTCTGGTTTCGGTAAATAACTCTTCAATTTGTTTGCCCGACAATTTGCCGTATACGCCGTATTCTTTGACAAATTTGGGCGTATCGAAGTATACCGAGCCGTTTTTAATATACCCAAAACCATTTTCAATAATCTTACCCACCATTTCGATCTGTTCGATGATATGGCCGGTAGCGGTGGGCTCGATATTGGGCGGAAGCGCATTGAGCAAATGCATGATATCGCGAAAACCCAGGGTGTACTTGTGTACGATCTCCATAGGTTCGAGCTGCTCCAGGCGCGCTTTTTTGGAAATCTTATCCTCTGCGTCGCTGTCGATATCGCCTTCGAGGTGGCCCACATCGGTGATGTTCCTTACGTAGCGAACCTTATAGCCTAAATAAGTCAGGTAGCGATACACAATATCGAACGACACAAAAGTACGGCAGTTGCCGAGGTGGACGTCGCTGTATACGGTAGGGCCGCACACGTACAATCCTATGTGTCCTTCGTGCAGGGGTTCAAATTTTTCGCGTTCTCTGGTAAAGCTATTGTATATGTAAAGTTCGTTGTTCATCACCTCGTGGGTTTGGATAGTTCATAGGTTAACGGCTTTTTTCCTGAATTAGTTTCAGCCGCTGTAATCGCGCGCAAAAATAACAAGCTCTGCTTTGTGTGGTTGCATTTTATGCTTGCTTTTTCCTATTGATTAAACTCATTGGGCCAAACCGGGCATTATTTTGTATTTTTAGGGCTACCAAACACAGCAATAATTTAATTCGAATGGGCATGTTTCCACTATGGGAGGGGGTCAAACTAGGGCTGATGCTGAGTTGTTTGGTAGGGCCTCTGTTTTTTGCGCTGGTCCAGTCGGGCGCCGAATTCGGTGTCAGAGGCGGCACGATGGTGGGCCTGGGTATTTGGATAAGCGATATCCTGTTTATCATTGCCGTATACCTCGGACTTGCCCAAATCAAACAAATTGCCAACTCTCCGGCCTTTACCCTTTATCTGGGCGTAGGCGGCAGTATAACGCTGGCCGCGTTCGGCCTGGGCGCCCTGCTGTCGAAACCACCCCTGCTTTCGGAAGACACCCTGCACATTTCAAAACCGGCAAACCTGCATTTCACCCTGTGGGGCAAAGGTTTTCTGATCAATACGGTGAATCCTTTTACTTTTTTCTTCTGGATCGGCGTATCGGGCATTTCTATCGTGGAAAACAACCTGGATACGCGTGAGGCTGTCCTGTTTTTTGGCGGAATTATGGCTACTATTATGGGTACGGACCTTTTAAAAGTACTGGGTGCCAAAAAAATAAGCCGCCACTTCCGCCCCGTCCACTTTTTGTGGCTGCGGAGCTTGTCGGGCGCTTCGCTGATCATTTTTGGCGTTGTGATGATAATTCGGGTTTTATTAATGACATAAAGAAGCTTTTTCTCATGCTATACGAACAAATTCAGGAAGCAGTAGCCCATCTGCGCACAAAAACGCAACTGCAACCCCATACGGGTATAATTTTGGGCACGGGACTCGGCAACCTCACCGACGAAATTCAAGTGGAAACGGAAATTCCCTATCAGGATATCCCGCACTTCCCGGTATCTACGGTGCAAAGCCACAAAGGCAAACTGGTTTTCGGGCATCTCGGCAAGACTCCTGTAGTGGTGATGGCCGGGCGCTTTCACTACTACGAAGGTTATACGATGCAACAGATTACTTTTCCCGTGCGGGTAATGAAGTTTCTGGGTATCAAACAGTTGTTTATTTCCAATGCAGCGGGCGGTACCAACCCCCATATCCACGCCGGCGACCTGGTTTTTGTGCGCGATCATATCAACAAGCACCCCGACAATCCGCTCCGGGGCCCCAACGACGAGCGACTCGGCCCCCGCTTCCCCGATATGTCGCAGGCTTACGACCGTGAACTCATCGCGCGAGCGCTCACGCTGGCCAAAAAACACGGCATCAGGGCCCACCAGGGCGTTTACGTAGCCCTGCCCGGCCCCAACCTGGAGACGCCAGCGGAATACGAATTCCTGCACCGTATCGGCGGCGATATGGTGGGCATGTCAACGGTACCCGAAGTGCTGGTAGCCCGCCACATGGACATTCGCCTTTTTGTGGTGTCGGTGATCACCAACCAGTGTTATCCGCTGGATCATATCAAAGAAACCTCGGTAGAAGACGTGATCAACGTGGCGGCAAGCGCCGAGCCCAAGATGAGCTTGATTATGAAGGAGTTGCTAGCAGCTGCTCCAGGAAGTGGTGCTTGATGCCGTAAGATTGTTTGATGGCCTCTACTTTGGCCAGCGCTTCGGGCTGCGGCTTGGCGCGCAAACCCGTGATCATAAGGTTTTTACTGGTATGCTCGGTAGAGATAAACTCAAACACTTTGGTAGCGTAGCCGTTGGCTTCCATCAATAAGGCCCGCAGTCCGTCGGTGATCAACTCAGCCTGTCTTTCTTCGAGGATGCCGTGTTTGAGGATGGCCTGCATATCGCCGTGGCTGTGCATCTCTTTGCGGATTTGTTTGTGACAGCAGGGCGCTACCACAATGATGGCCGAGTCGGAGAGGATGCCCTTGGCGATAGCCTCGTCGGTGGCCGTATCGCAGGCGTGCAGGGCGATCAGCATGTCGATATGGCCGGGTTGGTAATCGCGGATATCCTGCGCTGCAAAACGGAGGTTTTCAAAACCGCATTTTGAAGCGATATCGTTACACAAATCCACCAGCACAGGGCGCAGTTCGATGCCCGTCATTTCTATATCCAGCCCCAATTTCCGGGTAAGGTAGTCGTACAAAGCGAAAGTAAGATAGCCTTTACCAGAACCCATATCCACGATATGCGCTTTAGGAGGCAGAGGTTGTTGTGCCAGCAGGCTATCGATAATTTCGATGTATTTGTTAATCTGCTTAAATTTCTTCTGCCCTTCTTTTTTAATCGTACCATCTGCATTGGCTACGCCGAGCAAGTGCAGATAATTAGCCGTATCAGCAGTAATCAACCGCTTTTTGGCCTTGTCGTGGCCGGCATTCGGGGTAGAAGCGTGGCTGGGCGCGGCAGTGCGCAGGTTGACTTCTCTTTTTTTATTGTATTGAATAAAATAATCCTTTTCGGTCGTATACAAATCGCCCTGCAGGAAATCCTTGCCTAACCAGTCGCTCACCATTTTGGCAGCTTCTGCCGGCAGGTAATTTTTTGTTTCGTCGCGACGGGCATAGCGAAGCGTAAAAGACAAGTGGGATTGCCCTTTGATGTCTACCAGCCGGGCATAGATATTGTGGAGTTCGCTGCTTTTTGATGCCGGCTTGCTCAAAGTCAGTTTGACAAAAGTGCCTTTCACGGCGCTTTCGCTCAGCTGCTCCAAAAAGGATTGTATTTGTTCTTGCATGTTATTGCAGGGAGTCTTTGGCGGCCTGCTCAAATTCTTTCATGATATCTTCAATCGTTTTACCACTTTTCAGGTAGCCGAGTAGTTGTTGTGCATCGTCCGCGAGCTCGTGTTGCGGGTATTTGTCGATAAAAGCCTGATAGCTCTCCACCGCTTTTTCTTTGTCGGTTACGTCGTTATCGTAGGTAAAAGCGATAAGGAACAGCGATTCGGGCGCTTTGGCATATGTGGGATACTTATCTGCCACACGGCGCCAAAGCTCGATCGCCTGCGGGTGTTTGCCGATAGCCTTTGAAACTTCAGCGGCTTGAAACAGCAGACGCGCGGAGGCCGTATCTTCGGGAAAGTGATCGGCATAAGCCCGGCTTTTTTCAATGAGTTGGCCGGCTGTCACCGTATCGAGCGGGAAAGTAGTGGCCGTCGCCAATTGTTGGCGCAATCCTTCGATCTCTGCTTTTGATTTATCGGCGTTGGGGCTGCAAGCTGCAAAGAGGAGGAGCGCAATGCCTATTCCAAGTAATTGCTTCATGGTATTTTTTGCGGCAAAATTAGCGCATATTCAAGAATAAACTGTTATCGGGCGGGACTGTTTTCAAGTTCTGTTTCAACGGCTACATCGCTCAGCGCCGGCGAAGGCCGCAGGCACATCATTTCGAGGTCGCCGGCGGTGCCGTTGAACACGTTGAGATCTACGTTGCCGTTGACGCCTTTGAGCCTGCCGCGGTTGCCGTATTGCCAAAACTGCCACTCCCGGCCACAAGCCATACGGGGTTGGCGGGTATTGTAGCGGGCAATCCATACGGGGTATTCCTCAAAATGGCCGGCAAGATAGCGGTTGTAAAACTTGAGATTGGTATAAATGACGGGTTTGATACCGTAGCGGGCTTCCACAAAAGCCAGCCAGGTGCGCATGCGGCTGATCAGGGCAAACTTGGATACGCCGTCCATGACTTCCACATCCAGCACTGGGGGTAAATCGCCGTAATCCAGTTCGACGAGGCGGGCAAAATTGCGCGCTTGTTCCACCGGAGCTATCGTAGGGCGGAAAAAGTGATAAGCGCCTCGTTTCAAACCCACTCTTTTCATTTCCGCCCAATTGTGGCAGTACAAAGAGTCGTTGAGCGTAGCGCCTTCGGTGGCTTTGACAAAGGCAAACGTGATAGCTGCGCTCGCCACGGAATCCCAATTGACGTACGACTGGTGGTGTGACACGTCAATGCCCTGCACCTCATAATTTGGCATTCGGGAAGTTTCCTGCCGGCAACCCGCCACAAACGCCACCACACTTATTACCACCAGCAAGTGTTTCATTGTACTGGATACATGTTTCGTGTATGTTCTTTAATGCTATGGGAATTAAACATTATTACAAATTTGCAAAAAAAGATGTTCAAAACCGCGTTATCTGTTGAGTTTAATAGTATTATAACGTCATTTGAATGACGAATAAGGGATAACTAGCCTCACTTTTGTAGAAAGACAGGGCTGGCCGCGTCAGATTTTTCTCAATTTACCGTTCGTTTGCTGTTTTGGGCCGTTTACTAATCTATATCTAACGCTTCTTTTTGAAAAAGGATTCAAACAAGCCCCTTTTTCCCCACAAAAACCAATATTAGTAATTTTGCCGCCAATTGACTGCATATACATCACTACAACATGCATTTACGACAATTTTTTCTCCAGCATATGGCCCAAACCAGCGCTTTCCCGCTGATGCTGGAAATTGAGCGCGGCGAGGGCGTATTCCTTTACGATAAAGAGGGCAAAGCTTATATTGATCTCATCGCCGGCATAGGCGTGAGTAGCTTGGGGCACTGTCATCCGAATGTAGTAGCGGCTATCAAAGCCCAGGCCGACAAATACCTGCACACGATGGTATACGGCGAATATGTGCTGGGGCCGCAGGTAACTCTTGCCCAACGCCTGAGCGACAATCTGCCCGCTTCGCTCAATTCGGTTTATTTTGTCAATTCGGGCGCCGAAGCCACCGAAGGCGCCATGAAGCTGGCCAAGCGGTATACCGGCCGGTATGAGATTGCCTCCTTTAAATACGCCTACCACGGCAGCACGCAGGGCGCCGCCAGCCTGATGTGGCCCAAAGACTTTACCCAGGGCTATCACCCCCTGTTGCCCGGTATCGTGCACCTCGACTTCAACGACGAAAAAAGCCTCGAGCTGATCACCGAACGCACGGCTTGTGTCATTGTGGAAACTATACAAGCCGAATGGGGCGTCAGAAAGCCTCTGCCTTCCTTCATCATGGCCCTTCGCCGGCGTTGCGATGAGACTGGCGCCCTGCTCGTACTCGACGAGATCCAAACCGGCTTTGGGCGCACGGGTTCGCTGTTTGCCTTTGAACACTATGGCATCGTACCCGATATCCTGCTACTGGCCAAAGGAATGGGCGGCGGCATGCCCATAGGCGCATTTATTGCCGAACAGCAACTCATGTCCTGCCTGTCGCACAACCCCATATTGGGGCATATCACCACCTTTGGCGGCCATCCGGTGAGTTGCGCCGCTTCGTTAGCCACGCTCGATACCCTGCTCGAAGGAGACTTGATTGATGCCGTACCGGAAAAAGAAGCCTTATTTAGAAGCTATTTGCAACACCCCGCTATCAAAGAAGTACGCAGCGCAGGGCTTTTGATGGCCGTAGAATTGGCCAGTTTTGACGTCGTGCAGGCGGTTATTCAGCGCTGCCTGCAACAGGGCGTCATTATAGACTGGTTTTTGTTTAACAACCGCTCGCTGCGCATTGCGCCGCCGCTGATCATAACCAATGATGAAATCGAGCGCGCCTGCCAGGTGATTTTGGCCGCCATTGAGGATTGTCACAATTAGTGAACGGTAAACGTTCACGCTACAATATGTCCTTGTCACCTTGTCACCCTGTCACCAAAAAAAAGCCGGGCGCGATCGTCGATCGGCCCGGCTTTATCAGTACCAGTAAGCGATTAATTGTCCTTCAAGATGCCGAGATCAGGATTCGGCAATACAACCGTTCTCCTGTTTTTCTTACGGCCTTCCGTCGTTTTGTTGTCACCTTCGGGCACAAATTCGCCGCGGCCGACAACTGACAGTTGAGCTTCGTCAACGCCTCTCTTGACCAGGCGGTTAACTACTTCTTTAGCGCGGGAGATACTGAGATCCCAGTTGTTATACCCACCTGCAGGGAACTGCTTGTCGTCGGTATGACCTTCTACCAGTATCTTCACATTCGGGTTTTTCTTCAGCGTTTCAGCCAGTGCATCGATAGCGATACGCTGTGATTTGCTCAGTCTGGCAGAGCCCGACTTGTAATTCATTGCTTCAGAGGTAAGAACGTACAAACGGCCGTTTCTTTCCTCGAGGGAAAGACCGCTGTCTTTATACGTAGCAAAAATGCCGTTGATTTCGTCTTTCAGCTTTTTCAGTTCGGCTTCCGTCATAGTCAGTTTTTCCTGAACCTGAGCGATTTGGCCTTTCTGTGCGTTGAGCTCAGACCTTACTGAGCTAATTTCGCCGTTGAGGCGTGTCTTCTCTGCTTCAAAATCAGCAGCCAGTTTGTTCTTTTCGTCTTGCAACGATTTGAGTGATGCCTGGGTTTCGGCCAGTGCCTTGTCGGTAGCCATCTTAGAAGCTTCCAGTTCGTCATACTTCTTCTTGGATACGCAAGATTGAAGCGAACCTATAGCCAGGCAGAAAATCAATAGTCTTACTATCAGACGCATATTCGTTTAAATTTGATTAATTAATGATATCCAGCAGTAGCGTGCTTTTAGCCAAATTTTCAAGGCAAAATTACGAAAAGCCCGGAAAATATTATACTTTGCAAAGCAATAGATTATTTTCCAATAAAACAAAGATAAAGTTAAAATTCTTAACGCCTACCACCCGGCTCCCCATCTGACGACCTAATTATACGCTGCAAGATGAAGTATTGGATGTTGATTGTGTTTTCACTGACGCTACAAGGCTTGTATGCACAAGGTAGTGTATCTGATAAAAAGAAACAAGCCAAAGAATATATATTCCACGACAGGTATGCCGATGCTTTGGCCGTTTTAACAGCTTCGCGGCAGGCTATCCGTGACGACAAAGAGGCTCAACTCTGCTGGCTATCTGTTATTTCCAGCTAAATGAACTCGACAAAGCCACCGAAATATTAAAACCGCTGGCTAGTAGTGAAAGACCCGAACTACCGGAATGCTTATTTTATATGGCTAAAGTATACCATAGCCAGCACCAGTTTGCGGAAGCTTCTAATTATTATAAATTATACCTGCGGCAAATTCGCAAAGACCACGCCCACCGCAAAATGGTGATTGAAGAAATTCGGCGATGCGCCAACGGCCTCGATTGGCAATACCAAACCAGTCAAATCGTAGTAGAAAACCTGGGCCGCCAGGTCAATACCGCTTACGATGAGTTTGCCCCTATTCCAAGCCCTAATAACAGCGATAAGATCTACTTTTCTTCCGCCCGACAAGGTAATATGGGGGGACTGCGCAACCGCTTTGGCGCTACGGATGAAAAACTGGGCCATTATTTTAGCGATATGTTCGGTTGCATGCTCAGCCAGGGCAACTGGGGCAACGTGGAGCAGCTGCACTACCTGCTCAACAGCCCCCGGCATGAAGTCTTGCTCGATTTTAATAAAGACGGCAACGTGTTGTATTATTCCAAAGGATGGGATTACAACAACGGTGAAATTATTGTTGACACGTTTAAACGCCTGGAAGATCGCACGCTCAGTTCTACGCCATTTCAATCACAAGTGAATTCGGTGGCGGGCGACGGGCAGTTGTTTTTCTACAACGACACCACCCTTTTGTTTACTAGTCGCCGCCAGGGCGGACTGGGCGGGCTCGATATTTACAAATCGATTTTCCGGAAAGGTCGCTGGAGCCCCCCCGAAAACCTGGGTCCGGGAGTGAATACGCCTTTTGACGAAACCACTCCCTTTTTGGCTGCCGATGGCCGCACCCTTTATTTTAGCTCCAACGACAGCAAAAAAAGTATCGGCGGGCTCGACATCTTAAAGACGGTGTATAATTCCCGCAGCAAAACCTGGACAGACCCGGTTAGCCTGGGTTTGCCCGTCAATTCTGCCGGCGACGACGCCTATTTCAGGGTGGCCAAAGACGGGTTCACTGCCTTTTTTTCGTCGTCGCGCCGCGATGGAATGGGCATGCGCGACATTTATATGGCGTATTTCCCAAACTATCTGCCTGAAATGGACCCCCGCCGGTAGTAGCCGTACAAGCTACCCCTGCAAAGGTAGAACCGCCTGCCTACACACAGCCGGCTTTTTCTCCTGTTTATTCGGGACTGAATTCTGCTTTTTCTGATAATGAAACAAATACGCTCGATCAGATAGCCCAACTCCTGCTGGAATATCCATCCCTTACGCTGGTTATTACCGCCTATCCTCCCCCGGGGTCTTCCGGCGGAAAAGGCGCGTACCTTGCTGTGCAGCACGCTGAAAAAGTATCTGCTTACTTACTGAAAAAAGGCGTTTCTTCTGAGGCTATTTATATGCGGGGAATTGGCAAACCGGCATCACAAAGCAAATCGGCTGTCGTAGAATTTGCCTTTAAAGGCGCCGCCGAACTACCCGTCAAAGGAAAAGTCCCCGTTATCGGCGATTACTACAACTCCGTAGCGCCTGGACTTACCACCAATAAAGACTTGTTTTACAAAATACAGGTAGCCTCCTCCAAAGGCGAATACGCCAACCCCCAGGCTGCCTCGCTTCCTGACATAATGACCGAAAAAACACCCCACTTCGAATTCTACCGCTATACCTTGGGCGCCTTTGAAAGGCATGCCGATGCGGTGCAATTCAAAAACCAATTGCTGGCCAAAGGTTTCTCCGGCGCATTTATAGTGCCCTTCCTCAATGGAGTAAGAGCCGATAAAAACAAGGTCAAACAAGCGATAAGTCTTTTCCCTGATTTGCAAAACTACCTCGGCCAGTAGTCGACGATAATAACTATTTCGCTTTTTACCGGTTTAGTTGATTAAATGGTTGGTAACTTTACAACATGAAAACAGAACCAATAAAGCGACTTGAGTTTTTGAGAGAAAGCCTTCGCGATATCAAAACAGTGGGTACGCTCACGCCCAGTTCCCGCCATTTATGCGAAAGCATGATCAGGCATATTGATTTTGAAAATGGTATTACTATCGTAGAGCTCGGCGCCGGAGATGGCGTTATTACGCATCAGCTGCTCAGCAAAATGCCTGTTGATTCCCGCCTTATTGTTTTTGAAGTCAACGAAAAATTTTGCCGTACACTGCGGCAGATTCACGATCCACGGTTTATTCTCATCGACGATACTGCCGAAAAATTGGATGACTACCTGAATCAACTCCATATCGACCATATCGATTATGTCATTTCTGCCCTGCCGTTTACTTCTCTTCCCAGGACATTGGGTATCAATATTGTAAAACAATGCTATCAGCACCTCAATAAAGGAGGCCTGTTTGTGCAAATGCATTATTCCCTTTTCACCAAAAGACTATACAAAAAGATTTTTGGCAATGTGGACGTCTGCTTCGTGCCGCTCAACCTGCCTCCTGCTTTTGTATTTGTAAGTGAAAAAATTTGATTGCATATGAGGATTTTGTTTACGCTAGCCGCTTTCACAGCCCTGCTTTCCGCATGTGGCAATATCAACCCGCCGTCTGCTCCCAGGGAGAAGACCGCTACAAGTTCCCCGTCGTCACTGCCGCTCGACAGAATTAAGCTACCTCCTGGCTTTGTCATTGACGTGTATGCCAACGACGTCAAAAATGCCCGTTCGATGGACCTCTCGCCCAATGGTACCCTGTTTGTCGGTACGCGCGATTTGGGCAGTGTGTACGCCGTTAAAGATACCGATGGCGACTACGTAGCCGATCAGGTGTTTGTGCTCGCTACGGGCCTTAATATGCCCAACGGCGTGGCTTTTCGCGATGGCGACTTGTATGTGGCCGAAGTCAGCCGCATCCTCAAATACGAAAAAATTGAATCCCGGCTCGATAATCCACCCGCTCCGGTGGTCGTGTACGACAAATACCCCACCGAAACGCACCACGGCTGGAAGTTCATCGCCTTCGGCCCCGATGGCAAGCTCTACGTGCCCGTGGGCGCCCCCTGCAATATCTGCGAACCTGACAAAGAAATTTATGCCTCCATTACCCGTATCAATCCCGACGGCAGCGGCCTCGAAATCGTTCAAAAGGGTATTCGCAATACGGTAGGTTTTACCTGGCATCCAGATAACAAAGAGCTCTGGTTTACGGATAACGGCCGCGACTGGATGGGCGACGACATGCCTTCCTGCGAACTCAACCACGCGCCCACCGATAACATGCACTTCGGTTACCCCTATTGCCACCAGGGCGATACGCCGGATCCCGAATTTGGCAGCAAGTTTCCCTGCGGGAAATTCACCCCGCCGGCTCAGCTGGTGGGCCCTCACGTGGCTCCGCTCGGACTCGAATTTTACACTGGCAAACAATTCCCCGCTTCCTATCAGAAACAATTGTTTATAGCCGAACACGGATCCTGGAACCGCAGCAAAAAGTCGGGCTACCGCATCTCTATGGTTACGCTGGAGAACAACAAGGTGACCAGCTTTAAGCCTTTTGCCGAAGGATGGCTGATGGTGGATAAAGATGATGTGTGGGGCCGCCCGGTAGATATCGAGTTTTTGCCCGATGGCTCTATGCTCGTTTCCGACGACTTTGCCGACGTGATTTACCGCATTCATTACAAACCCTAAGTGCCTGCGCTATCAACGCTGTATCAGCAATCCGGTTTCCAATATCCGGCCATCGGATGTGTGCGCTATGATGCGATAAGCGCCTGCAGGCCAGTTGTCCGCTGCGATCAACCCAGACTTTGCGGCGTTGTATATTAGTTTCCCCTGTTGGTCAAATATCCGTATGTTTTGCAGTGTAAATGGCGACGTTATTTCAAACTGTCCCCTTGCCGGATTGGGAAAAACGCTTAGGTAGGGCGAAGCGCTTGTGGGTGTATCCGTCGAGGTACTCAAAGGCGACCATTTTCCAACAAAAACATCGGCACTTCCTGCTGCGGTCAGGCCGGCATTGCCGTATTGCAGCGTTCCTTCGAAACTGCCGGCTACCACCAATTTGCCGGTATGATCTATCGCTAGTTGCATGGCATACACCGGGCCTTCATCCGAATGCATGGTTTCTGACTGCAAAAGCGCCAGCGATTCATCAAACCGGAGGATAAAACCCGCAGTTTGTCCATTGTTTTCCAGCATTTGCCCGTCTATATTCATGTCATCCAAAAAAAAGCCGGCGAGGGCTACTCCGTCTTCATTGTGCACAATAGCCATGCTTTGGTCGCGCAAAGCTCCGCCCATGGCGCGCGCCTGGAGCGGCAGTCCGTCGTAGTTGTATTTGAGTATATAAAAATCGGGATTTCCATTGGCGCTTTGAATGGTTATGCCTTCGCCCAAATTCATCACGCCCACCAAATAGCCGGTAGCGTAGACCGTTCCTTCGTCGTCGAGCGCTATGCCGGTGAGTTCGTCGTTGTGCACGCCGCCGGCTTTTCGGGCCCAAAGGAGGGCGCCGTCTGCGTCATAAGAAGCGATAAACACGTCGCGATCGTAAGTATTTGCGGTAAATTGGTAATCGCCAATCTGGGTGATGGCATTAAAGTAACCACCGGCTACTAAACCTCCGCCGGGTTTAACGGCCATCGCAGTAATGCGAGTATCGCCGGTTTGCCCGGCATGTACGGCCCAGGTCACTATGCCGTCTTCGTTGAGTCTGGCAATAAAGAAGTCAGTGGCGCCATTGGCTTCCAGCACCCACTCATCGAGCGAAAGCTGCCCCTGGAAATACCCGGAGATATAGATATTGCCGGCTGTATCGGCGCCTATCGCGCCAATTTTTTTGATTGCCGTGCCGTGCAGGTTTTTAGCCCATTGCAACGTACCTTCCGGAGATACGTTCAAAATAAACAGCGACCGCGAACTTTGCTCAGCTTCTAGGGTAACGCCCGCAAACGAGGCATTCAGCCAATAAGCGCCTGCCACCAGGATATTGCCCGAGGCATCGCTTGTTACAGCAGTCACTTCGTCATCGAGCGGCCCGCCGCCGTTAAACGACCAGGTTGTGGCGCCATTATTGTCCAGACTGGTCAAAAAGATATCGTTTCCACCCCATGCCCCCCCCGCAAATACGCCGGCCACATACACATTTTGGTTTTCACCGGCCACAACCAGACCTCCGCTATTGTCAATGCCGCTTCCACCTATGCTTTGCATCCATTGCCATTGGCCCAAAACCACAAAAGGCAGTAATGCCAGAAAGCCGGATAATATGGGAGTAAAGATGGAGTGTCTCATTTTCTTAGGAATTGATTTTTTCAAGGGTATCGAGCCAGTCGTCCAGCTCATCGAAAGACTTAAAGCCTGTTTATTCTTCCTCTCCGCCTCTCGCTTCTATTCCCCAGGGGCTTAGCGTCTGGAGGCAGGTTTCGAGATCGCCGGGTTCTATATCCATTCGCAATACCAGCGCGTATTGGCCGCATAGCTCTTTCAGTTCATCAATTGTCAGGGCTGCGTTTCCCTGTGCGAGGTCTGACCAGCTCATACCGTTTTTTGCCAGGTTGACAACCGTGGCGTATACCAGCGTGGCGCCTTCTTCGATAGCGTTAGCCAGTTCGCCCGCGGACATACCGGGTTCTACGACCACTTCTCTGAATAAAACGCAGCTTTCACTGAGTTTGTTTAGCGCCTCCTCATCGGCGAAAGGCCCTACCTGCACGGCATCGAGGGCCAGCGTTTGTATGGCGTAGTCGATCTCTTCGAGGTTGGCCCAGCCGAATTCGCCTACGATTTTGACCCCTTCTACCCACTCTTTGATGGCTAATGCGGCGGTGACATTCAGGTAGTCGTCTTGTGAAGAATCGAGCGAAAGGCCCAGCCAATCGACGCCCCTTGCGGCAAAATACCTTGCATCGGTAAGCGTGGTGACGCCGGCTGCTTTTACTACGGTCTTTTTCATGCGCAATGCTGCTTTATGAATTGTATTTTGGGAGAGATGCGTATATTGGCATACCAAACGCGGTAAAAATACGCATTATGGAAGAACCTACCTATTACGATCTGGTTTACGAAGTAGTCAGGCAAATTCCGAGGGGCCGCGTCACTACCTACGGCGCCATTGCCGATTTCCTGGCGTTGGGCTCGGCGCGAATGGTGGGTTGGGCCTTAAATAAAAGCTTTTCGGGTTATGGCGTGCCTGCGCATCGCGTAGTAAATCGCCTGGGCGAGTTAAGTGGGCGCATCCATTTTCCGACGCCTACGATGATGCAACAACTGCTCGAACAAGAAGGCATCGAAGTTGTTGACAACAAAGTGGTGGGGTTCAAGCAATTGTTCTGGCATCCCGCCCAAGATCTGGATGAATGAGTTAGTATTTTTTAACCAAATTATACCACTTTATGACAAAATACCTGTTAAGCCTGTTGGTCCTATTTGCAATGGGAATCGCTCCGCTGGCCGCTCAAAACTCGTTGCTGGGCGTTTGGAAAACAATAGACGATGAAACCGGACAAGCCAAATCGCACGTAGAAATTTACGAACAAGGCGGCAAATACTACGGCAAAGTTGTCAAGCTGCTGCAAAAAGGCCCCGACACCGTTTGCGACAAATGCCCGGGCAGCAAAAAAAACAAACTGGTCCTTGGCATGGTCATCGTCGAGCATCTTGAAAAATACAAGGACTATTGGAAAAGCGGCTCCATCCTCGACCCTGTAAGCGGCAACGAGTACGGCTGCAGCATGTGGTTCGAAAACGGAAAAACCGAAGAATTAAAGGTAAGAGGCAAGCATTGGACGGGGCTTTACCGCACCCAAACCTGGTATCGTGTTAAATAATCTGCATTTTGGCCCGATACGCGTAAAAAGTAGATAACCAAAGCAATAAGCCAAAGGCCTTTTAAGTTTATAAAAATGTTCTGGGACCTTATTCAGTTACTAAAAAAGCGTATATGCACCAAAACTTTACATCTAATGATTTAGTCCGTTTGCTTTACCGCGAGACCTCCGTCTCTGAAACCCTCGCACTTCGGGCCGTATTGACCGAAGACCTCGAAATGCGCTACGAATTCAAAACGCTTTTCAGCGCTTTCCAGCAATTGCCGAAGGTTACTTTCCGCCCTTCCGACAATGCGATTCGCCGCGTACTCAACTACAGCAAAGCTACTGCCCTCGAAAGTCATATTTGACCGGGCTTTAGTGTGAAAATGGGTCAGCCCGAATTTTGGTAAAAACCAGAATTCGGGCTGATTTATATTTGGGCATATCATTCTTGTAAGATCACCCGCATAGTAACCGGCATTTGACCCGGCGAGTGCAGTTGAACCAGATAAATACCATTGGGATGACCCGAAAGATCAAGCCCATCAGACAGGAGATCGGGTACCCCGGTTTGCCTTCGCAGCAAACATTCGCCAAGCGCATTCCATACCACTATTGACAGGGGTTGTTCCGGTAAGGGCACGCCATGTGCCATGCGGAACCTGACTATACCCGCGGTCGGATTGGGATAAATCTCTAATTCGGCGCCGCCGCCGTCATTTCCATTTCCTGCGCCTATGAGAAAATCGGGATTTCCCGTCGGGGGCGTCCACAAATCGACAACATTTATGCCGGTGAATTGGGCAGAAGCCACAATGGAATTGCTAATTGCCTCCACAAATAGCCCCACATAAATACAACTATTCATACTGACCGAAGCAGAAAAAACCGGGGTCCAGTTTGTGCCATTCGCAGAACTATAACCCGTAAACGTATTTCCCGACCTTACTATTCGAAGCCAGGTATGCGAGGGTCGATTTACTTGTGATATTGAAGCCGAACCATTGGTCATACTTCTCACTTCGCTGCGCAGGAATATTGTCAGCTGTGTTTTTAACGAAACTTTTTTAGCACCGGGGTTGAGACTTTCGCGCATCATCACGCCGGCCCAGCCGTTGGAAACTGCAGCTACTTTGGTTATAATCTCGCTATTGGCACAAAGCTGTTGATAAACAAAGCGAACTCTATCAATGGTGGGGGATCCAACTCCGGCAGCGCCTGCGACAAACCCGGTGCTACCGCCACCGATGCAGTATTGGTTGGAAAAACCGTAAAATGCACCCACATTGGCGCCCGTCCACGGCGCCGCCAACGGCTGCATCTCGTCGTACAAGCCATTGCAGTTATTGTCCTGGCCGTCGCACACTTCTGCGGCGCCGGGATGGATCGCGGCATTGTTGTCGTTGCAGTCGCCCGTGGTGGCTGTCAGGCTGGAGGACGGGTAATAGCCTGGGGGCTGTGCGCATTGCACCAGGGTTTGTCCGGAAGAATACCCATCGGCATCCTGATCCCGGTACCAGACCATTGCGGGGTTGATGGCCGGGTCGCCATCGTTGCAGTCGGTATTGTCGGTTACGTAGCCGGCGGGCATAGGGCAGGCAGTTGATACCACATTGGGATCGCCGTAGCCATCGCCATCCGAATCGGCGTAAGATAATCCACCGGCAATGGGTTGCTGCAATGGCAGTAAAGCGGAATATCCGGGTACAGCGCCGTTGGGTCCTGTAAAATCAACCTTAGGCGTGAGCACATGACTATTAGGGTCGAACTCAAACAATATCCCCTTGAATTGAGAGCCGCCGGCATAAGTCATGCCGTATATTTTTCCCTGATAGGCAGTCAGCCCGTTTTGGGAATAACCGCCGCCGGTACCGCCGTCGAAATCGTGAAGTTTGGCAAACTCCGGGTTCGTGAGGTTGAACCGGTATAAAACACCTGCACCTCCGGAGCCGCCGTATTCGGTGGTACCGTACAAAAAGCCGTTGAGTTCGGTTAATGCACCCAAGGGGACCTCGCCATCCGGCGTGCTCTCAAACTCGCGCAACATTAAATAGTCGTAGGAAATCGGGTCATATTCGAATAATACGCCGGCATAATGTTCTCCTCCTGCGCCGGTAACACCGTACAATTTGTTGTTGTATACCAAAAGCGTAGCGACAGGATTGCTCCCCGATGTCAAAAAGTCAAAATCAACCCTTCCAGTGTAAGTATTGGCCAATGGGTCGTATTCAAACAAAACTCCGCCGGAATTTGCTCCGCCTTCGTTGGTGACGCCGTATAACTTCCCGCCGAAGGCCGTCAATTGGCCTTGCGGCCTGGCTCCCAGCGTATAGTTGAAATCCATCAGCTTGGTAAATACAGATGTGCCAGGGTTGAAATGAAATAATACGCCGACGTAATCGCTACCTCCTTCGCTTGTTGTGCCATATAACAAGCCGTTGTATGCTGTTAAACTGCCCACGGGCAATCCGCCGTTGTTATAATAATCAAAATCATAACGCTTGGTATAAGTCGAGGTGGCCGGATCGAATTCAAAAATTGTTCCAACATCTAAAACTCCTCCGGCACGCGTCATGCCGTATAGTTTACCGTTGTAAGCCGTCAAACTACCATAAGGATTGGCGCCGAGACTTTTATCACTAAATTCCAAAAACTTGGTAAAGGCGCCTCCCAATGGGTCGAATTCGTATAAAACGCCGGATAAAAAGCGCCTCCTCCGGCAGTCATACCGTAAATTTTGCCGTTGTATGCCATCAGGCTTACGGGATTTTCACCTTTCTCAACGCCGTTAAAAAAAACGCGTTTGGTATAGCTATTGGATAAGGGAACGTATTCAAACAAAACTCCGGTTGTGCCTGGGCCGCCGCCGCTTCTTGTCGTGCCGTATAGTTTTCCATTCAGGGCCAACAAGTCACCTTCCGGATTATTGCCGTCAGTCGTGCTGAAATCGCGGAGTTTGTTGTAAGTATTGGTATTTAAAATGTATTCAAAAATCACCCCCCGGTCCGTAGCGCCGCCATTGTGGGTGACGCCGAATAAATTGCCGTTATATACCGTTACAGCGCCAACGGGATAACTTCCAGTAGCTGTAGCAAAATCGTGCAGTTTCGAATAAAACTGTGTCGCGGGATTCCAATAAAAAAGTACGCCCTTGTCATTAGCACCACCCCGGGAGGTCATACCATACAGCAAATTATTGTGCAGGGTGAGGTGTCCTTCCGGATGCTTTCCTTTATTTGTGCCGTCAAAATCCATTAGTTTTACGAGGACATTGGTCACGGGATCGTATTCATACAGTACGCCGACATCATGCACCCCGCCTTGATTAGTCATGCCGTAAAGCTTTCCGTTGTAAACGGTCAGATCTCCGTAAGGGTGCCTTCCCGTGTTTATACCTGTAAAATCGTGTACCTTGGTTAGGGTGTTTGTAAGGGGATCGTATTCAAACAACACGCCGTAATCGTTAGGGCCTCCCTGGATAGTCGTCGCGTAAAATTTATTGTTGAAAACCACCAGGCTGCTATGCGGATTGGCGCCTTGCGTAGTGCCGTCGAAATGAACCAGGTCCTCATACTCGCCGGAAACAGGGTCGTATTGAAATAATACGCCGAAATTGTTTATTCCGCCAAAAAAATTCAAGCCGTATAATTTCCCATTCCATGCTGTTGGGACGCCTCCTGTGCTTCTTCCTGGGATCAAAACGGGAAAATCATAAGCGACAGTAGAGGCGCCGGTAGCCGGATCATAACGGATAATGGCGCCTACGTTATGAGCGCCGCCTTCGCTTGTCAAACTCCACAAAAAAGAGTCGCCGGCATCCGTAAGGCCGTCGCAGTTGTCGTCGAGGCCGTTGCAAATTTCTGGCGCACCGGGATTCAAGGCCGGGTCTGCATCGTCGCAATCGGTGTTGTCAGTTACGTAGCCGGGGGGCGGGGTGCAGGCATCTATGGAACCATTTGGATCGCCGTAGCCGTCATTGTCGGCATCGGCGTAAAAAGACATAACGCTGCCTATTGTAAATATATCGCCGTATTGCCAGACAAAAGGCGCCGTTGATTTCTGAATATAGATCTGATAGTCTTCGTTAAGGTCGAGCCCATTCGGCACAGTCCAGGAATATGAACCGATATTTTGAACATTAGATGCAAATGTGTTCACTACAGTGTTGGTACTTATCCTGATCAACTGCAAAAAAACCGTCCAGCCCGGGCAGCCGCCGGTCCAGGTTATATTAATTTGCTGACCTGGGCTCACACAATCCAGGTTGTAGGTAAGCGATACAGGGTTGGTTAATCCTTCGTCGGTCTGCCCGTCGCAGTCGTTGTCGAGGCCGTCGCAGATTTCGGGCGGTGTGCCGTTGATAGCCGTCACACCGGGGCAATTAGCCATTGCCGCCCCGGACACCGCAAAGGACATAGCGCCCGGCGGGGCACTGTCGTCGTAAGTTGTGCCTACCACTACATAACTCACCCCCGTGTTGAGAAAAACATTATCCAGCAACGAAGCCGAGGTACCTAATGAAGGATGGTTATTATTGGTAGCTACCAGGTTATTCGCAGGATTGGCCGGGTTGAACGAAGTAGAATACAAACAAAGATACCCGTCAAAACCCGACCACTGAGCGGCTATGGAATACACGCCGGCGGTCGGCACGGTAAGAGTAAAGTAGTCGTAGGCATGGTTGCTTCCTATACCGCCCGGCGCGTCGAAGGCTGGTGAGCAGGCGGTAAGCTGTCCGGTTGTATTGCAGGTTTCTATCAGCGTAGTAAACGACCCCAGCTTGATAGGCCCGGCTACGAAGCCGCCGGCGCATTTCTCGTGCACCCATATATCGTATTGTTTGCCGGGTAGCAGACCGGTCAAAGTAATAGGAAAAGCCGGCGCACAGGGTAGCGTCACACCCGTACCGGGCGTAGGATTTACCGATGGATAGGGCAAAACCCAGTACTCCGTATTTAGCGAGCAACTTCCTCCCGGCGTCCATTGCACCTGTGCGCCGGTGGTGGTGATGCTGGAGCTAGTCAAATTGGCGGGATTGGGGCATTCGGGAGGTTCTTTGAGTTGCCAGGCAAGGGTAAAGGCGCCATTATTATATGAATAAAATGCATCTTGTCGCCAATACAGCGTTTGTGTAATTCCTGTGTTATTCTGCCAGATCTTTAATTGGGTGTCATTGAAAAAACATCCGATTTCTGTTGTGCCAGGGCATGCGCCACCATACGCCAGGCGGTTATACGATGTGTAATTATTAGACACTTGCCGTATTTCCAGTTTGTAATTTGGCGGTACTATTATATAAAAAAGCTGATCGTTACCTATAGAGAATGAACTGCACATCGAATTGTAATCATTAGCCATCGGCACAGTATTATTAGAATACGGGCTGGTAAGCAAACTCAAGTCCAGCGCATTGGCACATACCTCGCCCGGATAAAATTTGATTGGTCCGGCATTTATACTGTATTCTCCCCCGCCACAATCCTGGCGGATATAAATATCGTACTTAGTCGTAGCTGTTAATCCAGTAATTGAAATAGGAGAAGTCACTCCTGCTACCAAGCTTCCTCCCGAGCCAGGACTACCCCCTAAACCAGGTATAAAGCCTAGCGGGCCGTATTCTACAAGATAGCTTCCTGTACAGGAAGGGCACATAAAACTCAAATTAACAGAAGTTGGGGAGGTATACGTGCGTACCAGATTGGCTGGTGCTGCGCAAGCAGCGGTAGTCGTAAAGCTCCCTACTTTTGTGGTATTAGAATAGCCGCTGACGCCGCAGTTTTCGCGTACCCAAACGTCATAACCGGTGAGTGCGGATAACCCGCCGATAGCCAACGGGAAAGCAGGCATACAAACCAATGGAGTGCCCGTACCAGCAGGTACAATTGAAGGACTTGGCAACACCCAGTACTCCATACCTGTATTACAGTTCCCCCCCATTGTCCAACTAAGCGCAGCTGCGTTGGCGGTAATACCTGATGTAATAAGATTTGAAGGCGGTGGGCAAGCATACAATGTCCAGGCCAGGGTAAAGGCGCCATTATTATATGAATAAAATGCATCTTGTCGCCAATACACTGTTTGTGTAATTCCTGTGTTATTCTGCCAGATCTTTAATTGGGTGTCATTGAAAAAACATCCGATTTCTGTTGTGCCAGGGCATGCGCCACCATACGCCAGGCGGTTATACGATGTGTAATTATTAGACACTTGCCGTATTTCCAGTTTGTAATTTGGCGGTACTATTATATAAAAAAGCTGATCGTTACCTATAGAGAATGAACTGCACATCGAATTGTAATCATTAGCCATCGGCACAGTATTATTGGTATACGGGCTCGTGAGCAAACTTAAATCCAGCGCATTGGCACATACCTCGCCCGGATAAAATTTGATTGGTCCGGCATTTAGACTGTATTCGCCCCCGCCACAATCCTGGCGCAAGTAAATATCGTAGGAACTCGTTGGCGCCAATCCCGTAACAGCAATAGGCGAAGCCGTGCCGGTCACCAGCGTGCCGCCCGTGCCGGGGTTGCCACCCACGCCCGGCGTAAAACCTATCGGGCCGTATTCCACAAGATAGCTTCCTGTACAGGAAGGGCATAAAACCCAAATTAACAGAAGTTGGTGATGTGTACGTGCGTGTCAGATTGGCTGGTGCTGCGCAAGCAGCGGTAGTCGTAAAGCTCCCTACTTTTGTGGTATTAGAATAGCCGCTTACGCCGCAGTTTTCGCGTACCCAAACGTCATAACCGGTGAGTGCGGATAACCCGCCGATGGCCAACGGGAAAGCAGGCATACAAACCAATGGAGTGCCCGTACCAGCAACAGGTACAATGGAAGGACTCGGCAACACCCAGTACTCCATTCCTGAATTACAGTTCCCCCCATTGTCCAACTAAGTGCAGCTGCGTTGGAGGTAATTCCTGAGCTAATAAGGTTTGAAGGCGGAGGGCAAGCATACAATGTCCAGGCCAGGGTAAAGGAGCCATTATAATATGAATAATATGCATCTTGTTGCCAATACACTGTTTGTGTAATTCCTGTGTTATTCTGCCAGATCTTTAATTGGGTGTCATTGAAATAACATCCAATCTCAGTTGTGCCTGGGCATGCACCACCATACGCCAGGCGGGTATATGATGTGTAATTATTAGAAACTTGCCGTATTTCCAGTTTGTAATTTGGCGGTACGACTATATAAAAAAGCTGATCGTTACCTCCAAGGTCTGTACCGCACATCGAATTGTAATCATTAGCCATCGGCACAGTATTATTAGAATACGGGCTGGTAAGCAAACTCAAATCCAGCGCATTGGCACATACCTCGCCCGGATAAAATTTGACCGGTCCGGCATTGACACTATACATACCTCCGCCGCAGGCCTGGCGCAGATAAATATCATACGAACCCGTAGGAGACAACCCCGTGATAGCAATTGGCGAAGCCGTGCCGGTCACCAGCGTGCCGCCCGCGCCCGGGCTGCCACCCACGCCCGGCGTAAAACCTATCGGGCCGTATTCTGCAATATAACTTCCCGCACATCCCGCACAATTAAAAGCCAGACTCGCTGCTGTTGGAGACACATACGTGCGCGCGAGGCCGTCAGGCGCTTGGCAATTGGTAAAGCTGATGCTCCAATTGTTAAAGATGCCGGTATTGCCGTCGGCATTATCGCATACCTTCAGGTACCAGACGCCGTTGGCATTAGTTCCGTTGAAGTAGCTGAGGTTGTATTGGCTTAGCGTACCGGAAGCACAACCCAGGCTCGTGCAACGGCCCTCCGGTTTGTATGTGCTGTTAAATGGCGCGACGCCTTGAGTAATGGACAACAGCGCATCCGAACGGATAATCGTATTGGTGTAATTATCGCCGTTCAAGCCGTTTTCCGTAGAAATCTCCAGCACCTTGCCATCGGGCGCCTCCAGGTAAACGCGTAAATCTCCCACCCAATCGTGGGCGATATTAAAACTAATACGGTCAATGACCAGCGGAGCCCCCAATAGGCCTATACCCGAAACGGTAATGGGACTGGCGGCGTAATTGGAGGAGCCGCAGGCGTTGTCCGGTATTAAAGCCACGGTGTTACTGGTAAAAGTCTGGGCCGACAGACAGGAATGCACGCCCAGGCAAAGGCATGCGGCCAATAGGGTAGTAAAGAAAGGTTTCATGAGATCTTATTTAGTGTTGTTCTGTTATCCCCTTAATTGTTGGATTGTTACCCGTTTTTTGATATTATCAAATTATTGTTTTCTGTTTACGCGAGATGACTTATTGTATATTTTAATCTTTGATTGAATGCAAGAGCACATGCAATATATTTGACTTATAGAACTTTAAGTATAAAACAGACTTTTTTTTACCTGAACTTTTTACCCTGTCTTCTGGACAGCTAGCTGGACGATCATTTTTTCTTCAAAAATTTATGCCCCAAAACCGGCCCCGTTGTAAGTTTTTGAAATAATTTTCGCAATAGAATTGGTTTGTTCAAACAAATTTTTCATTTTTGTATTTAAATTAAAAACAAAAAGTTTATCATAAAATTTACAGCCCATGTCTAATAAGGACAAAGATGCCAAAATCAAGGCGCTACAACTTACCGTTGACCGCCTGGAGAAAACCTACGGCAAAGGAATTATCATGCGACTTGGCGACAAACAGGTGCAGGATGTGGAAACCATTTCCACCGGTTCGCTCGGTCTCGACATAGCGCTCGGCATCAACGGCCTACCCAAAGGCCGCGTGATCGAAATTTACGGCCCGGAATCTTCGGGTAAAACCACGCTGGCCATCCACGCCATCGCCGAATCCCAAAAGCAAGGCGGTATCGCCGCGTTTATCGATGCCGAACACGCCTTCGACCGCTCGTATGCGCAGGCCCTGGGCGTGGATACGGAAAATCTGCTCATCTCGCAGCCCGACAACGGCGAGCAGGCGCTCGAAATCGTGGAAAACCTGATCCGCTCAGGCGCTATCGATATCATTGTGATCGACTCGGTGGCGGCACTGGTGCCCCGCGGCGAGATTGAGGGGGAGATGGGCGACTCTAAGATGGGCCTACAAGCGCGCCTCATGTCGCAGGCGATGCGCAAGCTCACGGCTACGATAGGCCGCACGGGCTGCTGCTGTATCTTTATCAATCAATTGCGCGAAAAGATCGGCGTGATGTTCGGCAACCCGGAGACGACTACCGGCGGTAATGCCCTCAAGTTTTACGCCTCTATCCGCCTCGATATCCGCAAAACCGGCGCTGCCATCAAAGACAAAGACGGCAATATGACCGGCAACCACGTGAAGGTGAAGGTGGTGAAGAACAAACTGGCGCCCCCCTTCCGGGTAGCTGAGTTCGATATCGTCTTCGGCGAGGGCATTTCCAAAACCGGCGAAATCGTAGATATGGGCGTCGACCACGACGTGATCCAGAAAAGCGGCGCCTGGTATAGCTACAACGGCGCCAAGATTGCCCAGGGCCGCGAAGCTGCCAAGCAATTCCTCATGGACAACCCCGAGGTGGCTGTGGAGATGGAAGTAAAGATCAAGGAGAAATTGTCGAGTGGCACCGTGCCCGTGGCTGCTATGCGCTTCGATGAAGACGGCGCCGACGACGACGCCGGCAGCGATGATGGATAAATAATTACCCCTTAGCGGGGCTTACCTACTTATAGAGATGCGGGACAAATTGCCGAGGTGCGGTTTGTCCCGTGTTGTTTGCGCCCCTACTGACACCTTCATTTGAATAATTAACACCAATAAACAAATGAAACTACAACACACCTATCTGGCTTTAATCGAACAAATCAGGACAACCTACGTCCAAGGGCAAACTGCCGCTATCAAAGCGGCGCGCCGCCAACTCGTGCTGACTTATTGGGCTATCGGCAAACATATCGTAGAATACGAGCAGGCCGGCAATGAAAAAGCCGAGTATGGCTCCAAAATTCTGGAGCGTCTTTCTAAAGATCTGTCTCACCAATTGGGGCGTGGCTTTGATCGTAGTAGCTTGATTTACATGCGGCTGTGTTTTTTACGATACCCCGACTCTACACTTTTGTCTCACCAATTGACGTGGTCACACTACCTTGAATTGCTTAAAATCGATCATGACCTTGAACGCAGCTTTTACGAAAAACAAGCCATTCTCGAGCGTTGGACGGTGCGGGAACTCAAGCGTCAAAAAAATAGCGCGCTCTTCCTACGTCTCGCTGCCTCGCAGGACAAAGCCGGCGTATTACAAATGGCTACACAGGGCAAAATTGTGGAACGCCCGGAGGACTTGCTTCGAGACCCTTTCGTATTCGAGTTCCTGAAAATTCCAGAGCCCTACCACTTCTCTGAAAAGGAACTGGAAACCCTCCTGCTCGACAACCTGCAAAGTTTTTTGCTCGAATTGGGCAAGGGTTTCGCCTTTGTTGGACGACAATACGGTATCACCATCGATAACGAACGTTATCACGTAGATCTGGTCTTTTACCACCGATACCTACGTTGCTTTGTATTGCTCGACCTGAAAATCGACAAGGTAAAGCACTATGACATCGGACAAATGAACCTATACCTCGGCTATTTTGCTAATGAGGAGCACTTCGAGGGAGATAATCCGCCCATAGGTATTATCCTAACCCGTGATAAGGATGAACTGCTGGTCAAATTTGCCACCTATGGCATGAGCAGCCAGCTTTTCGTATCAAAATACCAACTCTATTTACCTAATGAAGCTGAACTTAGAGCTGAATTAGAGCATATTTTGGCGTTGAAAGAGGGGGAGTAATAGGAATAACTTCGAGGTCAAATGAGGTGTTGTATGGCTGCTTTATCATGTAAATTATTTTGGACTCATTGAAATTTCATCTGCCTTTGCTTTATAGAAATCTCCTTGTTCTTTGTTTCCCATCAAATAGTACACTTCACTAATATTGTTGTAAAATTTAATTAAATCCTTGTGTCCTTGTCCACGCTGTGAAATTTTATTTTTCAATGCCTTTTCAAAATAAACCAATGCCGTATCATAATTTTTTTTCTCTCTGTAAGCTTTACCCAGGTTGGCATAAGATTCAATGATCTCAGCGCTTGTTTCTCCAAAAACTTTTTCTCTTATTTTCATTGCTTTTACATGCGCGTCAATAGCATTATCGAATTCCATTTTGCGGAAATAGACATTTCCTATGTTTCCATAATTGGTTGCAATTTCTGCATGATTTTCTCCGAGTTGCAATAACCGTATTGACAGAGCCTTGTTATGGCATATCAAAGATTGATCATAGTTTTCTTCAGCGGCATAAACTACGCCTAAATTGATATAAGTACTTGCAACTTCCAAATGATTGCTGTCCAGCGAAGATAGTCCGGTTGACAGTGCCTTCTCTAAATACGTTTTGGCTTTTTCATATTTATCCTGTCGTGTAAGTATAATGCCAATTTGGTTATAGGAATAAATCAATTTTTCAATGTTCCCGGTTTTTTGAAACCCGGCAGCTGCTTTTTCATAGTACATTATTGCGCTGTCTCGCTCCTGGTTTTTCTTAAAATTGTCTGCTTGCAAAATGTATTCATCAGCAAGCGTACTACTTTGTCCATTTATGCTATTAATTGAAATCAATAAAAACAAGGTGCAAGCGATAACGATATTGAGTGATTTCATAGGTTGGATATTTAAACGCGCTCAGGATCGAGCAGTTTGATATAGGTAAGGACTTGGTTTGGGTGGGAAGGTTGCATCTTCCTTATTAGGTTGGTTCCTTTGCTTTACTCATGTCCAATGGTGCACTATATCTGATTAATCCATATTCCTTCCTTCTTCTACAGTAACATTCTTCATTCCATCCAAAAGTGCCAATAAATTCCTGCTCAGAAAGTTCTTTGATCATTATTATCTGATGATTGGCTCAACGGTTTGCCTCCTGCTCTCTTTACTCCATTCGTGGCTTCTTTTCTTCATTTTCCATCTCATTAATTATCCCTTTTATCTCATTTTTGAGCTTGGGTATTTCGGAGGTTGCAACCCGCCAGACCAAGCCTACTGTCACCCCGAAATATTGATGAATTACAATATCTCGCATCCCTGCTATTTCTCTCCACCGAATGCCTGGATATTTTTCCCTCGTTTCGTTTGATATGTTTTTAACTGCTTCGCCGATAATTTCTATTCTACGAATAATCGCATCCTGTTTTTCTGAGTTGTCCTCAAATTCCTTCTCGGTCAAGTTGCCAATGTAATCTTCAATCTTCTCAATACATCCAAAATGTCTTCGAGGAAGACCAGTTCATCCCTTTTCGTTTTCTTAGCCATAAATCCTTATTTCTTCTGACATGATTCGATTTTTTAATCTTGGCTTTATGGCTTGATATTCAACTAAATCTACTTTTCTGCCTAAATGGTCTTCCAATTCATATTTAATTCCCACAAAGTCCAATAGGCTTATCTCACTACCCAGCTCGACCAAAATATCAATATCACTTTGGGATGTTGCATTTCCTTTCGCAACCGAGCCGAATATCCCTGCTCGTTTGATTCGATGTCGAGTCAGTATGGGGACTATCACTGCTTTTATCTCTTCAATTTTCATTTATTCATTTTTTATTGCCACGAACGTGAGCATGTACGCTGTGCTGACCTGTGTTGGCTTTTGTGGCTTGGCGTTGCCCCGCATAGGCGACAATCCTTACAAAGATAGGGTTTACGCTTGAGGAAAGCAAGCGCCACTGGCAGGTGAAAGCCAGGTGCCGACGAGTTAGCGGAGGTAAGATTGTATGCAATTCGCTTTTGCAATACGAGGGCGAAAATTACAACAATTTACGCTCGTTTATGTAAAGCTTCTGTTATATTGCCTAGTGGTATTAGATGAAGGTTCTTCATTTTTCCGAGGTTCCTCTCAAAACATCTAACCTATTTGACGAGGGGCCCTTTGAAAAGAAATCCGGAATGGTCCTTTCGTCTCTTCTTGGCCTTCTCAACCAATCAACCAACCATTCCGTTATTCTCTCTTCTTTCACATGTACATATTTTCCGGGAACAGGCTCATTAATGTGCTCTCTGTAAAACCAAAGCTATCGGTTCCTCGGTTCCTTCGTGAGTATCCGAGAAGTTTTTTGCCTCCGCAAAAGAAGCAAAAGCGAAATAGTAATCATTTCCATCTTCAATATCCTCTGCCCCATGCTCAGGATGACACCAAACTCGATACTCTAAAACCTCATCCCAAACATATCCCCCGCCAGATTTTGCCACTGGAGGATAACTTCCAACCAGCTCAGGATTTAGAACTTCAGGGAATTGCTCCATTTCTTAATTTTTGTTGTCGTTCCCTCACCTCCACTCAAAAGTCTCCAGCATTTTAACGATATCTGCCTTGACAAACTCGTACACCGGGGCCAGCGAATCGGGGCGGGCCTGGGTGTTGAAATACAGGGCGCCGCGGATGAAATGGTGGGTACTGTCTGTAAGGTAAAACTGTAGGGGCGAGGCGGCGGGGCCGCGGATATCGAAGAGGAAGCCGCTTACGTGGCCTTCTTTGCCGATAGGTATTTCTTCGATAGAATTGGCGCGTTTTTTGTGATAGTCGACCAATTCAAAGGCGTCTCTTTTCAGCTTTTCGAGGTCGGCGCTATTTCGGATGGGGAAATAGCTGCAATGCAACCTGCTGTCGAATGCGGGCGTATATACGTCGAACCAGCAGGGATGAGCCGGTTTTTCGTTGAAAAAAGAGGTGTCCTGCTCTATATTGGCGTAACCGGGGTATTCGAAGGTGAAGTTGCAGTAGTCTTTGTCGAAAGCGCGGTAGTTTTTCTCTGGGTAAACTACTTTGGGGAAACCCCGCGGCCGGGGTATCGGCGTTGTATCGTTTTGACAACCGGGCCAAAGAACAACTGCGATCAGCCCCAAAAACAGCCATCTACTCGCGCTTGTTGCGCGAAAAAAATCACCCACTTGCATAGATATTAGTTATTCGCCCGAAGCGATCGTGATTAAAATGCGTTCTATGCGGCGTTCGTTTACCGCTACGATCCGAAAATGAAAAGAGTTGTAGGATATTTCTTGTCCTTCGCGCGGCATATCGCCCAGCAATTCGAGGATTAGTCCGGCAAAAGAATCTGCTTCGCCTTTTACTTCGTCAAACGTGTCGGTATCGAGGCCCATTACTCTGCATACGTCGTTGAGCAGGGTTTTGCCTTCAAAGATGTAGTTGGCGTCGTCGATTTTCTGGAAGATCACTTCGGGTTCGTCGTCGAATTCGTCTTTGATCTCCCCGATGACCTCCTCCATGATGTCTTCCAGCGTGACGACACCCGATGTGCCGCCGTATTCGTCTACTACGATAGCCATGTGCAGGCGCTGGCGCTGAAACTCTTTGAGCAAGTCGCTGATCTTTTTGGTTTCCGGCACCTATAAAACGCTGGTTCTAATAAGTTGTTGCCAGTTAAAATCGTCGCTTTCGCGCAAGTGGCCCAGCAAATCTTTTACATATAAAATGCCAGTCACATTGTCAAAATCGTCGTTGTAGACGGGTATGCGAGAATACCCCGATTCGCGCGCCACCTCCAGCAAGGTATTGTAGCTTGATTGTATGTCCACGGCGACTACATCCACCCTTGCGCACATAATTTGGCTGACCGTTACGTCGCCGAATTTGAGCAGGCTTTTCAAAATATCTTTTTCCTGGTCGGTATCTTCTGCCCTGCTCACGGTGAGTTCTATGGCTTCGTCGATGTCTTTTCGGCTGGCTAGTCCGCCGGTTGAATAGGGCGCCATTGCCAGTTGGCGTTCCACTGCTTTAGTCCACTTTACGATGGCGCCTATGAGGGGTTTGCCTAAGGTCATGATGAAATACATCGGCTGGACCATGATAGAAGACACGTACACTTTATTGAGGCGGGCGTATACCTTGGGCACTAACTCGGCAAACAGGATGATCAGAAAGGTAGCGCCGGCAAGGGCTATCAGAAAGACGAGTGATTTGCCCATCATTTCGGTAGACATATTGAGCGAAATACCTGTTGACGAAGCCAGGTTTGCGGCCCAGTCGCCAAGTATTTGCGGCGAAAGCGCTTTGGTCAATACCGCATTAAACATGAGTATCACGGCTACATTGACTACGCTGCTGCTGATGAGGATGGTGGCATGGAGCCGACGGGTATCTTCTTTGAGCTTCAATAGTCTGACCCCGATATTGCGGTTATCCTGCTGAATTTTTTCGTAATCGTCTGTCTCCAGCGAAAAGAAAGCAACCTCGGCAGCCGAAAGAAAGGCAGCACAAAGCAACAATACCAATATCATTGCAATGCCCGCAATTATTTCAAACGAGGGGATGGTAATTAGTATTAACGACAGCGTGTAACTATAACTATCAGGTTCTGGCTCCAAAATATCCTGGATTTGGTGATCAATGCGGCGACGGTTTATGGTATTTATGTATTTCAAAAAGGAAGACCGTCGTCTATATTTTCAGGTACGGTATCGTGAACAGGGGTATCTACTGTTTGGTTGGCGGCGGCGTTATCTGTATCAGGTTGTTCCTCTTTGCGAGCGCCTAAAATCCTGAATGTATTGGCCACTACTTCTGTGATTTTCTTGGTATTGTTGTCCTGGTCCTGCCAGGTACGATGCGTGAGTTTTCCTTCGATATACACTTGCATGCCTTTTTTCAGCATACTTTGCGCACGCTCGGCCAACTCGCGCCACATCACGATATCGTGCCACTCGGTTAGTTTCTTGTACTCTCCGTTTTTATCTTTATAGGTTTCGTGGGTAGCCAGCGTAAATTTGGCTACCATCGCTCCATTTTCCAAACTTCTGATTTCGGGGTCTTTTCCAAGATTGCCGATCAACATTACGCGATTTACCATGATGCAACTGGGTTGTTTTTTAGGTTAAAGCAACTCTAAATATAGAGAATTATCCCTTAGATACCAATCTATTAATCTTGGAAATGCAAATTTATTCAAGTTTTTTCGATCTACCTGAATTGCGCTGTCCAGATTTAATAATTCTGCATTTTCTACTATTTCTATTTCCCAAAAGGTGGCAATTATGCGTTGATGGGTGAGTTCTTGCTTAAAAGGCTGCGATTTATTGCGCAGGTGAAAGCCAGTCTGCGGCATTAAGGCGGAAAATTCGGGCAAATCCTGCAATCCGTCGGGGTGATCTACCAGCGCATCCGTTTCTATCATGGGGAATTCGTACAGTTGCTGCCAGATGTCTTTTGCCGTGCGTTGTCTTATCCATACGCGAGAGGTCTGCGCCGGCCGTATGACCAGGTAATTGAAATAGCGGTCGCGACGGCTGGGTTTCCTCGTTTTTACCGGCAATTGCTGAACCCGGCCGCCGGCATATGCCCGGCACAAGTCGTTAAATACACAGCTGGAGCAAGCGGGGGTGCGGGGCGTGCATACCGAGGCGCCAAAGTCCATGATGGCCTGGTTGTAAGGCCCCGGTTGTTGGGGGTCCAGGAAACGCTGGGACATAATCGCAAACTCTTTCTTGCCGGCTGTTGAGTCAATCGGCGTATCACGGCCTTCGAAGCGGGCCAAAACTCTGTATACATTGCCATCTAATACGGCATGGGGCAGGTTGAAGGCAAAAGAGGCAATAGCAGCGGAAGTATAGGGCCCAACCCCCGGCAAAGCGCTTATTTGCTCGTGATTTTCCGGGAAAACGCCCCCGTATTTTACGTGTACCTCCCTGGCTGCGGCCAGCATATTTCTTGCCCGGGAATAATACCCCAGCCCTTCCCAAAGTTTCATCACTTCGTCTTCTCTTGCCTGGGCCAGGTCGCTGATAGTGGGATAGTGGGTTTTGAATGCTTCA
The DNA here is from genome assembly GCA_016715405.1 of Saprospiraceae bacterium. GTDB lineage: Bacteria > Bacteroidota > Bacteroidia > Chitinophagales > Saprospiraceae > JABWBR01. The sequence goes on along the minus strand of JADKAE010000010.1, from coordinate 164,964 downwards.
AAATAGGGCAGGCCCTGTGCTACCCGTGTTTGTTGAAGGATTACTTCGGACAACCAGATCAGGTACGGATTTTTTTCTCCTTTCCATGGCATGGGTCGCTGATGAGTGGCGTGCCACGACATCAGGCGCGAGCGGAATTGTTGTATTCGGTCCTCTGTTGTTTCCATATTTGAATAATAAACCACAAAATACAAAACGGTAGTACCTGTGCGGGTACTACCGTTTCAAAGCTAAGGGAATACTTTTTTTACCTAATCTTCATATGGAACGGAATCCGGTTCAACGAATGCGGTGGCGCCGTAATGACGCGAAATCTGGTCTTTGAGCTCTTTGCGGGCAAAAAAGATCCGGCTTTTGACCGTGCCCAGCGGGAGGTCGAGGGCATCTGCTATTTCCTGGTATTTGAACCCCTGGTAGTGCATCAGAAAAGGGATGCGAATACTGTCGTCGAGCGAATCGATCATAACCGTTAGCTCGCCGATGAGTATATTAGACTCTGCGCCGTTGCCGATCATCGTGCTCCCCGAGTTGATGTAGTACAAGTTGTCGGTGGAGTCCATAATCGTATTGGCCTTGGCTTTTTTGCGATAGTTGTTTATGAAAATATTCTTCATAATCGTAAACAACCAGGCTTTGAAGTTCGTCCCCGGCCTGAATTTATCACTGTTTGTCAGTGCCCGGTATGCCGTTTCCTGGTAAAGGTCTTTGGCATCTTCCCCATTCTTAGTGAGGTTGTAGGCAAAAGCCTGCAACAACGAAGACATCTGATTGAGTTGACTATTAAATTCTAACTGTGACATGGCCGAGTAGTTTTGTTTAACTTTTCCTTAAGATTGCATCCCTTTGTTGAATCAAAGTTATAACTTTATTTGATATTGTGCAACTATTTCGGCTTTTTCGTTAGACATTTTGCTAAAATTTTATAATTTTCATTTCAGAAATTTCACAAATAAATGATAATCAGTATTTTAATAAAATAAACAAATTTTAAAAATTATTTTACTTTCAGTAAAATTGAAAATTAATTGCCCGGCAATAATATTACCTCCAAAGACGGGCTGTGCTTGCGTACTATTTCTGTGCTTTCAGGACAAAATACGCCGCTACGATAGAAAAGACGATGTTGGGCATCCAGATGCCAAGCAGGGCGGGAATCGCCTCGCCGGTAGCAAAGACGATAGAGAACCTGGAGAAAAAGATAAAGAGGGCGCCAATACCGATGCCTATTGCCAGGTGCAGGCCAATGCCTCCTCTCACTTTTCTGGCGGCGATGGCCAGTCCGATAATAGTCAGGATAAAAATGGTAAAAGGTTCGGCGGTACGCCGGTATACTTCGGTTTCGTATTTTTGGGTATTACTTACGCCGCGTTTTTTCTGGTTTTTGATATAACGTCTGAGTTCGCCGGTCGGGATCATCGACTCCTGGTTGAGGTAATCCACAAAATCGTCGGGCGTCAGATTAAGGGTAGTATCTATTAGCTTGCCTTTGCCGATAACCAGCGATTCGTCCAGCCCGTTGAAAGTTCTTATCTCGTAATTGCGCAGGCGCCATTTGTTTGGGGGGCCCTGCCATTCTGCCGTATTAGCCTTGAGCATATACACCAACTCGTGGTTTTTGAATTTTTCGATACGCAAATCGCGGGCGGTACTATCGCGCTTTTGATATCTATTGATGTATACTTTCGAATCGGGCGACAGAAACAAGTGCACGTCGTTGGTTTTTCCTTTATCGTTATCGCGCGAAATATACTTGTGCTCTATCTCCAATCGCGTTTTGTTGCCTTTTGGAATAAAAAAATGATTGCCCATCATGTGGAGAACGGCGATAAACCCCGCGGCCACCAGATAAGGCCGCATCAGCCGACTGAAGCTGACCCCCGCATTAAAAATGGAGATGATCTCGGAGTTGTAGGCCATCTTGGAGGTAAAAAAAATGACCGCATTCATATTCTCTTTTGCATTTCGTTAACCATACCTGCTTTCCAGGAGGCAAAAATCGCCGACCAATATATGCTTGCGCGCTTCCTTCACCAACCACAAAAGAAGCCCAGGTTGTGCAGCGAAGCAATTTGTGCGCCTAGTATTTCCTGGTTGTGTATCAGATGGCGCAAATACGCTTTAGAGTATTCCCGGCTGGTGGGGCTGGGTATGGATTCATCTATCGGGCTAAAATCGTTTTTCCACTTGGCGTTTTTTATATTAATAACGCCACTGGCCGTATACAACATGCCGTGCCGGGCATTTCGGGTGGGCAATACGCAATCGAACATATCGATACCCAATGCGATGCACTCCAGTATATTTACCGGCGTACCCACTCCCATCAGGTAGCGGGGTTTATGGGCAGGCAATATGCCGCACACCATTTCAGTAGTGCGATACATTTCTTCAGCGGGTTCGCCTACCGACAGTCCACCGATGGCATAACCGCCGGTGTCGTATTGGGCTACCTCTTCAGCCGATTGTTTTCTGAGGTCGTCATAGACGCTACCCTGCACGATAGGAAAAAGCGTCTGCTCGTATCCATACAGCGGCGGCGACTGCGGCAGGTGCTCCACACACCGGCGCAGCCAGCGATGCGTAAGCTCCATGGATGTTTTGGCATAGCGGTAATCACAGGGGTATGGGGGGCATTCGTCGAAAGCCATCATGATATCGGCGCCTATGATCCGCTGTATATCCACGGCTTTTTCGGGACTCAGAAAATGCTTCGACCCGTCGATATGAGAGCTAAAAGTAACGCCTTCCTCTTTGATCTTTCGCCGGTTGCTCAGTGAATACACCTGGTATCCTCCGCTATCGGTCAATATAGGTTTATTCCACGACATAAACCGGTGAAGCCCGCCCGCCTGTTGGAGCGTATCGAGCCCCGGCCGCAAATACAAATGGTAAGTATTGCCCAAAATGATTTGTGCTCCCACCGCCGATTCCAACTCGTGCTGGTGCACCGCCTTTACAGATCCCACCGTACCTACCGGCATGAAAATGGGCGTTTCAATTTGCCCGTGGGCAGTTTGAATCAGCCCCACCCGGGCAGACGATAACGCATCAGTATGTTGGAGTTGAAAAGTAAGCAAGATATTGTAGTGGGTTTAATTAAATCTGGTACCTGTGACTGTCAAGCTTCATCAGCACTGCAATCATCGCAGTAAATCCGAGCAAGGCCGATCCCCCTTTGCTGATAAAAGGCAAAGGGATGCCGATAATGGGCAATAGCCCCATGGTCATGCCTATATTGACAAAAAAGTGGATAAAGAAAATACCTCCTACGCAATAGGCATAATGCCGGGAGAAGTTAGACCGCTGCCGTTCGGCAATAATGGTTATTCGAATGAGCAATAACAGGAATAGAATAATCGTGCCGAAGGCGCCTACAAATCCCTGTTCTTCTCCAATGGTGCAAAAAATAAAATCGGTTGATTGCTCAGGCACGTAATTGAGCTTAGTCATGCTCCCGTTCAGAAACCCCTTGCCTTTGAGTCCTCCCGAACTAATAGCCATCTTGGATTGGGTGACGTTGTAAAGCGAGCCTCTTTCGTCGCACAATTCGGGCCTTAGCCATACATTTATGCGATCTTGCTGGTGAGGTTTTAAAACAGAATTAAACGCGTAATTAGCTGCAAATGAAATACCTATACCTAAAAGCACTGCCGTTGCCAAAACGCTAACCATTCTGGTTTTTCTTTTGCGCACAAGCGCTACACCTGCAGCTATAAAACTCAGTACCGCCAGGCCCAACGCCTCGTATCCGCTTTCGTGCCGCGAGAGATAAATCATAGCCGCAGCAAGCGCTATAGCGCCGGCGCCCCAATATAATTGCGGTTTGAATTGTAGAAATAAAAAGGTGGCGCCTATGAAAATCAGCGCCTGCGCAATATAAGTGGGATCAATAATAAGCCCCAATATCAATAGAACAGCAGAGGTAATGCCGATGATATACAAATTGGGCGAAAGTCCTTCCCTGTACAACACGATAAAAAAGGATAAAAAGACCAGGGTCGATCCTGCGTCGGGTTGCAGCATGATCAGGCTCATTGGCAACAGCAGGATACCAAACGCCAGCAACTGAGACTTGAGCGTTTTCAGGTTAGTGCCATAATGGCTCAAAAAACTCGACATAGCCAGCGCTGTAGCAAACTTGGCCAGTTCAGAGGGCTGAAAGGAAAACCCACCAAAAGAGAACCACGCCGTGGCGCCCTTCGTTTTTGTTCCGAATATTAAAACCGCCATAAGAAAAAAGACGGCGATCCCGTATATGGGGTAAGCGAAAGTGGACCAGAACTTCCAGTCGAACAACATAATAAAGGCAAATACAAAAAAAGAAATACCTACCCAGATCGTTTGCTTGCCTGCCTGGGTACCAAAAAAATCGAAGATATTGCCGGCATAGCCTTCCCCGTAACCCACGGTAAAAACCATAAGCCAGCCAATGCCCACTAGTCCCAGGTAAAGGGAAAAAGTAACCAGGTCAATTTTCCTGGAATAACCGCCTCTATTCATTCCTAACATGCCACTGCTCAATATGAACCCACCAATTCTTCCGGCTTGATTTTGTCATCTTTAACGAGGTAGATCCCCGTATATTCTCTTTCCAGGATGTATTTTAAGCGCAGGGCTTCCAATTTTGTAGTAAATGCGCCTGCTCTGAGCTGATAATACGGCGACGAGTGCACCCAATCGATAGGAATATTGGGATACCTGTATTGGAACGACTGCTTAACGCTTTCCAGGCGTTGCCTGTCGGTGGTTGCCAATAGCTGCACCCGCCAACCCTCTACCGAGGCTTTTGCTTTGTTGCCGTTGACATATGTCTCTACCATCCTGGTAATCAACGGATCTTCTTTAATTTTCACCTGTGCGGTCAATGCAGTGCACCAACCGGCGAGGAGAAGTAAAACGTACCACTTTTTCATATACATTCACTTTTATATAGAAGTGATAATCGACACACTGGAAGAGCACCCCAGTCGTTGTGCACCGGCATCCACTAATCGGAGGGCATCCTCCTTTGTGCGAATACCCCCTGAGCTTTGATTTTCACACCGCTACCTTTCAATTGCCCGGCCATGAGTTGCACGACTTTCACTGTGGCGCCTTCTCCGCTATATCCGGTAGACGTTTTGACGAAATCGGCGCTAAGTTCTTTGCACAAATTGCAACAGCGTTGTATTTCGTCTTCCAGCAATAAGCCTGTTTCGATGATCACTTTTACATGCTTGTCGCGCAAATGAGCGGTGGTAATCATCCTATCGAGGTCGCTGCTTACAAAATTCCATTGCCCATTTTTCAGTGCGCACAGGTTGATCACTACATCCAGTTCGTCTGCTCCCTCGTCTATCGCGCGTTTGATTTCTTCTACTTTAGCAGCGGTAGTAGCGTAACCCATGGGGAAACCAATTACAGTAGCTACTTTGACTGGGCTGTCTGCGAGCAGATCAGCCGCATTGGGCACATAATATGGCGGAATACAAACCGCTGCAAACTGGTATTGCAGGGCTTCGTCGCATACCTTCTGAATATCTGATAACTTGCAGTCAGGTTTCAGTATGGTATGATCAATGAACGATGCAAGGCTCATCCTTTGTTGGGTTAACTCCAATGATAATGTAAAAAGAGCTTTCCTCCTTTTGCAGGGCGAAAGTTAACAAAAAATAGCCTTATCCGCATCATTTCCTTATGTGTTAAACGCTGAGGATATTTTTGGCCGACATCAATGCCCCCACCGGTTGGAGCCAGAAGTTGGCCTGAATGGCAGCATATGCCGGCGCCTCGAATGGTGTTTCATATGCTTCTGCTTTGAGATGCCGGTGGCCTGCATAACATGCTGCGGCAATAAATGCCGGTACATAGGCGCGGGTTTGAGAAGGCAGCAGGTGGTCTATATCCCAGTAATTGTCGCAGTCGCTTTTGAGTATCGCGCGCCTCACCCTTGACGGTCCGCAATTGTATGCCGCGATCACCAGGGCCCAATCTCCGAATTCTTCATACAACTTGGTAAGTAATTGGATTGCTGCCTGTGTCGACTTCTCGGGGTCTATGCGCTCATCGGTTACAGTATTGATCACCAGCCCATAATTTCTACCTGTTGCGGGCATAATCTGCCAAATACCTTTTGCACCTGCCGGAGATCCGATTTCTGGAAAAAGCCTCGATTCGGCCAAAGGCAAATACTGCAATGCCTCCGGAAGTCCATTTTCCTTCAGCGCCCCGGCAATTTGCGGCAGATAGTCCGACATGCGCTTTTCCATGGCTCTGCGCACCTTATGGCCTAAGGTCGCGTATTCTTTTAGCAAAAAACTCACCTTCGACCAATCCTGTACTTCAAACGGTACTTGCGACTTCGTTGCACAAGTTTCCAAAGCGGCCTCGTTGCCGAGTATTTGCCTCAAATCCATTTGCTGCGCTGCACCTGCATACGCAAACAAACAATCGGGGCTCTGCAAGACAAACAGCACTACCTGAAGGGTTGTAACAATGGGTAGACCTTTCATAACTGGCTTGTTTAGTTGTGAATAACGAGCCTTACCCGTGTAGCAAACGCATCGTTTGCTTACGAGGTAAAGACAAATACTTATTCGTTAGGAAAATGTAGGATGGTAGCGGTAGGCTAGCTTCTCTCTCAGATTTGATTATACAATATTAACACTATTTTTAAAAGAAAATACCACAACAAAACAAATACTTAAAATAAATATTATTGTATGGCAATAAATTCGATATAAACCGCTGTTAGCAAGAAACGAAACATGGTGTACACCTGGCCGGCGTAAACAAAAAAGGCATCCCGGATATGCCATCCGGGATGCCTTTACTATGGAGTAATAACCCTGGTTTAGGGTTTGACTTTTTTGTTGTTTTCGGGCAGGAACAGCAGCAAATGCTGATTGACAACCACTTCGCGGTGCGCCAGTTGGTTCCACGCCATCAGTTCTTCTACGTCGCAGCGAAACAGCATGGCGACTGACTCGATGCGGTCGCCGGGAACGGCCACGTACGACGATTTGAATTTGCCTTGAGGCAGTACCTTATCTACTGACAAGCCTGCTTTTTTTGCCAGGTGCTGGCGGAATGCCACAGCGCCGCTGGCAGGTACTATTACAAAGTTACCGTTTTTGTTGGCGGGTATGTACTGCTGTAGATAGCTGGGATTGAGCGCCTTAATCAATGCGCTATTGACGCCCGTCACTTGTGCAACCTGCTGGAAAGTCAGCGGCGTATACACTCTGAACGTGCGGGTTTCCTGCATCTGGTAAGAGGGATATTTGGGCGCCAGGTTGTGCTCGTTATAGTAGTTAACAAGATAGGCTGCGGCAATATAGGAAGGCACATATCTGCGGGATTCAACCGGCAGGTATTTGCTGATGGCCCAATAATCCCTGCTATTAGCATAGCGGATTGCCTTTTTTACGCGGCCTGATCCACAGTTAAACGCAGCCATCACCAGCATCCAATCGCCGAATTCATGGTAAAGCGTAGCCAGGAGTTTGACGGCCGCTTCGGTAGACCGGTAGGGGTCGAGGCGTTCGTCTAAGCCGCCTTCCATTTTCAACCCAAAATGCCGGGCTGACGAAGGCACGAATTGCCACAATCCTGCTGCACCGGCGGCAGAACGCACTTCCGGCCGCAGCGTAGATTCAACCATTGGAAGGTATTTCAACTCTTCCGGCAATTTGTGAACTCTCAGGTAGTGCTCGAAAATGGGAAAATACAACGAGGTGCGGCCAAGCATAGCTTCCGATTCTTTCACGCCGATTACCGTATAGCGTTTGATGAACTCGCGCACTTCTTTGTTGTAGGGTGCACAGAATGGCAGGTTGATGTTTCCTACACGCGCTTTAATAACCTCATCGTTGCCGGTCATTTCGACCAGCTCGTTATCGTAACATGAGGTCAATGCAGAGGTTTGTGTTACGACCGTCAAATAGCATGCTGCTATGACGGCAGTTAATGTCCATGGGAATTTCATTCTTGTTCAATTTTTTGTTTTCACTAGGCCGGGCATTAAAATATTGCCTATTAAAACGCTCGGCTTTGGCGATTAGTATAACTGCTTACTTTGAATTTCCATTCTCGCTTTGCAGCTAACCAACCGGGGGAATTAGGGTTTTTTACTTTAATGTGCCTTTTTGTAAAATGAATTTTGGCACAATTTTTTTTAAAAGAAATTTCAGTTTCTAACGCAAAGTTATCCCTTCTATACCTCAAATGCAATGATTATTAACGACATAGCGTGTACACATGTTCTTAACAATGTATTATCACATTAAATGCAAGAATTTAAATGTGGGGGTTTATACAATATTAATGGGGTTAGCAAAACCCTTTCTGGAATTATTTCAACAATTATTGCCCATTGAAGGAATATTATATGGCAGTTTTAAGTTACTAACATCATCCTCCAAAATGTGTTAAAATTTTACTAAAATTTTTAACAATTGGAAAATACACCATCATAACAATACCTACTCTGTTTCAAGCAAACCCATAATTTCATCTTTTCTTCCTGCGTATTGACGTTTTTTAGCGCATCAGGAAGGCTACAATCTATTAATCGTATGTTACTATTTATTAATATTTTACGTGGGCAAGAATACCCTTGCGCTAAAAACTGCAACGCCACAAGGTAGCTTTTTGGCTCCCATATAGTAATCAACGGCTCGGGCCAGCCTTCCTCATCGGGCTGGCGGAAAGCGGTAGCTATTTTTGTAGCATTGCGGGCACGTATGAGTTGCGACAAAGTATCGCTGTTCAACAACGGGAGGTCGCACGCTGCAACTAACCAGGCGGCATCGGGATTATGCCGGAATGCGGTGAGTATAGCGCCGAGGGGGCCAAGCCCTAAAAAGGTATCGGGCAGTGTCGGATAAGGCTGCTCCGATTCTATTTGAGCCGCCTGATCGGGACGGCACGACACAAATACTTTTTCGCAGAGGGGTTTCAACAAATCAGCAACGTGTTCGCGCTGAGTTTTCTGATGGTACACCATAGCGCCTTTATCTTCTCCCATCCGCTGGCTTTTGCCCCCTGCCAGTACTAATCCGTATATCGGCGGGTTCATTTGCCGCCACTTTTCCAAAATCTGAGCTGCGATCGACTGTGTATCCGATATTTGAAGGATCGGCACTTGCTTATCCTGCCCGTCCAGGAATGCCTGCAAAAATGGATATACTCCTTGCCCATTTTCTGTAAGCAAGATCATATCAACCTGAGTAAGCCTATCCAGCTTTTTCTGCAACGATTGTTCTTTTCGGGGGTCAATAATCACCATTTGCCTCGTTGCTGAGAAATGGTTGCCGTTTACCAGTACAACATCACAAGCATTCATCAGCGTACGCCGCTGGTAATCATTGGGCGGAATGCCATAATCAAACCGGGCATGCGCAATTTTGTCGGTATAGTATAATGCCGCTCCTTTTGAAACTATATTGTCAACTACATTGGAATTATTGTGGTCTTCTTTGTGGTCGGCGTCTACATAGGCTACCTGGCACGATGCGGCAAGCTGTGCCGTTAGGGCCATGGCCAGTTCATTAATTGTATCACAAGGTGCGCCGATGATTGCCCACTCCAGCCTGCCAAACTCGCCCACCTTATCGGGGCGGCGCAGATTGACATGTTTTTAGTGTTTGTCTTTCATATATGTAATAAAAAATAAATATGAAAAAAGAAGCCCGGACCAATAGATTGGAGCCGGGCTTTTTTGGTGCTATTCGTTGTATGCGCGCGCTTGTACTAACTATGTCGCTTGCGCGGCGGCGGCTATTTGCTGATAAACGCCTGATTTGAGTTTTTGAGCTACTTCGCCGAAAGCGCTTACTGTAATATCGATATCTTCCTTGGTATGGTCGGCAGTTGGAATAAGCCGGAGCAGCATCATGCCTTTCGGGATAACCGGGTAGACCACGATAGAGCAGAAGATGTCGTAGTTGTCGCGCAGATCCTTTACCAGTACAAGGGCTTCTTCAACCGAACCGTGCATAAATATCGGCGTCACACAAGTATTAGACAAGCCCAGGTCGAAACCGATATCGCGCAGTCCCTGTTTCAGCATATTTACATTTTCCCAAAGCTTGTCTTTGAGTTCGGGGTGGGTACGCAACAATTCCAACCTTTTGATATTGCCAATCACGATAGGCATAGGAAGCGATTTGGCAAAAATCTGCGAGCGGGTATTATAGCGAAGGTATTCCAGTACATCGCGATCGCCTGCCACAAATGCGCCGATACTGGCCATTGATTTGGCGAAAGTGCTAAAATAGAGGTCGATACCATCCTGGCAGCCTTGTTCTTCGCCGGCGCCGGCGCCGGTTGTGCCCAGCGTACCGAATCCATGTGCATCGTCAACCAGCAGGCGGAAGTTGTAGCGCTTTTTCATGTCGACGATCTCCTTCAGGATACCTTGTTCGCCGCGCATACCAAATACGCCTTCCGTGATAACGAGGATACCGCCCCCGCTTTTTTCTGCATAGGCGGTAGCTTTTTCAATTTGCTTGGTAAAGCTCTCGATGTTATTGTGTTCAAAAGGCATGCGTTCGCCGATATGCATCCTGACGCCGTCATAGATGCAGGCGTGGTTGTCTTTGTCGTATACCACCACATCGCGCCGATCGAGCAGGGCATCGATTACCGACATGATGCCTTGATAGCCGTAGTTGAGCAACATGGCGTCTTCCTTCATCACAAATGCGGCCAGGTCGCGTTCCAATTGCTCATGAAAATTGGTTTCGCCCGACATCATTCGCGCGCCCATGGGGTATGCCAGCCCCCAGTTAGCTGCCGCTTCTGCGTCGGCTTTTCTCACTTCGGGGTGGTTGGCCAGCCCCAGGTAGTTATTGATGCTCCAAATGATTTTTTCCTTTCCCTGGAAAATCATGCGGTTGCCCAATTCTCCCTCCAGTTTGGGGAAAGTATAATACCCGTGAGCCATTGCAGCGTATTTGCCCAGCGGGCCTCTATTCCCTGATAACTTTTCAAACAGGTCCATATGTTGTTGCTATTTAAATGTACTACAGAAAACAAGGAAGCGATTTCATTTCGCTGTTATGGGACAAAGATAACAACTTCGTTTCGAAATTAGTCAATTTCCACTGGTCCGTCGCCTGCTTCGTCTTCAATCCACTGTTGTTGTTCGCAATATTCGCTGAGTTCGCCCCTGATAAAATGCTGTACATCCTTTTTAATGGCGTCGGGATACAGGAGGTGTAAATTGGGGCCGGCATCCAGGCTGAAGTAAAGGGGGTGTTTTGTTGTTTCCCTGAAATTTTTGATAGCTTCAATTGCTTTAAGCGTATTGGGTTTGATCAGCACATAGGGTGGTTCTGATACCATCATCAGGGCATGCAGGGTGAGGGCTTCTGCTTCTGCGATAGCGCCGAAGGTATCTACTTCGCCTGTTTTGAGTACATGCAATAGATTATTTAGTCTTTGCCTGGCTTGCGCGTATCGATTATCTGCATAAATATTTCCCTCCATAAGCTGGTGTCCGGCACGACTCGACACGCTTTTTTCCTTTTTGCTGATGATCAGAATGTCGTCATGGTAAGTATGAAATACCGGGTTGATATACTCAGCCATGGGGACGGCGTATTCGTTGGAAGAGTCGGCCACTTCCCTACTTTCACCCCACAAGGCCATTATGGGATAAACCGAACGGCAGGCGCTGCCCGAACCGAGGCGAGATAAAAATGATGCTTTTTTATAGAAATCAGCCTCTTCTGACAGTGTGTCAAAAAAGCGATTTTCCAATGCACACAGGCACAAAGCTGCTGCACTCATACCCGAAGCTGACGAGGCGATACCTGTAGAATGCGGAAAAGAGTTTGTGGTATGAATAGTCAAATCCAACTGCCTTAGGAAAGGGAATACCTCCGCCAGGCTTTCGAAGTAGCCCAACATCTTCGCCCGGAAGGATTCGTTTTTCTCTCCGTTGAAATAGAGTTGTAACGAGATATCGAGGGCGGTAGACTTCTTGGGTGCATACGCCAATATCGTTTCGGTGTATGCGTTTTTTAGCGTAAAACTAATGGATGGGTTTTTGGGTAATTGATTCCCATACTTACCCCAGTATTTAATAATAGCAAGGTTTGACGGACTCCGCCAGGTGACTTGCCCAGGTTCCGTTTTCGAGGTTTCAAGCACCAGTTTGGGATTTTTGTAGTCCATAACTCGATGTTTTTTTATGTTCCACGTGGAACAATTGCGTGATTTACGTGAGATAATCCAGCAGCCAATTCTTCAAAGCATCGTAATGAGGCGGGAGAGGGAATGACATTTTGGGTTTATCCGCCAGCTCCGCCAGCCTTTCGGGCACCTCAATATCAACATGTAATATAGCTTCCACATCGTCTTTAAACTTGGAAGGGTGGGCAGTTTCGAGTACAATTCCAGTAGTAGCGGGTAATTCGTATAGCCCTTGAAAGCACTTCAGCGCTAAATAGCCGATCGCCCCATGTGGATCCATAATATAACCATATTGACTGTATACTTCTACCATAGCTTGCTTGGTAAATTCGTCATCAATGGCATATCCTGTAATTAATTCATTCATTTTGTTCCACGTGGAACGTTCGTCTTTGTAAAAAATCAAATCCATCATGCGTGAAAAATTGGAGGGATTTCCCACGTCCATGGCATTAGACAATGTTCGAATAGAAGGTTTTGGTGTAAAAACTCCGGTCGACAGGTATTCAGGAACGACGTCATTTACATTAGTTGCAGCTAAAAACTGGTACACAGGCAAGCCCATTTCACGGGCTAAAAGCCCTGCGGTCAGGTTGCCAAAGTTGCCGCTGGGTACGCTAAATACTACCGGGCGTCCCGTATTGACTTGTTTAAATGCTTCGAAATAATAGAAGGACTGCGGAATCAACCTGGCAATATTGATGGAATTTGCAGAACTAAGTCTGATCTTATCCCTAAGCGATTGATCCAAAAATGCCTGTTTGACCATAGCCTGGCAGTCGTCGAAGGTGCCGTCAATTTCAAGCGCTGCGATATTATGCCCAAGCGTAGTCAATTGGCATTCCTGCAATTCGCTCACCTTACCGGATGGATACAGTATTACCACCCTAATGCCTGGAGTTTTATAAAACCCGGCTGCTACAGCACCGCCTGTGTCTCCGGAAGTAGCCACCAAAATGACCAATTCTTTGGACTCGCCCCGGTTGAAATAAGACATGAGCTGGGACATAAACCGGGCGCCAAAATCTTTGAAGGCAAGCGAGGGGCCATGAAATAATTCAAGTACATGCACATCCTCATCAAGCGCAATAACAGGAGCGGGAAAATTGATGGCGTGATCAATGATTTGATGTAAATCACTATCCGGGATTTCACCCTGGAACAATGCCTTCGAAATTTCAAACCCGATCTCCTGAAAGGTATATTGCTTTAAATTATCAATAAAGGAATCTGGCAAGCGAGGAATAACCACCGGCATATACAATCCGTTGTCCTCGGGCAAACCCTTGAACACTGCTTCTTGAAGCGATACTTCCAGCGATCTGTTTTTCGTACTGTACAATTTCATGCTTATAACTTAAAAGTACCTTCTGTATTGATAGCAGAAACAAATACCTCGCAAGGGATACCCGCATCCTGGAATACCTGCTGCATAGCCAGCCCCACCTGATCGGCGATGTCGTTGCCCTTGCATAGTGCAAACACAGAAGGCCCCGATCCGGAAATACTACAGCCCAATGCGCCGGCATGCAATGCGGCTTCTTTTACTATATAAAAGTGGGGAATGAGGTGAGCCCGCTGCGGTTCAATCACTACATCCCTAAGTGATCGGGCAATCAGATCGTAATCAGATTTGAACAACCCGACGATAAAACCGGCCAAATTTCCGCTTTGTTCGATGTGTTGTTTCAGGGTTATTGTAGGACTGAGGATGGCGCGAGCCGTTTTAGTCAAAATCTCTACCTGGGGATAAACCACGGCTGCGAACAATTCGGATGGTACAGGTAGCGGTTGCACATCAAGGTTGTGCTCTACATCCTTTAACAAAAGAATCCCCCAAGCAAAGAAGAAGTCACGTTATCCGCTACGTATGCTTTATGTGCCAGAAATTCTCCTTCGAGGGCAAAAGGCAGCAAACCTTTTTTTTCGAAGGGACGCCCCAGCAATTCATTTACAGCAAATACTCCGGCCACCGCACTTGCTGCACTGGAGCCCAATCCACTGCCCAAAGGCATTTTCTTGTGAATCTCCATTTCAATGCCCAAATCCTTTTTTCCGAGTGCTTCCAACATAGCCAGTGCCGATACGCCGGCGGTATTTTCCCGGGGATCGCAAGACAGTTTGCCGTCTGCACCGGTGATGTGGGTGATCACTAACCCGGGTTGGTCCGTGAATCTTACCACTACTTCATCGCCGGGATGCGAAAGCGCAAAACCCAATTGATCAAAACCACAGGCTACATTAGCAACCGTTGCCGGCGCAAAAACCCTAATTTCGTTATCGGCCATCTCGTATCAGGATAAGAAATTTCCAATTTTGATAATCTCCGCAAATACCCCCGCAGCCGTTACTTCCGCACCGGCGCCGGGCCCTCTCACCACCAATGGGCGATCCTTGTACCGCTCAGTTGTAAACACGATCATGTTATCGCTGCCGCTCAGCGCTGCAAAAGGATGCGACTGGTCTACCGCCTGGAGTGAAATACTGGCTTGGGCATTTTCCAGTTTGGCCACCATCCGCAAAACCTTACCGGCTTTTGCAGCAGCGGCGCGCTTTGATTCAAAAAAACTGTCAGCCAGCACTATTTCTTCTAACAATTCATCTACACTTATCGCTTGCTGGCATGCCTCTGGCAGGATGGGTTCAATGACTACATCAGCAGCGTCGAGTGCAAGGCCCGTTTCCCGGGCCAGGATAAGCAACTTGCGTCGCACGTCTACCCCATTAAGATCAATGCGTGGGTCGGGTTCGGTGTAACCGAGCGACATAGCTTCTTTTACAATATCGCTAAACCGCCGGCCTTCCGCAAACGAGTTAAAAATAAACGATAGCGAGCCCGACAAAATACCTTCGATGCGAATGATGCGATCGCCGCTGTTGATCAGGTCGTTGAGCGTAGATATCACGGGCAAACCCGCGCCCACATTTGTTTCGTACATAAACAACACCCCCTTTCGTTCAGAAATCGTTTTGAGGCGTTGGTATTGTAAATAAGATGAGGATGTTCCTATCTTATTAGGCGTTGAAATAGAAATACTGGCATTTAGAATATCTTCATAGTAATCGGCCACTTTAGCATTGGCTGTATTATCGACAAAAATGGTGTTCGACAAATTGAGCTGCTTCATGCGTTGTACAAAGCCGGCGACATCCGAGGCCGTATCTGAGGCTTGAAGCAATTCCTGCCAATTGTCGAGATCAATGCCATTTTCCTCAAAATACATCTTCTTGCTATTGGCAAGGCCGACGATCTTGATTTCCATGGCGCGTTTTTCTTTCAGGAAAGGAGCTTGCGCTTTTATCTGTTTAATCAACGTAGTGCCAATCAGTCCCACGCCGATCATGAACAAATGCAATTCTTGCGTATCCGACAAAAAGAAAGCTTCGTGGATAGCATTCAGCGCCTTGCCCTCATCGGCACGATTAATGACCACCGAAATATTGAGT
This sequence comes from Saprospiraceae bacterium, assembly GCA_016715405.1. Classification (GTDB taxonomy): domain Bacteria; phylum Bacteroidota; class Bacteroidia; order Chitinophagales; family Saprospiraceae; genus JABWBR01. Next base: position 149,337 of record JADKAE010000010.1, on the reverse strand, counting down.
TCGGAAGAACCCTGCGCGATGGCCACCACGTTTACCCCGTTTTTGCCCAGTGCCTGAAACAGGCGTCCGGCGATGCCGGGGCGGTAGCGCATGTTTTCGCCTATGATAGCTATAGCGGCGAGGTCTTCCTCTACCTTCACGGATTCAATCAACCGCTGCCGCATTTCAAATTCAAATTCGCGCTCTACGCTGCGTTTGGCTTTGGAGGCAGATGCGGGTTGTACGGCAAAACTGATAGAGTGCTCAGAAGATCCCTGCGTAATGATAATGACATTCACGCCTGCCTGGGCAAGCGAAGTAAACAGGCGGCCGGCAATACCGGGCACGCCGACCAATCCGCTGCCCTGCAAAGTAATCAAGGCAATATGGCTGATAGAAGAAATGCCCTTCACCGCATGGCTTCCGGCGTCGGCTTTATCCGATATAAACGTGCCTTCAAATTCGGGGTTAAACGTATTTTTAATATAAAGCGGAATCTTTTAGCAAGCGCAGGCTGGATCGTCGGCGGATAAATCACCTTGGCGCCGAAGGGCGACATTTCCATGGCTTCGGCGTAAGTCATCTGCGAAAGAGAAAAAGCCTTTTTCACATTGCGCGGATCGGCGGTCATCACGCCGTCCACATCGGTCCAGATCTCGATGGCCGATGCATCCAGTCCGGCGCCTAAGATGGCGGCGGTATAATCGGAGCCGCCGCGGCCCAAGGTGGTGGTAAGGCCTCCTTTAGCAGCGCCCACAAAACCCGTAACAACCTGTATTTCAGGGTTTTGTAAAAAATACTCTTTAATCAGGGCATTCGTTTGTTCGAAATCGACCTTAGCGTTGCCGAAGGACTTATCGGTTTTAATAATTTTTCGCGCATCGAGAAAGGCGGCATGGATACCGGCCTGGCGCATCACGTGCGAAATAATAAAAGCTGCATTGCGCTCGCCGAAACTTAGGATATAGTCGAGTGTACGGGGAGAGACTTCGCGCACCAGAAAAACGCCGTAGAGCAAATTGCCCAATACTTCGTGGTTAGTCTGCAATTCGGGAAGGACGCGATCGAGGTATTCTCCTTTGAGCAGTGCGGTAGCTGCGTCGATATGGCGTTGGCTAAACTGCTGAAAGAGGTCGTGATAGCGTTCGTTGCCATCGGCGGCGAGGTTACCCATTTCGATGAGAGAATCGGTTACGCCGCCGAAGGCTGAAAACACCACGGCAAATTTATCGCCGCGTTGGTAATATTGCCGAAGGATGCGAACGACGCCCTCAATACGTTCGGGTTTGGCCACGGAAGAGCCGCCAAACTTCAACACTTTCATGATGTTCAATTTTAATTCAAAGTGCGAAGATAATCCTTGCGATTGGCAAGTGCGGCATCCTCTTTAGCTGTCATCTTATTTTTTCATCTGCCGACTTATCTCCATATCCACAAAGATGCAAGATACCGTGGATCATAACGCGGTGGAGTTCTTGTTCAAATGACACCTTATAATTAGCTGCATTATCTTTCACTCGATCGATGCTGATAAAAATATCGCCATGGACAAGGGGGGGGTCGGCGTAGGGGAAGGTAATAATATCGGTGAGGGTATCGTGTTGCAGGTAGTTTTGGTTCATATCGAGCAGGTGGTTATCGGAGCAGAAAATAAAGCTCACGTTGCCCAACTTACATTGCTCTGCTTCGATAACGGCTTGTATCCACTGGAATAATTCGGGCGCCTGGTCGGGTTCAAAATCTACGTCTTCTGCATAAAAACTGATGGGGTCTTCCTCTTCGCCTGCGGGAAAAAAAAAGAAAGGCGTATCGCTTTCACTCATACCTTAAATATTGAACTGCATTTCGACGGTACTGCCGTTATTAAAAAAGCGTATTTGGCTGGATAGTTTGTGCATAAGAAACACCCCTCTTCCTCCCACTTTTAACAGGTTGTCGGGGCAAGTGGGATCGGGCAGGTTATCGTAGTCAAACCCGGCGCCTTCGTCTGAAACCACGATAGCGAGCGTATTTTGTTGTTTTTTCAGGTGGACGTGAACCGTTTTTGATTCATCATTTCTATTGCCATGAATAATAGCATTGTTAACTGCTTCGGTAAGGCTAATGAGAATATTGCCGTAGGTATCCGGTTGCAGTGCGTATTGCTGGGCCAGTTTATCCACAAAAGATTCTATCACAGCAATATTGCAGGGATTAGAGGAAAGTTTGAGCATATACGTGAATTGACCTTCTTTCATGAAATCTGTTCAATTTAGCATCATTCCTTCGACGAAAGCAATGCAAAAAGTCACCACGCCATAAGGGCGAAGTTCATTTACAGGTAATACATTCATGGGAAGAAGTTCATAAACCATGCCAACCTGCGATTATTTGCGAGGTTGTTGGGGTTGGTTTAGCGATTTAAAATATTCTTCTACCAAAAACTTATAATATGGTTTGAGTGAAGGTGACACCGACTTATACAGTTCGATTTCGGCTTCGCGTTTTTTGATATATTCTTCGATAGAGGGTGGCAGGCGTTGTTGCGTAGTTTTAGCCGTTTCCCCCTTTCGTTTTGCATCTTGTTCGCGTTCGCGTTCGGCATTTTCGTGTTCGAGCAGGCGGGTAAGGATATCCTCCTGGCGTTTAAGCATTTCGTTGGAGAGGCGTTTATTAACCAATTCGGTTTCCACCTTGTCCATTTGCTCCATCAGCTCCTGCAGCTCCTTGCTTCCTTTGCCATTCTTCTGCATTTCCTGTTGCTTTTCGCGCAGGGCTTTGCGGAGGGCGGACTGGCGGGCGGCGGACTGGGCAAATTCCTTACTGGAAGACCCCTTGCCGTTTTCCATATTTTTCTTCATTTGCTTGAGCTGATCGTTGAGGCTTTTTTGGCCCTGGCTGATTTTATCTTTGGGCGTATTGCCTTTGGGGCCCTGGCCACCGGGTTTGGTGCACATTTGGTTGCCCGACATCATGCCTGACATTTGCTGTTGCATCTGGTTCATCACCTCGCTGAGCATGAGTGCAAGGTCGTTGAGATTTTTCATAGACCGTTGCTGGTGATCGGCGGCTTGTGGCTTGCGGCGTTCCTCGAGGTCGTCGAGGCTTGTGCGCATATTCGTTTTAATCTCCGTGACTTTCTCCGAAACAAAGGATTCGATTTGGAAGACGCGTTTGCTCAATGCCTGAAGGCTATCTTCCACCAGTTTGAAATCGTCTTTCAGTTTAAATTGCTTCTGGACGAGATTGGTATAATTAGGCGTATTAATATTAACCTCCTCAAATTTGTTAATCAGGTCTTCCTGGTCGAAAGACAGGCCCACCAGATTTTCGAGCAATTGGCGAAGGGCTTGCATATCCTCTTCCATCTGCTGCATTTCGCCGGCTTGCATTTCCATAGCCATTGCATTGGCCATATCTTTCATTTTGCCGGAAGCCTTCTTCTGTGATTTGGCGGCCTTATTATTTTGATTTTGCTGAAGTTCCTGTTTACTGTCGTTCAAGTCCTTCTCGATATCCTGCATTTCCTCTTCGTGGTCGCCGATATTTTGGGGTTTTTCGAGTTCTTCATTTTTCTTTTCGAGGTCATCCATTTTTTCCTGGATATCCTCGAATTTCTCATTGATCTCCTCTTGTTTTTTCTCCAACTCTTCCTGATCGAGTTTCTTGTCTTCTGTTTCTTCGCTTAACTTATCCTGTTCTTCGGCCAGTTTTTGGAGTTCGTCAATTGTCTCCTGAAGTTGTTGTTCCACCTCCAGTTGTTTCATCATTTCGAGCATCCTGTCGAGTTCTTTTTCGATTTCCTCGTTGGACATCTCCATATTTTCCATCATCTCGAGGGCGCCTTCCTTTTCCAGTTTTTCGAGTAATTCTTCGATTTCTTTGAGCATATTTTTCATTTCTTCGCTCATTACTTCTTCGAAGAGTTCCTGTATTTTTTCTTGTTTTTCTTTTATTTGCTCGTCGGTTTCAGAAAACTCGTCCTGATTTTTTAGATTTTCCTCAAAAGATTCTTTTGCGTCTTGGATTTGTTTTTCCAATTCTTTTTGGCGGTCGATCATTTTCTCGAGTTCCTTGCGATTTTGCCAGTCGAGATTTTTTTTCCTGCAGCAATTTCTCGCGCATTTTTTCATCTCGTCTTGAATTTTGCGCGATTCCTCGAGTGCTTTTTTGAGATTATCTTTTATCTCCTTATTATTTTCGGCGGCCATAGCCTTAAATTCTTCAACGGTTGGCTTGGCATACGTCATTAAATTAGTACGTGCTGATTTACTGCCATTTACGCCGTCGTTATCGAACACTTCGAAATAATAAGACACTTCTTCTCCTGGTGCGAGGTTGAGGTTTGTGATATCAAAAGTATAGTCGTAGCGCAATTGTTTTCCATCTGGTTTCGGCAATTTAATGGTGCGCAATTCGCCTTGTTGTCCGTTTGATTTTTTAATACTATAATTAAACGAAAGGCTGATAAGTCCGTAATCGTCGGATGCTTCGCCGAGGAAAAAAAGCAATTCTTTATTGGTACTATCCTGTAATTTTTCCACATCGATATTGGGGTATAAATCGGGAATTACAGTAATAGTATAGCTAATCGAATCGGCATTTGGGAGTTGTTTATTAGAAATAAAGAGTTTATAAATTTCGTCTTTGAGTGCTTTTTTCTGGAAAGTAAATAATTCGTCAGAAAATCTTTTTGCGGCCTGGGTTTTTCCCTGGCTTGAAAAAAGCATATTAATTTGATCGGTAAATTGGGCATTAAAAATCCAATCAATTTGAGTGCCTTGCGGTACTACCAGATCGCCGATATTCTGAAGTGATTCGTCTTTTCGCTGGGTATATGCCGGGTAATTTAATTTCACATCAAACCCTTGCATATTTGGTTTTTCGAGTACATTAAGCGTTAAGTCTTCCGATTCTATTCCGCTTGAAAAGAGTTTAAATTCCACATCTTTTTGCACATTGCTAAAGCGATAAGTAAACCGGTTTGCATTTTCTTTAGTGAGGCGGTATTGATAGTCTTCAATTTCTATAAAAACTTCGTTGGGCAGTTGTTGACCTTCGATAGTAACTTCGAGGGGATAGTCTTCGAATTGGACGACGTTTAACTTATCCTGATCCACTACAAATTGGAAGGGTGCGGGTTTGGCATAATGGCGGTTGCTATGGATAAGTCTGTCGGTGCTTTCGCGGATTATGCTCGGCGCTGCCAGCAAAATGACGAGCAGCAGCATAAGCGGAGGCAGCGCATAGCGCAGATATTTTTTATTTTGGGACAGATTAATGGCGGCTTTGAAAGGAATGGGTTTGATCTCCTCCGATTTCTGGTCAATACTTGCCAGGATTAATTCGCGTTGCGTGGCGTGATCGGCTTGCTGGCGCAATTGGAGGATATTGAGTAATTTGTCTTTTACGTCGGTAAAATGGCTGCCAATGATTTGGGCGGCTCTTTCGTGCGAGATGACCTTGCCCAGTCGGAAATAATGAAGCAGAGGCGTTAGTACCCAATAGGCAAGGGCCAGGCCGCTAACACCCACGAACGAAAAGAACAGTGCCCTGCGGGTACCCGAAGGGAAGAAGAAATAGTGTTCGAGAAAATTGACACTTAAAAACATCAGCAAAATGACAGCTACGCTGTAGAGCGTGCCACGAATAAGCTGATTGATATAGTACTTGCGAATGAATTGGTCTAGTTTCTCAATCAACAGCCGGTAATTGTCCTGACTTGCCATATTTACATCATTGTTTAGAAAGGGCGTACCCTTAAAAACCCCTTACCACACAAAAAAGTTGCGCCTTATGAGCGCATTATACGTAGTAATATCCCGTTGGGATACAAGAATCAGCAAAATAATCAAGATTGGCAAGTTTGTCAAGTGCCGGAATGGGCAAAAGGGTGTTAAAACGCTTATTAAACGCAGATAAAGCGCAGTTATGCCATTATTTTCCGAAAAAGTAATCCACTTCACACGTCAATTGCGTCCCGACTGGCAATTGCCGGCCGGCGTTGCATTGTTGTATCCCTATGCATTGCCAGCCACGATGGAGGCCTTAAGCGCATTCTACGGCAAATATTATGCCGACGAGCAGCCCCGCATTTTCATCTTCGGTATCAATCCTGGGCGTTTTGGCGCGGGCATTACAGGTGTTCCGTTTACCGATCCCATCCGGTTGGAAAGCGAATGCGGCATCCCGAATTCATTTGAAAAGAAAGCAGAGCTATCGTCGCAGTTTGTATACCAGTTTATCCATGCCTATGGGGGGGCTAAGGCATTTTACGGGCATTTTTATATCACTTCGCTTAGCCCACTTGGTTTTACCAAAGATGGAAAAAACTATAACTACTACGATGACAAGCATTTGCAGCAAGCCGTAACACCTTATATCCTGGACAATATTCGCACTCAAATGAATTTTGGCACCACTAATAAGGTAGCGTTGTGCCTGGGCGAGGGGCAGAATTATAAGTTTTTCCAACAACTCAACGCCCAACACGGCTTCTTTGAGCGCATTTTACCCTTGCCACATCCTCGCTGGGTGATGCAATACCGCCGCAAGCGAAGCGGGGAATTTGTCGATTTTTATTTGCGCCAATTTGAGCTGGCCAGGGAGTTGGGGAGGGGGTGAGGGGGACTGTACGACTATACGACTGTAGGACTGTACGACTTTAGGACTTTAGGAGAGGGGGCGAGGGGGCGTTATCTTCGATAGAGGCGCCAGAGCAGGCTGCCTACTAATAGCAAGCTGAATAACAAAGAGATATGGGTGGTATATTCGTCTGGGGTAATTGTTGGAAAAACTTGGCGGGCTGCGGTAAGGATATTGTAGAAGCCCAAAAAGCCGGTAATGCCTACAATAACGAGCATAGCGATATTGGAAGACAGGCCGTTGCGATAGTTGGCGGGTAAAACGTCGGCGTCGTTTACTGCCAGTAGTAAAAAAACGGCGACTAATGGGAGTAAGACGCCGTTGATGGCTTGCGCCAAAATAATAGCGGGAATAGGTTTCACATTGAGCAAGCTGAATAGAAGTCCTATTGCCAGCACGATCATCCACACGGCGCGAAAAGAAGGCGATTTGGCGGTCCAGGCGGATTCTCTGGCGCCCAGCAAACCTCTTGCAGTAATGGCGGCAGCCAGCGGTGCGGTGACGGCAGAGGTGGCGCCGGCGGCAAAAAGCCCAAAGCCAAATAACCACGAAGCCCAGGGTCCCAGCGTATCGGTCATGGTAGCCGCTACTGCTTCAAAACTAAAGGGTCCTTTTACCAAAATACAAGCAACCAAAATGGAGCCGGAAATTAGTCCGCCAATCAGCACGGCCAGCGAAACGCCCATGCGCATTTCGCTCATGCGCTGCCCCTGGCCGATGCCAGAGGCTAAAAACAAGTTATAAGGCACGATGGTCGTGCCAATAAGCCCAATAGTCAATAGCCCGGCTCCCTGTGGAATGTTGGGCACTATAAGTCCTTTCCATTCCCACCAGGCAGGCTCGGCAAAAAGGGCTACGGCAAAAAAGGCAGCGCCCATCAAAAACACCACCATCCCCAGGATTCGGGCGATTTGTTGGAAATTGCCCGCCCACAACAAAGAAAAGCTGAGGGCGCCCACTGCCAGGGTAAGCCAGGTATTAGAAAAGCCGGATAGCAAGTGCAAGCCCGCCACTGCGCCCAAAATATTGCCTGCCTGATAGGCGGCACAACCGAAGGCCACCGCGATAAACAACATAATCCGCAAATAGCGCTGCGAGGCGCCTGGATATTTGAGTGCAATAATCTCTCCCAGACTTTTACCCGAAGCTAAAGTGATGCGCGCAGCGGCTTCTTGCAGCAGAATAGTAGCCACAATAGAAAAAGTAAGCGCCCAGAGAAGGGTTAGCCCATAAGTAGAACCTGCTTTGGCAGTAGTTGTCACCGTGCCCGGGCCAATAAAAGCGGCGGAAATCACCGACCAAAATAACACACTTGACAAACCGCTGCGAAAACTGATCGTTTTTGGCATAAAACTGATTAAAATAGTACAGGCTGCCTATCGCACTTGGGCAGCCTGTACTAATCGGGATATTAGAATCTAAAACCTAGTTTAGCGAAATAAAATGCACCGTGGCTACCCATTTGAACAGCATCCCAGAGCCCGCCGGTTTCTGTTTCGGTATCCTGCTGTGTAGGATATACATTCAATAAATTGGCGGAGCCGATATTGAGCATAATATTAGGGGTAACCTGGTAGCTCAGCGCCAGGTCGGTCACTATTCTGGCTTCGTACACATCGATAGTACCGATAAAATCTTCCAGAGAAATTTCACCAAAACGCGTAAAGCGCAGATTGACGCCCAGGCGGTTTTGCCGATAATCGGCCACAAGGCTCAACTTGCTTTCGGGAGCGGAAGCCAGGAGGAACAACTTTTCCCTACTTCCAAAATAGATATCCTCTTTGCCTTTTAGCTTATCATTGGTATGCACATCGCCGAGTTCCATTTTATTAAAATTACCGGCAAAAGACAAGCGCAGCCGGCCGGCATTGCCGAGTGTTTGCGTATAGGTAAGGATAGCGTCGACGCCGGTAGTACGGGTATCAATAGCATTCGTAAAAAATTGAGCGGCGCCCACATTGAGGGCTTGTAATTCGTCGCCAATTTCGGGGTCGGTATCCTCGAAGGCGCCGGTGAGAACGATGCGGTCTTTGATATCGACATAATATCCGTCGATGGTGGCGGTAAAGCTGCCAAAGCGGGCAGTGATACCTAAACTTGCGTTAAGGGCTTTTTCCTCTTTCAGCTCGGGGATGCCCAATGCCCGGGTAATAGGGCTATTGTTTTTGGCAATAATTTTGTCGACGGGCACGCCTGATACAAAATCCGTAAACGTCGTATTGTAATAGATCTGGGCCAATGAAGGCGCGCGGAAGCCTGTACTGACGGAACCTCTCAGCGAGATAGCTTCATTGATTTTGAGGCGGGAGGCCAGTTTTGCATTGAGTGTATTGCCAAAATCGCTATAGTGTTCAAACCGAATAGCGGCTCCCACCATAAATGCAGATGAAAAATCGAATTCGCTATCGAAATACGCTGCGAGGTTTGAGCGAAACTCGTTGAGTTCATTATCGGGCTGAAAGCCGGGAAAACCCTGGGAACCTGCGGCGCGTCCCAGCACATCATAAGTAGTGAGGCGACCGTCGATCACCGTGTCGATTATGCCGTAATTGCGGTAAGAGCCCTCTTCACCGGCGAAGATCTGGTAATTGTCGAGACGGTATTCAGAGCCGAAAGCCACGTTGACGCCGGAAAGCGCTTGCGGGAAATACTGTGAAAAATGGAGGCCTGTTGTATTCTGACTAAAAGCATGGCCACCTGCATCAAATCGGGTGGGTGATTTTTCGAGCAAAGACGCGTTTAGTGTTTTGTCAATAATATAATGGAAGCGATTTGTGCCGACCGTATTATTGAAATCGACATCCCAATTTCTGATTTTCGAACGAAGTCCAGCCGACATCGACCTGTCAGTGATGCGGGAAGTGATATGGGGATCGAAGCCATTGGGATAAATAGCGGGTATATTTCTGTCGCTGTCGGGATCGCGGGTCCAGGCAAAGGCATCGGTAAAGCGGTAGTTATAGCCGCCGAAAGCATAGAAATAAGTATTTGAATTTTTAAATGGCAGGCGGGCGTTAAAAAAAGTACCGAAGTTATTGGCTGCCGCTTCTCCGAATTGACGGCGATAGATAGAAAAAACAGAAGGGTCGGCGGGGCGATTGGTATTGTCTTTCGACAAATAATCGAGGGTTACGTTTACAAAGCCGCTTTCTCCAATCGAAGTGCCGTAATTACCGCTAAGCTGGATAGTTTGTCCGTCGAAACTCTCTTCATTGAGCACATCCAGGGAAGAAGGAGCTTTAGCGTTATACATGCCGGTATTCAGGCTACCGGAAAATTCGTTTACGCTGGATTTGAGTACGATATTAATCACGCCTGCAATGGCATCAGAGCCGTATTGCGCACTGGCGCCGTCGCGAAGAATTTCAATTCTTTCGATAGCGGCCACGGGAATTGCGTTGAGGTCGGTGCCGGTATTGCCGCGTCCACGAGATCCGAAGATATTGATTAGGGAGGACTGGTGGCGGCGTTTGCCATTCAACAGCACCAGCGTTTGATCGGGGCCCAGTCCCCGCAGCGTAGCGGGATCGATGTGGTCGGCGCCATCGGCTCCTGACTGGCGATTAGAATTAAAGGAAGGCGCTGCGTATTGGAGCAATTGGTTTACATCGAGTTGACCTACGGTATTCGTCACTTCTCTAATGTCAATAATGTCTATAGCTACCGGTGTTTCAATAATACTTCGATTCAAGCTTCGCGAGCCAACTACTTCTACACCGGAAATAGTGAGTCCTTCCTGTAAAACTACGTTTAACTCTGCACGGCCGTTTACCGGAATTTCCTGAGAAGTAAATCCGATATAGCTAAACTGCAATATAGCGGCCTCGGATGCTACGCGCAGGGTGTACATCCCGTCTTGGTCGGTAATGGTACCGCGGTTGGTACCTTTTTCGATAACATTAACACCGATGAGTGATTCGCCTGCTGCATCAGTTACGGTACCTTTAACCTCAAGTTGGGCATTTGCCGCAAAGCTTAGAAAGGTCAGTAATAACAACGTACAGATTGATTTCATACACAATTGGGTTTTGCATGGTGAAAAAAAAATGCGGTTTACAATAGGGGAAACAATGAATTAAAATCATCAAACGTTATGATAACACTCATTTTCGCCCAAATTTAATTATAATAGCTGCAACCCCGCTATCTTTCGGAATAATCGTAAGTGAACACCCGCCGGCACAAAAACTTATTATTTTACAAAATAAGTACATATTTCGCTTTCTCACTTTAAACCCTCACCTATGCTTGTAACGAATTGTGCTACTGGTACGCTGGCGCCTTACGTTCCCGACGTGAATAATCCGTGGGATCAAAAAAAGGTATTACACCTGTACCGTCGCCTGGGTTTTGGCGCTTCTCCGCAAACGATAGCGAATGCGTTGAGTCAAACGCCGGCTACCCTGGTTGACGCCCTGATTGACCAGGCCATCAACACACCCTTGCCGCCTGCGCCGGTATGGGCCGACTGGGACATCAACGACTACACCGATTTTGGGCAGCAGACCCAAGAGCAACTGATTGAGTGGGTGGTAAGATGGATAAGGTCCATGTTGAGTAACAGCGTAAGAGAAAAGATGACCTTATTTTGGTCAAACCACCTTGTCACCAAATACGAGGCTTATGCCTGTCCTTCACAATTATATCAGTACCACACCTTATTACAGCAGCATGCTTTCGGCAATTTCAAAACGCTGGTATATGAAATGGGCAAAACACCTGCGATGCTGGTATTTTTGAACGGTGTACAGAATACGAGTTTGGAACCCAATGAAAATTATGCACGTGAACTATACGAGCTTTTTACTTTAGGCCAGGGCAACGGCTATACCCAGACCGACATACAAGAAACGGCCCGGGCTTTGACTGGGTGGAACGGGTATATTACCTATTGCAGCACCATCAGTTATATTCCCTTCTTGCATGACAACGGCTCAAAAACCATATTCGGGCAAACCGGGAACTGGGGTTACGACGATGTTATAGACATCTTATTTGAGCAACGAGCCGAACAGGTTGCACAATATATCTGCACCAAATTGTATCGCCAGTTTATCCACCCAGACGAAGTTAACCAAGACATCGTGGATGGGTTAGCCCAGACTTTCCAGGCCCACAACTGGGAATTGGCGCCCGTACTTCGGCAGCTATTCAAAAGCGAACATTTCTTCGATGAACAAGTCATAGGTACGATAGTAAAAAGTCCGACGGATATGATGGTTGCCTTTATCCAGGATTCCGGATACAACAGCCTGTATGTGCCCAGCGACGACACCATGCTGTCTGTGACCTACCTGATCTATACCATCGGCCAGGAATTGTTTAACCCGCCAGATGTATCGGGTTGGGCTGGAAATCGCTCGTGGATCAACGGCAGTACGCTCACTGCTCGCTGGCAGGGCATGGATTATCACGTGTATAATTTATTCCAATTCCAACAGGCTGCACTGGTCAACCTGGCCAAAACCCTGAGCAACGACTCCATTGATCCTGCCTATATCACACAAAAGATAGTTGATTACTACCTTCCGAATGGATTTAACAATCCTGCCAGTTACGAACAGGCCACTGCCGTATTCAAATGGGATGTGCCGCAGAATTATTACGACTCTGCCGGATGGAACCTGGATTGGGACATAGCCTATATCCAGGTGGCTTTGTTATTGCGGCATATTTCGAGGCTTCCCGAATTTCAGCTCATGTAACATGCAGAAAGAAATCCATTCCACCATCTTATAAAAATGAAAATTTATGTGTGATAAGCATAACAACGATACATCAAAAATACACGGCAGCAAATTGGAGCACGGAGAAGAAGCGCATGAGCAGCATCACCGTGGCTGGAGCCGCCGCGATTTTATAAGAACGGCCGGTATAGCCGGGGGCATGTCTTTATTTCTCAGCAGAGTACCTGTGACCGCCCTGGCGCATTCGCCGCTTAGTTACGCGCTTAGCAATACCAATACCGACCGAATACTGGTACTGATCAGATTAAAAGGCGGAAACGACGGCATAAACACCATTATTCCGGCTTATCAATACGGCATGTACCAATCGATGCGGCCCAACATCGCTATACCGCAAAACCAATTGATCAACCTCAGCAATGAACTGGCCATGCCCAACACCATGGCTGCATTGCAAACGCTGGCAGGACGGCCGTATGAAAGTGGTCAACAACGTGGGGTACCCCGATCAGAACTTATCGCATTTTCGGTCGGGAGATATATGGGCTTCGGCCAGCGATTCCAACGTAGTAGACGATTCGGGGTGGCTGGGGCGTTGGCTCAACGACTTATACCCTGAATTTGCCACCAATCCTCCGGATGTGCCGCCGGCCATACAAATCGGAGGCGGGGGCAGTATCACGTTTACCAATCCCGACGAAATTGACATGAGTATGATAGCCGCCAACCCCGAGCAATTGGCGGAAATAGCCCTCACAGGCATGTTGTACGACACACAGGATGTGCCCGACTGTTACTATGGCGAGCAACTCACTTACATGCGTACGATAGCCAACAGCACCTTTCGCTATGCCCAATCCATAGCAGATGCATATGGCGCTTCGACCAACAACGGCGCCTACGAGTCGCCCAACAATAGCCCCTTGCGTATTGACATAGCAGAGCAATTGGCGGTAGTAGCCAGGCTGATAAAAGGCGGATTAGGCACTCGTTTATATATGGTCACAGTTGATGGGTTTGACACCCATGCCGGGCAAAACAACGTTCATCCCAGCCTGATGTACTACCTGGCGGTAAACGTAAAAGCGTTTTATGACGACCTCGCGGCAGGAGGAGTAGACAATGACGTATTGTGCATGACGCATTCGGAATTCGGCCGGCGCATTGAGCAAAATGCCTCACAGGGAACGGACCACGGTGCTGCCGCGCCGCTTATGATGTTTGGCAGCGGACTCAACGGCAACGGTTTTGTGGGTGGGTGGCCCAATTTGCAGAATGTGGACGTGGTGGGCAATCTGGAGTATGCCGTTGATTTCCGGCGCATATATGCTACTGTGCTGGAGGACTGGTTGTGTATAGACACCGCTTTGGTCGATCAGGTCATGGGGCAGTCATTTACCCGTTTGCCGGAATTGGGGCTTGTATGTCTGCCTACCTCGACGAGCTACACCAACGTACCTTCGATACAACACAAGGCACTTTATGGAAACGGCCAGGTTATAATTGAATATACCTTACCAGAGCCTATGCCGGTAACCATTCAGGTGTTTGACATTCTGGGGCGGCCGGTTGAGCAGTTGTACAAAGGCCAGCAATGGCAGGGCACGCATCAGGTCACTTTCAGGAGCAACCAGGCTCGGTTGGTTGCCGGTATTTATGTGTACAGTATTGAGGCCGGAGGGCGAGTGTACAGCCAGAAGATACGACTTATGAATTAGAGTTTAAACAGCGCTATGCAGCAAAAGATAATGTGTAGCGCTGTTTATTTTAACTTCATAGCGCGGATAAAATACCCAACTATCAGCAAGCCGATGGCGCCCAGGAATATGAAGAGGAACATATTGCTCAACGTATCTGCTTTACGGAAGGCTACCTGTATTGTACCGTAAGTAATGTAGCAAAAGCAGACGGAGACAATCACATTCAACATACGCACCAAATTGCGGGCTAAGTCGTACTGTACGGCTGCATTTTCAGCCGTAATTTTAACAGGCATATTCCAATACTTCAGAGGAACGTACTTGATGACAAGTATGATTGCACCGTATAACATAACGTTAATTACGGGCAATATAAATAAGGTGTGTTTCCCGCTCCAGTCATCTGGTACTCCCCTTCCATTAAAATGCGTGGGTATTTTTTCCGGCAACGAGGGATAATAGAAAATGGCCATTACAAAGCCGGTGGTGATAAAAAGCAAAGGCAGCCAATCCAGCCACTTGTATTCGTCTTGTTCTTTTTGGATAAAAGAGGTCTCGGTCATAGCTATTTCAATTTAGGGTTTGACGCATGTCTTTCCGCATCGCGGGTAGTTTTTTTATTCAAATTAGCGGTAAAAGCGGCTGTAAGGTCCACCCCCGTTTGATTGGCCAGGCAGATCAGCACAAACAATACGTCGGCCATTTCATCTGCCAGGTCGTGGCGTGCCGAGTCAGCCTGTTCGGGGGTTTTGAATGATTGCTCGCCGTAAAGCCGGGCCATCAGGCGGGCAACTTCCCCTACTTCTTCCATCAGGATGGCCGTATTGGTCAATTCGCCGTAGTATTTCACGCCGATAGTGCGGATCCATTCATCTACAGTGTGTTGGGCTTCATGGATAGTCATCATTCTTTGTTTTTTGAGTCCATGATAATCGTAACCGGACCGTCATTGAGCAGGCGCACCTTCATATCGGCGCCGAAGATGCCGGTTTTGACGGGGCAATGGGAGGTTGCATCCAGTTGTTGTACAAACGACTCATACATCGGGATAGCTTTGTCCGGCTTAGCGGCTTTAATAAAAGAAGGGCGGTTGCCTTTTTTAGTACTGGCGTGCAGGGTAAACTGGCTAATTACCAGTAATTCGCCCTGAACATCCATCACAGACAAATTCATCAATCCCTGGGCATCGCTAAAAATGCGTAGTTGTGCAATCTTTTTCACCAGCCAGTCGGCATCGTCGGGGGTATCGTTGTCTTCTATGCCCAGCAAGATCAGCAAGCCGGTTTGAATTTGGGCTACAACGGCGCCCTCTACGGCAACGGATGCTTCAGATACTCTTTGAATAACAGTGCGCATAATACAGGTTATTAGAAGAGAGCGGGTGGATCGGCGAGACGCTGGTGCATCTCGGGCCCGTTATTGTTTACCGCATTTACTTTTTCAGACACGCGATAGCACTCAAGCAGATCGTCTGGAGGGGTATGCAACATTGACAGCACTTCTTCGAGCGAAAGGTCTTTCAGCCATTTTTGTTGTTCTTCGCGATCGGCGAGCAGCACGGGCATCCGGTTGTGGAGTGGAGTTACTTCCTTATTGGGAGGCGCGGTAATAATGGTAAAGCTTTTAATGGCATAATCGTCTTTGTACCACACATCCCAGATACCGGCCATGACCATGATATCGCCATTTTTAAGCGCGATGCGATAGGGGATTTTTCGGCCCGCCTCATTTTTCCATTCATAAAAACTATCGGCCAATACCAGGCATCTTCGTTTGCGCACGGGGACGCGGAAAGAGGGTTTGGCTTCGATACCTTCCATCCTGGCATTAATCAGCTTGCCGCTGTTTTCTCCGTCATTCGACCAATGCGGGATGAGCCCCCAGGTGAAATATTGTAGCGCGAGCGGCTTATCATTCGTAATAACATACGCGTGCTGGGTAGGCGCCACGTTGTAGTTTATGCGCAGGTTGATACCCGTATCTATTTGTTCGCCCAGCTGCTGCTGGATCTTTTCCTTGGAGACCACAAATGAGAAACGCCCGCACATAGTGATGAGTGCCTAGTGAATAATAAATGATACGGCTAACTTAGTCAATGATTGTCAAAGTATAAAGTTATTCACACACCAAAGTGCGATTAATTGTAAAACACTAAAAAGCAGGCACTTCAGTAAATGGGTTTTCCACACTCCAATTGTGGATTCGCGGGAATAAAAGCTATAGTTTTCAACCGCTATCCCCAACTCTATACGGCGCATTCTTTTTTTCACCAATCTGAGCGATGTTATTGTGAAAATGCAGCATAAACCCAAGCATTTTGCCCCGAGTCTTAACATGTAGATAACATGAGTGCGTCTTAACACTGAATTATCCACAACATGTGGAGAGGTTTATAAAAGCTTGAAAATCCATACTGAAGCTATGTGGAAAACGTGTGAATAAACCATACATAAAAAGTGAGATCGTGTTAATTATTTGTAATCACAAAGGCTTTTCCACAAATCCACAGCGCTAATAATAAGCGGCAATTTTAAAAAAATTATAAAAATATTATTAACCCGGTTATGACCTTCCCATGACTTGAGCTACGAACAAATCCTTGTACTTTTGCATTCCGTCATAAATACAATTAGTCATGGAAACTCCTTCATCATACCCGGGCATCGTAAAATATTGGCTCCTCGCCGGCGTCTTCCTGGTTTTTATGCAAGTGGTTATTGGCGGCATCACGCGATTAACCGGGTCGGGGCTCTCCATTACCAAATGGGAAATTGTGACGGGCACGTTCCCCCCTGTAACTGCTGCGCAGTGGGAAGATGCTTTTGAGTTATACAAAGCCACCCCTCAATACCACCACATCAATAAGGGGATGAGCATGGGCGAGTTCAAATTCATCTTTTTCTGGGAATATTTCCATCGTTTGTGGGCCCGTATGATGGGGTTCGCATTTCTGATTCCCTTTTTGATCTTTTGGCGAAAAGGATGGATTGACAAGCTATTGATGCGACGGTTGGGCGTAGTGGTGTTATTGGCGGCCTTAGCGGCAAGTTTCGGTTGGATCATGGTAGCCAGTGGGTTGGTCAACCGCCCATGGGTGAACGCCTACAAGCTGACGCTCCACTTGGGGATAGCGCTGGCTGTATTCGGGTATTTGTGGTGGACGGCGATAGGAGTTTGGCAGCCGCAGCGGCCTGTGTCATCTGCGCCATCTGCGTCATCCTCCGTGCCGCCCGCGCTTAAAAGCGCGGGTTTAAGGAGATGGGGGTCCGCCATTTTTGTGCTAGTGATCGTACAGATCCTTTTGGGCGGGGTTATGTCAGGTATGAAAGCCGGATTATCGTATCCCACCTGGCCCGATATGCATGGCGCATTCATTCCCAGCATATTAACAGATTTTGCACAATGGAATGTGGATAACTTTGTGGAATACGACAAAACGCCCTTCATGCCTGCGTTGGTACAGGTGTTACACCGAAATACAGCTTATGTGTTGACAATCAGTGTGTTGTTGTTTTCTTTTTTAGCAATAAAAATAACAAATAGCACACAAATCAGGCTGGGAATAATAATGTTAATAACATTGTTGATAACTCAAATACTATTAGGCATTTTTACGCTAATCAACAGTATAGGAGTAATTCCCGTCGGCTTGGGTGTATTTCACCAGGCGGTAGCCATCCTGTTGTTGGCAGTCGTCATTTACCTGAGGTACCAAATAGCAAGTCTGGTACCTAATCGAATACCGCTACAATAACACCGTCAGTTTCTGAGCGAAGATTGGGGACAGCCATCGAACGCCCGTTAAACTGCAGTTGTACACTTGTTGGCGGAGTAGTAGGGATGAAATAATCCACACCGGTGAGGAAAGCCTGCAGGAAGTTGAACGCAGCGTGCGTATTGCCGCTTGTTTGTCCGTCACCGTTGTCGTAAAGGAAAAAAGCAATAGCGGTGCGTTCGGCGCTGGCATATTGGGCAGTAGCCAACTCAAATGCATTTACGCTAAGTTGGTCGCGCTGAGCGACCGCCGCCTGATTAGCTAAAAAAACAGCCACTACACTCTGGTCGTCATTTTTGGGTACGCCTGCAAGCAAAAGCCCTGCCAGGGAAGTAGGAGGAGGGAAAGTGCGAAGATAAATGAGCTGATTATTGCGCGCGAAAGGTTCCCTATAATAGTGGATGGGGCGATCACCTGAAGTTGTAGTTCGCACAAAAACTCGTAATAGGTAGCTTTTGGGCGGGCCAAGGCCCCAATTGCCATTGGCGTCGGCGGTGAGAACGGCATCGGGGGTAGTTGATTTGCGATTTCCGGTGGCGGGGTCGAGTGCATAGATAGTAATCGAAGCGCCGCTTTGGGGGCGTTTTCGCCGAGGGTAACTACGCGGCCTTCCAAGACGACGTTATCGTCGGGTTTGATATCTGTTGTTGCCGGTAATTGATCTGCATTGAAAAATTTAAAAAGTGCTTCAAAAGTTGCAGTACCCGTGGCCACTTGGTAATGGTCGAGGTTGGGCAATTGGACGTTTGTGGCGCCTGGAATATTATTGCCTTGCACTACCTTATCGCCGTCAGACCATACATTGAGGGTAGGTACACTACCGTTAGGGCCTGCCGGGCCCGGCTGTGGGCCGCTGCCCAAGTGGGCGTAAAGCCCTACTTTGGCTGCCCTGGAGGCATCGGAAAGATAATTATACCCAAGTCCACCGCCGGCGGAATGCCCAACGAGGTTGACCTTTGTGGACCCGGTTGAGGCCAGCACATTGTCGATAAATACGTTTAATTGCTGAACGGCAGCATCCTGCGTACCCAACGTATTCCAGTCAAATGCAAAAAGTCTACCAGTGCAGTAGTCGTTTGATTCAAACCGCTGGAATTGGGCTGCATATGTATCGCCCGAAGCCAGAAAGCCGTGCACAAATACGATAGGGGTGAGGGTGGAATCGCAGGCGGGGGCAATAGGCATGCCGCCATCGTCGTCGTCATTTTTGCAGGCTATGGTGCTTAAAAGCGAAAAAAAGATCAATACACTCCAAAGGATAATAGGTTTCAGGTTAAAGGTGGGCATAAGCTTAAATTGGTAGAGGCTCCCCCCTCTTGTCAATGTTTGGGAGAGAGCTTCTTATGGAGGAAATAAAAAAGCAATTTACTTCAGGAAAGACTGGAGTTTCATGGCTACTCCCATATCGCCTTTCACTTTAATTTTTCCGCTCATAAAAGCCATCATTGGGTTCAGATCGCCCTTCATCATGGCTTCCAGGTCTTCCAGTTTGATGCTGACCGTACAGTCGGCGTCTTTATTTTCCGTGCTTACCACGTTGCTATCGCCCGTACCGTCGAGCAGGATTTGTTGATCGCCGAAATCGAACTTGAGCGAAGAGCCCAGGCTAGCAGCTGTGGCGGCTCTGCCTGTGATGGCGTTCAGCGTTGATTCAAAACTCATATTGATGTTATTTTTTGGTGATAAAAAAACGTTTGCGTGTGCTGATTGATCAGCTGAATTTGTAAAAAAACTTACCCAGCCGGGTTGTTAATTTGGAAAAAGGAGGAAAAAGCATGCTCAATGTACCCCAGTTCCTCCTGATGATGCTGCGCTCGTTAGTAAATGCTTCAAAGCCGTGATAACCGAGCGATTTGCCGATGCCGCTGTTGTTGACGCCGCCAAAAGGCAGGTGGGTATTGCTGAATCCCAGGTTGTAATCGTTGATGCAGGTGGTACCTGCCGAAGTATGTTTTACGATATAGCTGATTTGAGTAGAGCTGCCGCTGGTAATATACATCGTGAGCGGTTTAGGGCGACGGTTCACGATATCAAGCGCCTGGTCGAGATGATCGTAAGTCATCACGGGTAAAACCGGGCCAAAAATCTCCTCGTGCATGATATCCATCTCTTCGGTGACTGCAGTGAGCAAAGTGGGGGCAATATAGCGCTCGGCTTCGTTGTAAGTAGCGCCCATTTCCACCTTCGCACCTTTTTCTATAGCATCATCGATGAGGTTTTTGATGCGTTGAAAATTGCGGTCATTGATCAGGCGCGCCAGGTCGGGCGATTGGTCTATGCCTTTGTTATTTGGGTTATACATTTTATTGACTGCTGCGGAATAGCCCTCCACAAAAGAGGAGAGTTGTGTTTTGGGTAGCAGCACATAGTCGGGGCCGATGCAGGTTTGTCCGTCGTTCATCAACTTAGCCCAGGCGATTTTAGCGGCATGATTTTTTATATGGACCTTGCTTCCAATGATCACCGGCGACTTGCCGCCGAGCTCAAGGGTGACGGATGCCAGATGTTTTGCAGCAGCAGCCATCACTATTTTCCCCACCTGGGGGCTGCCTGTAAAGTGAATATGGTTGAACGGCATATCGAGTAAAACCTGTGCGGTCGATACCTCGCCTTCTATTACCGCAACTTCGCTTTCATCGAACAGTGTATCGATCGTTTTTTTTATAAAAGCAGAAGTATGGGGCGCCAACTCAGAAGGTTTGATAATGACGGCGTTGCCGGCGGCAATGGCATAGGCCAGCGGGCCGAAAGCCAGGTTTACCGGGTAATTCCAGGGGGAAATTATAAGTGCCAAACCTTTTGGCTCGCATAAAATATGCGAAGTTGTACCCGCCAACGGAGTAATTGTAGGTACGCTTTTGGGGCGAATCCAGTGGTGCAGTTTCCTGCATATATAGCGAATCTGGCTTTGCACCACCCCAACTTCGGTGAGAAACACTTCTGCTTCAGGTTTGCGAAAATCGGCATGCATAGCATCAGCCAAGGCCCTGAAGTTTTTCTCGTCGAGTAGGTAGCGCTCCAGTTTTTTTAGTTTGGCTTTGCGTTCGGCGGCTGTAGTGTCCTTTAGTTTTTGAAGGTTGGCTTGTTGCAAAGCAAAAATGCGCTTTATATGTGAAGTCGTATCGAAAGTGGAGGTTGCGGTCATGACGTTACTATTTGGGTTGGTAAATTTTAGCTATTCCCATACGATTTCTTCCTGTTGGGCATACCAGTTATTGAGCATTGGCGCATAATGCTGGGCCAGCACGTTTCGTTTAATTTTCATAGTGGGTGTCAGCATGCCGTTGTCAACTGTCCAATCTTCTTTCACCACTACCACTTTTCCCAGGCGTTCATAATTGGCCAATCCGGTATTCACATCGTTTAAATTGTCGAGTAGACTTTTGAAACGCTTTTGCGGTCCGATTGTTTGCCGATTTCGACAACACAACCAGCGCTACAGGTTGGGGTAAGGTGAGGCCTACGATACAAATTTGTTCGATAAAACTATTTTTAGCAAATCCCCATTCTATTGGCGCCGGCACGATAAATTTGCCTTTTGCCGATTTGAAAGTGTCGACTACGCGGCCGGTGATGCGGAGGTAGCCTTCGGCGTCGAGTTCGCCCTGATCGCCCGAGTACAGCCATCCGTCGCGGAGTACCTCCTTGGTTTTGTCGTCGGCTTTGTAATAGCCCATCATCGTCCAGGGACTGCGGGTCACCACTTCGCCGTTATCGGGATCGATGCGGATTTCCACATCGGGCAGTGCTACACCGACGGTACCCGATTTCACGTGGGCAAAAGGCATAAGGGTACATCCGCCGCAGTTTTCGGTCTGGGCGTATACTTCCTGGATGACTATGCCGATACTTTTGTACCATTCTTTGAGTACATCGGGGGTAGGCGCAGCGCCGGTGAGCAGGATATTTGCCTTGTCGAGGCCTAAGCCTGTGATAATTTTCTTTTTTATCAATCCGGAGAGAATCGGAATTTTTAGAAAAACATCCAGTTTCTTTTGCGGCAACCGCTCCAGAATTCCGAGTTGGAATTTGGTCCAGATACGCGGAACGGCCATAAAAAGCGTGGGCTTGGTATAGCGCAGGTTTTGGGCAAACCTGTCGAGCGATTCGGCAAAAAAGATTGTTCCGCCGGTAAGCAAACAGGCCAGTTCTACAATAATACGTTCGGCGATGTGATTGAGGGGCAGGTAAGAAAAAAAGCGATGCTCGTCACCTTGGAATAGTTTGAGAATATTGTGTTGTCTTTCCATTTCCATGAGTGCGGTGGGGGCATAATAATCGAGCATCACACCTTTGGGCGTACCGGTAGTACCCGAAGTAAACAGTATAGTCCACAAGGCGTGAATACCGGGCGCCGGATTTCCGGCGACGGGTTCAGTATCGGCAATCCATTCATTCCATTGCAGGCCTTCCGTTACTTTTGAGTTGCCGGGGTAATGTGGGAAAGCGATAATTGGAATATCGGCGGGAACGCCTTCTTTCATCAATTCCCAGTTGTCGAGTTTTCCCACAAAAATAGCCTTGATATCGCCGAGGCGGATCACTTCTTCTAATTGGGAAGCGCTGAGCGTTGGATAAAAAGGCACCGACACGTATCCGCCTATCATCATAGCCAGATCGGCTAATACCCAGTGATAGCAATTTTTGGATACCATCCCGATATGGTCGCCGGGTTGATAACCCATTTTACGCAGGGCGGCAGCTACTTTTCTCGCTATTTGCCCCGCTTCGCCCCAGGAAATTGTTTTCCATTCCTCGCCAAAGGGTTGTCGCAAAAACGGTGCATGAGGTTTTGTAGCTTCCCATTGGTAAAAAAGCTCAACAGCAGAGCGAAGTGTATTATCGGGATAAGGCATGCGTCTTGTGATTTTATATAAGAATCTGGGTATTCAGCGATGTTAAGATAGCCATAAAGGCATTACAATTCAAACATATTTCCCCACAAACGCTGGCCGCCGTCCACATAAACCGTTTCGCCAGTGATATAAGCAGCCATTGGGCCGGCCAGGAAAAGCGTTAGCCAGGCCACTTCGTCTACCGTGCCCAGTCTTTTCATCGGTATAGTTCGTTCGATGCCCTGTATCATTTCGGGCGGATAGTTATCGAGCCCTGAGCTCAAAATAATGCCAGGCGCCACTGCATTTACGCGAATATGGTATTTGCTCCATTCCACGGCCAGCGTTTTGGTGAGGTTGTCTACGCCGGCCCGGGCGGCGGCACTGTGAGCGATACCAGGAAAACCGCGGAAGATATTGACAATAATATTTACGATGGCGCCTTCCTGTTGGGGAATAAAAAACTGTTTGGCCATCGTTTGCGTGACGTACCAGGTGCCGTTGAGGTTGTTATTGATCACGGCGTTCCATCCTTTTTCGGTAATATCTTCCGCAAGGGAGGGAAACTGTCCGCCGGCGTTATTTACCAAAATATCCAACCGGCCGTCATGATTTTTGATCGTATCGGCCAGGTGTTGCACGCTTTCCGTATTCCGGATATCGCATACCTGGTATTCACAGGGGCCTATTTCCTGGAGTTTGACGACAGCTTGCACCAATTTTTCTTCTTTTCGGGAGGCGATATACACCTTCGCACCGAGGCGCAGTAGTTGTTCGGCGATGGCATAGCCAATGCCGGTAGCGCCGCCGGTGACGAGCGCTATTTTTTGTTGAAAAAGATTAGCTTCAAACATAGTTTAAAATTTATACCGCCAAATATGGCAAAAAAAATAAAGCTTAGCTTTGCAGCCCTAGCCGAATCAAAAAAGGTGGTTATGATTCGCAGCGCATGGCGTTTTCCAACTATTTCGCCCAGGCTTGCTATCGGGTGTGTTTTTTTGATACTGAGCATCCAGTACGGCGGCTGGGTAGCGCGCATCGCTGAGGCTCAGCTGGCTTTGTCGCTCAACAAAACCCAATTGGGATTTTCCTTGCTGGGCATGTCGGTGGGCGCGATTGTCATGACGATAATATCGGGGGCTTTGTTGAGCCGGTTTTCGCCGGGCTGGGCTACCATAATCAGTACGCTGTTTTTTTGCATAGCGATTACGCTTCCTTCTTTTGCATGGAATCAGTTATCGCTTACGCTGGCCTTATTTGCTTTAGGCATTGGAAATGGGGCTATGAATGTATCGATGAACGCCGCCGCCGCCGTAGCCGAAAACACCTATCATATTCGGGTAATTCCTTTTGCACACGCCATGTACAGTATGGGATTGGTGCTGGGGGCGCTTTTAGCGGCTGCATTGACGGCCTTGGGGATCTCCTTAGTGGCTCACCTTGTACTATTAGCCATTTCCATGGGCCTGCTGACTTTCCTGATAAAACCATCCATTACGGGGCTTCCCAGCCAGTACATACCGGGCAGGCGTGTTTTTGCTATGCCTTCCCGGGGGCTGGTATTGCTGTCGGCTATGAGTGGCTGTTATGTATTGGGTGAGGGAGCAATGGCCGACTGGAGCAGTGTTTATCTAAAAACAGAAATGGGGGTGAGGCCATCTCTGGCAGGGTTTGGTTTTGCGGGTTTTGCAGCCTGTATGGCTTTGGGCCGGTTTAATTCCAATCGACTGCGGCAGTGGCTGGGGTTAAGCGCCTTATGCTGGTAGGTTCGGGAATAGCTATTGCAGGGTTGATCACAGTAGCCCTTTCCGGTGTGCTCTGGCTTACGCTAATAGGGTTTGCCCTCGTGGGGCTGGGCTTGTCGGTTATTGTGCCTATTATCTACGCTTATTCTGCCGTTCAGCAAGGCGTACCTGCCGGCGTTGGCATAGCGGCGGTGTCTACTGCGGGAATAATTGCCCAATTGCTGGGCCGGCCGGTGATAGGCGCCCTGGGCGATCAATTGGGTTTGGAGGCCGGTTTGTTGCTGATCTCTGTGGCTCTCCTACTGGGAGCTACGCTGGCTTATAAGGCTACATGGCATTAAATCATTTTATTCCACACAGCCATAATAGCGTGCTCCAGTCTCGAAAAAACGTGGTCGCTTTCAAAGATTCCCTTCAGCCCTTCTAAAATCTCTTGCTTGCTGTCTTCGCCTGGAAAAAAGCGGTTTCGCAGATTATAGATGGTATTGATGGCTTCAGAATCAGACAAGGTCGAAAAAAAGGTGCTAACCTCATCACAAAACAGCTTCACCAAAATGCCCCTTCATAAAAGACAGCTCATCCGGATTCACCTGGGCGTCGGCATTGGCGCCGTAAAGCGCTAAAAATGCGAGATAGTGATCCTTTGTTCAGTTTTCAGTAGAGGGTGCTTGCATAGAAAATGTTTTGTAGCAATTTTAAAAAAAGCGGGGGTAATATAGCGATTTTCGGTTAAGTAGTGCGCGCTACGGCGACTTCCTGTTTATTCCATTCGGGGGCTTCGGCGGGAATTTGCCGGGCCAGTTGCTTCAAAAACGGATCAAAGTGCACTTCAATAGCATGGCGGTGCCGTTTTAGGAATGCCTGATCGATATAGTCGCTGTCTTTTCAGCCAGTTGACGCACATTGGCGGCAAATTGCCAGCGCCCCATAATATAATTGGCCGCCAATTTGGCCTGGTAGTCGCTGATGGGCCAAATAGCGCCCTGGGGCTGGAAAAGTCCGATAAAAAATCAGCGTAGGATGGTCGGGATGGAACATGCGAAGGTATAACGGTACCCGGTAAGCTTCTTCGTAGTCGAGGAAATTTTTATCAAAAAAAGGCAGCGCGATTTTGTACCCGGTGGCTGCTATAATGGCGTCGTAATCTTCCGAAATGCCATCGGCAAAAGTAATGGTTTTACCTTCGATTTTGGCGATGCCCCGGCGGGGGTGTACTTTGCCGTGCCGAATTTTGTAGAGCAGCTCGGAATTCATGGTGGGGTGGTCTTTTATAATCGGAAAATCGGGTTCCTGAAGGCCATAATCCCTGTATCGACCTACATTGAGACGAAGCACCAGTTTCCTGATCCAATTGATCAGGCTTTCCGGCAGCCAAAGTATATTGGCATTGTAGGTGTCTGTTGGTTTACCAAAAAAGAATTTTGGCACGATATAATGCGCGCGGCGCATGCTTATCGCAACAAAATCGGCCACGCGACTTGTTTCCACGGCGCAATCACAACCCGAATTACCTGCTCCGATCACCAGCACACGCTGTCCGGCAAAGGGTTTGCTGGTCTTGTAGTTATGCGCATGAATATAATGGCCGGTGAATTGTCCGGGAAGATCGGGTTGGCGCGGCACGTTGTGGTGGCCGTTGGCTATGAAAAGATAGTCGAATTCGGCTACCTCGCCGGTACTCAATTGCAGTCGCCAGCGATCGCCGTCAATTTTCTCTGCTTTTTCCACTTTGGTGTGAAAGCGGATATAGGGATAAAGGCCGAAGTGGGTTGCATAACTTCGAAAATAAGCCAATACTTCTTCGTGCGAAGGATAATCGGCGTAGTGGCCGGGCATGGGGAAATCCATATATTCCGACATCTTTTTGCTGCTGATGATATGCGTGGTTTCGCATACGCTTGAGTGGGATTCGCTTTCCGAATATATCCAGTTGCCACCCACATCACTGTTCTGATCATAACAAACCACGTGAGTGACGCCTGCCTGTAGCAGGTTTTTGACGGTCGTGATGCCGGAGCATCCCGCGCCGATCACACATACAGAAGGAGAATGTACTTTTTGCGGCATAAGTAGCGTGAATGTTTTATATTTATTGGAGACAAGGTATGCAGACCACGGTGCTTGTTTAGTACGTTTGTAAAATAATAATAATACAGATAAATATGTTTAGCAAATTCGGGCAAAAGATAATATGGCTTGGGCTATTTATCGCTATAGGAATACTATGCCACCCATCACAGGCAACAGCCCAGGATGAACTCACCGCCGATAAAGTAAAAGGCAAAGCCAAGGCCCAATACGCAGAGGCGCTGACGCACTACCGCATGCAGCGCTACGGATCTGCTATCGAAGTGCTCGACAAATTGCTCAAGTCAAAACCCAAACTTGTTGATGCCTGGTTATTGCGGGCAAACGCCTACCTGATTTGCGCAATTACGCTGCCGCTGAAGCCGATTTTGAGCAAGCTATCAATCTCGACCGAAATTATTATTGGAGGGGTATTTTTGATTTGGGCCGTACCGAACAAATGCAAAAAAAATACGACGAGGCTATTGCTCATTTTGAAGAATATGCAAAGAATGAAAAGCTAAAGCCCGCGCAACGCCGGGAAGTAGCACGCGAAATAGCCAATGCGCTTTTTTCTCGGGAAGCCGTCAAAAACCCGGAAATTTTTGCCTCGCAACGCCTCAATGACAGTATAAACACACCGGCGCTCGAGTATTTGCCTCGCTGACCGCCGATGGCGACAATCTGGTGTATACCGTCAATGCCGATGGGCAAGAGGATTTCTATGTGAGCCACCGCGACAAAGGAGTTTGGCGCAAAGGCCGCCCCATTGCCGCCCTGAATACGCGAAAAGACGAAGGCGCCCAGAAGATCTCCGCTGATGGTCGTATGTTGGTGTATGCGGCCGATTATGGTGCGGTTGGTTTGGGTAATTACGATATCTATATGGCAGAGGTGCGGCAGGCGCGTTGGACAAAACCGGTCAACCTGGGTGCGCCTGTCAATTCATCGGCATGGGATTCGCAACCCTGCCTGGCTGCCGACGGCCAAACCCTGTTTTTCTCCAGCGAACGCCCCGGAGGCCTCGGTGGACGCGATATCTGGATGAGCAAACGAGGCAACGATGGTACTTGGAGCAACCCCGTCAACCTGGGCGCTCCGGTAAATACCCCCGACAATGAACAAGCGCCGTTTTTTCACCCCGATGGACATACGCTGTATTTTATGTCCAACGGCCACCCCGGTATGGGGGGCTGATTTGTTTTTTTCTAAAATTGACGAAGACGGCCACTGGAGTCAACCCAAAAACCTTGGATATCCTATTAATACCCCCGCAGACGAAGGCGCGCTGGTAGTAAGTACCGACGGCCGTACCGCGTATTACGCCAGCGACCAATCTACTGTGCCTGGCGGGCGCTACAACCTGGATATTTATACCTTTGAAGTGCCAATGGCTGCGAGGCCGGGACCCGTAACCTACGCCAAAGCTATCGTTTTTGACAATGATAGTCGGCGGCGACTGGAAGCCAAAGTAGAAGTGTTTGATGTGCAATCCGCTTCTAAATTGCGCGAAATCGCTTCCAGTTCCAATGGCGAATTTTTGATTTGCCTGCCCGCCGGGCATAATTACGCACTTAATGTATCAAAAGAGGGGTATTTGTTTCATTCCGAGCACTTTGCCTTATCAGAAGCAACCAGTTTTGATAAGCCGTTTACCATAGAAATCGGACTGACTCCCATTCCGGAAGCTAGCCAGGCAGAAGGGGAATTACCCGGCAATAAACCCGTTATATTGCGCAATGTATTTTTTCAGAGCGGCTCAGCTGCCCTGCGACCCGAGTCTATTGCAGAGTTGAACCGGCTTAAAAGCTATTGGAAGACCACCCTGCATTAAAGATTCGCATACAGGGGCATACCGACAACCAGGGTGAAGCGGATAGCAACCTCGTGTTGTCGGAAAACAGGGCCAAAGCGGTATTCAATTTTCTTATTGACAACGGAATTGATGCTACCCGGCTCAGTTACTTAGGATTTGGCGAAAGCCAGCCTATCGATACCAACGATACGCCCGAAGGGCGGCAAAACAACCGCAGAACCGAGTTTGTTATCGTGCAGTAGGGATATACTCGCATTTTTGCCCTAAATTTGCGGCAACTAACCTGATCAATACCAAGTTAACAATCGAGTTATGGCGCAAGTGGAACTTATCATGCCCAAAATGGGCGAAAGTATAATGGAAGCCACCATCCTGAGGTGGGTCAAACAGGTAGGCGACCGAGTTGAAGCCGACGAGACTATACTTGAAATTGCTACCGACAAGGTAGACTCAGAGGTGCCTTCGCCCGTAAGCGGAACCATTGCCCAGCTTTTCTTTAAAGAAAACGACGTGGTACCCATCGGCAAAGTCATTGCCGTGATTGCCACCGAAGGCGAAGTTGTAAAACCCACACCAAGTGTTGCCGAAACGCCCGCCGCTGTGCCGGCCCCTTCTTCTAATGGCAACGGTGCGACTCAAACGCCGGCCCAGGTAGCCGTAGCTGCCTCCGTAGAAAAAGTATCCTCGTCTTCGGGCCGTTTTTATTCACCGCTGGTGCGCACCATAGCTCAAAAAGAACAGATCAGCATGACGGAACTCGACCATATCGCCGGTAGCGGCGCGCAAGGCCGGGTAACGAAAAAGGATATACTGGAATACGTGCAAAACCGCAGCGGCGCCCCTGCTGCACCCGCTCAACCCCAAACACCGCAACCCGCTGCACCCAAAGCGACTCCCGCAGTGAGCATAAGCGGCGAAGTGGAAATTGTGGAAATGGACCGCATGCGCAAGCTTATCGCCGACCACATGGTGATGTCCAAGCATACCTCGCCGCACGTAACTTCTTTTGTAGAAGTTGATGTGACAAACATGGTGAAGTGGCGCGAAAAAAACAAAAAGGCATTTCTCGACAAATACGGAGAAAATATCACCTACACGCCCATTTTTATCGAAGCCGTAGTGAAGGCAATACGAGATTTTCCCAATATTAATATCTCGCTGGACGGCACGCGCATTATCCGCAAAAAATACATCAACATTGGCATGGCTACCGCCCTGCCCAGTGGCAACCTCATCGTGCCAGTGATCAAAAACGCCGACCAACTCAACCTACTGGGACTAACCAAGCAGGTAAACGAATTGGCCAATCGCGCCCGTAACAACCAGCTAAAGCCCGATGAGATACAGGACGGCACCTTTACGATGACCAATGTGGGGACTTTTGGCAATGTGATGGGCACTCCGATTATCAACCAGCCACAGGTGGCCATTATGGCTATTGGCGCTATTCGCAAAAAACCTGCTGTCGTAGAGACCGAATACGGCGACCTGATTGCTGTGCGACAAATGATGTTTTTGTCGCTATCATACGACCACCGCATAGTGGATGGCTTCCTGGGAGGCTCTTTCCTTCGGAAGGTGGGCGATTATCTCGAAGCGTTTGATAGCAATATGCCCGTTTAAGGAATAATTAACCTTTTTTTTTGATAAAAATCACCCCATCATTGGTGTTGCGGGCTTATACTTGTATGGAACAAGTAGCAATTCATAATGATAACAGGGCAGGGGGCTTATTTAAGCAGCATTGCGGAGTTGGAGCGGCAACTGGCCGCCGACGCCAAAACCGGGCTCAGCAATGAGGAAGCAGCCGCCAGGCTGAAACGATTTGGCCCCAACGCACTCCAACGCTACAAATCCGAATCCTGGGTGCATATTCTAATGCGCCAATTCCTTAGTCCCCTTGCAGGGGTGTTGGTCGTTGCCGTAGCGCTTTCTCTTTTTTTTGGAGAATGGTTAGAAGGCATTGCCATTGGTGTTGTCATTTTAATGAATGTGCTCATCGGCTTTTTTATGGAGAGGCAGGCCCAGCATTCCATGGAAGCGTTGCGAAGCCTGGCGCAAACCCATGCCAATGTGTGGAGAGACGGCACAATGATTAAATTGACTGCCGATCAGATTGTGCCTGGCGATTTGCTCTTTGTGGAAGCCGGCGACGTGGTGGCTGCCGATGCACGGGTAGTGGCCAAAGAAGAACTGCAGGTATCTGAAGCATTGCTTACCGGTGAAAGCATGCCCGTAACCAAACACGCGGAGCCGCTGGAACGAGAATCGGTATTGGCCGAACGCGCCAATATGGTGTTTAGGGGTACTACGGCTGTGCATGGTAATGCCCGGGTTCTTGTGGTGGCTACCGGGGCAGCTACCGAACTAGGGGAGATTGTACGGCTGACCGCTACTGCCGACAAAGAAGTGACACCCCTGGAGAAAAAACTCCAATTGCTCAGTAAAAAGCTTATTCTATTTGCTTTTCTGGCTGCCGTAGTGGTAGTGGTGGCGGGTCTGGTACAGGGCAAATCATTACTTTTGGTTATAGAAACAGCCATTGCACTGGCTATTGCCGCCATTCCCGAGGGGTTGCCAGTAGTGGCCACTATAGCGCTTGCCGGTGGTATGTTGCGATTGACAAAGCATAAGGTGATCGTAAAACGCCTTAGCGCGGTAGAAACACTGGGAGAAGTCGACGTGATCCTGACCGATAAAACGGGTACGCTCACAGAAAACAAATTGGCCGTGCGTCAGTGGATAGCCGAAGGATTTTCAAAGCAACAAGACGCCGACCGGGATACCCACCCCGCCTATCCCTGGTTGCTAAAAGTAGCTACCTTGTGCAATAATGCCCAACTTGCACTCCTGGATAGCCAGCATGCGGGTGACCCCCTCGAAATTGCCCTGCTGGAATGGTCAGAAAAAAATGGCGTCGATCGAGCGCAATTGCACCTCGATTATCCACGAATAGGCGAAAAGCCTTTTGAAAGTGAAACCCGGCTGATGCTTACCCAGCACAAGCAGCCAGGAAAAGATACTGTACTGATTTGCGCAAAAGGCGCCCCAGAAGCCGTATTAGCACGCTGCAGTCGTGTGATGACCCCCGATGGCGTAGCAGAGTTGTTTCCGACCCACGACTGGCTGGCCAAAACGCATGCCGTTTCTGCCGAAGGATTGCGGGTGCTGGCAATGGCGTATGGGGAGGAGGGGGAGAGGGGGAGAGGGGGAGAGAATAATTTGATTTTCCTGGGGCTCATTGCCTTTTATGATCCGCCGCGGTCCGATGTGAAAGAAGCGTTGGCAACCTGTAGGAAGGCGGGGATACGGGTAGTGATGGTAACGGGTGATCACCCGGCCATTGCGGGACAGGTAGCGCAAATGACCGGACTGGTTCATCGCAGCGATGTGGAAGTCATGCAAGGTAAAAATATAAGTGAGTCAGCGAGTTTGAGTAAATCCGCCCGCAACAAGCTGCTCAAATCTTCCGTTTTTGCCCGTGTTTCTCCAGCTGATAAGCTCGAACTGGCCGACATGCTCCAGTCTACCGGCAAAGTAGTAGGCATGACCGGCGACGGTGTCAATGACGCGCCGGCCTTAAAAAAGGCAGACATAGGCATCGCGATGGGCATGCGGGGCTCTGAAGCCGCCAAAGAAGCCGCCGATCTCGTTTTACAGGACGATTCGTTCCCCGCTATCGTGATGGCGATCAAACAAGGACGTGTCATTTACGACAATATCCGTCAATTTGTGATCTACCTGCTGTCGTGCAACTTGAGCGAACTGCTGGTCGTAACCATTGCGGCGTTTGCCAATCTGGCCACTCCCCTGCTACCTCTGCAAATCCTGTTTCTCAACATGATCACCGACGTTTTTCCGGCTCTTGCGCTGGGGCTAAACCCGGCCTCCAAACACGTCATGCGCAGGCCGCCCCGCTCGCAGCGAGAAGCCGTGATCACCCCGGCCCAATGGAGGACTATCGGGGTTTATGCTGCCGTGATGACCTTCAGCGCGTTGGGCGCCTTAATGTGGGGTACACATTATATGGGTATTGACGCCGCATCGGCCAATAACATTACATTTTACGCGCTTATCCTTGCTCAATTGCTGCACGTATTTAACATGCCTGTTCTCGAAGACGGCTTTTGGCGAAATAGCGTGACGCGCAACCGCTTTATCTGGATGGCATTGCCTTTGTGCGTTTCCCTTACTATCCTAGCCTATGCCATTCCGGTTACCCGTCGCGTACTGCAGTTAAACCCTTTGCATTGGGAGGAATGGATCGTAGTTGGCATAGCAGGAGTGGCCCCGGTGTTGGTTATTCAGGTATTGAAGCGGCTTAAATGGATACAATAACAGCCGATGAAAAAGAATGCAAAACACAAGCGCCCCTTGCTTATCCTGGTAGCGGGATTGCCTGGATCGGGCAAAACGACATTTGCACAGCGGCTGGCCGATGCGTTGGGCGCCAGCCACTTTAACAGCGATCTGGTGCGCGAAGATATGGGATTGCGGGGCGTGTACGACGAAGCTGCAAAAGCAAAGGTTTATCACGAGTTGGAAGACAGATGTAAAGCTGAGTTGTTGGAAAACCACAGTGTAGTGATCGACGCAACATTTTATAAAAAACAGCTTCGGCAGCCATACGTCGAAATGGCGGCTATTGCCGGAGTACCCATGGTCGCTTTTGTAGTTACGGCCGCAGAATCCATAATTAGAGCACGCACCAGCAAACCCCGTCTGCATACCGACGCCGATTTTGAGGTGTACCGGCGCATCAAAGCAGAGTTTGAACCTTTTGAAACGCCCCATTACAACCTGGATTCGGGGCAGGAATCACCCGAAGAGATGATAACACTAGCCCTCACTTTTTTGGAGGATCTGGCATGACCACACAACAGATACAGCAGCTTATAGAACAGGGAGCCTACCCTGGAGCTACCGGCCATAGCAAGTTGGTACAAACTCATATTTCGTGGGTGATACTCGATGAGGCGGTGGCATATAAGATTAAAAAGCCGGTGAAATTTTCTTTTCTCGATTTCTCTACCTTAGAGCGCCGGCAGTTTTTTTGTGAAAGAGAACTAACCCTCAACCGCCGCCTGGCGCCCAAAATGTACCTGGGGGTGTGCCCTGTTTACGAAAAAGCAGGTAAATATGCCATTGACATGCCTAATGATGGTGAAATTGCAGATTATGCCCTGCACATGCACCGCATGGATGAAAATCGGCAGATGAACCTGCTATTGCGCCAGGGCCTGGTCACCATGACGCATATGAAGCAGATAGCTGCCGTGATAGCTCGGTTTCACCAGGAGGTTCGCCTTCCGCATCCCTCTTTTGAGGCGGAATCACTCTGGGAAGATTTTGCCGACATAAAAAGTATTTCTGCCGCAGCCGACAACTTGTGGGGTGAAAAAGCCGTGGCTTTGATAGACCGGACGCTGGAAGAAGTAAGGCTTTTTATCGATCGACACGCTAAGCGGCTGGTAGCCCGTGCGCGCGAGGGCTTCTGGGTGGACGGCCACGGGGACCTTCACTCGCGCAATATCTTTTTGCTCGATCAACCCATTGTTTTTGATTGCCTCGAATTCAGCGACCACCTCCGCCATATCGATGCGCTCAATGAAATTGCCTTTTTGTGTATGGACCTCGATTACCACAACCAATCGGCCCTTGCTTCCACGTTCCTCAACGCCTACCTGCCGCTGATGCCCTGTCTGGAAACCCGTGAAGACGCGGCTATTTTTCATTTTTTCAAACTATACCGCGCTAATGTGCGCTGGAAGGTAGCTACGCTGGAGCTGGCTCAGGCGCCTGCCGGCCCCCAACGCGAATCCTGGCTGGCTGAGGCAGAGCAGTACAGACGCTTGTTTCAGCGGTACGGATTGGGCGGAGCGCTGGGAAGATAGTTTGGAATTACGAATGTTTAATTACGAATTACGAATGAGAATAATTAGTTATTTTAAAATTTATTACTTAATTATTATCAGTGTATTATTCGTAATTTGTAATTTGTAATTTGTAATTCAGGATCACTTGTATGTAGGGA
This sequence comes from Saprospiraceae bacterium, assembly GCA_016715405.1. Lineage (GTDB taxonomy): Bacteria > Bacteroidota > Bacteroidia > Chitinophagales > Saprospiraceae > JABWBR01. The sequence continues at coordinate 115,075 of JADKAE010000010.1, read as the reverse complement.
AACAATTTTTTTGCGTGGAGGCGCAATATTTAGCGGCGCTACATTATCTTTGCAAAACTATTTCGGGAAATAGCCGGTTCTATTCCTGAAAACACACCCGCCCAGATGGTGAAATTGGTAGACACGCTACTTTGAGGGGGTAGTGCTCGCAAGGGTGTGCAAGTTCGAATCTTGTTCTGGGCACACATCAAGGTCATCTCGCCAAACGGGATGACCTTGTTTTTTTGGGCATAAATCCATATATTCGCAAGAAAGGGTATTTATGCACGAATCATTATTTCAAGACCTGCTAGTACTTTTGGGGTTTTCGGTAATTGTAGTATTTATTCTGCAACGGTTTAAACTACCCTCTATTTTAGGTTTTCTGCTTACCGGAGTGATTATCGGGCCATACGGCCTCAGCCTTGTTAAAGGGGTTCATCAGGTAGAAACTATTTCAGAAATAGGTGTCATTCTATTGCTCTTTGTTATCGGTATGGAGCTTTCGATAAAACAATTAGCATCCATTCGAAAAACAGTATTTATAGGTGGATTCATACAAGTAGGTCTTACTGTTGCTGCTACCTCCATTATCTATAAATTATTGGGCAGGAGTTGGGGCGAGTCTGTTTTTGTCGGATTTCTTTTCTCTCTTTCGAGCACGGCCATCGTCCTGAAGATATTGCAAGAACGCAATGAAATTTCTGCACCTCATGGACGCAACGCGCTGGGGATTCTTATTTTTCAGGATATCATAGTGGTGCCCATGATGCTGGTGACTCCTATTCTTGCCGGGCAGTCTACTAATTTAGTGGTGTCAATATCCGAACTATTAATTAAATCCGTATTGGTAGTCATTGGCACTTACATCAGTGCGAAGTATATAGTTCCACGGTTTTTATATTTAATTGTAAAAACAAATAGCAAAGAGTTGTTTTTACTTGCCCAATTACCTTGTGTTTTGCCGTCGCATATTACTTCCTCAGCTGGGTTGTCGCTTGCATTAGGGGCATTTATTGCAGGACTCATTATTTCTGAATCCGATTATAGCCATCAGGCTACAGGCACTATCCTTCCATTTAGAGAATTATTCACCAGCTTTTTTTTTATTTCGGTGGGTATGTTGCTTGATCTTTCTTTTTTTATTAAAAATGCACCCATAATACTTTTTTTGGTATTAGGTGTATTAATATTAAAAACAGCTATTGCCGCTATTGCTACCGCTTCTTTAAAATACCCGCCGCGGACCGTATTTCTTACTGGATTTGCATTATTTCAAATCGGAGAGTTTTCTTTTATTTTATCAAAAGTGGGTATTGAGTATAAATTACTTTCACCTGAAGTAAACCAATACTTTCTTTCGGTTTCTATAATAACTATGCTGCTTACTCCCTTCGTAATAATGTATTCTGAAAAAATAACTGCATTAATGATCAGTTCCCGCATGCAAAAGAAATGGGGAATATTGAACACTCAAGCGCAAAAAAAAGAACAGGATAAAAAATACGAACTCGACGATCATTTAGTAATTATCGGCTATGGTATTAATGGCACTAATGTAGCCAAAGCAGCCCAATATGCAAAAATCCCCTATGTCATATTAGAATTGGATGCGGAAATAGTTGCTCATGAAAAAAAGAAGGGAAAACCTATTGTTTATGGGGATGCTATTCATGCACATATACTGGAGGCTGTTCATCTCAACAAGGCGAGAGTCGTAGTCATAGCTATTTCTGATCCGCAGGCAACTAAGGCGATCATTGCAAATATCCGGGATATTTCACAATCGGTTTATATCATCGTTAGAACCCGTTACGTAAAAGAAATAGCTCCGCTTACCGCACTTGGCGCCGACGAAGTAATACCCGAAGAATTTGAGACTTCCATCGAAATATTCTCGCATGTATTGCACAATTATCTGATACCAATGGATGAAATTGAAAACTTTATTGACACCATTAGGGCAGATGACTACAAGCTATTCAGATCACCCAATAAATTGCCCAGAACTATTTCGTCAACAAGAATACCCGATTTCAAAATAACCTGTGTACGACTTATGGCCGATAGCGGAGATATAATAGGGAAGACTATCTCCGAAGTTGATGTAAGAAAGAATTTTGGCATTAATATATTAGCCATATTGAGAAAGGGTAAAATGATTGAGTCCGTATCCCCGGATGAAAAATTGATTCAAAACGATTTAATATTTATAAGCGGTGACCAGGAAAATATTGAACAGTTTTATCGGGCGGTAGTCTAGTGTGCATATTCCTGAGTTTACTTCAGTATGGCATTCCCGATAGCACATTCCAAACAGCGTTTGCGGTCGCAATATTTCTGTTTGAGTTGCAAAAGCGCCTGCGATTGGTAGGCGTTCCTGGCAATACAGTCCAACTTTTTCCAGCCGTCCATCACGTGGTTGGCTTCGGCGGGCAGGGCTTCCAGCAATTGCAGGGCTTTTTCTTTGTAGCGTTCTTCATGTTTGTGGGCGCCGTATAAAAACAGAAACGGTACAATTGTATTGGCCGTAATGAGGTGGATGGCATCATGCCCAAGTGGTTTAGGGCGACGAATAGAAGGCTTATCAAATACATAGTGGTCGAGCCAATATAGCGACACCCGCAAGTCAAACAGGCGTTCGATTTCTCGAAAATCGGCAGCTGCCAGGGTTTTGCTAAACAGGTGTTCTCCGCCGAAGAGCAGCGCCGACAATTGTGCCAGTCTGACCGTAGGGAAATTGGCGGGTCGCAGGCGCAGAAATTTCCACATAGCCGGCTCTATGGGCATCAGTTTGTATTTTTTTTTCAAAAAACGATACTCTTCACTGAGCCGGCGGGGGTATTCATCAGCAAAAGTCCCGTCTAGCATGCCGGCTTGTCCAAAAATTAGCGCTTCTATCTGCAATAGGCTGTTGCGGTGTTTCGAAAGTAATTTTAGTGGCAGCGACCTTGCCAGCACATCGAAAGGCGCTGCATTGATGTTAGTGCCGAAATTGGCGGCCAGGGACTGGTAAAATACTTCTTCCCAATCGTAAGTAGCTGCTTCCAGTCTTGCTACCAGGCGTTCGGTTTTTTCTTCGAGGCGTTCTACCAGCAGGCGGTCGAGCCAAAGCATTTTTGTGGTATTTTCAACATCTGCAAAATGCCGCTGGCAGGGTATCCAGTTTTCGGCGTGTAGCAATTGCAGATAGGTTCCGCTCAGCCGTGGCGGAATTCTCCGTTTGAGCTCCAGGCAGGCGATGCGTTCGCCGTTAGCTCTGAAGATGGGCTTGTCTTCTTCCAACACTACGTGCAAAATGACGTTGTCATAAGCCGCATCGTGCTGGTGGCCGTGCTGGAGCCATTCCGAAGCGCGCAGGTGCATTTCTACGTTGCCGGCCCACAAGGTGTCGTCTATGCGCACGCGGGCGTGCAGGAAGTCGGGGCCGGCATGCCGGTTGTATTCCCCTGGCTCGACTATTAACAGTGGGCGACCATCAGTAGCATATAGGTCAGACAGGTCAAAACGGCGCGTACGCCAGAGGTAGTGCAAGAAATCCTCTTTCATTTTCACTTTGTTTTTTGGCCAACGAAATGAGTAGAATAAAACTAAAGGCAGGTTTTCATAAAGACGGGAAAAGCAGATTCAAGATAAGGGGTTTTGAATTGTGCAGGATGTAAATGTCCCAACTTTTTTACATCTTCACCTGTTCATAAAACCCAACCTCATTATGAAATACTTTCTCACCGGCGCCACGGGATTTGTAGGCAACAGACTGGCAAAAATGCTGCGCAACCGCAATCACGAAGTAGTGGCCGTAGTACGCGATCCTGAAAAAGCACAAGCTTTAGTAGATATGGGCGTAACCGTAGTAAAAGGCGACGTGACCGACAAAGAAAGCATGCGACAGCCTATGACGGGCTGCGACGGCGTATTTCACGTGGCGGGCTCGTATAAAGTGGGGGTGAAGGATAAAAAACCCGGTTGGCAAATCAATGTGGAAGGCACCCGCCATGTGCTCGAACTGATGAAGGAATTGCATATCACCAAAGGTGTTTATACTAGCACACTGGCGATCAACTCGGATACACATGGCGCCGAGCGCGATGAGTCTTACCACTTTACGGGAAAACATATCAGTGAATACGATCGCACAAAAGCCGCCGCCCACGATGTCGCGCTGCAATTTATCAAGGAAGGCCTGCCGCTGGTAATCCTCATGCCGGGATTAATTTATGGCCCCGACGGTACCAGTATGAGCGATGAAGCTCTTAGGCTATATCTACAAAAAAAGTTGCCGGTGATACCTCAACAGGCAGGCTATAGCTGGGCTCACGTGGATGACATCGCCGAAGCCCACATCCTGGCTATGGATAAGGCGCAGCCGGGCACAACGTATATTATTTGCGGCCCCACGCACACGCTTGCCGAGGCGATGCAGATAGCCGAAGAAGTTACCGGCATCCGCAAACCGCTGGCTATCCCGCCGGTGATGCTAAAAATCACGGCCTTATTGGTGTCCCTTATTGAATGGCTGATCCCACTGCCTGAGATGTATTCTTCAGAGGCCTTGCGCGTGCAGGCAGGCGTAACCTACCTGGGCGACAATGCAAAAGCCAAACGCGAACTGGGCTACAATCCCCGGCCACTGCGGGAAGGATTGGAGGAAACGCTGTCTTATGAATTGGAAAAAATGAAAAGGAAATAGCAGTTCTTTTATTTTACCACTAAACGGCCAGCATACTGGGTATTTGTGAGCTGATTAATGGCATGCAATACATAAATACCGGGTGAAAGCCTGTCGGTAGGCCAGACGGTCCTGCCACCAGATAAATGTTGTTGGGCAAAAAACTGTCCGTTATTTTGATATAAAGCAACTTGCCATTCTCCCGGAGGTAGCAATAGGTTAAATTCCTGACCTTCATGGACTATAGCGGGATATATCAGAAAGCCCTTCTCTGGCACGGCAACCTCAACACTTACCATGTCCGACCAAAAGATGCTGCCGTCAGGATCAGTCTGGCGGATGCGATAATAATTTACACCGTCAATCGGCTGTCGATCCCTGTAAGAATAGTTTAGCTCGCTCAAATTAGGCTGTGCCGGGCCGGCCAAAGTGCAAAGGGCAACAAAGCTACGGCCGTCTGCCGAACGTTCTACCGTAAACTCGCATTGACCAGTTTCTGTTAAGGTAGACCAACTTATCACGATATCTCCTCTTTCTTCCTGCGCTTGCAATAATCCCCATTCTACTGGCAATGGACTGAACGACAACTGCAGTACGAACAACCCGTTGAGAATATCGGAACCCAAAATGCGGCCCGATGGTAAATAAGGGTATACCCCCCAGCACCCATCGTAACCACTATAATTGGTATTGGTAGGATAAGTATCGTAATAGGCTATACGGACTACGGCGTCAGGATTGGAAATATCAAATACCTGCACCCCTTCGTGATAATAAGACACGTAGCAATAATTGCCCAAAATAAAAGGATTGTGCACGATGCTATTGATATAAGTCGGCGCCAACAGGGTGGACCGAAAAATATCGGTAATCACCATATCCGACAAGTCGCTGACATCTACGCATTTTAACCCCCGGCCGTGCGTTTCGTCGGCGAATACGAGGTAATTTCCGCTGCGCCAACTGCTGTGGTTGTAGCCGATTTCAGGGTAATCGGTGATAGCGCCCAGTTCCACCGGAGAGGTCGGGGTGGTCATGTTGTAAACGTGCAGGCCGTTGCCGCCGTGCGAACAATAAGCCTGGTTGTTTTCTACATAAACGTCATGCACATAGCCGCCGGGCAGACTTACGTTGGCCAACAGCGTAGGATTGGCGGGGTCGGAAGTAAGATCTAAAACAACGATGCCATTGGGTGCAGAATTAGCCCCGGCGACATACAAACGCCCGGTTTGCGTATCGATAAAGATGTTGTGCGCCCGCACAAAAAAGGTAGTGATCTGACTCACCTTGGTAACCGACGCCGGTAGGTTGCTCATATCAAAAATCATGAGGCCCTCCATACCCTGGTCGGCCACCGCATAGGCGTATTGACCATACGTTTTCATGTCGCGCCACACAGAACTGGCGCCGCCGGGAAAGGCATCAATGTGTTGTATGCTTGCAGGGTTGGTCACATCAATAAAATGCACTTTCTGCGCCGAACCCAAAATGGCATATTCGCGCCCCTCGGCGGCATAACCCCATATGTCGTTGTATACCAATCCGGAATGTACGGGCAGGGTGTTATCGTCCCAGTTGGCCAACAAAGACATATTCTCGGAAACCTGCGCTATCGCGATTCCTTTCAGAACAACAAATAATAACAAGATGAAAACCCTTTTTTTCATGGCGCCCCATTTTTTAGCAATTAGCAGCCGGCTGATAGCTGACTGCTAATTGCTAACCAACTACTCCTTCCTACTGGCCACGCGCCAGAGCAGGAACGCCAGAAGGCCGAAGGCAACTACACCTATGATATCGCCCATTCCACCCATATTTTCACCGATATGGGTATTTACCATGTCCATTAGCGATTTGGGTGTACCGTCGGCGTTTTTACCCATGTTGGTACCCAGCATTACGGCAATCAGAATACCTGTGATTGCACCGCCGGCAATGAGACCGGAGCTAAACAACGCACCGGGGCCTATTTCAGATTCTTCATCTTTTTGTTTGTTGCGGCGATCTACCAGCCATTTTACCAAACCGCCGATAAAAATGGGCGAGGTGGTGGATAGGGGTAAGTAGGCGCCTACGGCAAATGCAAGCGAGCTGACACCGCATAGCTCCACTACTGCGGCTATAGCCATACCGGAGATAACCAGGCCCCAGGGCAGGTTTTGGCTCAGGAGGCCTTTGATCACCGTTGCCATCAAGGTGGCTTGTGGCGCCGGCAGGGGATTAGGGTGTTCGGGCGTAGCTTCGCCGATGCCGAGGGTGTTTTCGAGTAATAGCAAAGTCAAGCCGATAAATACGACCGACACCAATACGCCAATGATAAGTCCAATCTGTTGACGGTAGGGCGTTGCGCCCACGATATAACCCGTTTTGAGGTCTTGCGAAGTAGCGCCTGCATTAGCGGAAGCTATACACACGATAGAGCCCACCACCAGAGCAATAGGCTGGTATGCGTCGCCTGTCCAGCCCAGGCCTAAAAAGATCAACGAAGTAGCCATCAGCGTGGCGATCGTCATACCCGAGATTGGGTTCGATGAAGAACCGATGAGGCCTACGATACGCGAGGATACCGTGACGAAAAAAAAGCCGAACACAATAATCAGGATTGCCGAAAAAAAGTTGGTCGGCATATTGGGCAACAAGGTCATCAGCACGATGAGGCCCAGACTGCCTACAAGCACATATACCAGTGGAATATCGCGTTCTGTGCGGGTTGGGGCCACGGCCTGTCCCGATCTTTGTTCGCGCAGATCGCGGAATGAATCGCCGAATGCGCTCACAATAGTGGGCAGGGTTTTAATAAGCGTCATAATCCCGCCGAAAGTCACGGCGCCGGCGCCGATATAGCGGATATAGCGGCTCCAGATTTCGCTGGGCGTCATATCGGTGATGAGCTTAGTGGCTTCGGGCGCCAGCGGAGTGGTAAGTCCGGCGCCAAAAATAGTAATCAGGGGTATCAGGGCCAGCCACGACAATACGCCGCCGGCTACCATCACGCCGGAAATACGCGGCCCGATCACATAACCCACGCCAAGCAGTTCGGGGGTGATCTCGCCGTTAACCGTGCCGTTGGGCAGGGCCGAGTTTTTGCCAAAAACGATGCTGGGCGCTTCTTTCCAAAGGCCGATAATTGACATTAAAAATTTATATAAAAAAGCCACGCCGAGGCCCATATACACCTTCTGGGCCAGCTTGCCGCCTTTTTCGCCGGCGATCAGCACGTCGGCGCAGGCGGTGCCTTCGGGATAAGGCAGGTTGCCGTGTTCTTTTACAATAAGCGAGCGCCTCAGCGGTATCATAAATAACACGCCCAATACGCCGCCGATGAGTGCCAGCACAAAAATCTGGAAGTATTGGAAGTAGCTTTCCCCTCCTGCGAGGAAGAGCAGGGCCGGGATCGTAAACACCACGCCTGCCGCCACCGATTCACCCGCAGAGCCTATTGTTTGTACGATATTGCTCTCGAGGATGGTGGCATTTCCCAATTTTTTAAAAATAGAAATCGCCAATACGGCGATAGGGATAGAGGCGCTTACGGTAAGTCCTACTTTGAGCCCCAGGTATACGGTGGCGGCGCCGAAGAGGATGCCGAAGAATGAGCCTAATAAGATGGCTTTGAGTGTAAATTCAGGAATTAAATCTTTCGCAGCGATGTACGGTTCGAAGGTTTTCGCGTTCTTGTTTTGCATGGCAGTAGGTGTTTTGCAGTAATGGCGCGTTATGTTAAGTGCGCTAACTATGCAAAATAGCGCATTTTGCAGTTTCTTTTCTTAACTTTGTGCGAATTTTTCAAAAACAAAGCGCCAAGACGGCCCCCTACTGCGGCTTTCAAACGCTGCGTTGGTTGAAGAGAGCAACATGGACTTAAAGTCGCAGATCAACCTTGACAAACTACCCAGGCACATTGCCGTCATCATGGATGGCAATGGCAGATGGGCCAAACAGCATGGCAAACCGCGTGTGTTTGGCCACCGCAACGGCGTAAAAGCTGTGCGCGAAGTGACCGAGGCCGCTGCCGAATTAGGCGTGGAATACCTCACGCTCTATGCTTTTTCTACCGAAAACTGGAACCGCCCAGCCATGGAGGTGGGCGCCTTGATGCGTTTGCTGGTTGAAACCCTTCACAAAGAGATCGAGACCCTCAATAAAAATAATATCAGACTGCAGGCCATCGGCGATATCAGCCGCTTGCCCGACTCTACCCGCAAAGCCCTGCTCGACGGCATTCACAATACCAGCAAGAACAACCGCATGACGCTGGTGTTGGCACTCAATTACAGCGCTAAGTGGGAATTGGTAGAAGCGGCGCGCCAACTGGCAATCCGCGTGCAACATGGCGAGCTGAGCCCCGAAGCCATTACCGAAAAACTCTTTAACGATGCCCTGAGCACCCTCGGCATCCCCGATCCTGAATTGTTGATACGCTCCAGCGGCGAAATGCGCCTCAGCAACTTTATGCTGTGGCAACTTGCCTATGCCGAGTTGTATTTTACACCGGTTTTCTGGCCCGATTTCCGCCGCCAGCATTTATACGAAGCTATTATTGACTTCCAGCAGCGGGAACGGCGTTTTGGAAAAATCAGTGAACAATTGGTGCAATGACGATACAACCCTATTTTCCTTTACCGCCTCTTTATGGGCAGCTTGTTTAAATAAAAGAATGGCCATTCAATTGGACGTGCGCATGATTAATCGATTTTTGCTTTTCTGTCTTTTTGTCGCCCCCGCATTGGGCTTTGCACAAATCTCAGACCAAACTCCCATTATGAGTTATGGCGAACCGCGCGAATACGAGATCGGCGGTATCACTGTAACCGGCGCTGAGTTTAGCGACGATAACGCTATTATCGGCGTTACCGGACTTGCTGTAGGCGATAAGATCCGCATCCCCGGACCCGATATACCCAAGGCTATCAAAGCATTGTGGAAGTTGCGCCTGTTTACTAATGTGCAAATTCAAAAGGAAAAAACCATCGGCGATGTCATTTTTCTCGCTATCGTCCTCGAGGAACGCCCCCGCCTTTCCAAACATACTTACCGCGGTGTAAAAAAGTCGAGCCACGACGATCTCAACGAAGAAGTCAATAAGTACCTGCTCAAAGGAGGTATCGTTACCGAAAATGTGAAGGTCAACGCAAGCGAAGGCATCCGCAAATATTTTGTCGATAAGGGTTACCTCGATTGCAAGGTCAACACGATCGAAGAAATCGATACCTCGCGTACGCACTCTGTGTTGCTTGTATTTGACGTGAAGCGCGGCGAACGGGTAAAAATCAAGGAGATCAAGTTTGTTGGCAACGAAAATATGAAGTCGAAAAAACTGCGCCGGCAAATGAAGGATACCAAAGAAAAACGCCGCCTGTTTGCCAGCTCTAAATTCCTGAAAGTCAAATACGACGACGATAAAAATAAGGTCATTACTTTTTATAATAATAAAGGCTATCGCGATGCCAACTTTACGCTTGACACTACCTGGCGCGACGAGAAGGGCCACATCGTTATCCAATTGAATGTGGACGAGGGCAGGCGCTATTATTTCCGCGATATTACCTGGAAAGGCAATTCCATTTACGATACCACTACACTCGCCAACGTGTTGGGCATCAAACGCGGCGACGTATACAACCAGGAATTGCTCAATAACCGCCTGCGCTTTAGCCAGGATGGCCGGGATGTGAGTACGTTGTATATGGACAACGGTTATCTCTTTTTCCAGGTAGAGCCTACCGAGATAGCTATCGAAGGCGATTCTATCGACCTCGAAATGCGCATTTTTGAGGGCCCGCAGGCTACGATCGACCGGGTGGTCATCGAAGGCAACGACCGCACCCACGAACACGTGATCCGCCGCGAGTTGCGCACGCTGCCGGGCGAAAAGTTCAGCCGCTCGGATATCATCCGCTCACAGCGCATGATCATGAACCTCGGCTATTTTAACGCAGAAAACCTGGGCATTAATACCCCCGTCAACCCCGATCGCGGAACGGTGGATATCGAATATAAAGTGGAAGAACGACCCTCCGACCAGTTGGAGCTCTCCGCAGGCTGGGGCGGTTTGCAGGGCGTCATTGGTACGCTTGGCGTTTCGTTCAACAACTTCTCGATGCGAAATATCTTCAAGAAAGACGCCTGGAGGCCGCTGCCACAGGGTGACGGACAGCGATTCAGCATCCGCGCCCAGTCGAACGGCCGCTTTTATCAGTCGTATAATATCTCGTTTACCGAACCCTGGCTGGGGGGCAAAAGTCCTAACTCCCTTACCGTCGCCACGTTTTTCAACCGCCTTACCGGCGGCAGCCGCAGACTGGGTACTTTCCAGAGCCTCAATATCATCAACGGCACGATCAGTCTGGGTACGCGTATGAATTGGCCCGACGATAACTTTGTGTCGAGTACGGCGATCAACCTGCAAACACTGTCGCTCGATAGCTGGAGCAGCGGTACGCTCTTCCGCACCGACGACGGCAGCACGGTAACAGATGGCTACTTCAACAACTTCAGCTTGCGCCAGACTTTTGCGCGAAGCACTATCAACGAACCTATCTTCCCCCGCGAAGGCTCGCGTTTCTCTTTGTCTATACAACTTACGCCGCCGTATTCGCTGTTTAGCAATAAAAACTACAGCGACTTGTCGGTTGCCGATAAATTTCGCTGGGTAGAATACCATAAATGGCGCTTCGACGCCGAATGGTATACCACGCTGGTGGGCAAGCTGGTGCTCAAAACACAGGCTAAAATCGGCGCCCTCGGCTATTATAACAGCGAGATCGGAACCTCGCCCTTCGAGCGCTTCCAACTTGGCGGCGACGGTCTCAATAACCAGCAATTTGTCTTTGCCGGCGTGGATATCATTTCCATGCGCGGATACGAAGTAGACGACATCGAGGCCAACCGCGACGCTTCGGGCCGCTCGGCCTCAACGCCCGTTTTTGACAAGCTCACACTCGAATTGCGCTACCCCATCTCACTCAACCCCAGTTCAACGATCTATGTGCTGGCTTTTGCACAGGGTGGTAACGCCTGGCGCAACCTGCGCGACTTCAACCCCTTCGATATCAAACGATCGGCCGGATTGGGTCTGCGGGTGTTCCTGCCTATGTTCGGCGTATTGGGCTTCGACTACGGTATAGGCTTCGACAAAACCGGAGAGCGCAGCTTCCGCAACCTCGGCAACTTCAACATCGTACTGGGCTTCGAACCGGAGTAGTATTAATTAAAGGCAGTGTTAAGTTGCAGGGGAAAGCAGCCTTAGCTTGCTGCCAGTTTTCTTTTAGTTCCTTGTTTTCAGGATCGAAACGGAGGGACCAGATTCCATTCAGATTTTGCCAGGCCGGCCGCTCCGCAAAAGGAAATTTCTTATTTTCGGCATTGCTAAGCCCGAACAAGAAAGCCGAAAATTTGTATGGAAAAGTAGTAATCCGATCGATGATGAACCACTGGCACACCAAAACTACTTCGGACGCCCTCGCCGCTCTCGAAGGCCTGGACACCGGGCTGAGCACTACGGAAGCACGGCAGCGACTCGATAAATACGGGCTCAACGAGCTGAAAGAAAGCAGCCGGCGCAATCCCCTGCGCATACTCTGGGAGCAGTTTACCCAAACCATGGTACTGATTCTGATCGCTGCCGGATTGGTGTCTTTCTTCCTGGGAAAAGAAACCGAAACCATCGCCATTGCCGCTATTGTCGTGTTGTTTGCCCTGCTGGGCTTCGTCCAGGAATACCGGGCGGAGCGGGCCATGGCGGCGCTGCGGCAGCTTTCTGCCCCTTCCGTACGGGTGCGCCGCGACGGGGTGCTCCAGGAAATTTCCTCTCGTGAACTCACGCCGGGCGACGTCATTCAACTCGAAGCCGGTAACGCCATTCCGGCCGATCTGCGTCTGCTGGAAAGCGCCAATCTGCGCATTCAGGAAGCGACCCTCACCGGCGAGTCGGAAGCTGTAGAAAAAGTTACCCAAGCGCTGGACCGAGAGGAACTGCCACTTGGCGATCGAAAAAACATGGCCTACCTCGGCACTACCGTCACCTACGGCCGGGGTAGCGCCGTAGTGGTAGAAACAGGTATGCGTACCGAACTGGGCAAAATTGCCGGCCTGATCCAGGAAATCAAATCCGAACAAACCCCGCTGCAGCGCAAGCTCGATCAGGTGGGGAAAATACTGGCCATAGCCGGGGTAGCTGCGGCTGCCCTGGTCTTCCTGGTAGGGCTCCAGATGGGGGAATCGGTGAACGATATGCTCCTGTCGGCCATTAGTGTGGCAGTGGCTGTTGTTCCGGAAGGATTGCCCGCTGTGGTCACCATTACCCTGGCTATGGGCGCGCAACGCATGCTCCGGCGCAAGGCCCTGATCCGCAAATTGCCAGCCGTGGAAACCCTGGGGGCCGTGACTGTTATCTGTTCGGATAAAACCGGCACCTTGACAGAAAACCGCATGACCGTTACGCTGATGGACGTGGCCGGCGCCCGCCTATCCATGCCCGAAGCCGCCGGACATCAGTCGCCGGAGCTGGCGCATTCCATCGAACTGACCCTGTTGGCCAGTGTGCTTTGCAACGATGCGGTTTGGAATGACGACCCTGAAAAAGGCCTTATCGGCGACCCCACAGAAACGGCCTTGCTGCAGGCCGGCGCGCAACGCCGATTTTTAAAACCGGAGTTAGAAAGAATAATGCCCAGGGCAGGGGAACTGGCCTTCGACTCCGTCCGCAAGCGCATGACTACCATACATAAACTCCCGGCGGAAAACTTGCCGCAAGCCCTGCAAATGATCGGCCCTGCGCCCTATATCGCCTTTACGAAAGGCTCGGCCGACGGACTTGTGGGGCTGTCGGAATACGTCTGGAACAACAGTCAGCTGGAGCCGATGTCGGCAGAGTGGCAGCAGCGGATTCATAAGGCCAACGATCAACTGGCGCAAGACGGCATGCGAGTGCTGGGCATGGCTTTTCGCCAGTATTCCGGTTTGCCGGAGGCCTCCGAACTGGAATCCGGATTGGTATTTGTCGGACTGCTCGGCCTGATCGATCCGCCGCGAGAGGCGGTGAAAAACGCCGTGGAAAAATGCCTTAGCGCAGGCATCCGGCCCATCATGATCACCGGCGACCACCCACTGACGGCCATCGCCATAGCCCGGGAACTGCAACTGGCCGAACAGGGCGAGGCACTGACGGGTGAACAACTAAACCGCCTGAGTCGGGAGGAATTGGCGCAAAAAGTGGATACGGTATCGGTCTTCGCCAGGGTATCGCCGGAAGATAAGCTTAATATCGTCGCAGCCCTTCAACAAAAGGGCCATATCGTAGCCATGACCGGCGACGGGGTGAACGATTCACCGGCCTTAAAAAAGGCGGATATCGGAGTGGCCATGGGCATTACCGGCACGGATGTGGCCAAGGAAGCTTCTGAGATGGTGCTGCTCGACGACAATTTCTCCACCATCGTGGCAGCGGTGGAGGAGGGGCGATCCATTTTCGACAATCTGGTGCGCTTTATCCAGTTTTCCCTCAGCGGCAATCTGGGCAAGGTGCTGGTTATGCTCGGCGCACCCTTCTTCGGCATCAACGTGGCCATCAGTCCGCTCCAACTGCTCTGGCTCAACCTGCTGACCGACGGACTCATGGGCCTGGGACTTGGCGTGGAGCCCGCCGAGGCCGACACTATGCGCCGGCCGCCCCGCCGGCCGGAAATGCCCATTTTCGATCGCTCCACCCGCTTTAGTGTGCTCTGGGTAGGCCTGCTGATCGCGGTTTTTTCCCTCGGAGCCGGCGTTCTATACTTCAATCCCGCTAATCCCGCTGATACGACCTGGCAGACCATGATTTTCGCCTCCATCGGATTTATGCAGGTGGGCAACGCCCTGGGGCTTCGCTCCTACGGCTATTGGGTGCTTTCTCCTACCACCAACCTCCTGATGCCCGTGGTAACCACCCTGGTGTTGCTGCTGCAACTGGCTGCTATTTACGTCCCCTTCCTCGACCAGTTTTTTGAGCTGACGCCGCTCTCCCTGTCCGAACTCGGCCTGACCGCCGCCCTGGGCGTGCTGGCCTTCTTCCTGGTAAGGCTTGAGGTGTGGGTGCGGCATAGGAGGCTGGAGAGGAAAACTTAACTTCCAAGCTGCCGGTTGCACAAGCTCCTTATTCGGACTTCAGTACAGTTGCATAGTCTCATTCAGGGATTTACGCCTCAGGTCGGGCACTTGAGCGCCTTCTGCCGGGTATCCCACGGGGATGAGCAAAAAGGGCCGCTCGTTATCGGGCCGCTGCAGAATATGCTGCAGGAAGTTCATCGGGCTGGGTGTATGCGTGCGGGCTACCAGTCCGGCGTGGTGAATAGCAGCTAGCAGAAAACCCGCCGCGAGGCCTACTGATTCGGGTACGTAGTAGTTTTTGCGCTTTTCCTCGCCTTCGTATAATCGCTTAAATACCACGATAAGATAGGGAGCTGTTTCCAAAAATGGTTTGTGCCAATCGGTGCCCAGCGGCGCCAGATCCTGGAGCCATTCTTCCGACATGCGGCCGTGGTAGCTCTCGTATTCTTCTTCTTCCGCGGCTATTCTGATTTGGCGTTTGATATCGGGGTCTTGCACCACGCAGAAGGTCCAGGGTTGCTTGTGCGCCCCTGATGGCGCCGTACCCGCCGTTTTGATGATGTTTTCGATGATTTCTAACGACACCGGCCTGTCGGAAAAATCGCGCACGGTGCGGCGTTGGTCCATGTAGGTATAGAAGGCCCGGCTGCGCGTTAGTATGTCTGCTTCGCTGAAAGACTGGGGGATGTAAGGGATAAAGGCATGGGTCATTTGAGTGAAATTACGAGTGATCAATTACGAATTACGAATTTAAACATTCGCAATTCATAATTTCGTAATTCGTAATTCCATTTCATTGCGTCCACACCGACCCCGGCAAAATCTTACCATTAAAAAAGCGATAGCCGTGGGTAGCAAACCAGGCCACAAAATCGCCCATATCGGCAGCGCTGAGGGGCGCCTGGTAGCCGGGGAAAGCAGCGGCCAGCATCTCGGTCTGTGCGGCGCCCAGGGCCAGGCAATTCACAGAAATGTGGCGGTCTTTGAATTCTTCGGCGAGGCATTCGGTGAGGTTGGCCAGGGCGGCCTTGGAAGCGCTGTAGGCCGACAAGCCGGGGAATTTGCTGCTGCCCTGAAATGCACCCATGCTGCTGATGTTGACGATATGCGCCGAGGCGCTTTGCTGTAGCCAGGGCAAAAGCAGGCGGATAACCCGCACCGGGCCGAAGACGTTGACGTCAAACTGCCGCTGCCAGTCGTCGTCGCTGAGCTGTTCGAAGGGTTTGTTGATGAGCAGGCCGGCATTGTTGAGGAGGATATCTATGCCGCCCAGCCCCGCAACGGCTTCCAGCAGGATAGAATCATCGGAAGAAGTCAAATCGAATTCCCGCCAGGAAATGGCGGTGCGACCATACCGGTTGATTGCCTCTTGCGCCAGCGCTTCGAGGGGCTCGCTGCGGCGGGCCAGCGCCAGTACCTGGTGCCCGGGGTCGGCGGCGAGGGCCAAGGCGACCTCGCGGCCGATCCCACTGCTTGCTCCTGTGATGAGGATTCGCATGGGGGTTATCGCTGTATGACTAATTTCTGCATCTGGGCGCCTGAATTTGTTTGCACTTGTACGAAATAAATACCCGCAGCCAAACCAGCGGTGTCGAGTACCAGGGGATTGCTGCCGGTGTTATCACTGCTGCGAAGGGCTTCCTGTCCGCCGGCATTAAATACCTTTACACTTACGGGTCCGCTCACGGACTGGCGGAACGCGACATGCACCAATCCGGTGGCCGGGTTGGGATACAACACAAACTCCTCGGCAGAGCCGGGTTCCTGGGTGCCTACTACGGCATCCGGGTCGACTTTGATATTGAACTGCTGGGTGGGTATCCATCCGCCTGTGCCGTCGCGCACCACAAAGGTGAAGCTATCGTCGTCGCTGCCATCGCCGCTGTGCAGGTATTGCAGGTTGAACGAATTGATGGTGGATTGGCGGAATGTGCTGCCAACGCCAAGCGGCTCGCTTTGCAGGTACAAGGTGCCGTGAGCCGGCGGCGTCACGATGGTAAATTCTACCTGCTCGGGCGTATTGTCGGTGTCGAGTATTTCCAATTCATTGGTAGTGATGTGGTTGGCCTCGGCGGGCGGCACAAAAAGCGTATCGTTTTTCACGACAAACGGATTGCTGGGCGTAAGGCTGGCACAAAATTCAAAACCCCATTCTTCGATAGCGCCGGGCGTGCCGAATCCGGATTGCAACACTTTTACCTCAAGCGTCCACTCGCCCTGGATATTTTCGCCATTAAAGGCTGATAGCGGCTGTGCCGGTTGGAAAACAATGCCGTCGTCGGGCGGGCAGATGATGGCATTAGGCGCCTGGTCGTCAAAGCCGAGGAATAGATACTGCGTATTGAAGCACTGCTGGTCGTATAGGCGAACCGCCGTACCTGCCGGACTGATCAGCGAAACCCGCAGACTTTTTACGGGCTGGTAGCTCACCTTCACCAAGGGCACATTGACATCGCTGATGATGCCTTGCGTCGTCACGTTGATATGGGATACGACAGTAGGCAAGGGGCCGCTTCCTGGGATAGTCAGCGGCAAGCCGGCTGCTTCATAAGGGCTGCAGCTTACGCTTTGGGTATGGAAAGTAAAGGGCGCAAGATATTCTCCCGGGCCACATTCGTTGATGGGGCGAATGCGCCAAAAGTAGAGGGTATTTTCTTCAAAAAAGATAGTCGTCTGATATGAAGTTGCTGTAAGCCCCTGCACGCTTTCAATAATACTGCTTCCGAAAACCGGACTGGTAGCCAGTTCGAAATCGTAGCTGGTGGCATTGGGCGAGCCGTTCCAGTTCATTAGCGCCGACAGGGTGATACCCGTAGTGCCGTCAGCCGGTGAAAGCAGAGCCGTTTCGCTGAAATCGGTTGATACCAGGCGAAGGTACACCAGGGCATAAGCCGTATCGGCATCTTCGGCAATAGCTCGAACGGTTAGGGTTACAAATTGCGGTGTATTGTAGGTGCTCATATCCACGGTAAGCTCGGAGCTTTGTCCGGGGTCAATCGTTCCATCGCTGAAAGTAGCTGTAACACCTGCCGGCAGGCCGTCGACCACTTCGAGTGAAATGGGGTTGTTGAAATTGAGGAAAGCGGTAGTTGCCAATACAATGGTGGCCGTATTGGGCAGGCATACGTTTTGCAGTTGGGCACTGACCGCCGCAATACCGAAACCGGCCGCGCTCGGCGACACGATCTGAAAATTCGTATTTGAAATATCAAAAAAGATATTGTTAGCGGCTTCTACCCGGATGCGGGCCTGGCTGGTCACGTTATGGGGAATGAGCACCGTTTCTTCGCCATCATTAGGGGTACTGGACAATAACGTAATGGGATACGAATAGCCTCCATCGAGCGATAGAAGGATGTTAACAGCCTGGCAATTTACGAGGGCATTGGTCGTATTTGCCGCATCCCAGGTGACTTCAGCCGTTTTGCCGGCTTCCCATACCGTGCCTGCTTCATTCGGAGTTGTAACCACAAAAGGCCCGGCTGTATCGGTAGCTTTAAAGCGCACTTCTTCCCACACAACGGCGCCTGCACCGGGGTGATTATCGCGAACGGTGCAGCGGAAAGTAAGGTTGCGGGTATAGGTGGGCAGTACTTCCGTTACACTCGAGCCATTGTTTACAAGCGTTTGTAGTCGTGGAAAAACGCGGTTGGAGGCACTGGTGGGGATAACTCCGGAAAATCGGCGCATCGCCCATCGGTTGGCCCATCAGGGTAACGGGGCCCAGGTTGTACTGCTCCCAGCAGTAGGTGAGTGCGTCGCCTTCGTCGTCTTCGGCAGACGCTTTTAGTTCAAACGGCGTGCCGATGGGAATATTAAAATTATTGGTGTAATTAAGCGTGACGACCGGCTCGGTGTTGCCGGTTGGCTCAAAAGTAGGGCAGTTATTGCCTTCGTCGAAGCGGCTGAATTCGATAATCTCTTCGAGCGAGCGGACGTGGAAATAGCTATCGGACTCGAACTGCACATTCTGGTCCATGCCACAAGAGCCGGCGTAAGACATAATCGTGGACCCCGAGCCGGGTTCGTAGGCCGAGCCGGAGGAGAGTTGGTCATCTGCGCCCGGGCAATTGGCCCAACTGTGCTGCGCTGAAAACTGGTGGCCCAACTCGTGCGCCATGATTTCTTTTTTACGATAAAATTGATATTGGTGCTATAAAAACACGTTACCCCACTGGCTTTGCCCTCCTTGCAAACCTGTCCGGCTGCGGCAATACCTGCCAAGCCGTTGATACAACCCATAGTAAATACGTGGCCCATATCGAAAGCGCCGAGGGGTACGCCACCGCCTTGAGTGATGGCGTTGGTATTTTGCTGTAGCAGAAGTTGGGCATTATTAGCATTCGTATAGGGGTCAGTAGCTGGGTCGAGCCAAATCAGCAGGTCGTTGCTGGCGATGAGCATGAGTTTGATCGCAAAATCGCGCTCGTAGATTTGATTAAACCGGTTGAGTGCGGTAACAAAAGCTGAGTTGACCGATTCCATCGTGCCGCCATATTGCTGTGCAAACTCGCCGGTACAAGCTAAAGCCAGCAGGTAAACGCGCTTTTCGATAGGCGCATTGCTGCGCGATTCGAGCGCGGATTCTTGCAGTGATTCCAGAATGGGGTCTTCGTCGTGCGTGTTATCTGGTTGGAAGCCGCAGCCCAACACGGGGGTTTCATTGGGGTCCATCACCACATCGCGCGAAAAATAGGAGGCGTAATAGCGGTCTTGGTGGGTGGCATAGCGATCGATCCAGACTTCTCCTTTTTGGTATAAAAAACGCCGCCGAAGCCGTCGGGGGTATATTCAAAACGGCCGTAGGAGGCCGGATGGTCCACCCCGATCGCCCTGTACGTCTTGAGTTGCGGATAACGCGCGGCCAATTCGGGCATCATCACGGGAGATTCTTCGATGCGGAAAGTCTCGGTGCTGCCATCGGGCAGGGGAATAGTGGCCAGCATAGGGTGTTGTGCGGCATCAGCCGAATTTTCCATCGGCGCGGCGGCCATCTGCTGTCGCAAACCGGGCATATCAATAGCCACCACGCGATAGTGCGACGCACGAAACGCTTTTTCTGATAGCAATTGGAGCTGGATATTGCTTTCTGATACATCACTCCAGAAGCTGGTCTGGGCATTGGCGCTTAAAACAAAAGACATGAGAAGCGCGAGCGAGTAGAAAATTTTCATTCCTGATTATTAATTTTTTAATGAAACAAACGAGAAGCCCTATAGATTTGTAAAAATAGCAACTATGGTCGAACTGCTGACAAACCAGCCGTGTACATTGTCGCCCAATTACCTATAATTGTCTATTTTGTGACGCATTTAAAAAATCAATCGCTAATTCCGACGACCATGAATCGAGTGCTCCCCGTTCTCCTGACAACAACCCTTTTCACAATCTTTTTAGTTTTTGCCGACCAGCGCCCGACTTCCCATTCGCGCAAAGCGCAGAGCATAAAAGACGCGTTTGAAAACAATTTCGAGCGTATCAAAGACCCCGCACTCGGCTATCCGCCGATAGAACGCCTGCTCGTAGCGCTCGAGCAAACGCGTCGCAAGCAAGCTGAATTGGTTGCCCGCAGTGGACGCGGCCCCCTTGCGGACGTTCGTTGGCGCGAACGCGGTCCCAACAACATCGGCGGACGAACCCGCACGATTCTTGTTGACAAAAAAGATCCCTCGCGGCATACCGTCTGGGCAGGAAGCGTAGCCGGCGGTTTGTGGAAAACAACCGACGTCACGGCCGATCCTGCTCAATGGCAAAAAGTTAGTGATTACCTCGAAAACATGGCCATCGGCGCTTTAGCACAGGATCCCAATAATCCCGATATCATGTATCTGGGCACTGGAGAAGCATACGGCAACCTCGACGCTGTAGCTGGCATGGGGTTATTCAAATCAACAGATAACGGCGTCACCTGGAGCCCCATTGAGGCAACGCTCACCAGCAATTTCCGCTATACCCAGGATATCGTAGTGAATCCGCAAACCGGCCACATCTATGCCGGCACATCCACAGGCGTCTACAGAACTACAAACGGAGGAGAGACCTGGCAAAGGGTGCTTACCGGCTTTTGTTACGACCTATACTATATGCCCGACGGTAATCTGTACGCGTCTAATACCAGCAATATATATCGCTCGCAAACGGGCAATAACAACCAATGGACGCGTATTACGGCTGCCGGCAGTGGGTTTGCGACTGATGGCGACCGCACGGAGTTTACGGTTTCTCCTTCCAACCCAAATTTTATTTACGCAATACTAAGCAATAACGGTGAAGCCACTTCCGTCTATTTCACTCCGAACGGCGGCCAAAGCTGGGTGCAGCGCAGCCAGCCCAGGTGGGATAACGGCAATGAATTCACCAATGGACAAGCCTGGTACGACCTCGACATTGCGGTCGACCCCTTCAATGCCAACCACGTAATCGCCGGCGGCGTACCCACTATGCGCTCTACCGACGGCGGTTTTTCCTGGCAGCGTTTTGGCAATAGTATGCACGTAGACCAGCACTTCATTTTGTTTGACGAGTTGGTTCAGAATACCGTGTATTTCGGCAACGACGGCGGTATATACTATAGCCCTACGGGTTCTAACGGCCAGCCCATCGATAAAAATTTTGGCTACAATGTCACCCAGTTTTATGCCTGCGCTATCCATCCCGAGGCGTATTCAACATATTATTTGGGCGGCACGCAAGACAATAACTCGCTTCAACTCAATAACTACGGTGTCACCTCGGCCCGCTCGGTGTGGGGCGGCGACGGCTTTTATGCGCATATCGATGAAAACGAACCCCATATACAACTCGTTTCGTCGCAATTCGGCAACTGGGGCCTCTCTACCGATGGCGGCCTGGATTTTGACGATGCAGTGGGCGTAGAAGGCGACTTTGTCAACCCTTCCGATTACGATTCGGAAGCTAATATTTTATATACGGAAACCGACAACGGCGATTTTACCGCTGGCGCGTGAATGACCGTTCGGGCGAAGTAGTGGATATCGAGAATGTGACAAACGACGTATCGGCCGTTACAGTAGACCCCAACGACCCCAACCGCGTATATTTCGGCAATTACAACGGGCGCATCGTACGTGTGGATGAAGCCCGCGAAGGTGCTACGGTCACAGGCGCCGCCCTTCCCACCTTATCGGGCGTAATTTCCAGTATCGACATCGAATTGGGCAACCCCAACCACCTCCTGGTCACTGTATCCAACTACGGCGTATCCAGCGTGTATGAAAGCAACAACGCCGGCCAGTCCTGGATAAGCCTCGAAGGCAACCTCCCCGATATGCCGGTGCGCTGGGGTATTTTTACCCCAACGACGCCACCCAGGCTATGATAGCCACCGAAACGGGCGTATGGACTACCGAATTGATCAACAGCAACAATACCGAGTGGATACCGCCGGTACCGGGCAGAGGAACGCCGCTGGTGAGTACCTGGATGCTGCGCTTGCGCCGCTCCGATGGCGTGGTGCTGGCAGCTACCCACGGCCGCGGATTGTATACTACTGATGTATTTGCGACCCCTACTCCTCGTATTGGAGTAGAGCCCATTCAGTATACCGATAGTGCTAACCCGTTTTATGGAGAAGCGTCGCTCAATGCCGACAACTACTTCTGGGAGTTTGGCGACGGCGCCACTTCTAACGCAGAAAACCCTGAGTATGCATACGCTTCCAGCGGCGCTTACTCGGTAAAACTCACTGTAAACGGCGACCTGAGTACCACTTCTGCCGTGAAGGTACTGCCCACTGTGCCATTGCCTTATGTGGCTGGACAGGCCAATTACGGCGGCGATATGGAAGGCTTTAACGACCACTTTGGCGCGTATAGCCCGAAAGGATCTGCTTTCGAACGGGGCAACTCTTCGATAACCGGTAAAAACGGGACCCACAGCGGCGATAATGCTTATGTGTTGGGCCTCAACGACAACTACTACTCGCCCAATACGGAGGCCTATCTATACACTCCCAACTACGACCTCACCGATCCCGGCATATACGAATTCAGTTTTTGGGCCAAATACAACATACACCCCGGCTACGACGGCTTCCTGGTACAATACTCCCTGGACAAAGGAAAAAACTGGGCGGTACTCGGCACCGATGACAGCCCCAACTGGTATAATTACCACAACGTCAACACCGGCGGCCTGGCTTTCCCCGGTGGATCCTCTTATTTTACCAGTTCCGTAAACGGCTTCACCCGGTATAAAATCAATGTAAGCGGTCTGGCCGGAAATGAAGCGGCCTTCCGTTTTGTATTCCGCTCGGAGGGCACCGGCAATTTCCCCGGCGTAGCCATCGACGACGTAGCGCTGACAAAATACGACGGCGAACTGGCCACTGTTTTGACAGGCTTTACGGGCGAATGGACCGGCGCTACGCAAATCGGACTGAATTGGAACACATTGCCCGAATACTATTGCCGGAAATTTGAAGTGGCCCGATCAACCAACGGCATCGATTTTGAAGTAATTGCCACCGTAAATGCCACCGGAGGTACCACTGCCTATGAACAAATCTACGACTATAGCGCCGTAGGTACGCTCAACCTTTACTTTTTCCGACTTCAGGTGATCAACATACGCGAGTCGACGAATTACGATTATAGCTTTTTCTCGCCCATAATTGCCGTAAGGCGCAACCTGGAGGGGCTGGAAGTGCAAAGAGTGTTCCCTAATCCTTTCCAGGAGGAAATCACCGTTACCCTGACCGATGTGGTAAGCCGCGATTTGCCCTATGTACTTTACAACAGCAAAGGACAACTGGTTTATCAGGGCAGCACAACAGTAGATGCCAGCCCACTTGCCCAGTTCAACCGGCCTGGATTGCCTGGGGGAGTTTATTTCCTGCAAATTGATTTGGGCGACGGCAATAAAGAGGTATTCAAGGTGTTGCGGAATTAAGTGTTAAAATTCATAATAATTTCGCGGCATAATCGGTTTAGCTTCTGATTGTTGCCACGGAACAAAAGTCAAGGCGTAACCGTTATATGTTATGGCATTGTTTTTGTTATTAAAAATACGACCGCTTGAATAAACGCATAAACTGGAGATCACTTATCCCGCTCGCGCTATTGCTTGTGGGCGCAATACGTGCGCACGCGCAAGAAGGAGAGAGTGTGAGTGTGAGTATCCAGTTTTTGAATAAAGAATGGCAACTCAAGCACAAAGTGAGGGTACCCGAATACGTGGCATCCAAGTGCAAGGGACATAGCTTTAAGTTAAGCAGGTTAGTCTCTTTGGGTGGCGATGTGATGGTGAGTCGCAATGTATCGGCGGGAAGGCCAGAGGGCGCACTGTTTGCCAATCAGTATTTTGGCGGCGTACCTATATATCTGAATTGGTTTGCCACCCGGCGTTTGTTTGCCGAAACGGGCATTTACGGCGGACTGTTGCTCAAGCTCAACGACAATCGCCCGACAGTCTGGGGCCGCTTTGTGATTCCAAGTTATGTAGCTCTCGACGCCGACTATGGCCTCATCGGCGGTATAGGTTACCAGGTGAGCAATATAGGTAAGCTCAAGGTACGTTATATGAATGGGTTTAATTCGATAATCGTATTTCCGTCAAACGAACCGGTAAAGAACCGCAGGATAGAACTAAGCGTTACCATGGTGTTGCGTTAAAAGCCATGTTTATCGCTGTTAACGTTATACTTTTTTAGTGTTTCATGGGATTCTGTTGTAGAACGCCTGGCCGCCGGTCAGGCGTTTTTCATCCCGCTGCTATCGCCAAAGTCTTCTTCTTCTCTCCATAAAGCGCCAAAACGCTCCACCAAAAGATTATCGTAATGATCTGCGGTTTCAAACAAGTGCTTAATCAGCATAAGTCCGCTATCTACATTCAAATAACGGTCATAGATGAGCAGCGACAAGATAATATCGTTGCCTTTGACACTGAAATTGAGGTTTTCGATATCATAGTTTTGTCGCAGCAGAAATTCGTACAAAGGCTTGATGTGATCTTTAGGCAGTTGACAGAGGTAGGCGTCACCTGTGATCAGGCCCGTTTTTTCGTAATAAGAAATATTGATATGGGCGCTGCCTTGTCTGATGCCCCAATTGCTTGGGCCGCGCCTCGATAAACGCACGTCGTGGCCCGCCTCGGCCAGCATGGCTTCGATCGTATAAGCTATGCCGATGGGTTCGTATTCATCGACCTGGTTGGGAAGTAATACCCTGGTGCCGCAGAAAGGGCAGTAGCGCTGTTGGTCTATCGTATGCTCAAAGACGATGTTGTGGCAGGATTCACAACGGGCGCCCATCTTGCCGTTAGACTGTTGAACCCCGGCAAGCGTATCTATCAGGTATTTAGCCGGCAGGGCATAAGCCACATTTACGCCGTCGCGACTCAAAAACGTATTGACGCCGGCAATACGCCCTGCTTTATTAAACAGGGGCCCGCCGCTGTTGCCGGTACTCAGAATAGCGTCGTGTTGGAGGTATAGCAGGTCTTCTTCGTTGGGGGCGGCGCCGGTAACGGCGCCTTGTGCGGCGGCAAACTTCATACCGAAGGCGTGCCCCATAGCCACCACAAGATCACCAGGGGCCAGGTCTTCTTTTTCTATTTCGACAGCAGGCAGCGCATCTGTTTTAGGCGCTTCGAGGAAGGCCAGGTCGTATTTGGTATCGGTATACAGCACCCGTACCACCTGGCGCGCGAAAAATTCACCTTCTATAGCCACTTCGCGGTTGTCGCGAACGATTTGCTCGTTGGTCACAATCAGACCCTGTCCGGCAAGCAGAAACCCTGTGCCGGTGCAGTAAGGCGTTGCGATGGGGATCACGATAGCCTTGTATTGTTCGATGAGGTCTTTCATGCGAGACGCGCTTTGAAGAGGCAAATTACGCATAGCCTGCCAAATTATACAAAAGATGGAGCTATTTGACCTTTCAGAATAACATTTCGAGTAAAAAGAAAAGCCCTGCGCCCATAGCGGCAGAAACTGGAATAGTGAGAATCCAGGCCCATAACAGGTTGATAGTCACCCCCCAGCGCACTGCGGAGATGCGTTTGGTAAGCCCTACGCCGATAATAGATCCGGTGATGGTATGCGTAGTACTGACAGGGATGCCAAAGTGCTCGGTGGCGAACAGCGTAATTGCTCCGGCGGTTTCGGCAGCCACCCCTTCGAAAGGCGTCATTTTGGTGATTTTGGTGCCCATTGTTTTCACAATGCGCCAACCGCCCATCAGGGTACCCAGGCCGATGGCCGTATAACAACCAATCACGACCCAGATAGGAATGTCTACTATTCTTTGGTTTTCTGTAGTGACGTACATCCAGTGGGGGATATCCTCGATATTCAAGCCGTTTTGATTGACATAAACAATAAGCGCAGCGGCGATAATCCCCATTACTTTTTGTGCGTCATTACCGCCGTGGCCGATACTAAATGCCGCAGATGACACCAACTGAAAACGCTTAAAATATTGGTTGAGGCGAAAGGGGATTGGAGTTTTTGCCCAGGTGCAACAAGATCAAAGAGATGATGTACGAAATGATCATGCCTATCATCGGCGCCAGGAAAATAAAAATAAGGGTTTTTGTGATCTTTGCAACGTTGACCACATCAAAACCGGCGTGGGCGATGGCGGCGCCGGCAAATCCGCCTATCAAAGTGTGAGAAGAGCTGGATGGAATGCCCTGCCACCAGGTAAACAAATTCCAGATAATGGCGGCAACCAACCCGGCACAAATAACGACGAGTGAAATTGACGACGAATCTACGGTGCGGGCAATGGTATCCGCCACGGCAAATTCAGATACAAAATAAGCTACCACGTTAAAGAAAGCAGCCCATGCAACTGCCTGAAGAGGCGTGAGCACGCGAGTAGATACTACCGTTGCAATCGAATTGGCAGCGTCGTGAAAACCATTAATAAAATCGAAGATGAAGGCAAGAACAATAATCAGAAACAACAAATAAATAGATTCCATGATCAGCAGTGCCTGATGAGTAATAGAAATATTAGGAATTTTTGATCATGATCGTTTCGAGCACGTTGGCCACGTCTTCGCATTTATCGGTGGCAGTTTCAAGGTGATCGATCACTTGCTGGTATTTCATCAGCACGATCGCGTCGGTCTCATTGGCATACAGCTCGGCAATGGCGTGGTCAAAAACAGCGTCGGCCTGATTTTCAAGGCTCTGGATGTTTACCAATATTTGTTTAACGCCGTCAGAGTGTACATTTTTCAGCAACCCCATCGCTTTGTCTATTTCAAATGCGGAAGCAACGAGAATATCCGCCAGCTCTTTCATAGGGGCACTGATAGTTGTAATCTTCATGAGCTCCAAACGCTGTGCAGAAGTATGAATATAGTCCACCACATCATCCAGGGAAGAAGCGAGATAGTGAATATCTTCGCGGTCGAAGGGCGTGATAAAATTGGAGCTTAACTCCTTGAAAATTTCGTGGGTGATGTTATCACCTTTGTGTTCCAAGGCTTCTATCTTATTGATAAGGTCATGTCTTACTGATGCCACATCGGTATGAAATAGTTCCCGAAGGGTCTTGGCCGCTTCTACCAGGTTAGCGGAGCTTTTCGAAAACAAAGCCTGGAAGTTTGCATTTTTAGGCGCAAAAAAGGTAAGTAATTGGTTGAGATTCATGTCAAACTGCAAGATTGATTTGCACCTGTAAAGGTACATTTTACCCTATACCTTGTATGTTAAGTTTATGTTACCTCTTTACGCTATTCGATGGTCATTACCCGCACTTCTACCTTGCGATTGAGTTCTTTGTTTTGTTCTCCCTCCAATTCACCCTTACCTTCCATATAGATCTGGTCGACGACGATATTGTTTTGCACTAAAAACAGGGCGATGCCTTTGGCTCGTTCTTCCGAAAGGCGCAAGTTGTATGCCTCGGCGCCGATATCATCCGAAAATCCGATGATCTCTACCCGCTGAATTTTTTTGCTTTTCATCAATTTGGCGAATTCGTCCAGGCGGCTTAATTCGGAGGCTTCCATACTGTGTTTGTCAAACTCAAAAAATACGGTATGGGTAAAGGAGCGGTTAGATTTTGCCTTTTCGGCTATATTCTGGGTGCTGTCAGTTTTGATAGCCGGCGGTATATTGGCAATAAAAGAGATGGTGGGTTGTAATAATAATTCGAGGGTGTAGTAGGTGCGGTTATTCCATTCGGGGATGATGAAATCATTGTGGTAAGGCTTGTAGCCGCGCTTTTGTATGCCCAAATTAAGGGGTTTCATCGGCGCCCACGCATATAAAAAAGCGACCGTCTGGGCCTGTTTGTATGGCGCCCCTGCCCGCAATTTCTACTTTGGCTTCTACAGGAGTCATCAAAATGGAGTCGCGCAGGTAGCCTTCTACAAAGGTGATGGGATCGCCAAATAATTTATCCGACAAGCGAAAGCGATAGATATCCATACCGCCTTGGCCATTAGGGCGGTCGGAGGCCACATAACCGGTAACGCCGTCGGCTGATAAAAAGAAGCCCAACTCGCGGTAGGGTGTATTTACCGGCGGCCCCAGGTTGATGGGGGTAGCCCATTCTTTGGCGCGGTCGTCGTACCAGCTCATGAAGATATCCTGCTCGCCCAGGCCCAGGTGGCCGGTAGAAGAGAAATAAAGGGTTTTGCCGTCGTTGGTGATGAAAGGCGCTTCTTCGTCTTCGGGGGTGTTGATCTTGGGGCCCAGGTTGATCGGCGCGCCCCAGCGACCGTCGCTGCCACGCAGGCAATACCAGAGATCAGCGCCACCTATGCCCCCTTTGCGATTGCTGGCGAAAAATAACACGCTGCCATCGCAGTTGATCGAAGCCTGCGATTCCCAATAATCGGAATTAACCATTCCTGTGGCCGACTCGAAGGTTTGTATTACTTGCTGGGTGTCGATCTCCGCTACCCAGATATCGCATGTGCCCAGCACGCCCTGTCGGGCACATGCGGTAAAATACATGCGCCGACCGTCGCGTACCATGGTACTCATACCCTCGTTTTCGCCGGTATTAAAATCTTTTACCGGCTCTCCCCTGCGCCACCGGCCTTCTGTTATCCGGCTATAGTAGAGGTCTTCGTCTTTGTCTCCTTTGCGATGGGTGTAATAAATGAGTTGCTGGTCATTCGACAAAAAAGGGAAGTATTCGTCGGCCTGGGTATTGATGGCTGAACCCAGGTTGATCACGTCGGTCACGTTGACAAACTTGATCGAATCGAGGGATACCTCGCTGGCTTTAATGTTGATGGGCAGTTTTTCGGCGTATTTGAGCTCCGTTTTTATCTCGCGCTCGCCATGTAGTCCAAATGACTCCGCAGGCTGCTTCAATAATCGTTCATAGGTACGAAAATACTGCAATGCTTTATCGTATTGGCCTATTTTATAATGCGCCTCGGCAAGCTGGTAGAAAATAGCCCGCGAATACATTGAGTCGGAAGCGATGACTTTTTCGTAATAAGTTACGGCTTTGGCGTAGTCTTTGAGCAACTCATAACAAGCTGCCAGGCCTTTGTTGGCTGCAGAAAGCCCGGGCTGTATTTTGAGCGCTTTTTCAAATCCCTTGACCGCCTGTTTGTAGTCGCGGCGCAATAGAGCCTCTTCTGCCTCCCGATAGTATTGCGCAGCCTGAGGTGTGAGCACGGTATTACCTGGCTGTGCTTGGGCGCTCAACCAAAAAACACATGAATAAATGAACAGTAACACAATTTTTTTTGACATGGCCATCGTTTTTGGAGGGTAGATGCCATAGGAGAACTGGATTCTCCAGTGGCCAAAACTATCGGCTTTTTTTGATTCTACCACAGCATTTGTGGTTTTTTTACATTTTTAAATGCCCCAAAAACACGCGTTTTTTTGCTAAAATGGCTACCTTGCCACTATTCATGTCATTGACATCGTTGTATTTATGATGCACCGGCTAAAACGACGCTGGAAAAGCTTTGGATTCGCCTTTAAAGGCCTCGCAGATATGCTGCGCACACAACCCAATGCGCGTTTCCACACCCTGGCAGCCGGTTTAGTGATCGCAGCCGGGTTGTATGTCAACCTGTCTACGATAGAATGGTGCCTGATAAGCTTGGCTATCGCCCTTGTTTTTGCCGCCGAAGCGTTTAATACAGCCCTGGAATACCTGGTTGACCTGACATCGCCCCACCCCCATCCATTGGCCGGCAAGGCTAAAGATGCCGCCGCCGCCGCCGTACTGCTCACTGCTCTCGGCGCCGCCGTGCTGGGAATTTTGATTTTTGGACCGAAAATTTGATGTTGTGGGTTGTGGGTTGTGAGTTATATTATTTGTTTTTGG
This sequence comes from Saprospiraceae bacterium, assembly GCA_016715405.1. Taxonomy (GTDB): domain Bacteria; phylum Bacteroidota; class Bacteroidia; order Chitinophagales; family Saprospiraceae; genus JABWBR01. The sequence goes on along the minus strand of JADKAE010000010.1, from coordinate 85,063 downwards.
TTATGGAACCCATAACCGACAACAGATAACCGACAACAGATAACCGACAACATTATACTATGAGGAAGCTCTTTGTTTCAGCAACTATCTAATTGTCATCTTTATGAACAAAGGACTTCTCATTGGCATTGCCCTGCTGGGCGCCACACACTGCATTTTTGCGCAAGAGCAATTGGGTATCCGACTCGATCATTACAACGGCATTAACGCCGCATTGCTCAATCCTGCCGGACACGCCGCCACGCCCTTCTCCTGGGATGTCAATCTATTAGAAGGCGCTTTTTTTGTCAGCAATAATTATACCTATACTACACCGATGAAGCTGAGCGACTGGCTGTCGGATCCCGACCAGCTGGATATTGCCCTCGGCCCCGATATTACGCCAGAAAAACCGCTACCTCCCGGCGCCAGAAAGGTCGACTTTTATACGCCTGATCGCTCCCTCTATGCAAAAGCGCAGGTTAGCGTGATGGGACCTTCTTTTTATGTGAGATTGGGCCAAAACCACACGATCGGCCTGCTTACCCGCTTCCGTGTGGCCGGCAATGTGGATAATGTTGACCACAACCTGGCCTATTATCCCTATTACAACCGCGATTTTTTCCGGGATTTTCGCGTAAGCAAATTTAATGCCGGCGCGATGGCCTGGAGCGAAATAGGGCTCAACTATGCCTACCGCCTGCCTGTCAGCAACGGTAGCCTCAGCCTAGGTTTTGCCGCCAAATATCGGCAGGGTTATGAAGCGGCCTATTTTAATAATAAAACCGATTTTCAGCTGAGCAAACAACCCGGCGATACGCTCAGCGGCGGCCCGATCCACTTCGAATTCGGCTACACCAATAGCAACTTCACGGGTGACGAATACGCGCTACAACGCAACGGCAGCGGCCTGGGCTTCGACCTCGGCGTGATGTACGTCTCCGGCGAAGAAGACGGCAATTTCACCTGGCGATGGGGCGTAGCCCTGCTCGACATCGGTCGGGTGAATTTCACGGCCAATGCCCGGCAACACGTGGCACAAACCGAGGCCGTCTCGATTGTAGGCGCCGACGCTTTTGAATCATTCAACCGCCGCGATGAATTTGAGGAGGCCATCATCCAGGTATTTAGTGAGCAAGTACTACAAGATTCCAACGCCTCGCTCCAGTCCAACGAATTCGCCATGCGCCTGCCCACGGCAATAAGCCTGCAGGCCGAGCGCGCGTTGATGCCCAATGTATACCTGGGCGCCGCATTGATCCAGGGATTGCCGACCCGCAATGCCGCAGTACAACGCGGCAGCCTGCTGGCCATCACTCCGCGCTACACCCACCGCTGGTTTGGCGCTTCGCTGCCCGTATCGCTGTACCAATGGCAGCGCCTGCAACTGGGCTTAGCCCTGCGCCTCGGGTTTATTACCATTGGCTCCGAGCACCTGGGTAGCCTGTTCAGGCGCAGCGAATTTTACGGCGCCGATTTTTATTTTGCGATAAAGGTGAATCCTTTTAAAATTGGCGAGAAACAGGCAAAACCTTCCCGGCGGTCGGCGGCGCCCCGGAGGCGCGGCGGAGGCGGTTCGAATGTAAAGTGTTATGAGTTTTAGGGAGACTGGTGAGGGGAAGAGTATTGGACAGGATATAAAAAACAAACTCTAATACGTACCCAAATCAGTCACCAAAAATGAAAGTCATGAAAAAGACTCTCTTTTGGATACTGCTTGCCATAATTTTTTATCCTAAAATAATATTATCACAATCCTGCAACGATTTAAGCATCCAGCATGAGGCAGATATTGTTTCAACTTGCGGGTTAATGGCGATGACGATGGTTCACGATCAGAATAACCTGCCGTATCTATATGTGGCCAACAAAGAAGCCGGTCTAACCGTATACGATATTTCAAATATTAATATGCCAGTGCAAATAGCCAGCGTGCCAATTTCTTCCCTGGGCAATCTGGAAGTGATGAATCTGTTCCAGCATGGTAATTATTTATTACTCGCGTTGGGCAATCATTTTGCTAATTCCGGTTCGGCAGGCGGAATAGCTATTGTCGATGTTTCTAATCCGGCAACGCCCACAGTGGCAGATCACTATGCTGTGCCGGGTTCTTCCAGCGGCGCCGGTGTAGTAAAAGCAGAAGGCGATTATGCCTATCTGGGCGCTATGAAAAGCGGCATTGTCATTTTTGATATTTCCAATGTGAATGATATTGAATTTGTTTCCCAATTTATTCCAGATATTAATTACCCAGTGACTAATCCCAATCCGAATTTTTACAACGCGCGTGGATTGGAAGTAAATAACGACATTGTTTATTTGTGTTATGATGCCGGAGGCTTGCGCATTATTAATTGTGTCGATAAATTTCATCCTGCGGAAACAGGCCGTTTTGCCAATCCTATAATGTACGATCCATTTAATCTTCCCCGGGCCTATAATAATTTAGTTGTAGACGATTCTTTGCTCTATGTGGCAGTTGATTACTGCGGCGTTGAAGTGCTCAATATTGCTGATACGGCAAATATTACATTGCAGGGATGGTGGAACCCCTATAATTGCCCCTATAATAATTGGTACACAAGTCCGGTGCATGCCAATGAAATTCAATACGACAAAAACGGCAAAAAGCTTTTTTTGTCGACGGGCAAAAGCGATATGATGGTGGTTGATGTGTCTAATCCATCAAATCCCGACTCTTGCGCGATGTTTGGCAGTGTTTCAAATAATATCGGTACCTGGGGAATAGGTTTGTGGCAAAATCAATTGTTCCTTTCTTATATCTGTACGTTTGGAATTCCTTTTGCATCCGACTGGACTGGGGTTAAAATATTGACTTATAATTCGCCTGCAGTCGGCGTCCAGGAACAAGTTATGTCAAATGCTATTTCTGTTTTTCCAAATCCATTTTATGCTGCAACAACTATTGAAACAACATACGAATTAAATAATGCGATGTTGATTATATATAACCCGCAAGGACAGGTTGTAAAACAAACCGTAATATCGGGGCATTCCAACACGCTTTACCGGGATAATTTACCCGGGAGGAATATACTGCATGCAGATTATGCAGGAGGCAAGATTTTCGCGACCGAAAAATAGTCTTTTGTAATGAGGATTTAAAGCTGCATTATCTTTGATGCCATGTTACCCACCCACCTCGCATTTACAACCCTGCCTTTTGCCGATCTCACCGTAGGGCAACTCTACACCATCATGGCCCTTCGCCAGGAAGTTTTTGTCGTAGAGCAAAACTGCCCTTACCTCGATGCCGACGGCAAAGACCCCGGCTCCTGGCACCTGGTGGGGATCGATGCGGAAGGCACGCTCGTTGCTTATGCCCGCTTGCTGCCTCCCGGACTCTCCTACGAAGGCTTCGCCTCTATCGGCAGGGTGGTGTCTTCGCCGGCACGCAGGGGGCAAAGTCTGGGCAGGCAATTGGTGGCAGAAGCCCTGTCGGCCTGCCGCCGCCTTTTTGGCGATACCCCCATTCAGATCGGCGCGCAATACTACCTGCTCGCCTTTTACCAGTCTTACGGTTTTGAAGAAATTGGCGAAACGTATCTCGAAGACGGGATTCCGCATATTCACATGGTGAAGTATTGGAAGTGAAACTTTCCTTCGTCACTTAGCGTTATTCTCTCACAATCCGGGCAATTATCTTTGTGGGTGACAAGGTGACAAGGTGACAAGGTGAAGAGCAATTTCGCAACCTTATCACCCTGTTACCTTGTCACCTTGTCACCTCACATAAAAAACCCATTATATTTAATTTTATTTAATACCTTTAATCAAGATTATTACGTTCCCCATGGTACGCCGGGCAGTAATTACATCGTTGGTCGTGCTGACAGCTTATCTGCTGCCGGGGCAATCGCTGCCCTGGGAAGCCGGTGTATTGCTTGGTAGCGCCAACAGCGCCGGCGATGTGGTAGCGCCTAAATGGGGCCAACTGCGCAATTCAAGGCCTGCCACCGGGATCTTCCTGAGGTACCATTTCCATGATCAGTTTTCTGCCCGCTTTAACGCCGTTTATGGTCGATTAAGCGGCGACGAATACAACAGTAATACCGCCTGGCGCCGGCAGCGCGGTTTTCAGTTTAGCACCGATATGGCCGAGGTTTCTCTTCAGGCCGAATGGAGACCCCTCGCCGCGTTTTATGCCACTCCAGGCAAGTTTTCTCCCTATATTTTTGCCGGCGCCGGACTGCTGCATTTCAAAGCCCACCCCGATTTTTCGCGCAACAAATACGATGCGCTGTTCAAACTTATCGAAGATGACCGTCAGGCCGACTATGCCAAAACGCGTTTTCCCTGGCTGCTGGGACTGGGGTCGACTACCGGCATGACCAACGCCCCTGGCTCCTGGGCTTCGAAGCAGGTATTCGCCGCCCTTATACCGACTATCTCGACGGCGTCAGCTTGTCGGCCAATCCCAGCAAAAAAGACTGGTACGGCCTGGTGTTACTCAGTGCGGCCTGGCGCTTTAGCTTGTCGCAAGACGCCGACGGCGACGGCATTGCCGATGATGACGACGAATGCCCCAACGTAGCCGGACTCGCCGTTTACAACGGCTGCCCCGACACCGACAAGGATATGATAGCCGATCCCTTTGACGACTGCCCCATGCTGGCCGGCCTGCCGGCACTCAAGGGCTGCCCCGATACCGACGGCGACGGCGTAGCCGACCCCTACGACGACTGCCCCGACCAGGCCGGCGAAGCCACCCGTAAGGGCTGCCCATTTGTAGACACCGATGGCGACGGCCTCGAAGACCAAGTAGATAAATGCCCCGAACTGGCAGGCCCCACAGAACGCAACGGTTGCCCCGAAATCGACACCGATAGAGACGGTGTGCTCGACGACGAAGACCGCTGTCCCACAGCCTACGGCCTCCCCATCTTCAACGGCTGCCCCGATACCGACGGCGACGGCATCGAAGACGCCAAGGACCGCTGCCCCACGATTTTCGGCGTGTACGCCAACCACGGCTGTCCCGAAACATACGATGCTTCTGAAGCCGCCGCCGATCTCAGTCGCCAATACCTGCTCTTTGCTCCCGGCAGCGCCGACCTCGACAAATACGCACTGCTCGACCGAATCGCCGAGTTTATGCGCGACAATCCCGATTATAAACTAGTGCTGGAAGGTTTTGCCGATACAGCCGAATCACCCCAGGCCAACGATCAACTCTCGCGGCTGCGCGTGCTCAACTGCCTGCGCTACCTCGAACGACAGGGCATTGCCACATCCCGTTTGCGCTACCTAAGCCACGGCGCCCGCTATGCCTTCAACGGCAATACCGACGAAGAACGACAGTTTAATAGGAGGGTGGAGTTTAAGTTGATGGATGATTGATTATTGATGTTGGATGTTTGATTAATAATGACGTCTGTCATCAAACATCAAACATCAAGCATCAAGCATCAAACATCATTCATCACCTCCGCGTGCATCAACTCCTCAATCTCTTCAGGCTCGATAGGGATATCGGCCATGAGATCGATGGGGCCGTTGTCGGTGACGAGGATGTTGTTTTCCAGGCGAATGCCGAAGCCTTCCTGGGGGATATAAAAACCCGGCTCGCAGGTAAAGACCATGCCCGCCTGAATAGGATCGTAGCGGTGCGCCGAATCGTGCACATCGAGGCCCAGATGGTGGGAAATATTGTGCATGAAATAGCGCTTATACGCCGGGAAAGAAGGGTCTTGATTTTTGATATCGTTGGTATCGAGCAGGCGAAGGCCGATTAACTCGCTTTCCACCATTTTGCCAACTTCCTTGTGATACTCTTCCAGCGTGATGCCGGGCACCAGTAATTGGCGGGCCGACTTGAGCAACCGCAATACGGCGTCGTATACGGCGCGCTGGCGCGGAGTAAACTGCCCGCTCACGGGAATCGTGCGCGTGAGGTCGGAGGCATAATTGGCGTATTCGGCGCCAAAATCCATCAACAACATATCGCCTTCGTGGCACTTTTTATTGTTGAGCGTGTAGTGCAGGATACAACTATTGATGCCGCTGGCCACAATGGGTTCGTAGGCATGGCCGTTGGCGCAATTGCGGATAAATTCGTGGGTAATCTCCGCTTCAACTTCATATTCGGTGACGCCGGGCTTCACAAATTCGAGCACCCGCCGAAAAGCTTTTCCCGTAATGCGCATCGCCTCTCGCATAGGATCTATTTCGTAAGCCGATTTAATCATCATCAGCTTTTTGAGTATGGGCGCCGAGCGGTGGTATTTGTGGGCGGGGTAGCGCTCCATCATTTCTTTGGCGAAACGCTGGTCGCGGCCGGCCACTTCGGTATAAAAGCGGTCTTGCTCGGGCAGATTGAGGTATATGCGTTTGGATAATAAAATCAACTCGTGCAGGATGGGTCCCATTTCATCAAGCCAGTAAATTTTATCGATACCGGAAACGGCCCTGGCTTGTTCTATAGAGAATTTAGGTCCGTTCCAAATGGCGGTAAATTCATTGCTGCGCTTGATAAACGCCACTTCCTGGAAGCCCTCTTTCACGCAATCGGGAAATAACACCACGACCGTCTCCTCCTGGTCGAGTCCGCTGAGGTAAAACAAAGCCGAATTTTGCCGAAAAGGGTAATACGTATCGCCGCTGCGCGGCATCAGGTCGTTGGAGTGAAAAATGGCGATGGCGTCAGCACTCATCTTGCGGGCGAAACGGCTCCTGTTGAGCTTGTACAACTCCGGGTTAAGCGGCTGATATCTCATGATAATTTGTAGTTGCCGGCTCGAGGGGTTATTTTTTACAATTGTTGGTCGACTTCAGTAAGCGGGGTGGGGTCGTATTCGCCAAACCACAGCTTGAGTTTTTCTCTGGCCTGTTTGCGCACTTCTTCATTTACGTAAGCCGCAATGGTCACCAATCCGAAGCTCAACACACCGATATCGTCGGTAAAACCAATAATGGGCGTGAGGTCGGGCATCCAGTCGATAGGCGACAGGAAATAACCCAGTACGCCCAATACGATGTTTTTGGCCCAAACAGGGGTGTCTTTGCGCTTGTAGGCATAAAATAGCAACAGCGCGGAGTAGACGGTTTTTAAGCCGGCTTTTTTGGCATAATGAGCGATTTTTTTCCAGAGGCTGTTTTCCGAAAACCGCTTGATGTAGGCTTTAAACGGATTTTTTTTCATAGCTCGTTGTCTTATTTATAAAAGACGAACAAAGGTTATCAATGTCACGCGCTTTTTCCAATTACTACGGACGAATATAGGTAATTTTTAGACGCAATGTCGTAGAGGCGCAATGCATTGCGCCTCTACGCAACCGCCGGTTCTGTCAGTGTGATGGTCAAATGCTGGGTGTCCATAGTAGCCGGAATGCCCAATGGCAAGGTACATTGGTGGGGAATATGCCCAAAAGAAAATCCATATGCAACCGGGATGCCCAGGTCGCCGAGTCGGTCGTGCAGGGTGTCGGCCAGCGACAGCGACAAGTCGCCTTCTTTGGGCTCGCAGTCTTCAAAAATACCCAAAACAATACCCGCCGCCCGTTGCAACGGCCAGGCCTGCCGCAACTGGGTGAGCATGCGGTCGACGCGATAGGGCTTTTCGCCCACTTCTTCTATAAACAACAATTTACCGGCCACATCGGCTTGATAGGGCGTACCTGCCAGGGCTGCCAACAGCGAAAGGTTGCCGCCCATCAAAGGCCCCTGGGCTGTCCCCGGCGTGATGAGAAAAGGCTGATAAGCGGGTTTTACTTCCGCCAGGTTACCCTCTGCCGGAGCAATGAGGTGCCCGGCTTTGCCTTCTATCAGCACGGCTGCGAGTTGCGATTTGGTATAATCGGTGAAGTCGGAGGCCGCCACGGGCCCGTGAAAACCCACCAGCCCCGTCTGCAAAAAGACGGCTTGCAATAGCGCCGTCACGTCGCTATAGCCGATCAATACTTTGGGGTTTTGGGCAATGAGTTTATAATCGATGGCGGGTAACAACCGGCTGCAACCATAGCCGCCTCGCGCGCACCACACGGCGGCGACTTCCTTGTCTGCAAACATGCCGTGTAAGTCGTCGAGGCGCTGCCGGTCTTCACCCGCGATAAACCCGCGTTGCTCGCGGATATTCGGCGACAATTTGACGCGAAAGCCCAAGCTTTCTATGTTTTGCACGGCTTTTTGCAGCGACTCGTCGCTGATGTAACTACCCGGTGTGATCAATCCTACCAAATCGCCCGTTTTTAGGCGGGCGGGTTTGCGTAGAGGCGCAAAATCTTGCGCCTCTACAACGGTGCCTGCCAAAGAAGCCAGCGCGCCCACCATCAAATGCCGATGAAATTGTCGTCTATGCATCTGTGCTGTTGTCGGTTGATTGTAATTATTGAGCCGCAAAATTTTGCGGCTCTACCTCTCTTCCCGCACGCGTGCCGCCCACAATTCCGCAAACGGCTGCCGCGGTTGCTCCAGCAAATATACGGAGGTGCCTCGCTCTCTGGCATAAGGATGCTCAATTTGTCCGATGAGTTGTATTTTTTCAAATAATGCGGCTACATCTTCGCCCAACTCGTCATTGATATAGATGAGCGCATTGGCATCGGTATGCGGGTCGGCCCAGAGAAGGAAGGTGTCGGCAAAGCTTTGTGGCCGGGGCAGGTGTTTGCCTCCAAGGATCAACACAGCGCCGGCCTGGCCGTAGTTTTCGCCGTAGATCATGGTATGGGCGGGGTCTTCTGCCTGTGCATAGGCTTTGTCGGCGAGCCGGGCCAATTCATCCCAGCCCAGCATGTCGGCGTAATCCTGCGGCAGCGGGTGTAACAGGCCGTCTTCCCATCGCAGCGGCGCTTCAAAATGGGCCTTTGTTGCCCATTTTTTACTAAAAGCAACCATTTTATCGGGCTGTAAAACGGGTAGTGCAAACGGCAATATCGGGATCAACGTACCTACCAATACTACGCCGAGGGCTGTAGCCACCCAGGGAGTCCTGAAGCGTTGTTCCCACCACATTCCTCCTGCTGCCATCAACATCGGGTATAAGCCCACGCTATAGTAGCTTTTTCCTTTTAATAATAATAAAATGGCAATGACGAATACGTATAGCCAACCCGCCGCGCTAAATGGATGTGTACGTCCCCTTAGCAGCCAATATAAACCCGGAATCCAGATCAAAAAGCCCAGTGCATGTATGACTAACTGGTCGGTGAGAAAATCGAGGCGCTGCACATTGACCAGCTGGTTTTGCGACAATCCCTGCATGTGCGCTATTACCGGCCAGTCGTGCTGGTATTGCCACCATATATTGGGCGCTATGATCAGCGCCGCCCATAAGGCCGCCTTGAGTGCCGCCACACTCCACAGCACGTGGCGTCGTCCACCCAGGATGAGGGCGGGAATCAACGCAGGCAACATGAAAACAACCATGTATTTATTGAGAAAGGCCAAGCCAAAAAATATACCCCACCAAATGACGTACTGCAAATGCCCGGTACGAAGGTAGCGCAGCAAAATCCAGCACAGCAAGGTCCAGTTGAGGATATCAAAAATGACGGGTTGAAAGAGGGCGCTGCCGCGCAGGAATCCGGGCGATGCGGCTACGGCCAGGGCTGCAAGCGTTTGCGCGATACGGCCGCCGCCAATTTCCCGGGCCATGAGGCCGGCCAACACAACTACCGCACAGCCGGCCAAGGTAGAAACCGCCCGAATTGACGCCACGCTGTCGCCGATGATGTGCTGGACCAGCCAACTGATCCAGCCTATCATCGGTGGATTCGACCAGTAGCCCCAGGCGGGGTATCTGCCCAGGGAGAGATAAAGCAGCTCGTCGCGGTGAAAGCCGTAGCCGTCGTTGGCGACAATATGAAGGGCCAGTTTGGCTATTACGATAATAGCGATTAAACCCCATTGTATCCGGGGAAGCGAAGACGGCATGTGCATTTGGGTTGATTTTCTGCAATTTACCGCAAAATAAAAAATGAGTTCCTAAACCCTATCGCTAAACTGCCGAAGGCTCTAAACCCTTCTAAACCTTCATAAACCCATCAATGCGCCTCCAACCAATTATTCCCCATGCCAATGCCCACTTCTATCGGCACTTTCAAATTGGGAATGGCGTGTTTCATGCTGTCCATAATCAGCGGTTGGAGGGCATCCACCTCACTGCGCAGGGCGTCAAACACGAGTTCATCGTGCACTTGCATGATGAGTTTGGTTTGGTAATTGCCTTTTGTGAGTATATCGTGAATGCGCACCATGGCAATTTTGATCATATCGGCGGCAGTTCCCTGGATGGGCGTATTCACGGCGATACGTTCGGCGTTGCTGCGCTCCAGCGAACTCCTGGAATCGATATCGCGCAGGTAGCGGCGGCGGTTCATGAGGGTGGTTACGTAGCCGTTTTTGCGGGCGTCTTCCACGGTTTTTTCCATGTAGTGTTTGAGCCCGGGATATTGCGCAAAGTAGTTGTCGATGAGTTCTTTGGCTTCGGTGCGTTTTATGCCGAGTTGGCGGGATAGGTTGGTAGCGCCGGCGCCGTAGATGATGCTAAAGTTGACGGTTTTGGCCCGGTAGCGCTGTTCTCTGTTTACCTCGTCAAATGAGATGCCGAATACGCCGGCAGCCGTGGCGGTGTGGATGTCTTTGCCGGCCTGGAAGGCCTCCAGCATGGCCTCGTCGCCGCTGATCTCTGCAATGAGGCGCAATTCTATCTGCGAGTAGTCGGCAGCCAATATCACGTGTTCGCTATCTCGCGGAATAAAGGCCTCGCGCACGCGGGCGCCTTCGGGGGTGCGCACGGGGATGTTTTGCAGGTTGGGATTGTTGGAACTCAGGCGGCCCGTGGCGGCCAGGGCCTGGTTGAAGGAACTGTGTACGCGGCCGGTGCGCGGGTTGACCAGCGCGGGCAAGGCATCAACATAGGTGCTTTTGAGTTTGGTAAGCCCCCGGTGTTTTAAGATATGCGATACTACCTCGTTTTCCAGGGCCAATTCGGCCATGATTTCTTCGTCGGTAGAGTATTGGCCGGTAGCGGTTTTGCGCCAGCGGTAGGGTATTTTTAATAATTCAAATAATACTTCGCCGACTTGCTTGGGAGAAGAGAGGTTGAAACGCACGCCGGCCATGTCGTGCACTTTTTTCTCCTGCTTGGCGATTTCTATCGCCAGCTCAGCGGAGTATTTTTCGAGATAGGGCACGTCGATGCGCACGCCGGCGTGTTCGAGGTCAACCAGAACCGGAACCAACGGCCCTTCGATGGTATCGTAGAGTTCGCGCAGTCCGTTTTTTCGAGGTGGGGCGCCAGGTAATCGGCCAATTGCAGGGTGATATCGGCGTCTTCGGCGGCGTAGTCTTTTACCTGATCTATCGGCGCCTGCCGCATGGTAATCTGGTTTTTGCCTTTTTTGCCAATAAGCGTTTCAATAGATACCGGCTTGTACTTGAGGTAGGTTTCCGCCAAGTAGTCCATGTTGTGGCGCAATTCCGGCTCGATGAGGTAGTGCGCCAGCATGGTGTCGAAGTAATAGCCTTCGACAGCAATATCGTACCACTTGAGTACGATGGCGTCGTATTTGATGTTTTGGCCTATTTTTTCGATTTTTTTATTTTCAAAAAAAGGCCTGAATTCTTCCAATAGTGCCTGGGCTTCCTCACGCGCTTCGGGCACGGGCACGTACCAGGCTTCGTGGACTTTTACCGCAAAAGACATGCCTACTAACTCCGCCATATTGGGGTCGATATGGGTGGTTTCGGTGTCGAAGCAAACGCGGGAATGTTGTAGTAGTTCTTTGACCAACTGGCTGCGCTGTGCGGCGGTTTCTACAAGGTGGTAGGTATGGGGCGTATTGTCGATATGGTATTCTGCGATAGAGTGGGCAGGGAGTCGCGTTTCCCTGACGGGCGCCGGCGCGTCCTCTCCAAAAAGATTGCCCTGTACGCCCGGTTTTGGCGTCGCCGGTGCGGCATCGGCTGCCGGCGCTTCGCCCAGGATTTGCTGGGCGAGGGTGCGGAATTCGAGTTCGCGGAAGAGCTCCGCCAGCCGCTGGTGGTCGGGCGGGTCGAGTGTATAGGCCTCTGAGTCGAGTGTGATGGGCACAGCGGTGTCGATGACCGCTAATTTTTTTGATAATAATGCCTGTTCGGCAAATTGTTCTACGTTTTCTTTTTGCTTGCCCTTCAGCTGATCAACACCGGCAAGAAGACCTTCTACCGTATCGAATTGCTCGAGTAACTTAGCGGCCGTTTTCTCGCCAATACCGGGGATACCGGGAATATTGTCCACACTGTCGCCCATCAGCGCCAGCATATCCACCACCTGGTCGACGCGTTTGATCTGCCAGTTTTCGAGCACTTCTTTTTCGCCCCAAATTTCCACCCCGTTGCCCTGGCGCGAGGGTTTGTACATCATCACCTGGTCGGATACCAACTGCCCGTAGTCTTTGTCGGGAGTTACCATGTACACTTTGTAACCCTGTTCGGCCGCTTGTTTCGACAAAGTGCCTATGACATCGTCGGCTTCGTAGCCATCCATGGTCAGAATGGGGATCTTGAAAGCTTTGAGGATCTCTTTGATATAGGGAATGGCTATGGTAATATCTTCGGGCTGCGACTCGCGGTTGGCCTTATACAATGGGTACATTTCGTGTCGAAAAGTAGGCGTGGGCAAGTCGAATGCTACCGCCAGGTGTGTGGGTTTTTGGTTGTGTATCAAATCCCACAAGGTCCGGGTAAAGCCCGCTACCGCTGAGGTATTGAGACCTTTGGAGTTAATGAGCGGACGCGTAATAAAGGAGAAGTGCGCGCGGTACACCAGCGCATGGCCATCGAGCAAAAAAAGCCTTTTGTCTGTCATGATCATAGGTGATTTCGAACGAGCAAGATAATACCCACGGCTCACAAATTACACAAAAAGTTGGAAATAGTCTTATTAGATCGCCAACAACTCCTGGAATCGTTCCACAAACAAACCCGCATGGTAGCCGTCGACGAGACCGTGATGGGCATGGATGGAGACGGGCATCATCAGCCGGTCGCCTTCGCGCGCGGCTTTGCCAAAAGAGATCTTCGGGATGCTATCGTGGAAGGAAAAGCTGCGCGCGTGCGACAATCCCGTAAAGCGCAGCCAGGGCAGCGAGGAAAAATGAATGACGTTTTCACTGCTATTGGCAGGCTGCAAGCCCGATGTCTGCTGAATGCGCTCGATTTCTACCTGGCCAGCCTTTACAAAATCACTAATATCGGGATGGTAATCCATATACGCAAATCCAAAAGTGCCGTTAGCCCTGTTGATAGTAGGAGAGGCGTGGACCACGTCGTAGAGGAACACTTGCTCCCCGTCGATGCGATATCGAAAAGCTTCAACCGCATTGGCAGCGGCCAGGGCTTTGTGCAGGTAATACAGAAAAAACGAGACTCCCCGCGCTTTGCTTTGCTCATAAGCAGTCGTGACGTCCACTTCTACACACACACCGAAAAAGGGTTCTTCGAATTGTTTGAAGAAAAGGAAAAGGTCTTTGCGCTCCCAGTTGTTTATGTCGATTGGTTTTTTCATTGTAGGTTGTTGTAGGTTGTAAGTTGAAATCAAACATCAAACATCAACCAAGGAAGTACATCCCTAAGGCTTTCCGCCTGACGGAACTGCTCGTGTTCTATGTTTACCTCCATTTTTTCGTGCGCCCAGGTAGTGTGGTAGGGTACGTGAATGCCGTGGCCGCCGATGTTCAGCACGGGTAAAATATCGGATTTCAGCGAATTGCCGATCATCATAAAAGCGCCGGGGTCTATGTCCAAATGCCGGATCAATTTGAGGAAGTCCGCCTCCCCTTTATCCGACATGATTTCGATGTGGTGAAAATAATGCTCCAACCCCGAGGCTTTGAGCTTGCGTTCCTGGTCGAGCAGGTCGCCTTTGGTAGCCACGATGAGCTTGTAATGCCCTTTCAACGCGGCCAGGACTTCCTCCACGCCGTCGAGTAATTCCAGCGGTTTTTGCAGCATAGCTTTGCCATAACCGATGATCTTTTCGATGACTTCGGCCCCGATGGTGCCGTCAGAGATGCGGATGGCCGTCTCTACCATCGACAGCACAAAGGCTTTGATGCCATAGCCGTATAGCGGCATATTCTGGATTTCGGTTTGCAGCAATTCGCGCGAGACCGTGTGTTGCGGCAGGTAGTCCTCAAGCAACTGGCAAAACAACTGCTCCGTTTCCTGAAAATACGGCTCGTTAACCCACAAGGTATCGTCCGCATCAAAGGCAATTACCTGTATTGGCATGATGTTAGTTTATTAAAATATCTAAAGCGTCCCAAAGTCCCACTCTCTCACCCTCCCACACTCTCTCCCTCCCATCTCCGTCCTGTCAGCGTCCTAAACCGCCAGGTCAGCAACACGGCGGCAAAAGCCAGCGCCACCACATCGGCATACCAGATGCCGTCTACGCCGTAACCGAGGGGGAATCCCCACACGTAGGCCAACGGAATCCAGATAACCCAATAGGCGGTGAAGGTAATCCAGGTAGGGAAACGCACATCCTGCAAACCGCGGAGGAGGCCGGCGGCGATAGCCTGGGTGCCGTCGAATATCTGAAAAATACCGGCAATGACCATTAGTCTTGCGCTGATGCGCAATACGACAGGTTCTTCTACGCCGTACAAGGTTGGAAATTCGTGTTTAAAAACAATCATAATCGCCGCCGAAAAGATCATATACCCCAATCCCAACGCCAATGCCGCATAACCCGCCCGACGAAGGTTGCCGGGGTCTTTCGCGCCCAATGCATTGCCCACGCGGATGCTGGCGCCTACCGAGATGCCCAGCGTAATCATAAAGCTGATAGCAGCTATATTGAGCACCATCTGGTGGGCTGCCCGCGCCGCCGTGGCTTCATTGGGCAGCCAGCCGATGAGGATGGCTGCACCCGAAAAGGCGGCCACTTCAAAAAATATCTGCAAGCCCATCGGAATTCCCAGGCGGAATAATTTGCCCAGCAATTCGCCATTGGCCTGTCGAAAACGCAATCCCGACAAGTAGGGGAGGTAGTTTTTGTGAAAATGCACGAAAAGCCCCATTGCCAGGGCCATCAATACGCGGCATGTTACGGTGGCTATGCCCGAACCGGCCAGCTCGAGCCTCGGCAGTCCCAAATGTCCGAATATGAGCGCCCAGTTTAACACGATGTTGAGCAAAACGCCGCCCAAGGTAACGATCATGCCAAAACGCGTATCGCCCAGGCCGTCGCAAAACTGCTTGTAGGCCAAAAAGATGATGAGCGGAGGAGTGGCAAAGCTGACAATACGCAGATATTGCTGCGCCAGGGCTACTTCTTCTTCCGGTTGTTGCAACAAAGGCAGGGCCTCTGCCGCCAGCAGCGTGAGCACCGTACTTACCGCCGATATCAACAATGCTTTTATCAATCCCTGCTGCAAATACCGTCCTGCCAGGCCGTGTTCGCCGGCGCCGATAGCCTCGGCCACCAGGGGCGCTACCACATTCATGGAGCCAATGGCCAAAATGGTTATGATGAAATACACGCTGTTGGCCAGCGAAGCCGCTGCCAATTGTATGTAGCTCACCCCGCCGATCATGATGTTGTCGGTGATGTTGAGCATCAGGTTGCCCACCTGCCCAATGATGACGGGAAAGGACAAAACCAGCGTTTCGCGAAGGTGCTCGCGATACGATTTTAATACGGGCGTGACAACAGATGACATGATCCGGGTGTTAGGTATTCCAGCTCAACGGCTTAAAGGCCGCGCAAAGTTCCTTTTTTTTTAGCTAAATTTTTGCAGCGACTATAATTGTCAGGGGCGATTTTGCCTATATGCCCTATCTTTGTGCGATAACGTCCTAACATGATCAAAACCAAGTTATCCATTCCGCGAGATACCCTGCTCAAGGCCTTCCGGCTCATGGCTACCGCCAAAACCATGACGGAAGTATACGAAGACAATTTTAAGTTTGTTTCCAAATACGTAC
Source organism: Saprospiraceae bacterium (assembly GCA_016715405.1). Lineage (GTDB taxonomy): Bacteria > Bacteroidota > Bacteroidia > Chitinophagales > Saprospiraceae > JABWBR01. Next base: position 69,151 of record JADKAE010000010.1, on the reverse strand, counting down.
ACGCTACTTCCCGCGGCCACGAAGCTCTGCAGTTGGCCTTGGCGCTGCAATTGCTGCCTCAGGACTGGGTGTCGCCCTACTATCGCGACGAGTCTATTTTGCTCGGCATCGGAATGCGCCCCTACGATCTGATGCTCCAACTCATGGCCAAACGCGACGACCCCTTCTCCGGAGGTCGTTCGTATTATTCGCACCCCAGTCTGAATGATCCCGACAAGCCCAAAATCCCGCACCAGTCGTCGGCAACGGGCATGCAGGCTATTCCTACTACCGGCGTAGCCATGGGCATTCAATACAAAGAAAAACACGGTTTATCGCCCAACTATGGTAAAGACAAACCCATTGTGGTCTGCTCTTTTGGCGACGCCTCTATCACCGAAGGTGAAGTCGCTGAAGCCTTCCAGATGGCTGCCTTAAAGCAGTTTCCCATTATGTACCTGGTGCAGGACAACGGCTGGGACATCTCGGCCAACGCCGCCGAAACCCGCGCCCAGGACGCTGCCGAATACGCCAAGGGCTTTCACGGCATCGAAGTACGTCGCCTCGACGGTAGCGACTTTTTTGCCTGCTACCACGGCTTCCAGGAGGTAATTGATACGATGCGGCGCGAACGGCGCCCCTTTCTGGTACACGCCCATGTGCCGCTGCTCAATCACCACACCTCCGGCGTGCGCAAAGAGTGGTATCGCGACGACCTCGACATACACGAGGATAAAGACCCTTACCCCATCTTCAGGCAACAACTGCTCGATAGCGGCATTTCTGAAAAGAAATTAAAGGAATTGGAGGCGGAAGCCCGGGAGACCGTGCTGGCCGACTTCAACGCCGCCCGCGCCGCCGAAGATCCCCGCCCTGAAGACTTGTTTACCCACGATTTTGCCCCCACGCCCGTCATCGAAGAAAAAGGAACGCGGGAACCCGCAGGTGGTGCGCCTATAGTGATGGTCGACTGCGCCTTGCACGCCGTGGAAGAACTCATGCGCCAACACCCGGAATGCCTGCTCTACGGCCAGGATGTCGGCGGCCGCCTCGGCGGGGTTTTCCGTGAAGCAGCTACGCTGGCGCATAAATTCGGCGACGACCGCGTGTTCAACACGCCCATCCAGGAGGCTTTTATCGTGGGCAGTACGGTGGGCATGAGCGCCGTAGGTCTCAAGCCCATCGTGGAAGTACAGTTTGCCGACTACATCTGGCCGGCGCTCAACCAATTGTTCACCGAAGTGAGCCGCTCCTGCTACCTCAGTAACGGCAAATGGCCGGTGAGCATGGTGCTGCGCGTGCCGATCGGAGCTTACGGCAGTGGGGGCCTTATCATTCAACAAGCGTAGAATCGGTAGTGACCAACATCAGGGGCATCAAAATAGCCTATCCAAGCACCGGCGCCGACCTCAAGGGCCTGCTCAAAGCCGCCTGGTACGATCCCAATCCGGTGGTGATATTTGAACACAAAGGACTCTACTGGTCGAAAGTGCACGGCACCGATGCCGCCAAAACCGTAGAACCCGACGAAAATTACATCGTGCCGCTGGGTAAAGCCCGTCAGGCCCTCGTTGCCGACCAGGCAGTCGTTGAGCGCGGCGATAGCCTGCTGGTGGTATCTTATGGCATGGGTGTGCATTGGGCGCTGAATGCTGCCCAGCGTATGCCGGGACAAGTAGAGATACTCGATTTGCGTTCACTTTTTCCACTCGATGAAGACATGCTGTATAGCCGCGCCAAAGCGCACGGCCGTATATTGGTAATCACGGAAGAACCTGTAAATAACACCTTTGCGCAAAGCATTGCCGCGCGCATTCAGGAGCACTGTTTCGAGTGGCTCGACGCCCCGGTGCGCACCATGGGCGCCGAAAACATGCCTGCCATCCCCCTCAACGAAACCCTTGAGCGCACCATGTTGCCTTCTATCGACAAAGTAGAAAAGGCGATGCGGGAATTGCTGGGCTACTAAGGGCTGGTTAGTCTGCCAGGTCGAAAGTTTGGGCCGCAATAATCCTGCGGTGGTAGTTAATTTGTCCCAGGTGGTAATTAAATGGGTGAGTAAATGGAGCAGCATAAACTCCATTTTCACTATTTGGCCGTGTTTTTCCACGGGGTAATCGAGGGCAAAATCGGATTCCTTCATCGCCGCAATCGTATCGAGAACGATTTTTTGGTGTAATCAATTTCCTCCAGTAATTGCTGTTTGGGTACGTTTTTTAGTGAAAATTCTGCATCCCGGTTTCTGACAAATCCGCTGTTACCAAGGATAGCGCCGACGAAGTGGTTGAGATTGCCGAGGAGGTGCAGGCACAAATTTCCTGCGGAGTTGAGGATCTCGCCGCGGATCGTCCACAAATCGCTTTCGTCTTTGTAGGCGGCGATCTCTGTTTTGAGCAGGTCGAGATCGCGGGCGAAGATTTCGAGGAGAGTGTTTTTCATGGGGAATGAGTTTTGGTTGTTCTCTGTTCTCTGTTCTCTGTTGATGTATAACAATTAAAGATACTGAACGGATAACGGATAACAGATAACAGATAACATAAAAAGGCGAAGGCCCAGCCCTTGTGGGACTGAGCCTTCTTATGAGTTGGCAGCGACCTACTCTCCCACCTACTTGAGGCAGTACCATCGGCGCAGGGGAGCTTAACTACTCTGTTCGGAATGGGAAGAGGTGGAACCTCCCGCTATAACCACCAACAGTTCTTTGAAGACGCTCGAGAGCGTCTTTATATCGTTGACAAGATTGGGCGAGGTAAACGCCGTGGGGTAAAAGGGGTAAATAACGTTTAGAAAAAGCATAGAGAAAAAAAATTTGAGGAAGCTATCGGGTAATTAGTACGACTCGGCTACATACATCGCTGCACTTACACCTGTCGCCTATCAACGTGGTCATCTTCCACGACCCTCAATGGAATACTCATCTTAGGGATGGCTTCGCGCTTAGATGCTTTCAGCGCTTATCCGTTCCGGTACATAGCTACCCAGCGCTGCACCTGGCGGCACAACTGGTACACTAGCGGTACGTCCATCCCGGTCCTCTCGTACTAGAGACAGATCTCCTCAATACTCCTACGCCCACAACAGATAGGGACCGAACTGTCTTGCGACGTTCTGAACCCAGCTCGCGTGCCGCTTTAATGGGCGAACAGCCCAACCCTTGGGACCTTCTCCAGCCCCAGGATGCGACGAGCCGACATCGAGGTGCCAAACCTCCCCGTCGATGTGAGCTCTTGGGGGAGATCAGCCTGTTATCCCCGGAGTACCTTTTATCCTTTGAGCGATGGCCCTTCCATGCGGAACCACCGGATCACTTTAGCCTACTTTCGTACCTGTTCGAGGCGTCCCTCTCTCAGTCAAGCACCCTTGTACTAATACGCTCTACGCATGATTACCGTCCATGCTGAGGGTACCTTTGCGAGCCTCCGTTACTCTTTTGGAGGCGACCACCCCAGTCAAACTACCCACCACGCACTGTCCTCGTTTGTTGAACAAGTTAGAACCTAAGTATAAGAAGGGTGGTATTTCAACGATGGCTCCACCCCAACTAGCGTTGAAGCTTCAAAGCCTCCCACCTATCCTACACATCTTATACTCAAGCACAATGCGAAGCTATAGTAAAGGTTCACGGGGTCTTTCCGTCCCGTTGCGGGTAATCGGCATCTTCACCGATACTTCAATTTCACCGAGCTCGTGGCTGAGACAGTACCCAGATCGTTACACCATTCGTGCAGGTCGGAACTTACCCGACAAGGAATTTCGCTACCTTAGGACCGTTATAGTTACGGCCGCCGTTTACCGGGGCTTCAGTCAAGACCTTCGCGCTTGCGCACTAAGCCCTTCCTTAACCTTCCGGCACCGGGCAGGTGTCAGACCCTATACTTCATCTTGCGATTTTGCAGAGTCCTGTGTTTTTGCTAAACAGTCGCCTGGGCCTTTTCACTGCGCCCCTGATTGCTCAGGGCGACTTTTCTCCCGAAGTTACGAGACTATTTTGCCTAGTTCCTTAGCCACGGATCACTCGAGCGCCTTAGGATACTCTCCTCGACTACCTGTGTCGGTTTACGGTACGGGCTGTACTAACCTGAAGTTTAGCGGTTTTTCTTGGAAGCCGACTTGGGGTCACTATCACCTCGCCATTGCTGGCTCAGTGTACTATCGCGCTTCAACTCAGGGAG
>JADKAE010000010.1:0-60000 GCA_016715405.1 Saprospiraceae bacterium | reverse complement strand
GCTAAGACTACCGGTGATTTACACGCCATGGATTGGCGGGAATACAAACATGCATCTTTAATAAGCCATCCAAAAACAACACGAGGACAATTATAACCAACAGCAGCATGGACAAACCAATCCAACCTACAAACGACCTGATAGTAGCAGAGAAGTTCTATCATGGCACTAAGGCAAACCTGCAATTGGGAGACCTGATTGAACCCGGCTTTAGTTCAAACTATGGCCAAAGAAAGATGGCGAAATATGTTTATCTGACCGCCACTTTAGACGCGGCAATTTGGGGCGCTGAACTGGCCTTGGGAGAAGGCGTTGGTAGAATTTATATTGTAGAGCCAACCGGCCCGATTGAAGACGATCCCAATTTAACGGATAAGAAGTTTCCTGGAAATCCAACTAAGTCATATCGCACTAAGTATCCACTTCGGGTAATTGGCGAGGTCACGGATTGGCAAGGGCATTCCCCCGAGCAACTCAAAGCAATGAAAGACGGCCTTGAGCGACTCAAGGAACTTGGTATTGAAGCAATAGAGGACTGAAATAAAAGCACTTAAATTGAAAAATATGAAAAAAGAGTTGTTACCGCAACAACGCGAAGAATTACTAAGCGCATTGAAAACCCGCTTTGAGAAAAATGGGAACCGCCACAAGGGGCTTGCATGGGCTGACGTACAAGCAAAGCTGGAAACTAACACCAAAAACTGTGGTCGCTCTATGAAATGGAAAACACGGGCGGCGAACCGGATGTGGTGGGGCATGATAAAAATATGGATGAATACATTTTTTCGATTGCTCGGCGGAAAGTCCTAAAGGCCGCAGAAGTCTTTGTTACGACCGCGAAGCGCTGGATGAACGAAAAGAATTCAAACCGGAAAATAGCGCTATTGATATGGCAACTTCTATGGGCATTGAGATTCTCACTGAAGAACAATACCGGGAGCTACAGCAACTTGGAAATTTCGACACGAAAACGTCGAGTTGGGTGAAAACACCAGATGATATTAGAAAACTCGGCGGCGCCCTTTTTTGTGATAGCCGCTACGGCCGTGTCTTTGTGTATCACAACGGGGCGCAATCTTATTATGCTGCCAGAGGGTTCCGTGGAGCGCTAAGGGTCTAGTACGACCTTTTCTGTAACTGTTCAGGATTTATTTTTTAACGCAAAGGGCTCAAGGAGAAACGCAATGGCCGCTAATGCTTAAGTCCAGCTTATTGATCAATAGCGTACTTTGCAAAACCTTCGCGAACCTTGCGTTTAAAAGCGCGGAGTTAGTTGGTATGGTTAAGCAACTAATCAAAAAAAGTTACCTCTTTCTATAATGTTTTCATAATACGGTCTAAAAACAAAAACATGAATCTTGTAAGACTCGCTATAGCTTTTACCGTTTTATTTCTTTTTCAAATAGGCATAGGGCAGGCCCAGGTGCAGAAAGGAGAATTGGCAAAAGGAAAAACGGTTTCACTGGAAATTGCCCCTGGCGAACGACACCGGTTTGATGTCAATTTAGGTAAAAATCAATATGCATTATTTAAGGTAATGCAAAAAGGGGTCGATCTGATGATCACAACTTATGATCCCCAAGGAGAGAAGTTGGAAGATTTTGACAGCCCAAATGGAAAAAATGGGCCTGAAATTTTTTCTATTGTTTCAGAAGCCAAAGGGAAATATAGCATAGAAGTTTATCCTTTTTCTAAAAATGAGCCCCAAGGCGCTTATGATATCGGCATAACAACCATCCGGCCAGGGGCAACTACACTAAGTGGCAAGGTTGATGAACTATTTGCGCAGTGGGACAACGGAGATAATCCCGGCGCATCGATCGCCGTAGTGAAAAACGGCGCCATCGTGTATAAAAAGGGTTATGGATTGGCTAACCTGGAATATGGTATTCCCAATAGCCCATCAACGGTATTTCACATCGCTTCCGTTTCGAAACAGTTTACTGTCTTTTCAATTTTGTTGTTGGAAAAACAAGGCAAACTGAGCCTGGATGATGACATTAGAAAATACATCCCTGAAGTTCCTGATTTTGGAAAGACCATTACGCTGCGACATTTAGCCTCTCATACCAGCGGATTGAGAGACCAATGGGAATTACTGGCTATGGCCGGCTGGCGATTTGATGATGTGATCACGAAAGAACATATTTTAAAATTGGTGAGCCGGCAAAAGGAACTGAATTTTAATCCGGGCGATGAGTTTTTATATTGCAATACCGGCTTTACGCTATTGGCGGAAGTAGTCGCAAGGGTATCCGGTCAATCGTTTGCAGCATTCACGCAAGCGAATATTTTTGAACCCTTGAAAATGACAAATACACTTTTTTATGATGACCATGAAAAAATTGTAAAAAACAGGGCATACTCTTATTATGCAAATGAAAGCGGCTTTAAAAAAAGTGTGTTGAATTATGCCAATGTGGGCGCTACAAGTTTGTTTACTACAGCTGAAGATTTGAGCCTTTGGGCGCTAAATTTTTTCAGATATAAAAGTGGGAGACGCTACCATAATTAATAAAATGAATACGCCGGCTGTCCTGAATAATGGAAAGACATTCGGTGGAGCCCTTTGGTCAATTTGTAGGTACGTATAAAGGATTGAATGAAATCCAGCATGGCGGGGCTGATGCAGGATACCGCTCCTTTCTTACGCGTTTCCCCGATGAAAAATTTTCTGTGATTGTGTTGAGCAATTCCGCCGAATTCAACCCGGGAGGAATAGCGCACAAAATAGTTGATATTTACCTAAAAGATAGAATTGTAGCTGAACCTAAAAAGGAAATAAAAAAGGAGGAAAAAGCCAACGAACCCATTTCAGTAGATCAAAATATATTAGGCACCTATGTCGGTGATTATGAACTTCAACCGGGCTTTATCATCAGCATAACTGAAAATAACGGTCAGCTATCAGGTCAGGCGACCGGGCAACCGGCATTTATGCTGATACCTTCAACTACTACTGAGTTTAAGATTCAAGGTGTTGAAGCAACGATCGAATTTGTACCCGATGGAGGCGACAAGGTTAAATTGATTAAACTTCATCAGGGGGGACAAACTATGGACGCTCCAAGAATAAAGGAGTTTGATAAAGCCGGCGTTAATTTATCCAATTATACCGGCAGCTATTACAGTGAAGAATTATCAACAACTTATGAGCTTGTTGTCGTGAATGGCAAATTAATGGCAAAACACAACAGGCTGAGCGACTTTGCCCTAAATCCGGTTAAGGAAGATGTGTTTTCTAGTGATGCCTGGTTTTTTGGACAAATTGAATTTATAAAAGATAACAACAATGCCATTACCGGGTACAAGGTTTCTAATGGGCGGGTTAGAAAATTATATTTTAAAAAGCTGAATTAGGAAACTGCCCTGTCACCCCTAAACCTCTCATACAAAGTCGTCACCCCCAAAATCATTAAAAAACCATACGCGGTGTCCTCTACGGGCACCGAAGTGAGGCGAAAGCCAATCATTTCTTCGGGATTGTAGAGCACAACCGGCTGTTGGGTGTAACCGCCGGTGAGCACGCCGTTTACCAACAAAAAAGGAATGAGACTGACGGCATAGGCCAAATAGAAGCGACCACGCCAGGAAACAGGGAGAAAAAACAAGTGGTACAGCAGCAGGGCTGCGCTTAGCAGACAAGCCGATACAGTGTATAATTGCTGCCAAAACCAGCCGCCTGTCAACAATAAAATGACAATCAGGCCAATGGTGATTTGCTTATCATATGGCCCCAGCCAGTCTTTTTTTACATAAAAATTCAAACACTCGTAAATAAAAACGCAGGCAAAGGGCACGATGAAAAAGAAGAGCCATTCCTCCAGCGGCAAATCCGCAAAATGTATTCCTAATACGTAGGTATCGTTGAACCCCCACACGCCGCGCGCGGTGAAAAGCGCATCCCAGCCGATAAAAAACGCCGCTACAAGGGTAATGGCAGGCAGCAGATAACGCCAGCGGGTGTAGTAGTGCACATTTTTGTCGAAGCTGAGCAGAAATATCGGCACGAAAGTAAAAATGTGAAGATAGAGGTAGGCATACGGCGTTTCGAGCCACGACAGGCGGGCTACCTGGAATACCTCGCTTTGAAGGCCAGGAACTACAGACTTTGACAGCAGCCATTGCACGGCCACCACGGCGATGGGTATGGCTACAAGAAAAGATTTGAGCGTAGTCCCGACCGGTTTTTTTTCCTGCATCAGAACAAGTTGAAACTGTGTTTAAGCGCCGAGCTGAAAAGCAGGTATATTTTCCGACCGTCGTTTACCCGGATACGTTCTTTAGTAACGCGGGTAGCCGGCGCACGCCTGATTTTTTTAAACAAATTAATATAGTATACATAAGCCAGGTAAACGCCGAAGCGGGCGCCACGCGGCAATTCTACGATACCTTTCAGCGCGTCGTCGAAGTCTTTTTTGATGTCGGCTTCGATCATCAATTTGTCTTCGGGGGTGAAGGCTGTGAAATCGACGCCGGGGAAGTACACCCGTCCCCGCTCGTCGAAATCGCTGCGCATGTCGCGCAGGAAATTGATTTTTTGGAATGCCGCGCCCAGACTGCGGGCCGGCGCTTTAAGACGGTCGTAGAGATCATTGTCGCCGTCGCAGAAGACGCGCAGGCACATGAGGCCTACCACTTCGGCGGAGCCGTAGATATATTCTTGGTAAAGGCTGTCTTCGTAGGTGTGGTGGTGCAGGTCCATTTCCATGCTGCGCAGGAACGCGTCGATGAGCTCGCGTTCTGTGCCGTAGCGGTGCACGGTTTCTTGGAAGGCCTGCAATACGGGGTTGAGGCTGATTCGTTCTTCAATGGCTTCATAAGTATCCTTCCTGAAGCGATCCAGCAATTGCGCTTTGGGATAATCGTGGAAGGTATCTACGATTTCATCGGCAAAACGCACAAATCCGTAAACGGCATAGATAGGCGGCCGCAAATGCTCGTCGAACACGCGGATACCCATCGAAAAGGAGGTGCTGTAGCGCTTGGTGATCAACTGGCTACAAGCCATGCAGGTGTCGTTGTATAGTTGCATCATGGTCAATAGTTATTTGCAGGATTAGGGTGTAAAGGCTTTGGTGATGACGTCGGCAACTACCTGTCCCGAGATGAGTGAAGGGGGTACACCAGGCCCTGGAGTGGTCAGCTGACCTGTAAAGTACAAATTATTTACCGTTTTGCTTCTCATTTTGGGTTTTAAAAAGGCGGTTTGCAGCAATGTGTTGGCCAAACCGTAGGCGTTACCCTTGAAAGCATGGTAGTCTCGCTCGAAATCCTGGTGTGCAAAAGAGCGCTTGTAGACTACATTTGAACGGATATCCTGCCCTGTCATGTGCTCCAGGCGGGTCATGACGATGTCGTAGTATTCTTCCCTGCGCTCGGGCGTGTCTTCGAGGCCGGGGGCCAGTGGAATCAATACAAAGAGGTTTTCGCAACCCTCCGGCGCTACGCTGGGGTCGGTGACCGATGGCGCGCAGACGTAAAACAGGGGCTTTTCGGGCCACTTCGGATTGTCGTAGATCTCAATGGCGTGTTGTTTGAGGTCTTCGTCAAAGTATAGGTTGTGGTGCTTGAGGCCTTCTATTCGTTTGTTTACACCCAAATAAAATAGCAACGACGAAGGCGCCATGGTGCGGCGATCCCAATAGGCCGGGGAATATTGTCTGTGTGCAGCAGGCAGTAGTTGTTGTTCTACATGGTGGTAGTCGGCGCCGCCTACTACGATGTCGGCGGGGTAGGTCTTATTTTGGGTAACAACCTGGGTAGCGCGGCCGTTTTCGACTACTATTTGCCGTACTTCCTGGCCGAGTTCGAATTTTACGCCTTTTTCGCGGGCCAGGTCGATCATGGCTTCTACGATTTTGAACATGCCGCCCATAGGGTACCAGGTGCCCAATTCGAGGTCGGCATAGTTCATCAGGCTGTACATAGCCGGCGTTTTTTCGGGGGTAGCGCCGAGGAATAACACGGGAAATTCGAGTAGCTGGATGAGCTGTTCGTTTTTGAAAAGTTTGCGCACGTGGGCCGACATCGAATTGAACATTTGCAGGCGGAACATGCTGATGAGGATGCGCAGGTCGGCAAATTCCAAGATCGAATGGCTGGGTTTGTGCACAAATTCTCCCATGCCCACCCGGTATTTGTATTCGGCTTCGGCAAGAAAGCGCTCCAATTGCCGGCTGCTGCCCGGTTCGTAGCGCTCAAACATGGCTTTTAGCGCCTCGCGATACGCAGGCACTTCCATGATATCGTCTTTTCCGAAAATGATGCGGTAGGAAGGGTCGAGTCGTACGAGCTCGTAATAATCGGACGGTTTTTTGCCGAAGCTGCCAAAATACTGTTCAAATACGTCGGGCATCCAGTACCAGCTGGGACCCATATCGAACATGTACCCGTCTACTTCGAACTTGCGGGCGCGGCCGCCAGGTACGTCGTTTTTCTCCAACACGGTGACGTCAAAGCCCTTTGCAGCCAGGTTAGTGGCTGCCGAAAGCCCTGCAAATCCGGATCCAATTACAATAACTCGCTTGCTCAAGGTTGTTTTGCGTTTTTTCGTTTAACAACCTTCTCAACAGCAGGTGTATCGTTTTGTTTAAGAAAACAATGTATTTTAGCCCAAAACGTTAATCAAAACGAGATTATCTTAAAAACATCAGCTCGCGATACTTCACCAGCGGCCACTCCTGGTCTTCCACCAGGTATTCGAGGCGGTCGGCATATACCCGGATTTCCTGCATGTGGGGTTTGACGAGATTGCAGTAGGCCATGGCTTTGTCGATGGCGTGCGCTATCCTATTAGCCTCTTTGCGGGCGGTAGTCATTTGTTCTACGCTGGTTTTCATGCGGTTCACGTTTTCGCTGATGCGGCGCACCACGTCAAGTTGAGCCTGGTAGGTTTCTTCGGGCATTTCGATGGCTTTTAGTGAAGCCACGTTATCTGCCAGCATGGTCTGATAGCGGATAGCCGCGGGCAGGATGTGGTTGACCACCATTTCGCCCAATGTGCGCGATTCGATCTGCAGTTTCAGGTTATAGCTTTCGCACATCACGTCGTAGTGGGCGTGCAATTCCCTTTCGGTAAATACGCCGCTTTGGGTAAACAGGTCGAGGACTTCCTCGCTCAGGTAGGTAGACAGTGCGTCGGGGGTATTGGGCGTATTGCTGAGTCCGCGGCGGGCCGCTTCTTCTTTCCAGGCGTCGCTGTAGCCGTCGCCTTCAAACAGGATAGGCTTCGATTCTGTGATATACTGCTTGAGCACGCTCAGAATGGCGCTGTCTTTGTCCATTCCTTTTTGATAAGCGCATCGGTTTCTTCTTTAAACTCGAGCAATTGCCGGCCCACTATGGTATTCATCACAGTCATAGGCGCGGCGCAGTTCATTGAAGACCCCACCATGCGTATTTCAAACTTATTGCCTGTAAAGGCAAAAGGCGAAGTGCGGTTGCGGTCGGTATTGTCGCGTTCGAGGTTGGGGATTTTGCTGAGCAGGTCGAGCAATTCCTTGACGCCGGCGGCGTCGGCCACGATGCCGGCTTCGATATCGTGGAGCACTTTGGTGAGCGATTCGCCGATAAATACGGAGATGATAGCCGGCGGCGCTTCGTTGGCGCCGAGGCGGTGGTCGTTGGAAGCCGAAGCCACACTGGCGCGCAGGAGGTCGGCATAGCGGTGCACGGCTTTGATGGTATTTACAAAAAGTAAGAAAGCGCAGGTTGCGGCCCGGCGTAGGACCGGGCGACAGCAGGTTTTTGCCGGTATCGGTGGCCATCGACCAGTTGTTGTGCTTGCCTGAGCCGTTGACGCCTGCGAAGGGTTTTTCGTGCAGCAATACGCGGAAACGGTGGCGATGCGCCACGCGATCCATCAGGTCCATCAGCAGCTGGTTGTGGTCTACGGCTACGTTGACTTCTTCGTACATGGGCGCCAGCTCGTATTGGGCGGGGCCTACCTCGTTGTGGCGGGTGCGCACCGGGATGCCCAGCTTGTGGCACTCGGTTTCGAGGTCGCGCATGAATGCGTATACGCGCTCGGGAATAGAGCCAAAGTAATGGTCTTCGAGTTGCTGGCCTTTCGGCGAATGTTTGCCCAGCAGGGTGCGGCCGGTCATCACCAGGTCGGGGCGCGCGTTGTACAGCGATTCATCGATGAGAAAGTATTCCTGTTCCCAGCCGAGCGTCGTCATCACGCGATTGACATTATCGTCAAACAGGCGGCACACCGGGATGGCTGCTTTTTCGAGATAAGCCTGTGATTTAAGCAGGGGCAATTTATAGTCGAGCGCATCGCCGGAGTAAGTCACAAAAATGGTGGGTATGCAAAGGGTTTTTCCCTCGCCCACTTCGAGGATAAACGCCGGAGAGGAGGGGTCCCAGGCAGTATAACCACGCGCTTCGAAGGTAGAGCGGAGGCCGCCGCCGGGAAAGCTGGAGCCGTCGGGTTCTTGCTGAGCCAGGGCGTCGCCGTTGAATTCTTCTACGGCTTTTCCTTCGTGATTGAGCGTAAAAAAGGCGTCGTGTTTTTCTGCAGTGCGCCCGGTGAGGGGTTGAAACCAGTGCGTATAGTGCGTGGCGCCGCGGTCCATCGCCCAGTGTTTCATAGCGCTGGCAATCACGTCGGCATCTTCGCGCGATATTTTTGCACCCGAAGAGATGGCGGTTTTGAGGTTGTGGTGCACGTCTTCGGGCAAGTATTCCTGCATAACGCTGTCGGTGAATACGTTGCAGCCGAAAAAGGCGGAAATTTTATGATCGGGCGCCTCCATGTATTCGAGATCGAAAGGCGAGCGGTTTTGCACTGCATCGAGTGCGTTGAAACGGGTAAGGCTCATAGCAGTTTTTTTTGCGCCGCAAAGGTACGGGGTTTACTTTGGAATAACAATGAAATTTTCCACAACCCCCTACCCGCACTCCGAATACCCGCAGCTTTTGCAGCGCAGGCAGCCTTCGGTGTACAGCAATCCTTCTGGGTCGTGGCAGGAGGGGCATTGCGCTTTACTGCGCGGGTGCCGTCGGGAATGTATTGCTTCAGTGCTCGTACTACCCCGTTTTTCCAGGTATTGATATAATCTTCTTCTACATTCAGGCTGTCGATCAGATCAACCATGTGTTGCAGCGGCATACCGTGGCGCATTATACCCGAGATGAGGCGGGCGTAATTCCAGTAAGTTTTGTTGAAAGACCGGGAGAGGCCCTCGATCGTCACGCGGTAGCCGTCGCGGTCTACAAATTGGAAGTCATAGCGATTGGCGCCGGTTTCGTCTTTGTGTTTGATGATCCATCCCGTTTTTACATAATCGGGAAATTTGAAAATATCGATGGCGCGGCCGGTGAATATTTCGTAGGGTTTGCCTTCGTAAAGCCCGATCACGGCCATCCAGGGTTCGTCGTTGTTCATAAACCGAACGATATTGGCTTCGAGGCGCTCGGGGCGTTTGGGAGGCATGGTTTCGTGGAAAACCTGTTTTTGGAAGCTTTGGGGGTGTCTGCTACCAGTACACCCGACCGCGAGCCGTCGCGGTAGATGGTACAGCCTTTGCACCCGTATTCCCAGCTCGTCTGGTAGATTTGCTTGACCATTTCTACCGGGGTATCCTGGGGGACATTTACCGTTACCGAAATAGAGTGGTCTACCCATTTCTGTATGGCGCCCTGCATTTTTACTTTTTGCACCCAGTCGACATCGTTGGCAGTGGCTTTATAATAAGGCGACTGGTTGATAATGGCCTGTAGTTCTTCGGCGGGCAGATGGGTGATTTCCTCCACGTTGTCGTGGCGGGCTTTCAGCCAATCTACAAAGCGGTGGTGGAACACGTGGTATTCTTCCCAATGGTCGCCAACCTCATCGATAAAGGTCACATTGGCCGATTTGTCGTTGGGGTTCACCTTGCGGCGGCGTTTGTAGCTCACCATAAATACCGGCTCGATACCCGAAGTCGTTTGGGTCATCAGGCTCGTCGTGCCGGTAGGGGCGATCGTGAGCAGGGCGATATTGCGGCGGCCGTATTTCACCATATCGTCGTATAGAGTGGGATCGGCTTCTTTTAGTCTGCTAATGAAGGGATTTTTCATTTCCCTGCTGGCGTCGTAGATGGGGAACGGGCCGCGTTCGCGGGCCATATCTACCGATGCGCGGTAGGCGTTGAGGGCCACCGTGCGCTGCACGTCGACGGCAAAAGAGATCGCCTCATCGCTGCCGTAGCGCAGTCCAAGGGCGGCCAGCATATCGCCTTCGGCGGTAATACCCACGCCGGTGCGGCGGCCTTCAATACAGGTTTTGCGGATCTTTTTCCACAATTGTCTTTCTACGTCTTTGATATTATCCAGTTCGGGGTCTGTGCCTATTTTTTCCTCGATGCGGTCTATTTTTTCCAGCTCCAGGTCGATGATGTCGTCCATGATGCGCTGGGCGTATTGCACGTGGCGGCCAAATTTTTCAAAGTCGAAGCGGGCTTTGGGCGTAAAAGGCTCTTTCACATAACTGTAAAGGTTGATGGCCAGCAGGCGGCAGCTATCGTATGGACATAGTGGTATTTCGCCGCAGGGGTTGGTAGAGATCGTGCGGTAACCCAGGTCGGCGTAGCAATCGGGCACCGATTCGCGCAGGATGGTATCCCAGAAAAGCACGCCAGGTTCGGCGGATTTCCAGGCGTTGTAGACGATCTTGTGCCATAGCTGCGCGGCGTCGATCTTTTTTTCAAAGGTCGGCGTGGCGGAGTCAATGGGAAATTGTTGCATATAGGGTTGGCCGTCAATAGCGGCCTTCATGAATTCGTCGTCGATGCGTACCGACACGTTGGCGCCGGTCACCTTGCCCTGTTCGAGTTTGGCGTCGATAAAATTCTCGGCGTCGGGGTGTTTGATGGAGATCGTCAGCATCAGGGCGCCGCGGCGACCGTCCTGGGCTACTTCGCGCGTAGAATTTGAGTAACGCTCCATAAACGGCGCGATACCGGTAGAGGTAAGCGCCGAGTTCATCACGGGGCTGCCTTTGGGGCGGATATGCGATAGGTCGTGGCCCACGCCCCCGCGTCGTTTCATGAGTTGCACCTGTTCTTCGTCGGTGCGAATAATGCCGCCGTAGGAATCGGCGTGGTTGCCGATGACGAAGCAATTGGACAGCGAGGAAACCTGGTAGTTGTTGCCAATACCCGCCATAGGACTGCCCTGCGGCACGATATATCGAAAATCGCTCAGCAGTTCAAATACGTCTTCTTCGCTAAGGGGGTTGGGATACCTGGCTTCAATGCGGGCTATCTCGCGTGCGATACGCCTGTGCATATCATCGGGGGTGCGTTCGTAGAGGTTGCCGTAGGCGTCTTTGAGGGCGTATTTGTTGATCCACACGTTGGCGGCGAGTTCGTCGCCTCCGAAATACGCCGTGGTGGCTGTGAATGCCTCGGCAAATGTGTAGGTTTTTGCCGCTTTGCCTTTAGGGCTGTGGGTTGCAGGGGATGATGCCATAGTATCAGTAGTGTTTAGCCTACAATATACAACCATCCCGGCTAGTGGAGGGGTGATTTTTGAATAAAAAAGAAATATTTTTTCCCTCCAAATGCAGGTCAACGTCAATCAATTATTTATACATAGCGCCTTGTATAGCGATGTTAAATCCGGCCTGAATAATCTGTTGTCTTTGATTTTCGTCCCACAAAATGGGGTTGGTGTGGTTGAAATGGATAAAATGAATTTTCTTTTTAATTTCAATAGTTTCTTTTTTAAATAATGTCATGGTTTCAATCACAAATGGATGTGGCACTTCCTCCATATTTCTATTGGGCAATTCGCCGGCGTTGCAAAAAGTAGCATCCAAAAATGCGATGTCTACATTTTTAACTACGTCTAATATATTTTTTTCAAATTTCGACCATTTGTCAATATCGGGAATAAACAGGTATTTTTTATTTTTTGTAAAAATATAAAAACCGGCAGTTTCAGAATATTCATCCCTGTGTGGCACCGTAAATGGAATAATGTCAATTTTGGGTGTTAATGGCAAAGTGGAATCAGCATGTAATATTTTTAGCTCAATATTTTCAATTGCACGAGTTGCCCCCAGGGGCCGTTATTTTCCAAAAAAGAAGCCATGCGAGGTAATGTATATACCGGCATGCCTTTTGCCCAAGGGCCTCTCTTCCCAATTCCATCAACCCGGTATAATGGCCGATATGTGCGTGGGTAATAAAAATGCCCTGGGGAAGATAGCTGTACGCGTTTTTCGTAAGCGTAGAAAATAGGTGTAATTGTTCGTTGATATCGGGAGTAGCTTCAAATAACCACCATTTTTTTTCCATCGGATCAACTAAAGCCAGTGAAACGACGTGCCTTCGCATCTCCTCATTTTCCCAACTCATTTTGCAGCATTGGCGTTGGCAGCCTATATGTGGGTAGCCGCCATCCTGTGCTACGCCGAGGACGATGACGTAAGGCAGGGAGTCGGGCTGGCTGAAGGCCATGAAAATGTGGAGAAAAAAGAGTGTGATTAGGATGATGTGTTTCATTGTTTTAGGTTTTAGCAGTCGGCAGTCGGCAGAGTCGAAATGACAGGAAGAGATGACCTTCGCTCGTGCCTCGCGAAGATGTCACCTCTTTCGCAAAGTCGCAAAGTCCTCACTCCACGGCGCTTCCCGGCACTACCCTGGCCGCATACTCCTGGCATCGATTCCAGTCTTCTTCAAAAACCTTTTTTACTTTTTCCAATTCGGCGGGGGATGAGCGGTTCGGGATTTACCCAGGATTCGGGAACAAGCAACGCGCCGTATAAAATGGGATAACGGATAGCCATGTGGTAAATGCGCCGCAAAAATCGCAATACCGGATTTTTGATGGGCGGCATGTTGGGCCGGAAAAAGCGCCAGCCTATTTTTCGGATGACTTTTAATTGCTTTTCATTGTACGATACGTGTTTGGGCGATAGATCAACTTCGTTGATGTCGTATTCGGCGCCCATAAAATCGCATAGTTTGTTGAATACGGGAATGGGGTCTTTTTTAAATTCTTCGTAGAATAATACCAGCGGTTTGGATTTAAAATAATGCTCTAATGTTTTTAATTTGGGATAAAATAGCAGGTCTTCTTTTTTCCAATAACCATTATCTTTTTCTACATCGATAAATTGGGTGAAGGCGCCGGGAAATCCATTTTTCACGAAGCGCTTATACTGCGAGGCTATCCAGCCGTCTTGCCGTCTGAAAAATACGATTGTTTTGGCATCGGGAAAATCGGAAGAAAACCATTTTACTTCTGATTCCAGCTGTTGGTCAAATTCTCTTGAGACGAGGTATTTGGGGTGGTCGGTTTGCTGGATTATTTTTTTGCTTTTTTTGTATAAAGAAGTATGGATATAGTGGATGCCTTTTAATTTGGTAAAAAAGCGAGTCTGGAGGTAGGTGGAAGCGGTTTTTCCGAGCCGTACGTGAAAGTAGATTTGTTTTTGTTGGTCCATTTTTTGGTTGTATAATTATCGTTTTTTTTATCGCTGGTTTTTTTAACCGCAGAGTTATAAGGAGTAGAAAGGAGTTACGCAGAGCGTGATGTTGACTCTGCGAGACTCTGCGTTAAACTCCTTATAACTCTGCGGTAAAAAACGCATTGCACACATCAAATAATTCCCAAAGCGGTCAATTTCTCAATAATACGCTGGGCGGCCGCCTCGCTGTCTTGGGTGGCGGTGTGAAGCGTTATTTCCGGGTTTTCGGGTGGTTCGTAGGGCGAGTTGATGCCTGTAAAGTGGGCGATTTCGCCGCGCAGTGCCCGGGCATAGAGTCCTTTGGGGTCGCGGGCGATGGCCGTGTCGAGATCGCAGTTGGCCCACACTTCCAAAAAGCGGCCTTCGGGGATAAGTTCTCTCACCTGTTGGCGGTCTTTGGCGAAGGGCGAGATAAAGGTGCAGATCACAATATTGCCCTGTTCGTAGAAGAGCCGGGCCACTTCGGCGGCGCGGCGGATATTTTCGCTGCGGTCGGCCTCGCTGAAGCCGAGGTCGTTGCAAAGGCCGTGGCGCAGGTGGTCGCCGTCGAGTAGCATCGTTTGGATGCCGCGGTCGAAGAGTTGTTGTTCGAGCAAACGGCCGATGGTGCTTTTGCCGGAACCCGACAATCCGGTGAACCAAATCACGGCAGCCTGGTGGCCGTTGCGCGATTCGCGGCGGGCGCGGTTGATATTGCAGCCTTCCCACACTACGTCGACAGATTTTTTGCCGGCGGGCGCCTGCGGCAGGTCGGCGATAGATTCTTTGTTGACTTGCCGGACCATGCCCGCCGCCACCGTATTATGGGTGTCGGGGTCGATCAGGATGAAGCTGCCGGTGTGCTGGTTTTGCCGGTAGGTATCCCAGAAAAAGGGCATTGTAGTCTGGAGCGAAACCAGGGCGATGTCGTTGAGCTGCAGCGAACCCGAGGGCAAGCGGTGCATGGTTTCCATATCCATTTTATAGCGCACTTCGCCAATCGAAGCGCGGCCCGTGTGGGTGGTTTGCCATAATTCGTACAGGCGACCGGGCTCCATCGGGGTTTCGTCCATCCAGCACAAATAGGCGTCTACCTGGCGGCCGATTACGGGCGTATTGTGCACGCGCACCAGCATATCGCCCCGGCTGATGTCGATTTCGTCTTCGAGGGTGAGCACTACCGAATCGCCGGCGCGGGCTTCTTCGAGTTCGCCGTCGTAGGTCACGATAGACTTCACTGCGCTGTGTTTGCCGGAGGGCAACACCTTCACCGGTTCGCCGACGCGGATAGCCCCTGAGCTTACCCTGCCGGCAAAGCCGCGGAATTGCTGGTGGGGGCGCACCACATATTGCACGGGAAAGCGGAAGTCGATCAGGTTTTTGTAGGGCTCCACGTGGACGTGTTCAAGCAGGTAGAGCAGCGTGGGGCCGTCGTACCAGGGCATGAGTGTGCTTCGCTGCACGATATTATCGCCCTTGAGTGCGGAAATCGGGATAAACACGATATCCGGCATATCGAGTTTGGCGCTAAATTGCGTGAATTCTTCCATTATCAGGTCAAACACCTTTTCGTCGTAGTCTACGCTGTCCATCTTGTTGATAGCCACGACCAGGTGGGGAATTTGGAGCAGGGAGGCGATAAAGGCGTGGCGGCGCGACTGTACGAGTACGCCTTTTTGGGCGTCGATGAGTACGATGGCCAGGTCGGCGGTAGAAGCGCCGGTCACCATGTTGCGGGTATACTGGGTATGGCCGGGGGTATCGGCGATAATAAACTTGCGCTGGGGGGTGGCAAAATAGTGGTAAGCTACGTCAATCGTGATTTTTTGCTCGCGTTCGGCGCGCAGGCCGTCGGTGAGCAGGGCTAGGTTAACCTCTGTTTCGCCGCTGGCTTTGCTGGTGCGTTCGATGGCTTCGAGGCGGTCTTCAAAAATAGATTTGGAGTCGTACAGCAAGCGGCCTATCAGTGTGCTTTTGCCGTCGTCAACGCTACCTGCTGTGGTAAATCGCAATAAATCCATTCTAATATTTTTCAAAAAAAATTAAAAATAACCCACGCGTTTGCGGTCTTCCATAGCCGATTCGGAGCGTTTGTCGTCGCCCCGGGTGCCGCGTTCTGTGGTGCGAAAAGCAATCACCTCCTCTATCACGTCTTCGATAGTAGTTGCCTCCGAAAAAATAGCGCCGGTGCAAGTGGCATCGCCTATGGTGCGAAAGCGAACCTGGCCTTCAAAGATCTCTTCGCCCGGCAGGTGCGCCATAAAAGGCGTATCGCCGTAGAGCACTTTGTCGCGCCAAAAAACCTGGCGGCTGTGGGAGAAGTAAAGGGGTGGGAGTTGGATTTTTTCGCGGGCGATATACGTCCACACATCCAATTCGGTCCAGTTGCTGAGGGGAAATACGCGGAAGTGCTCGCCGGGATGTTTTTTGCCGTTAAACAGGTTCCACAATTCCGGGCGTTGGTTTTTGGGATCCCACTGGCCGAAAGCGTCGCGGTGCGAAAAAAAGCGTTCTTTGCTCTTGCTTTTTCCTCGTCGCGGCGGCCGCCCCCGATGGCGGCGTCTACCTGGTATGTTTTGAGAGCGTCGAGCAGGGTTACAATTTGCAGCGTATTTCGGCTGGCGTAGGGGCCGGTTTCTTCTTTCACCCGGCCTTTGTCGATGGCTTCCTGTACAGAGCCTACCAGCAATTCCACGCCTGTTTCGCGCGCCAGTTCGTCGCGGAAAGTGAGGATTTCGGGAAAATTATGCCCGGTATCGATATGTAATAGCGGGAAAGGGATGCGCGCAGGAAAAAAAGCTTTTTTGGCCAGATGTACCAGCACGATAGAGTCTTTTCCTCCGGAAAATAGGATTACGGGGCGGGCAAACTGGGCGGCTACTTCCCGGAATACGTAGATCGCTTCGTTTTCCAGGAAAGCGAGATAGTCGTTATTGGCAGACGTCATTATTATTAAAGATAATCATCGCAAAATAACATATTTTAGCGCAGCTAAACAAAGATCAACGAACTAACCGGCCATGCAACAGAAAACGATTATCATTTCTACCGTTATCGTAGCCGCTTTGGGGTATTTTGTGGATATATACGACTTGCTGTTATTCAGCATTGTACGTGTACAGAGCCTAAAGGACATCGGCGTTGCCGACGACCAGTTGTTAAACATCGGGCTTTCCCTGCTCAATTGGCAGATGATAGGCATGCTCATGGGCGGCATTGCCTGGGGGGTGATGGGCGACAAGCGCGGCCGTTTGTCGGTATTGTTCGGGTCGATTATTTTGTATTCGCTGGCCAATATTGCCAACGGTTTTGTAGAAACAGTCGAACAATACCGTTGGTTGAGACTGGTAGCCGGTATCGGCCTTGCCGGTGAACTGGGCGCAGGTATTACGCTGGTGAGCGAGGTGATGTCGAAAGAGAAACGCGGTATTGGCACAACCATTGTAGCCACCATAGGAATTATGGGCGCCGTAGTGGCTTATTTTGTGGCGACGCACTGGAACTGGCGTACGGCTTATTTTGTAGGCGGCGGCCTCGGACTGGCGCTGTTGATCCTGCGCATTTCGGTATACGAGTCGGGTATGTTTAAAAACATCAAGCAGGCAGAAGTGTCGAGGGGCAATTTCTTTATGTTGTTTGCCAATCGCGAGTTGTTTTTTAAATACACCAAATGCATCCTCATCGGATTGCCTACCTGGTATGTGGTGGGGATTTTGGTGACGGCGGCGCGCGAATTCAGCCAGGCATACGGCATGGCGGAGGTGGCGGATCCGGGTCGCGCTG
This sequence comes from Saprospiraceae bacterium, assembly GCA_016715405.1. GTDB lineage: Bacteria > Bacteroidota > Bacteroidia > Chitinophagales > Saprospiraceae > JABWBR01. Next base: position 42,773 of record JADKAE010000010.1, on the reverse strand, counting down.
TGATGTGGTGTTATACGGGGCTTACGCTGGGCGATTTGTCGAGCGGGCTGCTCAGCCAATTGTTGAAAAGCCGCAAAAAGGCCATGTTTATTTTTCTCACCTTGTCGGCTATTACTATTGCTTTTTACCTGTCTTCGGGCGCCATCAGCCTGTCGCAGTTTTACACCAAAGCATTCCTCTTGGGGTACGGCGTGGGTTACTGGGCAATATTTGTGACCATTGCTTCTGAGCAATTTGGCACCAATATCCGGGCTACGGTGACGACTACGGTGCCCAATTTTGCGCGGGGTTCGCTGGTGCCTATATCGATGAGTTTTGCCTATTTACAGAAATATACTACACTGGTGGGCAGTGCGGTTGCCGTCGGGGCTGTTTGCATGTTAATAGCGTTTGTGGCCTTGTCCTATATGAAAGAGACTTTCCACAAGGATTTGGATTACCTGGAGACTATTTAGCCTTCTGCCATTCCGGAAAGCGTCACCACCGAGCGCCAGTTTCGGGTAGTGGAGGTCACTTTTAGCTTTCGCTCAATAAAAGGATTCGACAGCTTTGTCTCTGCCATAGCCGTTGGGGCAGTGCAGGTACATCTCGCGGTCTATGACGGTAAATTCGTCGTTGTCGAAAGGTAAGGCGGAGAGTTGTTCGACCAAAGCGGCATCAGGCGCTTGCGAAAAAAAGACGATATGCACCTTTGTACCGTCGGCATCGGCGGCGCTTTGGAAGGGATTTTTCGACATAATCTGATGCCACTCAGTAGCGGTGCGCAGCATAACCGCCACTTCGAAGTCAAATTGTTGTTTGATTTGCGCTTCGATGGCGGCCTTTAGCGCTGAGGCGTCTTTCTCCGCGCTTTCAAAAACCACATTTCCGCTTTGAATATAGGTGCGCACCTGGCTGAATCCCAGGGATTCGAACAGGGTTTTGAGCGTCTCCATTTTGATGGGGTTGTGCCCGCTTACGTTGATGCCCCGTAGGAGGGCGATGTAGGTTGTCATGATTTGGTTTTCTTACTCCCCGGGCTAAAGCCCAGGGTTGAAATAAAATGATGTTGGGTTAGCGTTTACGGCTAACCTATCCCTTTATTAACCCAACAATTCAAAGTTCTGCCCGGCCAATTCGTTGCCATTTATCAAAATGCTGATTCGGTGTTCTCCGGAGTAGTGTTTTCGGGTAGTTAAATCGTGAAAACGTTGTGTGCGATTAAAGGTGTATGGCGTATCGGGGTGGAAAGTATTTTCTGTGATTTTGAATAATTTTCTGCTTTGTTTTCCGCTCGATTTTACAAAATAAATAGCGTATTCCACCCGGTATTTTACGGGTTGTTTTTCTTTAGAAATAAGTTGAAAATAAAATCGAAGCGAGTTGCCAATTTTAATGTGATTTGGTTGTATTGAAAAATCGGTAATCTCGCAATTTATAGCGCCTGAAAAGCCGAATATGTTCAAAGCCTGGTCGTCTGCTTTTCGCAATAAAGTGCGGCAGCCGTGTTTGATGATCCAGTCGGTTTCTTTAGAACTGCCTTGCCACCGGTTGACCAATTGCAAAACTATCTCGGGGTTGTCTTTTGAGATGTCATTCAGGTTATTGGCTACGCTGCGTCTGACAAATTCGGAGGGATCGTTTTTTAGATTTTCTAAAATAGGTATAATAAGTGAAGGGTCTTTTTTAAAGTCGGGTAGCGCCATAGCCCAGGGCAGTCTGGGGCGGCAGCCTTCGCTGGAAAAGCGCCGGACGAAATGGTGCGGGTGCTTGCTCCATTCCAGCATTTTTTCCATCATTTGTTCGGGGTATTTTTTAATAAATGGCCTGACGGCAAATTCGCAACTGGTAAATTGCGTAATAAATTCCATGGCATCCTGGGATAGTGCAAGATCGTCAAGCCCATATAATTCTACAAAATCGGGCAAAAACATATATTCGATGCCAAACTCTTTTTTGCCTTTACTTCGAATATGTTCGATTATTTTAATAACAGTGCTAATATCTTTTTTGTAATTTCCAGATAAATTATCATGTAGTGCAATAGCGATATGGCGCATTCTTTGTTTGAGTTCGCGTTGTTCCCATTGATCGTCGAATACTTTTTGTAAAAATTGGTTTTTGTCAAATGGGGAAATTACTTCACAGACTGTATCTGCAAATTCGTTTAAAAAAGTGGTTGAAATAGTGTTTAAGCAGTTCTGCCATAGGTTTGCGTTTTAAATCGCAAAATACTATTTGTTTTTTTATATTTGTTTAAAATGTTTCAAAATTCGCAAAGACCTTAGCGTATTCCAGCGGCTGGGTTCGCCGGCGTTTTCCATATCGAAATGGGTTAGGCCGGGGTGTTTGGCCGGCAGCAGCCAGCGGCCGTCTTTTTTTCTTTTGTGTAGCACCATTTTGATAGCTGGCATCAGGCGATCATCCATAGGCATTCCCACTTGTTGGCAGTAATCGAGGGCGCGAAAGACGTCGTACATCCATCGGGAGGGATAATAAGGGACGAGGAATTTACCATTGATGATCTCGCCGGTGCGGTCTGACAGGAATAATTGGTGCAGCAGCATAAACTCCCGGGAAGTTTCTTCTGCTTTTTTGAGTTCGGCCAAGCGGTAGGCATACCCGTTTTTTTCGTATTCGGCGATGCCTTCTGCGACAGACAGCGTAGAATGTAGGGAACTGTGGCGGGCGCCGGGGCGATTAAACATGCCATTGAAGCCGCCGCCGGCCATGCGCTGAGAGCGGATAAAATCGACGACGGAAGTCAGTTTGCTTCCCTCCATGCCGAAATACGTCGCATAATTCAAAAACATACCGTTGACGCACACGTCGCTTTGTTCGATACTGCGAGCGGGGTTGATGCCGCCGTCTTTTGCCGTTTCGTGAGTGACGATCAGGTCGAGTGTTTCGAGGATCTCGGGGATGCGGGGGCTAAACCCAGGTTTTTCAGGTCGAGCAGGGTATAATGCGACGAAATCCATTTTACCTGATAAAAGCCTCTACCCCAGTGGCCGTTGGGTTGGCGGCAGGCTAGCAGCGCAGCGCCCCAGCCTTCATGGGCGATACGAGCTTGAAGGTCGGGACGTTTCTTCGACAACAAATCGCGATGGACCTGGTATTGGATCGATACGTCGCCTTCAAGGAGCCAATTGATAATTTCGTCGTATGACATGATTAGAAAAGTGCTATGGGGTTGAAAGATAGAAATTCCTGCCAAGGAAGCCCCTCATTTCCAATGAGTAATACCTTGTCAGGTTTAAATTGCTTTCGAAAAGCATCCATGCCGGAAGCACGTTGGCTACGACCGCTTTTTACGTCGAGACCGACAACGACTTTTCCGTTTGTAATTACAAAATCAACTTCATCGTTTAGGTGTCTCCAATAATACAACTGAAATCTTTCCTGCAGGCTATAGTTCAGCAGATGGGCTCCAATTGCAGATTCTACCCAACGCCCCCACTTGTCGGGTTGAAGCTGAATTTCCAAAAAAGAATTTGGTTGTTGGGCGGAAAGTAGGGCTGTATTATGCACCTGGAATTTAGGGCTGGAGGCTCTTTGCCGGAGTTGGTCCGGACTATATTTTTCTATGCCTGCCAATAAGCCGGCTGTATCGAGTAATCGAAGATAGTGCGCCAAAGTTGTCGTATTTCCCGCATCCTGAAGTTGTCCGGTGATTTTATTAAAAGAAAGGATTTGACCGGAATAGGCACATCCCAATTCAAACAACTTCCGCATCAGAGCAGGTTTATCAACACGAGTGAGCAGGAGTATATCGCGAGAAATACTAGTTTCAATGAGCGCGTCAAGTACATAATGTTTCCATCTGGTCTCCTGCTCGATTAGTGGAATCGCGCCTGGATAACCGCCAAAAAAAACATACTGCTCAGGTGATAAGCCGAAGGCTTCCTTCATTTCAGCATAAGACCAATGCCCTACATAGCCGGCTTCATATCGACCTGCCAGCGATTCTGTGAGCCCCTTTTGAATTAATAACCGGGAGGAACCCAGCAAAACGACTTTCAATGCCAGCTTGTTTCTGGTATCTACATCCCATTCCTTTTTTACTTGTTCGCTCCAATTATCGATTTTTTGTATCTCATCCAGTATGAGCAGGCCTTCGGGATTACCGCTTTGCTTGAGTTTTAATCGCGCAACTTCCCACTGCTGTGCAATCCAGCTTTGGTCGCCCGCAGGGATGCTGTCGGCCGCTGCAGAATGATACGGCAGTGAGGTTGTGTCAAGGTATTGATTTACAATGGTAGTTTTACCCACCTGCCGGGGGCCGTATATCACCTGAATATAGCGGCGTGGTTCATTTTCTAAGCGTGTGCGAAGTACTTCAGATGCGATCTTTCCATAGTTGAATAAATTACTCAGTGCATTGAGTAAAATTACGCAGTCTATTGAGTAATTTATATTATTTTATTTAAAAAAATAGCATAGTAGTCTGCAAGCCAAACATGCATAATTGATATTGGGTAATAAAAATCAATCTACTCGTTGGAAAAACTGGCATTTTTGGAGCATTCTTTTGAATATTTGTGGGAGAATGAAAGAAAGTTGCGAAATTTAAGCACCTAACCAATTTGCGGCATCATGTCAAAAAATCTATCATCGCTTTCGGGACGGCAGGGGTTGCAGAATAACCTCTTTGAGCGGCTTGGGCAATTGAGCGAACCCGCCGGCGCCCCGGAAAAAGAAGACCTGCAAAAGCTGGCCGACGAGTTTCTCGTGGGCAGCGCCAATGTATACGGGGCCGCTACCTTTTACGACTTTACGCGCCCGGAAAACAAGGGCAAAAAAATATACGTCTGCAACGGCAGTGCTTGTCTGGCTGCCGGCACCCAGGACAAGCTCCGCGCCAAGCTGGCCACGCATTTCTCCGAAGAAGAAATCGGCGAGATGTGTTGCCTGGGGCGTTGTCACGAAAATTCGGCATTTCACTACCAGGGCCACAATTATTCGGGTGAGAATGCGGAGCGTTTTGACCAGGTCATTGCCCAGGAGCCCGGCTGCGACGGTCGCGATAATTACCGCGTAGCATCGCGTGGAAGGGCCATCCTGTCGGGCCCAGCGCTAACACCTGCGGAGTGCAGCCAGGTAGTAGAAACGCTGCTGGCGCAAGACGCGGAAAGCCTGCTGGCCTCTATTCGCACATCGGGTTTGCGGGGGCGCGGGGGCGCGGGGTTTCCATCTTATTTTAAAATGGATGCCTGCCGCAAGGCCCCCGGCGATACCAAATTCATCGTGTGCAATGCCGACGAAGGCGATCCCGGTTCTTTTCCGACCGCTACCTGCTGGAGCAACAACCCCTCCTGGTACTCACCGGACTGATGATCGCCGGATACGTGGTGGGCGCCGCTTACGGCGTGATGTACATCCGCGCGGAATACCCCGAGTCGGTGGCCATCATCGAAAAAGCCGTTGCCGACATGAAGTCGCAGGGCTTGCTGGGAGAGGGGATAAAAGGCAGTGGTTTCCATTTTGACATCAAAGTAATCAAAGCCCGCGGCGCGTATATCTGTGGTGAAGAGACGGACTTGCTGGCTTCTATCGAAGGCCAGCGCCCCGAGGTGCGGGTGCGGCCGCCTTACCCGGCCCAGTCGGGGCTTTTTGGCAAACCCACTGTAGTAAATAACGTAGAAACACTGGCGAATTTGCCTTACATACTTACGCAAGGAGGGGAAGCATACGCCGCTATGGGCACGCAAAAGTCGACCGGCACCAAGTTGATTTCGCTCGATAGCAGCTTTAGAAATCCCGGCGTATACGAAGTATCGATGGGCACTCCGCTTTCTGTAGTGGTAGAAGAATTGGGTGGCGGATTTCACCGCGAAGTGAAGGCCCTGCACATCGGCGGTCCCCTGGGCGGCCTGGTGCCGGTGCAGAAAATACCTGATCTGACTGTCGACTTCGAGTCGTTTGCGCAAAACGGTTTTATGCTGGGTCACGCCTCCATCATCGGCATTCCGGAGGAGTTTCCGATGATTGCCTACTTGGAGCATCTTTTTGCTTTTACCGCGCATGAGAGCTGTGGTAAGTGTTTCCCTTGCAGGCTGGGATCTGTGCGGGGCCAGGAATTACTCCACAAAGCGCAAACCGAGTCATACCAGGTCGACCCCGTTTTGTTCAACGATTTGCTCACCACCCTCGAAAAAGGGTCGCTATGCGCGCTGGGTGGCGGTATTCCACTGCCGGTGCGCAATGCGCTGCAATATTTTGCCGAAGAATTGTCGCCGTATTTTCAATCCTCGCGCCAGGCGGCGCCCAAGCCGGCAAACGCTATTTAGATCGCATTTTTTATCGCAATAAGCCATTGGCCATGAAAAATTAGCTTACATCAACGACAAAGCTACGAAATAAAAGAAGGCGAAACCATCTTGTCTTTTATTCGCCGGGAACTGGGCGCCGATTACGTGCCCACCCTATGCGATGCGCCCAACCTGGAACCTTTTGGCTCTTGCCGGGTGTGCAGCGTAGAAGTGGTGCGCAGCGGCAACGGCCATCCCAAGACGGTGGCCTCTTGTCATACGCCTATAGAAGAAGGTTTGCAGATATACCCCGATTCGCAGGCCATTCAAACCCTGCGGCGCAACATCATCGAACTGGTACTCACCGACCACCCACTCGACTGCCTGACCTGTGCCGCCAATGGGGACTGCGAGCTACAGACGGTAGCGGCAAAAGTCGGTATCCGGCAAGTGCGTTATCCGCAGGGCCGCAACCACCTCGACCGCGAGCGCGACGACAGCCACCCTTACATGACTTCCAATTTGTCGAAATGCATCAATTGCTATCGCTGTGTAAGAGCCTGCGACGAAGTGCAGGGAGAAATGGTTTTGAGTATGGCGGGTCGTGGTTTTGACAACCGCATTATCAAGAGTATGGATACTTCTTACGCCGAATCTGAGTGCGTGTCGTGCGGCGCTTGTTCGCAAGCCTGCCCCACCGATGCCATCAGCGACGTATTCTCCATGGCGGCCATAAACGCCACTGATACGGTGCGCACCGTTTGTACATACTGCGGGGTGGGCTGCAACCTCGAAGTGTCCAAGCGCGACAACCAGGTGCTGAGCATCAAAGCGCCTTACGACGCCGAAGTGAACCACGGGCATACTTGTCTGAAAGGGCGTTATGCCTTCCGCTTTTACAACCACCCTGATCGCTTGCGTTCGCCGATGATCAGGCGCAACGGCAAGCTGGAAGAAGCGAGCTGGGAAGAAGCTTACGACTATATCGCCACCCGCCTCAATGACATCAAGGCCAAACACGGTCCCAACGCCATTGGAGGGATTTCTTCGGCGCGGTGTACCAACGAGGAGAACTACCTCATGCAGAAATTCATCCGCGCCGTCATAGGCACCAACAACATCGACGGTTGCGCACGGGTATGCCACGCGTCTACGGCTTTGGGTATGCAGCGCACCTTCGGTACCGGCGCGGCTACCAATTCGATCGAAGACCTGCAGCATACCGAATGTATTATGCTGATCGGCGCCAATCCTACCCCAGGCCACCCCGTGACGGGCGCCAAGCTCCAACAGCAGGTGATGAAGGGCAAAACGCTCATCGTTATCGACCCGCGCAAAATACCTCTGACCCGCTACGCCAAATACCACCTGCAATTGCGCCCCGGTACCAACGTAGCTGTGCTCAATATGATGCTATATTATATCGTGTCGGAAGGACTGGAAGATAAATCCTTTATCGCCAATCGCACGGAGGGCTACGAAGATTTCCGCCGGCACATCCTGGCACTGAATATCGACGAACTGGAAGCCATCTGCGGCGTAAATCGCCAATTGGTGAGGGAAGCCGCCATCGCCTATGCAGGCGCTAATGCAGCCATGAGTTTCCACGGGTTGGGCGTCACCGAGCACTTCCAGGGCACTTACGGCGTGATGCTCATCGCCGATTTGGCCATGATAACCGGCAATATCGGCAGACCGGGTATGGGCGTCAACCCTTTGCGCGGCCAAAATAACGTACAAGGCATGGCCGACATGGGCGTACAACCCCACCTCGGCCCCGGCTACCTCGATGTGAACGACCCTGCGGTGCGTCAGCTATATGAAGATATTTACGGTGTGCCCGTTCCCGATGCGCCCGGCTTGAAAGTACCCGATATGCTAAAAGCTGCCCGCGAAGGCAAACTCAAAGCCATGTGGATCATGGGTGAAGACGTTATACAAACCGAACCCAATACAAACAACGTACGCGCCGCCCTCGAGTCACTGGAATTTTTCGTAGTTCAGGAATTATTCCACTCTGATACGACCGAATACGCCGACGTGATCTTGCCGGCCTCTTCATTTTTTGAAAAATCGGGCACCTTCACCAATGGCGAGCGCCGCATTCAGCGCGTCAACCGGGTAATTGAACCGCTTGCCGGTACCAAACCCGACGGACAGATCGTAGTTGACATCATGAACCGCATGGGATACCCGCAACCCGATTACGACCCCGCGCAATTGCTGGAGGAAGAAATCTCCCAGGTAGTGCATTTCTTCAAAGGCGTTCGCTGGGACAGGCTGGGTGAAAACGGGCTGCAATGGCCGGTGGCGGAAGACGGCACCGACACCAAAATATTGCATACCACGACTTTCAAAATTGGCAAGGGCCGATTCCATTTCAAAGAATTTGAAGAAACACGTGAATTGCTGGAAAATGCCGACCAGTTTCCGCTGATCCTCACCACTAACCGCGAACTGGAACACTACAACAGCGGCTCTATGACGAGGCGCACCTACAACCCTCGCCTGTTGAGCGAAGATGTGTTGCTGTTGCACCCTCAAGACGCCCGCAAACGCAACATCGTTGACGGAGAGATGGTGACCCTGCGCTCGCCCAGAGGTAGCATAACGCTGCGCGCAAAAATTAGCGAAGTAGTCAAACCCGGCGTAGTGAGCACGACTTTCCACTTCCCGGAAAACTATGTCAACAATATCACCAGCAGTGTTTATGATGCCGATGCGAAATGCCCGGAATATAAGGTGGTAGCGGTGGATATAGAAAAGTGGGTGTTTAGTTTATGGATTTAAAGGTTTATGGGTTTTAGGTTAATTCTTATTTTTGCGCCTTTGAATTGTTCGACCTGATAACAACCCGGCTATTCACCATGAAGAAGACGTATCTTATTGTTTGTTTATTAATAGTTACAAACGCGCTGCAAGCACAGCAGGAAGAATTCAATCCTATAGTGCTGGAGTGCCAGGGGAAGGTGAAATACACCATGCCCGGCGACACTACATTGCGCCCGCTTAAGCTGGGTTCTACCATCAGCCGGGACTGGCAATTGATACTTGCCGAAAACGAGCGGGTAGATTTATTGCAGGGCATGATACTGTTTACTTTCGATAAGCCGGGGAAACACGATTTGAAGGCAACGCTGCCTGCCCGCCCATTGGCCAACCGCGGCGGCGTAACCGGCGATTTCTACAGCCGCATCAATAGTATAGTGTCAATGGCAAGTTTTGAAAGCGGTATTGTCGAAAGGAAAAAAGCCAAAGAAACCACTCCTGCTACTCCGGAAAAGAAACGCGCCAAAGGGAAAAGCAAAAAAAAGGAACTGCCTTATATTCCCACCAAGGGCTTTTTATTACCCGGAAAAACAGAATTCAGGTGGGATTCGCCCACCGGAAAACCCGGAAAATGGATATTCCAAATATACGATCTCAAGACGGATTCGCTGATCTGGCAGGAAGAAACCCGCCATACGGATCATACATTCGACCTTTCCAAGCCTATTTTCAAATCGATGCAGCGCTATTATTGGAAAGTGACCCCGAAGGCAAACCCCGTTGAGACGATCACCAAACAAGAATTTGTAGTGGCGCCTGCCGACTTAGCCAAAGAAGCGATATTCAACGTAGCACAAGAGCGCGATTATATGCAGGCAGGCCCTTATGCCAAGGTATTGTGGGAGGCCTACGCTATGGAGACCGCCGGCATGATCTACGAAGCCGACCTGCGCTATCGAGAGCTGATGGCTAAAACGCCGCCTTACACCATTGCCGAGTTGGTGCGCAATACGCTGTTGATGCGGCATGGCTCGGGGGGGCGCAAGTAGAGACGCAAAATCTTGCGTCTCTACTTGCAATTATGGGACTTTCTGGACAGTTATTTTGCAGATACAGCTGCATTTTGAGTTCATTAGTAGAAAAATATTGACCAATAGTCGGGCATAGCGTTTCTTTGCTACGAAGTTTTTCGTATTTTGTTATAAACCCGACTTGTTATGAAAAAAGCTTTAGAAACCACCGTCTTAGCGCTGCTAAGAGGCCTTATCGTTTTTGCACTTACTGCTTGCGCCCTGCCCGTGCTGGCGCAACCCGGAATTACCGCGACGATTCTACCCTGCCCAAGGGTAAACCCGGCGCTCGCATCCAATCGCTCATCGCTGTGATCAATGCCAATGATGCCGGACGCATCAAAAGCTTTATTGAAACAGAATGCGCCGATCCATTCCGCAGTTTTGTACCTGTGGAGGAGCATATTGCACAGATAGGCGGATTGTACAGCATGACCGGCGGCGTAGATTTTCACAGCATACGCAGCTATACGCCCGAACGCCCGGAGCAGACTGTAGTAATCGTAAAAGACCGCAACTACGGCGGCTGGCATGGCATCAGCCTGAAATTTGAAGCGGGCGGCGAGCAGCGGATCACGGAAATCCAATTCAATCCAGCCCGTACGCCGACAAACATCAAAGAGCCCGAGTTGAGCGAAGCGGAATTCCTGCCCGCAGTGCAGTCTATCATAGACAAGCTGTGCAACAAAGACGCCTTCTCGGGCACCGTGCTGATTGCCAAAGGTGACAAAATCATCCTGGAACGTGTGTGCGGCGAAGCCGACAAAGGCTTTCACGTGGCCAACAACATGGATACCAAGTTCAACCTCGGCTCCATGAATAAGATGTTCACCGCCACAGCCGTAGCCCAACTTGCCGAAAGCGGCAAATTGTCATTTGACGACCCCATCAGCAAATACGTGGACGAAAGCTGGCTGCCCCGCTCGATTACCGACAAGGTGACGGTTCACCACCTGCTCACTCACACCTCAGGACTCGGTAGTTATTTCAACGACAACTACTGGAAAAGCTCACGGGAATTGTACCGCGCAGTTGACGACTACAAACCCTTGGTGCAGGGCGACACCCTTTCCTTTTCGCCCGGCGAGCGTTTTCAGTACAGCAACACAGGCATGTTATTGTTGGGTGTAGTGATCGAAAAAGCCGGCGGGCAGGATTACTTCGATTACATCCGCGACCATATATACAAGCCGGCGGGTATGGCAAATACCGATTGCTACGAGCTGGACTACCCCATCGAAAATCTGGCCATAGGCTACATTCCTGCTCCGCAGAGCCCATATCGGTGGCAGACCAACACCGGGCAAAGGTTACGTAGTGGCCGTCATGTCCAACTACGACCAGGGCGCTACGCCGTTGGCCAACCGCATTGTACAACTTATTGGAAAAATAAAAACCTAATCTCACCATGAACAAGCCACATTTCATTTTGATGCTTTTTGCGCTGGCCTTGGTTGCCGGCGCCTGCAAAAAAGAACTCGACCTCGAAGCTGACGCAATATACGGGGTACGCCAATTTCTGCAATCCAAAAACTGCGATACCAAATGCGGAGAGGTTGCGGATTGCGAAGGGGTTGAAGTAAAGATAAAAGGCAAAATTAATTTGGATTCAGCGGTGCGAGATGCGCTGACCTTCCGCTTAAGCGACGAGAACCACCGCAATTGCGACCTCGAAGTCAGGGTAGATTCGTTGATCGCCACCGATGTATTTGACAGGCTGATACTTGCGGGCAATACGCATGCCCAGGTTCAGGGCATCGTGGAGGGCTACGACCAGCCCGGCAATATCAAGTGTAAGCGAGGGTTTGTGCTACGCCTCGAGAATGAGGAAGACCTTATAATTGAGTGACTATAGGACTGTACGACTTTACGACTTTACGATCATTGTTCGTACAGTCGTAAAGTCGTACAGTCACCTAATCGCCCACTCGCCCACTCCCATTACCCGGCCCCTTGCGGCGGTTGTCGGGGCGGCGTTTTTTTCTGCGTTCTTCGCTTCCTGGCTGAGCCTCGTTGCGAGGACCTTGCTGCTGTGGCCTTGCTGGGTTTGCGGGGCGGCGCGACGAAGATTGCCTGGACTCGGAAGAGGGTCTGGCCTGGAAATCGGCGGGCAGGGGTAAACGGCGTATCTTAATGCCGATAGTTTGTTCGATGCGGTCGAAGCGGCGGCGGTCCTTGCGGTTCACCAGCGTAATCGCGATACCGGAGGCGTCGGCGCGGGCGGTACGGCCAATGCGGTGTACGTAGTCTTCGCCATCGGAGGGCACATCGAAATTGAGCACCAGGTCGATACCTTTCACGTCGATACCGCGGGAGAGCACATCGGTAGCTACCACGATAGGCAGGGCGCCGCTGCGGAAAGCGCGGAGTCGTTCTTCTCGTTCGTTTTGGTCGAGGTCGGACTGAATATCGCTCACCTTCATACCTCGGCGGGCGAGGTTGCCTGCCAATTCGCGCACCTTTATTTTGGTACTGGCGAAAATCAGCACGCGTTCGAGGCGTTTTTTATCCTGGAGGAGGTGGGCAGTTAGGGCCACCTTTTGTTCGTCTTCCACCTCGTAGGCGACCTGCATAATATTCTCGGCAGGTTTCGACACCGAGATACTAACCTCCACAGGGTTATTCAGCATTTCCCTGGCAAAACGCCTGATCTGCTGGGGCATCGTAGCCGAGAACAGCAGCGTTTGGCGTTTGCGGGGCAGCATATTCACGATCTTCATAATATCGGGGGCGAAGCCCATATCGAGCATGCGGTCGGCTTCGTCGAGAACCAGGTGGCGCAGCTTATCGAAATTGACGTAGCCCAGGTCGAGGTGGGCGATGAGCCGCCCTGGAGAGGCGACGATTACCGAGGCGCCCTGTTTGAGGGCTTTGCGTTCCTGTTCCATCGAGTGGCCGTCGCGGCCGCCGTAGACGGGGATCGCTCGTACATCAGTGAAATAAGAAAAAAAGACGCGCTGCGGGCAGCGGCAATTTGTAAATCAAATGCTTATACGGTGCAAATATCGGAAAAAAACGCGAAACCCCAACGTGCCTTTACAAGACGAAGCGTGATTTGTGGGGGCATTGACTTTATTTAAAAAAAATATCAATTTACAGATCCAATTGATTCGTTGCGAGTTGGATAGCTTTATTTCATCTAAACCTACATTATGCAAATCATTGTTACTCGTCTTTTTGTTTCCGTGGCGATCATTGTCTGCCTCTCCGCCTGCTCCTCCCCCCGCAAGGCCGTTATTTCTCCAAAAACGCTGCCCGACGGCATGTACCTCGTATTGGCGGAATACCCAATGGCGCCTGCATCTTCCGAACAGGGCGTAGTGATACCCTTTAGCCACGATTTTCTGCTGGATGCTTCTGAGGAAGATCCCCGTTTCCTGGCAGTCGACCCCGTCGATTTTGTAGCGCTTCAGCTCGCTTCGGCGCCAGAGCAATCGGAGCAGCCCGACCAGCGGGTCAATTTGCTATTGTCGTTAAATTCGATGGCAAAAGACCAGCTTGCCGCTTTTACCGCCAAAAACCTCAACAAGCCGGTCGCCATCGTAATCGGCGGACAGGCTGTCACCAAACACAAGGTCAAGTCGGTGATCGACGGGGGCAAACTGCTGATCAGCTGGTGCACAAAGTTCGCCTGCGAAAAACTATTGGTGGAGTTGCAGGACAATGTCAGGCGGTGAAAAAAAACTATCGTTTCAGCAATTTGAATCCGATTTCGCGCCCTTGTCCTGAAACATAGCCAGGTTAATCCAGAAAAAGGCAAATTGCTCCATCAATTCAAAGCGATTATTACCGCCCACATCGTAACATTCGGCGAAACCGGCGTCGAGGGCCAGTTGGCGCGTGAGCTGTTTACCTTTTTCCGAGTCGCCGGCCATAAACATATCGATGGCAGTATCGCTGTAAGTGGGATTCAGCATGTTGTTGAACCCCGTGGTGTTGAAACATTTCACCACGTCGCGGGTCTGTGTATGGGCTAAAATGGCATCGGCAGTATTGCTAAAGCCCTGCGGGCCGCGCCCCATCACGACATTCATCGCGTCGATGATCACTTTGCCTGTGGTATCGCCCAGCGATTGGGCTACTTCTGCGGCGGCCGTGGCCGGGGTGGCTATCAAAATGACTTCGGCCTGCCTGATGGCTTCTTCGATGGGAAATACACTGGTATGGGGGTTATCCAGCAGGGCTTCTCCCTTAAAATGAACGGTATCTTTTACGCCCAACAAAATGGTATGGCCTTTTGCAGCCCATTTGGTGGCCAGGGCGCCGCCCACATTTCCAGTCCCGATAATGGCTATTTTCATTAAAAGAAAATTATATGTTACCTGTAAGTAAATAGTTTAACTAACAAACTGACAACCGATAACCGGCAACAGAATTTACTCCCCATCGTGGAAACAAAAGCCCACGCCGTGAATATTTTCAATGCGCAGGCGGGGGTCGTGGCGCAGGTATTTGCGCAAGCGCGAAATAAACACATCGAGGCTGCGGCCGAGGAAATAGTCGTCTTCGCCCCAGAGTTGTTCGAGGATGGCGGAGCGCTTGAGCACCTGGTTTTTATTAGAAAGGAAAAACCGGAGGAGTTCGGCTTCGCGTTGGGTGAGGCGGTTGGTTTCGTCGGCGGTAGAAAGCGTGAGGTTATTGAAATCGAATAGGTAATTGCCCAGTTTAGTCAGTGCGGGCGGAGAAGTAGGCGTAACCTTGCTTCGGCGCAGGAATATCTCGATTTTGAGAATGAGTTCTTCGATACTAAAAGGTTTGGTGATATAATCGTCGGCGCCCAGTTTGAGTCCAAAGATTTTGTCGTCTTTCAGCGACTTGGCCGTGAGAAACAAGATGGGAATATGTTGGTCGGTTTTTCGAATTTCCTGGGCCAGCGTAAAACCGTCGATTTCAGGGAGCATCACATCCAGGATGCACAAGTCGAATCGGCCGTTGTGGATAGCTTCCAGTGCTTTTTTTCCATCGGCGCAATGCGTAACGGAGTAGCCGTGCAATTCGAGGTGGTCGCGGGTTACAAAGCTAAGGCTGACATCGTCTTCAACGTAGAGTATGTGGGCTTTCATGACAATCGGATATTTCGGGTTGGGCTCAGTGCAGCTTTACTGCGGGTGAGGGAATCGTGTTATCATCGCTTTTGCCTGGTTTGGTAATAGGGTTTAGTAAAGGCATGTGTATAGCCACCGTAGTGCCTTTGCCGGGTTCGCTTGTGAGTTTGATCTTCCAGTTGTGGGCGTCGCACACATTTTTCACATAATACAAACCCAATCCAAAGCCCTTTACATTGTGAACATTGCCGGTGGGTACGCGGTAAAATTTGTCAAAAATGCTGGACTGATATTCTTTGGGGATGCCGATGCCTTTGTCGCTGACAACGAGTTGCGCCGTTTGTGCTGACAAGGATATATGCATGGCGATATCCGGCGTTTGCCGGCAGTATTTCACCGCATTGTCGAGCAGGTTGTGGATTATATTGGTCAAATGCAACTTATCAGCGCGTACCATAGCGTTTGCCGGCGGGCATTCCAGTTGGAGTTTGCCGCCTGCCTCTTCTACATGAACGGCGATCCCCAGGGCTACCTCGCGCACCAGTGTGCAGAGGTCTACTTCTTCCAGTTTCAATTCGTAGTTGCTGCGTTCTATGCGGGCCAGTTGCAGCACCTTCTCCACCTGGTTGTTGAGGCGTTGGTTTTGCTCATTGATGAGATTGGCATACTGAAACAAGCGAGGATTGGCTTGAATGTCGGGGTTTGACAAAAGGTATCTGCGGCTATTTTTATAGTAGAAATGGGCGTTTTGAATTCGTGGGTCATATTGTTGATAAAATCCTTTTGCATTTCCGACAGCCGTTTTGGCGCAAAATGACAAACATCGAGTAAGCAAAGAAAATCATAGTAACGAGCAGGATAGCGGAAAAGAAGATCGAAAGTTGCATTTTACCGAACAGGTAGCCCGATCGCGAGGGGAACTTGACGCCGAAGTAGTAAGTAAACTCATTGTCTTTGGGTAAGTCGCCCAGGTTGAGGTCGTGTTTTTCGACGGGGTCATAGCGCACGAAGTTGCCATAAATCATCTCATTGGTATAGCAGTCGAAAACGGCGTATTCAAAATCTATGTTCAGCGCCATCTTCTCAAGCTCTCTTTGCAGAAAGTACTCGAGGTGTTCCTCGTCGATCTCGTTTTCAATATTGACAATATAATAATTGGTGGTGCGGCGTTTCACCACATCGCGCGCCGGCAGGGTGCCGTTGTTGAGATCGGCCATTGCCTTGGCTACATTGTAGAGGGCGAGGTTAACTTTTTTATTAAATTCTTCCTCGTTGATATTCCAGGTGCTCACCACCCAATACGACTGCATGGCAATGATGCCGGAGAGTGCCACAACGCCGAGCAAAAGAACCCGTAGTATGGTGCTGTTCTTCATATCACGCAAATTAATTCTTAAATGAGCGCCAAAAGACGGATTAACAAGGTATTAACAAAAAAATCTTATTTTTGCGTTGCAAACTGGGCTTCTTTGAAAAAGACACTACTCTTTTACGGCTTGCTTTTGTTGTCGTTATTGCCTGTCAGGGCACAGACCAGCGACAATCCATTTGAGCTCACGCATCGGCTGGGGGCTTCTGCTACCCCACAAGCCGCACCTTCCGCTGTGGCCGGAGAGAATCCTTTTGACCTCATCGCGCCAACCATAGATCGACCCAGGGCAAAAGCAAAGGCGGCTGCCGCCCAAGCCGAGCGGGAACGATGGGTGCCCAAAAAGCTCGGCAAGGACAATGGCTTTGTATTTACAGCAGAAATTATCGGGCTGCTTTATCTTACCCTGCTTGTCACGCTGATGCGCAGTATTTTCCAAAAATCCGGGCGGGCTATTTATAGCGAAAATATGCTCAACCAGGTATACCGGGAGCGCACCGGCGGCTTGTTGACGCCCTTCCTAACGGCCTATACCTTGTTTTTTTACAACGGGGGCTTATTCCTCTTTCTGCTGTTGCGGCATTACCAGGTTCCCTACTACTACGGTTACTGGGTCACGCTTCTTTTATGTATTGCCGCTGTTGCCGCAGCCTTTATGCTCAAGCACCTGATATTGGCCATATTGGGGGCTATGTACCCCATTTCGAAGGAGACAAGCATGTATAGTTTTGCAATCATGATTTTCGCCATCGTATTGGGGCTATTACTCACGCCTCTCAATCTCGCCATCGCTTATGTGCCCAATGGCGCCGATATCTTTATTTATATTTCATTTTGCGTGACGGGTGTAATTTATTTGTTACGAGCGTTCAGAGCGCTCTCAATTGCCAATAAATTCTTAATCTATTATAAATTCCACTTTTTGTTGTATATTTGCGCCATTGAAATAGCGCCCGTTATGGTATTGATCAGGTTGATCACGATGGTGCAGGATTACATTTAAGACGGGTTAATATAAACTTTACTTGAATGACAGTGAATGGTATAGCGCAGACGGAGACCTTTAAAAAGGTGAAAACTATCCTGATTTCGCAACCCAAACCCGAAAGATCCCCTTACTACGAGCTTGAAAAGAAATATGGCCTGCAGATAGACTGGCGACCCTTTATCCACGTAGAAGGCGTTTCTGCCAAGGAGTTTCGCAAACAGCGCATTCGCCCCGACGAATATACGGCTGTCCTATTTACCAGCAAAAATTCGATTGACCATTTCTTTCGCCTCTGCGAAGAGATGCGCATTCGTATGTCGCAGGATACCAAGTACTTCTGTCTTACAGAAACTATCGCCAATTATTTGCAGAAGTTCATAGTGTATCGCAAACGCAAAGTTTTTGCAGGCACTCGCAGCATCGAAGACCTGGCGCCTGCGCTCAAAAAACACAAGAATAACGAAAAAATTCTGCTGCCCTGTTCTAACCTGGGCGCTATAGAGGTTTCTCAATACCTCGATGAGAATACCTTCAACTGGCAGGAAGCACTGATGTTCCGTACGGTGAGCAGCGACCTTTCTGATCTAAGCGATGTGACTTACGATATGCTGGTGTTTTTCAGCCCGCAGGGTATTCAGTCGCTTTTCGACAACTTTCCCGATTTTAAGCAAAATGATACCCGCATCGCGGTGTTCGGCAATACTACGTGCAAAGCTGTAGAAGATCACGGACTTACCATTAACGTTAAGGCCCCCATTCCCGATGCTCCTTCTATGCAAATGGCCATGGAGCTGTATTTGCAGAAGTCGAATAAGGAGTGATTTCGGATTTCGGATTTATCATAGAAACAATCCGCAATCCGCAATTCAACTATGGATACCTTCATCAATCATTTGCAGGAGCGTCTAACCCAGCCTTTGCCGGGCCGCGAGGCGCAATTCCGGATGGCGCATCTCGACCGCCGCTATCTGCCCCTTGCACCACCCGATGCCAGACTTGCCGGCGTGCTGGCTCTTTTTTATCCAAAAAATGAAGATTGGCACATCGTGTTTATCGAGCGAAAAATGGCAAGCCATGCCAAAGATCGCCACGGCGGGCAGATCAGTTTTCCCGGAGGGAAATTTGAAGAAGGCGACGGCCACCTCCAGCAAACGGCCCTGCGCGAAGCACACGAGGAGGTCGGCGTTGACCATACCAAAGTAAACGTATTAGGCAGGCTCACGGAGCTCTATATTCCAATTAGCAATTTTCTGGTAAATCCATTCGTCGGCTATGTCGACTATACGCCCCAATTTTCTCCACAAGTTGAAGAGGTGAATGGTATTCTCGAAGTGCCGTTTTCTGTCTTTTGCCAACCCGACACCCGCCAAAAAACAGAGGTACTGCTGGGCAATCAGCTCAAAATCAGCGATGTGCCGTATTTTAACGTAATGGGCAAAGTGCTGTGGGGCGCCACAGCAATGATGATGAACGAGCTGGTGGAGGTGGCGGGGGACTATCGGACTCCGAATGACGAATGACGAATGATTTTTATTATATTAATATTTTGTAAATCAGCACATCAGCATCCCGACCTCCTTGCAGTCGGTACGGGACTCACTTCGTTCGCATCAGCACATCAGCACATCACCTCTCTCCCCTCCTCCACAAAACAATCATTCCTACAATACCGATAACGAACAAAAGCACGGCGATAATCTCGGCCTGGGTGGCCTCTAATCCGCCTATGTGATAAGGAATATTCACCCTGATCTTTTCAATCCAAAAGCGCTCAAAGCCATTCAGTGCGAGATACAAGAAAAACAACATGCCCGGCACTTTCAGCCGTTTGCGCACACTCCAGAGGATACCGGCAATGGTGAAGGCAAAAAAGGACTCGTACAGGGGAGTAGGGTATACTGGTGGCGACAGATAGTGGCAATAATCAAAGGCGCAATTGGCCAGCAGGGTGCCTTCGTTGATGATGTTGTGGGGATAGTCATATGCCCACAGCCAATCGGGCAAAAACCACCAGGAGGGCTGTGCTGCGGCCACGATGCCCCAGTCGCCGTCGCCGGCAAAATGGCAGCCCAGCCGCCCCACGCCATAACCCACGATAAGCGCAGGTGCTACCGCGTCGAGGACATGGATAAATGGAATTTTGTGCCGGCGCAAATACCACCATACGCCGAAAAAACCGCCGATGAGGCCGCCATAAATGGTAAGGCCGCTGCCCGAAAACAAGCTTTTCCACAATTCGGTCATGGTAGCCGGGGGATCTTCCAGGATGGAGAAGATCTTTGCGCCTACCACGCCCGACAAGGCTGCGATAAGCGTGATATCGCCGATGCGGTCGTGCGGATAGAGGTTTAGGGTTTCCGTCACCTGCGGTTTGCCCACCAGTTTCCTGGACTCCCAGTAGCGGTAGCCCGCCAGGGCCAGGGCGCCCAAAATTCCGGCCCACCATTCGCCTTTGGCCGACAGTAATACCCCGCTCGCGTCGGCCTGCAATTCGCTAAAATGGCCAATGGCGTACACTCCCTTAAATCCGATGAAAAACCCCATGAGGGCGTTGGAGAGGTAGTCGCCCCACCCAGGCAGCTGATTCGATACCCGGTTGACCGGTGTGGGCTGAAAAACACCCTCGGCGGCCTTGCGCTTGAGTTCGATAAACAAAAAACGCGAGCTGGCCAGAATCGCCAATACGAGCAACAGCCCGAATGTTTTGAATATAGATGCCCAGTTGTCGGGCGCGGTGCCGAACAAATCGTGGAAGATATAGGAAAAGTCGGGGTACATGGCTTATACTTTCTTGAGCGCCAGGTACAACTCGTCGAGTTGCGCGGGGGCTATGGGTGAAGGCGCGTCGATCATCATATCGCGGCCCGTATTATTTTTGGGAAACGCGATAAAGTCGCGAATCGACGACTGGCCGTTCATTACTGCGCAGAGCCTGTCGAAACCGAAAGCGATGCCGCCGTGGGGCGGTGCGCCGTATTCGAAAGCGCCGAGCAGGAAGCCGAATTGCGCCTCTGCTTCTTCGGGCGTAAAGCCCAGCAGTTTGAAGTTTTTCTCCTGTAGTTCGCGGCTGTGGATACGTATCGAGCCGCCGCCGATTTCCGAGCCGTTGATCACGAGGTCGTAGGCGTCGGCGCGCAGGTCTTTCATCGTTTGGTGATCGCCGGTAAGCATGCGGGCTACGTCGTCTTTTTTTGGCGACGTAAAGGGGTGGTGCATGGCGTAGAAGCGCTGGGTATCTTCGTCCCATTCCAGCAGGGGGAAGTCTACTACCCACAGCGGCTTGAAGTCGCCGGGTTTCATGAGCCCCAGTTGGCGGCCCATCTCCAGGCGCAGTTCGTTGAGTTGCTTGCGCGTTTTTTCTTCTTCGCCGGCCAGAATGAGCAGCAGGTCGCCGGGTTGGGCGCCGGCTTTTGTAGCCAGGTCTTGAGCTGGTCGGGGGTATAGAACTTGTCGATCGACGACTTGACGCTGCCGTCAGCTTCGTAGCGCACGTAAACCAGGCCTTTGGCGCCGATTTGCGGGCGTTTTACGTATTCCGTGAGTTCGTCTATTTGCTTACGCGAATAAGAAGCTGCACCGGTGGCACAAATACCCACCACCAGTGCGGCGCTGTCGAATACCACGAAGTTGTGGCCCTTGGCCAGGTCGTTGAGTTCCACGAATTCCATGCCGAAGCGCAGGTCGGGTTTGTCGGAGCCGTAGCGGCGCAAAGCTTCGTCGTACGACATGCGGGGGAATTCGGGCAGTTGAATGCCCAGCGTATTATTAAAAATATGCTTAGTAAGGCCTTCGAAGGTATTCAGGATTTCCTCCTGGGTTACGAAGGCCATCTCGCAGTCTATTTGCGTAAACTCCGGCTGCCGGTCGGCGCGCAGGTCTTCATCGCGGAAGCACTTTACAATCTGGAAGTACTTGTCGAGGCCGGCCACCATAAGGATTTGCTTGAAGGTCTGGGGCGACTGGGGCAGGGCGTAAAACTGGTTGGGGTTGAGGCGGCTGGGCACTACAAAGTCGCGCGCGCCTTCCGGCGTACTCTTGATGAGGAAGGGCGTTTCGATTTCCACAAAATTCTGCCCGGTCAAATACTTGCGCACCTCCAGCGCCAGCTTGCTGCGGAAGATGATATTATTTTGCACGGGGCTGCGGCGAAGGTCGAGATAGCGATACTTCATGCGCAGGTCGTCGCCGCCGTCGGTGTCGTCGTCGATGGTGAAAGGCGGCACTTTTGAGGCGTTGAGAATATCAAAGCTACCCACTAATATTTCGATATCGCCGGTAGCGCGGTTTGGATTTTTGTTGCTGCGTTCGCGAACTACGCCGGTAGCGCTGATCACGAATTCCCGGCCCAGTTTGCGGGCGCGTTCGCACAACTCGGCATCGTCGAGGGCGTTAAAGACGAGCTGGGTAATGCCATAGCGGTCGCGCAGGTCGACGAAAGTAAGCGATCCGAAATCGCGGCCGGCCTGAACCCAGCCACTCAGTGTAACGGTATGACCTACGTGCGCCATGCGCAATTCTCCACAATTATGTGTGCGGTACATGTTGTTTGATTGGTTGTTTTAAAACAGGCCACAAAAATACGGTATCCCGGCGGTTTGCAGGTGATTGCATAGGAAAAAGTTTGAGTATGGGAGTGTGAGAGGGTGAGAGTGAGGGTATTTTAAGTGTTTGTATAGTGTAACTGTGTGCCTAATTCGACCGTATCCCGAACCAAGGCCTCAAAATCTTCCTTCCTGCTGCGGTGGTTCACATTCGCCATTCTGATCACATATAGGCCGTCGATCAGCGAATACGAGGGGGCTGCCAGGCCGCGCTCGTGGAGCAACATGAGGATTTCTTTGTTGAGGGCATTGAGGGCTTCCACTGACAAGCCGCCCGGATTGTAGCGGTAGCACACGATATTCATGGCTACGGGGGCCATCAGCTCCAGTTGGGGCTCTTTTTCGATCAACTCGGCCAGGTAAAATGCCTGGGCGATATTCTGGCGGACGAGGCGGGCAAACTTGTCGACACCGTGTTCTTTCAGCGACATCCATACTTTGAGCGCCTTGAAGCCCCGCGACAACTCCATGCCATAGTTGCCGAAAGGATCGGGACCGGCAGCCAGTCCGCGCTCGTGGCTCAGCAGGTAGTTGGGCTGCGAAGCAAAGGCGCTGCGGTGCAACGCCGCATCTTTTACCAGCACGCATCCCACCTCGTAGGGCATACAAATCCACTTGTGCAAGTCGAAGGCCACGCTATCGGCCTGCTCGATGGGAGCCAGCCGATCCTGGTATTCGGGCACGAGTTTGGCCAGCGCGCCGAAGGCGCCGTCGACGTGGAACCACAGTTTTTCTTCGCGACAGACGGCGAGTATATCTGCCAGGGGGTCGATAGCGCCGGTGTTGACGGTGCCGGCGTTGCCCACTACGCAGAACGGCGCCATCCCGGCGGCACGGTCGGCGGCGATCATTTGCTTTAAATGAACCACATCCATCCGAAAATCGCCATCCACCGGCACCTGCCGAACCGCTTCGCGGCCCAAACCGATTACTTCGGCGGCCTTTTGCATACATACGTGCGCTTCCGTGGAGGCGTACAATACCAGTTGGCCGGGGACTGCCCGCAGCCCTTTTTCCCTTATCCGGGCGTCGTAGGCATTGCGTGCCACGATGAGCGCGGTAAAATTAGCCAGTGTGCCGCCGCTCACCAGAATACCACTTGCAGAGGCGGGGTATTGCAACATGGCCTTACACCAATCGATCACCTGTTGCTCCACATACATTGCGGCGTGGTCGCCGATAGCCACGTTGGGGTTCATGCCGGCGGCCAGCAATTCGGCCAGCATGGCAAAGGGTGTGCCGCCGCCCTGCACCCACGACCAAAAGCGGGGGTGGATGTTGCCTTTGGGATAGGGCAGGATATGCGCTTTGAACTCCGCGTATACCTCACCGGGAGCTTCGGGGTTAGTGGGCAGCGGACTTTTGAGCATCTGTTTAGTCGATTCCGGCGTGGGCTGCCACACCAGTCTTTCACCTATGTGCTGCAGGTAATCCATCATGTCGTCGATCATCTGGTGGCTGAGGCTGCGCATCTCGCCCCAGTTGGCGGGGTCGAGGTTTTCTTCGTGTTGGAGGAGGCGGTGGTAGTCGAGCATGGAATGTATCATCAATTTGACACAAAGATAAAACCAATGATTAAAGTGATCTTCATTGCTTAATGCATAAACCGATCCTGCTAAATAGCCCTACCATATACAACTCCGCCTCTTCTGAAAAATCGTTGGGTATAATGTTATTGTTTGCGGTTATTGGCGCGCCGTTGGTGATTGCTTACACGGTATTTGTGTATCGCACTTTTTGGGGAAGGTGAGGATGGATGAGACGAGTTATTGAAGCGAACATTTTTTTGTCAAAATTTTTTGCACGGTTCGCTTGATAATTATATCTTTGCCTCGCTTTATTAAAAGGGCGCATAGCTCAGCTGGTTTAGAGCATCTGCCTTACAAGCAGAGGGTCGGAGGTTCGAATCCTTCTGCGCCCACCAAGGCCACCAATCGGTGGCCTTTTTTATTTCCTTTTTTCACATTCCTCTTAGTAATCCAAAACCCCAAGGTTTCTAGCCAGGGCGCATAGCTCAGCTGGTTTAGCGCATCCCGACCCACAGGTCGGGAGGGTCGGAGGTTCGAATCCTTCCCGACCTTACGGACGGGACAGGTTCTGCGCCCACCAAGGCCACCAATCGGTGGCCTTTTTTTATTTCCCTCTCTTAAGTCTGATTAATCCCAGCGCACTTGATGAATAGTATTTGTTGTGCGATATTTACCGCAACAACCTAATAAGTGCCATGAAAAACATAATCATCTGCTGCGACGGTACAAGCAATGATTTTGGAGAAAGAAATTCCAACGTCGTGAAGCTGTTTTCGGTGTTGGCAAAAGACCAAGCCAGGCAAATCGTGTATTACGACCCCGGCGTGGGCACGCCCAGCACATACGACGCGTTTAACCCGGTCACCAAAAAGCTGATGTATATCCTCGGGCAGAGTTTTGGCTATGGACTGAGCGACAATATCATGGACGCCTACCGCTTTCTGATGCAGTGCTACGAGGAAGGCGACAGGGTGTACCTGTTCGGCTTCAGCCGGGGCGCATACACGGTGAGGGCCGTAGCCGGACTACTGCATACCTGCGGATTGCTTTACAATCACAATGAAAATCTGGTGTCGGAGGCCATGCGCATATATTACGACAGGGGGTAGCAAGGTTGCAAACAGTTTCAAAAAGATCTTTTGCCGGCCCTGCCCGGTATATTTTCTGGGGTTGTGGGATACGGTGACTTCCGTGGGCTGGTTTTACACCCCTCTTTTGCTGCAAGCCACCACGAATAACCCCGAAGTAGCAATTGTGCGCCACGCCATTGCCATCGACGAGCGGCGCGCGTTTTTCCGCCAGAATCTCTGGGGCAACAGATACGAAGATACCCAGGATATCAAGCAGGTGTGGTTCGCCGGGTCGCATTCGGATGTGGGAGGATCGTATCCAGTTGAACGGAGCGCCCTGAGCAATATCGCCCTGGAGTGGATGATCACGGAGGCCATGGATAAGGGGGTGCTGGTGGATGACGTGAAAAAAGCCGGCAATATTGTGCACGATATTCCCGACCCTCACCTGCAAGACCAAAACGAGTCTTTGACGCCGGGGTGGTATATCTGCGAAATCTGGCCCAAACTGGTGTGGGTGAAGCGCCTCCAAAGAGGCGGCAAGTCGCAGTGGAAGTCAAAACCTTATTTCAATCTGGGACGCCCACGATTTATTCCCAGCGAGGCTACGCTCCACGAATCGGTGCTGCTGCGCCTGCAACAACGCCCGGATTATCGACCGAAGAATTTGCTGCGGAAAATTGAGGTGGCCGAGGTAACCAAGCGCCATCCGGTGGAGCCGTGGAAGCAGATTTAGGCGAGGGCGAGGGGGCGAGGGCAATGCCATTAAGTTAAGCTTTTCATGTTTACTAAACTTTGGGAAGTTTAGTAAACATGTATCACCCTTTGATGCTTAACTTAATGGCATTGGGGGCGAGGAGGCGATTTTTGGAAAGACTTTATCAATACGGTATGATATATCTCAAACTACTAGCCGTGGCCTGCGTGTGGGGCGGCACTTTCATTGCCACGCGTATGGCGGCGTTGGTGGTAGGGCCTTTTGAGGGGGCTTTCTGGCGATTTTTGTTTGCCACAGTGGGATTGTTGGGGGTAGTCGCCCTCAGTAATACCAAGTTGCCCAGGCTGACGCCGGTGCAGTGGCGGTATCATATTTTGCTGGCGCTGTCGGGTATTGTGATTTACAACTTTTTCTTTTTCAGCGCATTAAAGCTGATTCCTGCCAGCAGGGCTTCGCTGCTGGTGTCGCTGAATCCGACTATTATCCTTTTCACATCTGCTATATTCTTTGGCGAGCCATTGAAATTCACGAAGGTCATCGGCGGACTATTGTCGCTGTTTGGCGCAGTGGTAGTTATTGCGCGTGGCGATTTGCGGCACGTATTCGATCATTTCGGTACCGGCGAGCTGCTGGCCCTGGGATGCCCCACTTCTTGGGCGGTGTATACGCTGCTGCAGCGCAAGATGGCATTGTCTATATCGCCCTTGGTTTCAACCACGTTTACCTGCCTGCTGGCCATGGTAGGACTGTTGCCACTGGCTTTGTACGAAGGTTTGCACGCCTCGGAGATTCCCGCGAATGTATGGGCGGCCCTGGCTTTTCTGGGATTGCTGGGCACGGTGCTGGGTTTTGTGTGGTACGCCGAGGGTATTCGCACTATCGGCGCTTCGCGAACGGCAATTTTTAATAACCTGGTGCCTGTGTTCGGCGTATTATTTTCGGTAGTGCTGCTACACGAAAGCATTAATGGCGCCGTGATTACCGGGGGTATCCTGGTGGTGGCGGGAGTTGTGGTGATTCAAATTTCGGATTTCAGATTTCGGATTTCGGATTGATCTTTGAAAAATCCGCATTCCGAAATCCGCATTCCGAAATCGCTAAAAGTCGTCGTCGTACATGCCGCCGCCGCCGGGCATACTGGCCGCGCCGCCTGCTGCGGTTTTCTTCTTCGGCTTGTCATTGATGGCGCAATCGGTAGTGAGCACCATACCTGCGATAGAAGCGGCATTTTCGAGCGCGATGCGGGTTACCTTCGTGGGATCTATCACGCCGGCTTTTTTCAGATCCTCGTATTTGTCGGTGCGGGCGTTGTAGCCGTAGGCGCCGGTGCCGTTGAGCACTTTTTGGAGTACCACCGAGCCTTCGGCGCCGGCATTGTCGGCGATAGTGCGCAGGGGTGATTCGAGGGCTTTGCGGACGATCTGGATGCCTATCGTTTCGTCTTCGTTGGCGCCTTTCATATTGCGGATCACGCTGATGGTGCGGGCCAGGGCAACGCCGCCGCCGGCTACGATACCTTCTTCGATAGCTGCGCGGGTAGCGTGTAGGGCGTCATTCACGCGATCTTTTTTCTCTTTCATCTCCATTTCGGTAGCTGCGCCTACATAGAGAACAGCCACGCCGCCGGCGAGTTTAGCCATGCGTTCCTGGAGTTTTTCGCGGTCATAGTCGGAAGTCGTGTTTTCGATCTGTTGCTTGATCTGATTCACGCGGGCTTTCACCTGTTCGGCGTCGCCTTTGCCGTTTACGATCGTCGTATTGTCTTTGTCGATTGACACCTTCTCGGCTTGTCCCAACTCCTGTATCGTGGTGTTTTCGATTTTGTAGCCTTTTTCTTCGCTGATCACCGTACCGCCGGTAAGGATGGCGATATCTTCGAGCATAGCTTTGCGGCGGTCGCCGAAGCCCGGGGCTTTCACGGCCACGATCTTGAGGCTGCCGCGCAGGCGGTTAACAACCAGTGTGCCGAGTGCCTGGCTTTCTACGTCTTCTGCAATAATCAGGAGGGGGCGGTTCATGCCCACTACTTGTTCGAGCAGGGGCAGAATATCCTTCATATTCGACAGCTTCTGGTCGGTGAGGAAGATGAAAGGATTTTCGTATTCGGCTATCATATGCTCCGGATCGGTCACGAAGTAGGGAGAAAGATAACCACGGTCGAATTGCATACCGCTCACTTCCTCCACATAGGTTTCGGTGCCTTTAGCTTCTTCCACAGTAATCACGCCGTCGATAGTGACGCGTTTCATGGCGTCAGCGATGAGCGAGCCGATCTCGTCGTCGTTGTTGGCGGAGATAGCGGCAACTTGTTTGATCTTCTCGAAATCGTTTTTGATTTCTTCCGATTGCTTTTTCAGGTCGGCGACTACCTTATGCACTGCTTTATCGATACCGCGTTTGATATCCATAGCGCCCGCGCCGGAGGTCACATTCTTGAGGCCGTCGGCCACGATAGCCTGGGCGAGTACGGTAGCGGTAGTGGTGCCGTCGCCGGCGATGTCGGCGGTTTTCGAAGCCACTTGCTTGATCATTTGGGCGCCCATGTTTTCGGTGGGGTCTTCCAATTCGATTTCTTTGGCTACAGTAACGCCGTCTTTAGTGACTTGCGGTGCGCCGAAGCTTTTTTGGATGACTACATTGCGACCTTTGGGCCCCAGCGTAACTTTTACGGCATTGGCGAGTTTGTCGATGCCGGCTTTGAGTTTTTCCTGGGCGGAAATATTAAAAGTAATGTCTTTGGCTGCCATTTGTATGTTAAATTTTAAAGTAAAATAACGAGAATATCTTCTTCGCGCATGATGAGGTATTCCTCCCCTTCAAGATCCACGCGTTGGCCGGCGTATTTGCCGTACAAAACGGTATTGCCTACTTTTACAGTAAGGGCGTTGCCCTCTTTGCCGGGGCCGACGGCAACCACTTCTCCTTTGAGTGGCGTTTCTTTGGCTGTATCGGGTATAATGATGCCGCCTTTGGTTTTTTCTTCGGCAGGAGCGGGTTTGACAACCACCCTGTCGCCAATCGGTTTCATCGCAATAGCACTCATCTCTGTATGATTTAGGATGTTAAACAAAATGCAGGGGGAACGTTCACCGTTCCCCCTGCGAATGCGCAATACTTGTGCCAAAGGGTAAATAGCCCAAATTAGCTGTCATATTGACAGCAAAGACGCCTTATTGAATGACTAACGATGACATAGGGGCAGGGCGACCCGGATTAAAGCGGAAATGCGTACCTTTGTCTCCGCTTAATAAGTAATCACAGGTAAGCCATTTTTATGAAAAATATATGGTTAGCGGCATTAGTTGCCTTGCTCTCTCTGGGCGCCTGCAAGGAAAATCCGGAAGAATACGAGATGACCGCCGGCGAGCGCGCTCATATCGATACCCTCTATATGAAAGAAACGCTTGTGCTCCGACCCAAGCTGGACAGCCTGTGCGTGCAGCGCACGGACAGCCTGGTCAGAACCGCCTTAGACTCTATTCTGAAAGTGCGCCGAGATGAAGAAATAGCCTTGCGCAAGCGCATACGTGAGCAAGGCCGGCAGGGCGGCGTAATACAATAACTTATTCAGACCTATGCATACCCAATATCTGCGTTTATTTGCTTTTGCGGCCATCCTACTGACGGGCTGTCAGTCCGAGGAGGAAAAGCGGCATTGCGGGAAGCCTATTTACAGCAACAATTAGACAACAGGATTATTGAATTCCGGCAATTGCTGGACAACCAATGCCGAGAAAGCGCCCTGACCGAAGCGAGTCGCCTGGCCGATTCTATCCTCATTTTGGAAGCCCGGCTTTCGCTCGACACAACCGGTCGGCCGCTCAGGCCCTACAAACCGGAGCGCCCTGAATTAAAAACCTTGCTGGACTCCACCGCCGTCAAGCCTTTTTTCAAGGACAGCATCCTACGCCGTAAGTAACTGTTTTCATTATTAATTCTTCATTTAACCCAGCAGTTGCAGTTGAAAATTTATCCATCCAAGCTGTTGCTATTTGGCGAATACGCCGTGATCAAAGGCGCCGATGCCTTGGCCATGCCTTATCCACGCTTTGGCGGCCAGTGGCGCTGGGCATCGGCAAATGAAGCCGACGAGCGGCAGGCCAGGTTGCCCCAATGGTGTGAATACTTGAAACATTTGGATAGCAGAGGACAATTGCTTTGCCCGCTCAACCTGGATGCCTTTGCCCGCGATTTGTTCGATGGATTGTATTTTGATTCCAATATTCCCACGGGTTATGGTCTGGGCAGTTCGGGGGCCTTGTGCGCAGGCATGTACGATCGCTACGCCATAGATCCTATACAGCCAAATAATTTTGGCGCTTATGGCGAATTAAAAAATGCCCTGGCTCAGTTGGAAAGCTTTTTTCATGGCAGCAGCTCGGGAGTAGACCCGCTTGTCAGCTACCTCAACCGCCCGTTGCACCTTGGAGCAGGAAGCAGAATAGAAGCCGTAACCCTACCCGAACCCTCACCGGGGGCTCCCGCGCTGTTCTTGCTTGATTCGGGTGTGAGCCGGCAGACGGGGCCGCTGGTGCAATGGTTCCTGTCGCAGTGCGAAGACCCCGCCTACCTCGAGCAGGTTGAATCGCAACTCATACCCGCTACCAATGCCGCTGTGGCTGCCTTTCTGGGCGGGCAATGGGATGCGCTCTACAACTGGTACAGTCGGATAAGTCATTTTCAGTTGACCCACTTTGAGGCAATGATCTTGCCTGATCAGCGCGAATTGTGGGCACGGCTGCTTGCTTCGGGCGATTGCTTTTTCAAATTATGCGGCGCCGGTGGCGGCGGATTCTTAATGGGCATTACCCATGATTGGGAAAACTGCCGGCTACTTCTGCCCGATTTTCCCTTGCAGCGGTTATTTTGACCATTCAAACCACGTTATTCCTATTCGGGAATAATTAAATTAACAATAGATAATTACTTATAAATTAGAATTATGTAAATTCTTTTGAAAGTTAAATTGAAGTTAAAATGGAGTGTCGCGTAGCGACAATGCCTAATTTTGTGAACAGTGAACTGTGAACTGTGAACCGATCAAGGTGCAGTTCACTGTTCACTGTTCACAGTTCACAGAGATAACATGAATAAAAAAGCAATTTGGGCTATCATTGGCGTCATGAGTGTGGCGGTCATCGGGGTGGTATGGTTGCAGATGGATCTCATACGCACCTCGATGAAAGTCAACGAGCGCAAATTCGACAAAGACGTCTACAGCTCGCTCAACAACGTAGCCTTGCGACTGGAATACGAAGAAAAAGCGCGAGGCGTTCAACCTGGAACATGAACGGCTTTGTAGCCAATTATTTTGCGCGGGAGATTGAGGGGCTCGACCCCGAGGCGCCGGCAGCGCCTGCTCCGCCGCCTAAACCCGACGCATTTATCGGCGAAGAGCTTATCGACCAGCTCATGTCCGAATTTTCGGATACCTGTACCTGCTATCACTGCCTGAAGTCGCGCGACGACAAATTCCGCCGCGTGATGGTTTACAACATGCGGAGCGACTACATCCCCCTCGACGAGCGCGTCAACGTGCGGCAATTGGGTGAAATGCTGAAACAAGAACTCAACAACCGCGGTATCGATGCCAGCTATAATTTCGGCGTCTTTTCGAATGAAAAGCAGAGCTTCGTCATGGTCGACGACCATTACGTGATCGACGACCCCACTTCGGGCGGCGCTGTCATACCAGTTTTCAAAGCCATATTGGATTCTCCTTACAAAGTGACGCTATTCAACCAGGATATGCCCTCACCCGGTACGCTGATGATCCACTTCCCCTACCGCAGCAGCGTATTGTGGAGTTCTTTGTGGAAAAACTTCCTGGGCACCATCGTATTTACCTCCATCATATTGTTGTGTTTCGGTTACACCATCCATGTCATCATCATGCAGAAAAAGCTGTCGGAGATGAAAACCGATTTCATCAACAACATGACCCACGAATTCAAAACCCCCATCGCTACCATCTCGCTGGCTGCCGACTCCATTACAAATCCCATCATTTCAGGCAACCCGGATAAAGTTAGCCGCTTCGCCAACATAATAAAACAGGAAAATAAACGTATGAATAGTCAGGTGGAGAAAGTATTGCAAATGGCCCTCCTCGACAAACGCGAGTTTTCGTTGAAGACCTCGGCAGTCAACCTCCACGAAGTAATCTATGCGGCTATCGAAAATATCGGCTTGCAGGTAGAAAACGCGAAGGCAGTGCCAAAGCGATACTCGAAGCCACCGAGCCGGTAGTAGAAGGCGATATGACGCATATTTCCAACATTATCAACAACTTGCTGGACAACGCCAACAAGTATTCACCTGACAAACCGGAGATTACGGTGCATACCCGCAACGTCGCCAACGGCGTTGAAGTAACGGTTGAAGACAAAGGCATCGGGCTTAGCAAAGAAGTCCGAAAGCAAATTTTCGACAAATTCTACAGGGTGCATACCGGAAATCTCCACGATGTGAAAGGCTTCGGCCTCGGCCTCAGTTATGTGAAAGCAATGATGACCGCTCACAAAGGCCAGGTTGACGTGAAAAGCGAACCGGGAAAAGGCAGTAGCTTTATCTTGTTTTTTCCCTTTCACCTCAATTAATTATTAAAAACTAGCAACCCGATTAGAAAAATCATCGCTATGGCAAACAACAGAATCTTGCTGGTGGAAGACGATCAGAATTTTGGCGACGTATTGCGTTCTTACCTCGATATGCACGACTTCGAGGTCACACTGGCTACCGACGGCGTGCAAGGCCTCGAAAGTTATAAGAAAGGACACTACGACCTTTGCATCTTCGATGTGATGATGCCCAAAAAAGACGGCTTCACGCTAGCCCGGGAAATCCGTGAAAAGGACGCCGAGATGCCCATCATTTTCCTCACTGCCAAGGCGATGAAGGACGATGTACTGCAAGGCTTCAAACTAGGCGCAGACGATTACATCACCAAACCTTTTAACTCTGAAGAATTGCTCTACCGCATTCAGGCTATCCTGAAACGAAGCAACACGAAGCCGGAAGGCAAAGACGAAGTGAAGGAATTTTATATCGGAAAATACCACTTCAATTACCCATTGCGCATCCTGACGTATAATGTAGCGGGAACAGATGAAGAAAAATCTAAACTTTCTCCCAAAGAAGCGCAACTTTTGCGTATGTTTGCAGTACATATCAACGATATTCTGCCCCGTTCAGAAGCGTTGACCAAGATCTGGGGGGAAGACAACTATTTTACCGCGCGCAGTATGGACGTATTTGTGACCAAGTTGCGCAAATACCTGCGTCGCGATGAAAATATCGAAATCGTGAATATTCACGGCAACGGCTTCCAACTGCTGGTAAGAGAAGCCGAACAAGCATGACCATTGTGCGCCGCCCCGGCAGCGCGCCATATAAGAGTAGTTTTTGGGATTATGATTTCGGCTGGGCGGCTTTATTGTCGCCCGGCTTTTTTTGTGCCTTAGGAAGGTGTCGTAAATAACTTATCTGTTTGGGCGGACTCTTTTTTCATCATGCTGCGTTGCTTCGTCGGTCACTTAGCTTGGGCTAAGCTCGCTTCTCGCGCCTTGCCTGATGAAAAAATAGCCTCGCCGAATTCAGGTAACTTATTTGCGCCACATTCCTTAACCAAAACCAACTGCGATGATTCTCCGTCTCGAACATCTGGGCATAGCTGTAAAAGACCTGGCAGCCTCCAACGCCCTCTTTGAACAAATACTGGGCGCCGCCCCCTACAAATCGGAAGAAGTAGCCAGCGAACATGTGATTACGTCGTTTTTCCACGCCGGCGAAGCCAAGGTAGAACTGCTGGAAGCCACCGCCCCCGAAAGCGCCATCGCCAAATACATTGAAAAACGCGGTGAAGGCCTCCACCACGTCGCCTTCGAAGTAGACGACATCCACGCCGAAATGCAACGCCTCACCGACGCCGGCTTCCAACTGCTCAACGCCGAACCCAAACGCGGCGCCGACAATAAGCTGGTGTGCTTTGTGCACCCCAAATCAGCTAATGGGGTGCTGTTGGAGTTGTGTCAGACGATAAGGGAATAGGTACGCCTATTTTGAAGAATTCAAAAAAAAGCGTTACTTTGTAATAATACCTAAGTTCTATGGCAACTCTTGCAGACATTATTACCATTTCCCCCGATATACAAAGCGGAACGCCCGTTTTTGCAAGGACACGTGTACCCGTAAAAATTCTGTTTGACTACTTAAAAAGTGGAGATACAATCGAAGAGTTTCTCAACGACTTTCCTTCTGTACAGCGAGAGCAAGTTATACAGTTGATCGAGATATTAGAAAAACACTACGCGTTTACAGCCGATGAAGAACGTGTACCGGCTCCGCTTCAATCATTAGCTTGAACACCGCATCGTACACATCCTCCGCATTCGGCTTGGAGAAATAATCGCCATCCGTTCCGTAGGGCGGGCGGTGGGGCTGGGCGGTCACTGTCACAGGCGGGGAGTCGAGGTAGCGGTAGCCGTTTTGCACTTCCAGCACTTGTTGCATCATATAAGCTGATGCCCCGCCGGGTAAGTCTTCGTCGAGGAAAACGATGCGGTTGGTTTTTTGCAGCGAGGCCACGATGGTATGCGGCAGGTCGAAGGGTACAAGTGTTTGTATGTCGATGAGCTCTACGTCGATACCGTCGTTTTCCAGCATTTCGATGGCTGACTGGGCGATGCGCACGCAGGAGGCGTAGGTGACTATGGTGACGTCGGCGCCGTGGCGCAGTATTTCGGGTGTGCCGAGCGGCACGGTGTACTCGCCGATATTGTCGGGCAGGCGCTCTTTGAGGCGGTAAGCGTTGAGGCATTCGATGAGCAGCGCAGGGTCGTCAGATTGTAGCATTGTGTTGTACAAGCCGGCGGCCTGCACAAAATTGCGCGGGGTGAGGATGTAGATGCCCCGCAATCCTCCTAGTAGTATACTCATCGGCGAACCGGAGTGCCAGATGCCCTCCAGTCGGTGCCCCCGCGTGCGGATCAAAACCGGTGCGGCCTGGATGCCGTTGGTGCGGTAGCGCAGACTGGCCAGGTCGTCGGATAGCGGCGAGAAGGCGTAGATGAGGTAGTCGAGGTATTGGATTTCTGCCAGGGGCCGCAGGCCGCGCATGGCCATGCCGATGGCCTGGCCGATGATAGTCCACTCCCGGATGCCGGTGTCGAATACGCGGGTTTCGCCGTATTTGTCCTGCAAGCCCGCAAAACCCTGGTTGACGCCGCCGATTTTGCCGAGGTCTTCTCCAAAGGCGTAAAAGGCGGGGTTTTTCTCCAGCATTTTGTCAAAAAAGGCGTTGATGACCTCGAAGCCGTTTTTGACGGGGGAATCATCAGAATATATGGGCGTTACATGGGGTACTTTCAATGCTGCCCGCGGCGACTCGCTGTAAAGGTTGGCGTGAAAGCGTCGCTGGGCAACGGCGTGTGATTCTTCTACAAAGCGGCGCAGTTCGGCTATCTCCGGGCCGTCGTGGCCGCGCAGGGCGTATAATAGCTGCCTGGCGGCCTTCACCAATTCAGCGTAAAACGGATTTACCAGCCCCTTAACCTCGTCGCGCAGGCGGCTTACCCGGGTATTGTCGGGATGTTGTGCGGCCAGGCTGTCAAACAGAGAATTGACAGTATTCCACTGTGCTTGTATAGGCTCGCGGAAGGCCTTCCAGGCGCGGTCGCGGCCGGCTTTGACAAAGTCGTCGGCCTGCTTTTCGAGGTCGGCCAGGGCTTCTTCGGTAGCGACGCCGTTGGCTAGGATCCATTGGCGGAATTGCACGTTGCAGTCGTATTCGGCTTCCCATTCCAGCCTTTCTTTGGATTTATAGCGCTCGTGCGAGCCGGAGGTGGAGTGCCCTTGTGGCTGGGTGAGTTCTTCGATGTGGAACACCACGGGGGCATGGTCTTCTCTGGCGCGTTGGGTGCCCCGGCTGTAGGCTTCGCAGAGGGCCGGGTAGTCCCAGCCTTTTACTTTGTGAATATCGATGCCTTTGGTTTCGTCGGTGGCGGCAAAACCCTGTAATACGTCGGAGATACTTTCTTTGGTGGTTTGGTACGATTTGGGCACCGAGATGCCGTAGCCGTCGTCGGAGATGGTGATGGTGAGCGGCACCTGCAATACGCCCGCGGCGTTGACGGTTTCCCAAAAAGCGCCTTCAGAGGTGCTGGCATCACCGATGATGCAAAAGCATACTTCGTTGCCGTTGTCGGAAAAAGGGGTATCCGACAGTTCCTGATTTTCGCGGTATTTTTTAGAGGCAAATGCCAGCCCAAGTCCGCGCGCCACTTGCCCGCCGGTCGTAGAGATATCGGAAGAGAGGTTGTAGCGTTCGAGGTGGTTGAGCCAGTTGCCGTGTTCGTCTATCAGTGGAGTAGCATGGTGATTGTTCATTTGGCGGCCGTAGGAGAAGGGGTCATTTTCGCTGTCGGCGTACAGTTGGGCAAACAAATCTTCTACGGTGCAGATATCGAGGGCCAGCAGCAGGGTGTGGCCCCGGTAGTAGTCGGCCCGGAAATCGCCCTTGCGAAATTGCTTAGCCATTGCTATTTGAAAAAGCTCCTTACCGTCGTCAGCTACACCAAATTTAGCGCGGCCAGTAAGTACATCGCGGCGCAGGTACAGACTCACCTCTCTGCTCATGCAACAGATATAGTAGTCGTGCAGGACTTCTTCAACGGTCGCCCCCATGGGAAGCCGGACGGCAGGGTTTTTCTTTTTCAATTTGTCAAAGCAGTTGTATGGGGCAAAGATAGTGATTTTGGAGTTTATGAGGGTTTATGGGTTTATGGGTTTATGAGGGTTTAGCTTTAGATCACAAAATTATCTCCCTCTCTCCCTCCCTCCCTCTCCCCCTCCCTCCCTCCCCTCCCGGTCGCCCAGTTCGCCTTTTCCTCCTCACTCCATAAAGTGGGAAAAAAGCGGCGTTGCTGATATTGGGGTGGAGATACTTCTTCCACTCGCTGCCGCCGGTAGCGGCTTTATTTTCGCCTTTGCTGTCGAGATAATACTCGGCGGTGCGCAGGTGCACCAGGGGCCATTCGATATTAAAAAGCTGGTCGAAGCGGCGCAGCAGATCGCGTAGCTCGGGGCCTAATTGGCCGGCTTTTTCGAGGCGCAGTGCTTGCTCTTCGAGTGTGCCGCCGCGCAGTTGGGTAGCCAGTTGGATAAAAGAAGGTTGGTATTTTTCAATAAAAGGCGCATAGTGAGCGATTGCTGCCCGGTAGCGTGGTCGGTGCCTGCCATTTTCCAATAAATATATTCAAACTGGTCGCTGACGGTTGCATCCTCGGCGAGGTTTTGCTTGCCGGTGCGGGTGAGCAGGTTGACCAGGCGGGTGCAGCGTATCTCTGCCAGCCTGAATTGCGCGCTCTGGAATCCGCTGGCGGGGGTCAGGGCGTGGCGGAATTCGTTGTAATCGTCGTAGCTCATCCCCTCGCGCATGATATCGAATGAATTGATAAGCAGTTCAGTATAGCGATTTACGCGTTTGACCTTGGTAATCATTTGCTGCTCGGTCGGTTGGTTAGTGCCGGTGACTTGTTCTAATTCGTGTATCAACAGGCGCAGCGACAACTCGGTGATCTGGTGGTACACAATGAACACATATTCGTCGGCGAAGTCGGTGCGGGGATGTTGGAGCGAGAGCAGTGCATCCACTTCTACATAATCCCAGTAAGTGATGGGTTTGGCGTATAGGAGCCCCTTGAGGTATACGTCGGCATCCTGATGCAAGTGGCCGTATTTGTCGCGCAGTGCCGACAAAATGGTTTCGGTTGGCATGGTTAGCGGCTTTTATCGTAGGCCAAAGGTACGCAATTTTATTAAGACAATTTTGTCTTTTATACGGCTTGTATGCCTGGTTGCATTACCAGATCAATGGTTGATAAATTAAATTTAGTGCGTCAGCATCACAGAGAAAACGCATACGAACCCATAACGGAAAGCGTATATGATGTTATTTGTGCATTGCAAAGTGCCATTGATACAAGTCATTGATTAGTCGCCAATAATCCCTGAATTTATTGCAGCGTTGAACTTAAAATATCCCCGAAAATGAAAAAGCTAATCCACTTTAGTTTTTTAATGGGAACAATCCTATGTCTGTTTATTGACATTTCATGCGTACCCCTAAAAGGGCCCGGTCCGTATACAGGTAATATTCAGGTGCAGGATATCACCCTATCTACCATGCAAAATGGAGGCTTCAATAACTCTCCATCGGGTATACTCATGGCTATTTCGGCCAGTGGCACGGAATATGCAATAGGGCCGGCTGCAAGCTGGAGTATCCTAAATGGGAATGTAATGGTTGATCATATTGCCGCCGCAAATCAGGAAGGTCAGTTGATGACTTTCTATAAATACGAAGGGATTAACTGGAAGGCTGTAAACGTTTTCGAGAAAACGAAAGAAAAGGTTGCTATCGAACGCCCATGTGCATGGTTTCTGGAAGAAGATGGGGTTACCAAAGAAAGAGTTGCAGTGCCATCGCCCAGTGGGGATGTGCTTGTATTCTCATGGCATACCGGATCGGATTGGACGGTTGAAAATGTGTCGTCCATTACCCACATCAAAGTACAAGGGGCGCTGACGGCCTGGGTTGTTGCTAATGGGAATAAATACGTGGAGCATGTGGCCGGGAGAGCCCCAAACAACGACCTAATTGTGTGCTTCAGACAAACCAATGGACAATGGAGTAGTGTCAATGTTACACAATTAACCAGTCAAAAAATTGGAGATGCTCCCATTAGTTGGACGGATGGGCAGAATCCTGTAGTAGAAAAGTTGGCAGTTATTTCCCCAAATAAAGAAGTACTTATCTTTTATTATACTCCTGCTACAAACTGGACGGTTTCGAACATCACTCAGAAGACCAACCAGCAGATTGATAGCAGGATGGCACAATGGAATTATGGCAATAACAAATCGACTGTACTTGCAGGCAAATCACCTAACGGGGAATTAATGGTCTTCCGACACGAACCCATTGATAATGTATGGATTGTAGAGAATGTATCGCAGCAAACAAGTAATAAGATCCTGTCCGAAGTATGCGATTGGATGCTCAACTCGGAAGAACATATAGCCGCCCGGGGGCCAAACGATGAACTGCTTGTCTTTTCTCATACTACCGGTTTCTGGAAAATGGATAATGTGACAGGAGTAACGGGCAAAAAAATCTTTCATGCTCCTACCTGCTGGACCTCCAAAGAAGGCTCGCTGACTATTGAACACATATCCTCCGTCGGTACTGGTAAGCGCATGTTTGACTTCTTCTGGAAGCCCAGGCACAACTGGCAAGTAGTGGATGTTTCAGTTAATGCTTCTGGCAGGGTGTTATATGGGGTTGCTCAGAAAGGGGGTGTTTGGAGATCTGATGACTACTCTGTTCGTTGGAAGCAATGCGCCCAAATTCAGCCGCCTCCCGGTAAAGACCCAGCTAATACTTTAAACGTGCCCGTCATGACTGACGTAGTCGTTTCCCCTGAAAATGCCAACTTAGTGTTGGCTGCTACGGGCACAGATTTCCGCAAGCCATCGGCTAATAGCACGGGGGTATACCGCTCTTTAAACGGTGGTACGGACTGGCAATTAGTATTCCAATTCCATTGCGACGGCATGAATAAGAGTGCCTCCCAATTGTTATTTGATCCGCTCAACCACGACCGTATTTATGCAGCCGGAGGATGTGAATATATTGCATACAGTGACGATGGAGGTGGCGTTTGGGATACATTGCTTGTTGACCCTTCCGGAGAATCGGAATTATGGCACGTAGCTATCAGTGATAAGCCGCGCAGAAACCGTGGTATAGCAGCTGCAGGGAGAGCAGGTGGTAGCAGCATTATCTGGTATTCCCCCTTTGACAAGGAACAATGGACTAAATGGGATACGGGATTTCCAGATAATTGCTGTGGGAGTACAGTTGGTGCTGATAAATGGTTAAGCAGCCTTGGATCCCAAAATAACGGTCAGATCATGACTTTCATTCCTGGTACCTCAGATGAAATCTTTCTTGTTGCACCCTTGGGCGTTCAATCTATACCAAATGGCCCCACTTATTGGAGCGCAACGATCAATGATGGGGATAAATGTTGTGGTGGCCCCAACTGCAAAGAAGAAATTAAATGTGGTTACCGGGGAACCATTTGGAAAGGCAACTTAACTACGGGTACTTTTTCCCAATTACCGGGCCCGCCAATCTATTCTACAGGTGATTATAGTGGTGTCATTTATGTTTATACACAAAATACAGATAACGGATATCTGTTGTTTTTTTCCGATGATAGCAAAGTACATGTCAGTGAAGGCATGCCCACTAATAATAGTTGGCACCGTTTGTGTGGCGTCGATGCTTCTGAAAGTAAAAGAAGCGGAAAAAGAGACCAATTTGTTCATGTCGACCCTCATGACCTGGCTGTTAGTCCCGATTTCAACCTAACGCTAAAAGCCTCTGATCAGCCATCCCCTTATAATATGAATTTTGAGCTGAATAAATATCTGTTGGGACGCATTTGGATGGCCAATGACGGCGGGATTTATCTGAGTGAAGATGGAGGGCAGACCTGGTCATCGCCCGAATACGGACCCAATAATCAGCATTTGATCAATATTGTCGGTATTCCTGGATCAAGTACACTAAGGTATCAACCACCGTCACTTTATTTTGGGGCGACACATAACGATGATTTCTTCAGTCCTGATGGCGGTCAAACCTGGTACGATGCTGCCGGTGGCTGTGGTGACTGCGATGCATGGTTTGTCGATCCCGCCCAAAAAAGAGTATTACGCCTTATGCCCCGCTCTAATTTGTTCGATATCTGGACAGGCAAACCAGGCGCCAATCCTGATGCCCGCAATAATCCTGATATCAATATCCCCTATCCCGAAGGAATTAATAAGTACGCTGTTAGCTGGAATGTTTTGGAAGGCGCCAGGCCACTTGTATTGACAATGCCAAACGAGCAATCCCAAATGCATGGCGATTACTTTACCATTATGGAATTGTACAAAAAAGATGCTAATGGCAGCTACATTTTGGTCAATAAGGAAAAAGTGGTTGACAAAAAAGTGCTTATCCGCGCCAAAAATACCTGCGATAAAAGCGGAAGAACAGATGCATTTTCTATCGTTGGCGATACGCTCAATAATAAAAAGACTTTTCTGCCGAATAGTGTCGACGTATACCAAGCCAGCGGTGGCCATTCTAATCCCTCATTCTTCGTTGGAGATGGGATCAGTTTATGGGTGAGTCTCAAAAATGCTAACGGCGAATTGGATAGTTGGGATAAAATTGTACCCGGCAATGGGGCCAATCAGGCAATCCGCTTTTTTGCCAATCCTTATAACCCCGATGAAATATACCTCCTTGACAATGATGGAATAAAGCGGACTGACAATGGCGGATTGCAATGGTGGCCCGAAAAACAACTCGACAGTCTTCTCACCGAAGGGGGCAATTTTTTGTACGCCGAAACACGCAATTTGCACGAAAACAAAGATGCCTCCATACTAAATGATATGATCTTTTACCGCGAAAACAATGCCATCCGCTTTGCTATGGGAATAGCCGGCGTTTTTTATTCGCAAGATGGAAAATACTGGACGCGTATCCTCGATGTAAGAGCCATGCCGGGCCGGCCCATTGCCGGCTGGTACGACCCCTATACCAATCCAACGGATAAAAGCCTCTATGTGGCATTCCACAGCCGCGGACTGGTGCGTTTACACCCTATTTATTAAAACAATAAAATAGCTTTTATATCGCACGCCGTCAAGTCATGGGCATGAGTGTTCCGATTTTGCCTCCGCCTTTGGCGGGATTCGCGCCATCGCTCAGGCCATGCCTAAAACTTGACGGCGTGAAGGATAAATTAATTAACTACCATTCGACAAAAAATACTACTTTCAACATGTCTATTACGCACCCAATTTAAAGTCATGCAACCTTACTACGGCATCATAGAACTGGGCGAAATAACCAATGAACCACCTGGCGGCGAAGAGATAAAAGCCCGGTTTGTGCATTACCCCGACTGCCAGCAGCTCATCATCTGGCTCCCGCAATACGGTGGCGCTGGTTACGGCAATATCCAGCTTATTGAGTGCAAAAAAATGCGGTTATTGACGACCGCCTCGTCACTGACCGCCTCAACGGCAGTATTCAAATATTGTGGTATACGCTGGAGATTAGTCCCGGCGACTACCGCATAGAAATTGACCACCCGCATGGCGGGAAGCACGTCATTTTATTTAAAAAATATAAAAAAGGGGTACAACCGCCTAAAAAAGCCCCTGAAGAACCTCCCCAATCTGAAAGAAGCAATTCAGAGGAGCCGATTGTATACCGGGATGGCTTCGGCAATGAAATACCCAATGAAGATTTAATTTTAAGAGAAAAAATATTCAAAAAAATGGCAGCGCAATTCGGGCGAAAAATCGAATACGAGGGGACTTTTCGGGCGGGGACTATCACTTATGTTGAAGGCGATTTGCGCATCAATTTTTACCACGAAATGGGTGGTGGAAATTGCATGTTTTATGTGGATATACCCAACGAAACTTCCTGGGAAGCGCCACGCGTACGCCGCTAAAGCCGGCGGCAGGAGATACTGGATTTTGTGGCGGAGACGGTGCGCCGGAGCAGGCTTCGAGTACCCAGATGAGATACAGGATAGTGATCGTTTACTACCATCAGTGAAATTTTACCACAGAGTTAAACGGGGTGTCACAGAGTCAAAATTTCAGGGCCTGCGTCAATTGTTTCCTCTATTTAACTCTGCGGTAAAAAAATCACTTCTTTCCCAAGAGTTTATTATACCTGGCCGGATCGCGCAGCACCTCGATAGCCTGTGAAATTTCCTGGTCGTTGCGCAGGCCCATCTGCGTTTTGCCGCGCTGGTAATAATAGCGCCCGGCGATTTCTTTCTCCAAAATATTGGTAATAACCTGCTTGTGTTTTTCAATATCGCTTTGTTTGGAGGCCTTGATTTTGCCTTCCATGGTTTTTATTTCAGCGTCGAGTGAAAAACCTTCTTTACCGCTTTTTTCCTTGAGTTGTTTGAGCAGTTTTTCGCTCTCCAGGTCGTATTCAAAATTGCGCTGGCCGAGGAACTGCATAAAATCGCTCCAGTTTGTAAACCGGAAATCTTCTACGGCCGAGATCGTTTCGTTTTTGAGGCAGAATTGCGTCACATAATCGAAAATGAAATGTTGTTCCAATAGCGCTTTTACTACGGGAATATCCGTTTCTGCGTCGAGATAAATATCGGGTTTTACGCCGCCGCCGTCGAGCACGGTGCGGCCGTTGCGGGTTTTAAACTGCGCGCGTTTTTCATCAGCGATATCCACGGGTTCGCCGTTTTTATACTCTACGCTTTGGATGCAGC
>JADKAE010000009.1 GCA_016715405.1 Saprospiraceae bacterium | reverse complement strand
CAGCCTACCGCTCAATTTTATCGCGTAACCACCGACAATGCTTTTCCATATCGCATATACGCCGCACAACAGGATAACTCAACCATCCGTATCCAGCACCGCAGCGACGATGCCGGCATCAACGAACGCCACTGGCAAAGCACCGCAGGCGGCGAAAGCGGCCACATCGCCGTCGATCCGCTCGACAACGACGTGGTATACGGCGGCAGCTACGGCGGTTTCCTGATCAGAATGAACCACCGCACCCAGGAAGAACGCGCCATCAACGTGTGGCCCGACAACCCGATGGGTTACGGCGCTGAAGGCATGAAATACCGCTTCCAATGGAACTTCCCGATCTTCTTTTCACCCAACAACCCTCAAAAGCTGTACGCGCTTTCCAACCACGTACACGTTACCTACAACGGTGGCGAATCGTGGGAAATACTCAGCCCCGACCTTACACGCAATGACCCCACCAAACTGGGACCCTCTGGAGGCCCTATTACCAAAGACAACACAAGTGTGGAATACTACTGCACGCTCTTCAGGCGCCGAGTCGCCTTATGAAAAAGATTTGGTATGGGTTGGTTCCGACGACGGACTCATCCATGTAAGCAAAGACGGCGGTAAGACCTGGGAAAACGTCACCCTGCAGGCATGCCGCAATGGACCATGATCAACAGCATTGAACCCGATCCATTTACCAAGGGTGGTGCTTTTGTAGCCGGAACACGTTACAAACTGGGTGATTACGCCCCCTATTTATACCATACCACCGATTACGGCAAAACCTGGAATCTTATCACAACCGGTATCCCTGCCGAGCATTTTACCCGAGTATTGCGCGCCGACCCCAAGCGCAAAGGCTTGTTGTACGCCGGTACAGAGTCGGGCATGTATATTTCGTTCAACAACGGGGCAAACTGGAGTCCTTTGCAGCTAAATCTGCCAATAGTACCCATTACCGACCTGGCCGTAAAAAATGACAACCTGATCGCTGCAACCCAAGGGCGAAGCTTATGGATCCTGGATGATATCACACCGCTGCATCAGTTGGATGATGGCATGGCAAAAAGCGAATTTTTCCTTTACAAACCCCTTCCGAGTTACCGAATGGGCGGTTTTCAATCAAAAAGAATAAAAAATGCCGGTATAAACCACCCAGGAGGTGTAATGGTGAATTTTTATTTAAAAGAAAAACCCGCCGACTCGGTGGAAGTCAAACTCGAATTTTTTGAGCAAGACGGCGACCTGGTCAAAGCTTTTACAACCAAATCAAAAGAAGACGCTACCAAACTTACCGAGCTCAAAAAAGGCGGAAACTTATTCGTTTGGAATATGCGTTATCCGGATGTAAAATCCTTTGAAGGCATGGTATTGTGGGGTGCAGAAACTGCCGGTCCTAAAGCTGTACCCGGGCGTTACCGGGTAAAACTCAGCATAGGCGGAAAAAGTCAGGAGCAGGAATTTGACATCGTAAAAGATCCACGTTCCTCTTCCAGTTTGGCGGATTTGC
Organism: Saprospiraceae bacterium; assembly: GCA_016715405.1. Lineage (GTDB taxonomy): Bacteria > Bacteroidota > Bacteroidia > Chitinophagales > Saprospiraceae > JABWBR01. The sequence goes on along the minus strand of JADKAE010000009.1, from coordinate 279,714 downwards.
AGGAACAATTCAAGTTTCTTACCGAAGTCAACAACAAAGTCTCGGAAGCCCACCAGGCCATCATAGACATCAGGGAAACGCGCAAGCAGCTCAACACCCTGGTTGATAAAATCAAGTCGGACGAACAACACAAGGCCCTGGTCGATAAATCGAAAGACATCGACAAGGCCATGACGGCTGTAGAGGAAGCCTTGTATCAAACCAAAAACAGGAGTTCGCAGGATCCGCTCAACTTTCCGATCAAATTGACCGACAAATTGGGCGGAGTGGCCGGTTTGAGCGGCATAGGCGATTTTAAGCCTACTTCCCAATCGTACACGGTAAAACAAGAACTCACCCAGGCTATTGACACACAATTAGCTGCCTGGCGCAAAATAAAAGACGAAGAACTACCCGCTTTCAACCAGTTGGTAAAAACAGCGGCGGTAGATGCGATTATTTTAAATAAACCATAAAAAGTAAAGCGGGCACATAAGCCGGCCTGGTTTATGTGCCCGCCTACTTACAGCTGCAAAACACATGCCCACTCCGCTGGAAGTATTGAAACAATACTGGGGTTATGAGCAATTCCGGCCCATGCAGGAAGACATCATTCAATCTGTATTGGGTGGTACGGATACGCTTGCCCTTATGCCGACCGGCGGCGGCAAATCTATTTGTTTTCAGGTGCCGGCGCTATGCCAGGAAGGCATTTGTGTGGTCATATCCCCGCTTATCGCCCTAATGAAAGACCAGGTAGAAAGCCTCAAGAAACGGGGAATTTCGGCTGTAGCGGTGTATTCAGGCATGAATTACAGGGATATAGACCGCATTTTCGACAATTGCGTATACGGCGACATCAAGTTTTTGTATTTATCACCCGAAAGGCTGCTCACCGACATCGCCATCGAGCGCATCCCCAAAATGAAAGTCAACCTGCTTGCGGTAGACGAGGCGCATTGCATTTCGCAATGGGGCTACGATTTTCGACCTCCTATCTCCAGATAGCCCAGATGCGGAACGGTTGCCCCAAACGCCCGTATTGGCGCTTACCGCCACTGCGACAGCTGACGTCGTAACCGATATCCAGGAAAAACTAGCCTTTCGGAAAGGCAAAGTGTTTCAAAAAAGCTTTGCCCGCGATAACCTGGCCTACGTGGTACTTCACGAAGAAGGCAAAACACAAAAGCTGGTTGAGATTTTGCAGAAAGTGCCGGGTACGGGCGTAGTATATGCGCGCAACAGGCGGAAGACCAAAGAATTGGCCCTGATGTTGCAGCAACAAGGTATTCGCGCCGATTACTACCATGCAGGGCTTACCCCCCAGGAGCGCAGCGACAAGCAGGACGCCTGGATACACAACCACACCCGCGTCATTGTGAGCACTAATGCATTCGGCATGGGTATTGACAAACCCGACGTGCGTGTAGTAGTGCATATGGACTTGCCCGATAGCCTGGAGGCATACTTTCAGGAAGCAGGCCGTGCGGGCCGCGACGAAAAAAAAGCCTATGCCGTGCTATTATACCACGTCACCGATAAAATCAACCTCGAAAGACAATTCGAACTGGCATTTCCGAGTCTGCAGGAGATCAGACAGGTATACCGGGCTTTGGGAAGTTATTATCAGCTTGCTATCGGGTCGGGACAATTGGAAAGCTACGATTTCGATCTGCTCAAATTTACAGAAACCTACAAACTCGATGCCGCTAAAACGCTTAGCTGCCTCAAAGTTTTGGAGCAAGCCGGCTGGCTTAGTCTTAGCGAAGCCGTATATATTCCTTCCACCATCCGCATATTGGTAAATAAAGACGAATTGTACGATTATCAGCTCAAGCACCCCCGGCTGGATCGCATCCTGAAGGCCGTACTTCGTAGCTATCAAGGCGCCTTTACGGGTGATATCAGCCTGCGGGAAGGACAGCTTGCCAATTTCCTGGATATCAAAGTTGCCGATTTGTCTAAAGCGCTCGAACTGATGCACAAAGACGGGATTCTGTACTATGTACCACAAAAAGACCAGCCCCAGCTTGTTTTCTTACAAGAACGAGTGGATGCCTCTAATATGAGCATAGACCACAAGATGTATCAGTTTCGCAAAAAGCGCCATGAAGCCAGGATCAAAAGCGCCATTGCCTACGCGGAAACGCCGGAATGCCGAAACCGCCAATTGCTGGCTTATTTTGGAGAGAAAGACGCGCCTGCCTGTGGCAAATGCGACGTGTGCCTGGGTCGCAAACAATCTACCCTGTCCACCCTTGAATTTGAATCCTACAGCGGGCAAATCCTGCATATACTGGAAGAAGGCCCCAAAAAGGCCGAAGAGCTCATTAACCGGATAGGTAGTGGTAAAAAAGAAATGGTATTGCAAACGCTTGAGTACATGGTAGATGAGGGGGTGGTGGAGTTTGCTGCGGGGTTGTTTTACCGGTCTGACGGTTTGTAACCGCTGACCGGGCGGGAAGGATAGACCGGTAGATCGGGGAGTTGGCGGGAAGTTTTGGCTCCCAGCGCCTTAATTTTTTCCGCTCTTCCAATCAGCGTATCGCCGGGACGTTTGGCGTCGGTGAGTTTGTTCATTGCGTCGTGCCAGGATTCCTGGGCTTGGTCGATACGGGCGCCGACATTTTTGAGGTCATCTACAAATGCGCAGAGGCGGTCGTAGAGCAGGCCGCTTTGACGGGCGATTTCCAGCACGCTGCGTTTTTGCTTTTCCTGTTTCCAAATGTAGGATACCGTGCGCATAGTAGCGAGCAAAGTAGACGTAGTTACCAGCACAATATTTTGGTCGAGTGCATCGAGAAACAAGCGTTGGTCTTCTTTGAGTGCAATCGCAAAGGCGGGTTCAATCGGCACGAACAACAACAAGTAATCGGGGGGAATTTATGTGGTATAGCTGTTGATAATTCTTGCTGCTAAGCCCTTTGATATGACTTCGAATGCTATCGATATGCGCTTTCAGATGCCGGCGTTCAGCTTCGGGCGTTTCTGCGTTAAAAAATTGCTCATACGCAGTCAGCGAAACCTTGGCATCAATGATGAGGTGTTTATCCTCGGGCAAATGAATAATGAAATCGGGTCTTTTTTGTCTGCCTTCGTCATCTTTATAGCTGCTTTGGGCGGTGTAGTGCACATTTTTTTCCAGTCCGGCTTTTTCGAGTAACATTTCCAGTTGGACTTCCCCCCAATCGCCTTGTGTCTTTTGGCCGCCCTTGAGCGCTGATACCAGGTTATTGGCGTCGTGGCTGAGTTGTTGGTTAAGTTCGCGGAGGTGTTCTATTTCCTTTTTTAGCGAAACCCGGCCCTCCATTTCTTCGCGGAAACGCTTGTCGATATTGTCTTCAAATTCTTTAATCTTTTCGCGCAGGGGATTTAACAGATCGCCCAGTTGTTGTTGGTTTTGAGCAGTAAATTTCTGACTTTTCTCTTCCAGCAGGCGGTTGGCCAGGTTTTCAAAATCGAGCCGGGCGCGTTCCTGGAGGGCCTGCACTTCGTCTTTCTGCGTAGCGAGTTTTTCCTGGAAATGAGTCAAAGATTGCTGTTGGGCGGCGTTATGGCCGGTGAGTATCTTTATTTCTTCCAATTTTTCGTGCAGATCTTCCCGGCAGAGGTCGTATTGGGTTTGGAGGGCATCGTAAAGGGGTTTTTGCACAAAATTCCGTTCCAGGTCGGACTTAGGCGTCATGGCCTGAAGGGAGGTATAACCGGGCTACTAACCAGCCCAGCAATCCGCCAAAAAAACAAAGTACCAACAGTATCCAACCAAGCGCAACAGGAGACATGATTCCGGGTTTTATGACAAAAGTACTGACCCCTCCTTGCTTTCATCATCAAAAAGCTGTCAATATATCGGCTTTAAAGTTACACTATTTGTAAAGATCTGCTTTTTTATCAGCAAAAAAAATACAAAACCCGAAGTGCTATTGCTTTTTCTCCTGATTAGCAATAACCTCTTTTAATGAAGGTCGAATCTTGATCAGCCGTTCTTTAGTCACGCCAGCTTCTTTGGCATTTTGCACAATTTTCTTGGCCGCATCTGGTTGCAGCAAGGCTTGTTTGACTCTATGAGCGTAGCAAAGGCATTGGCATTATCGGGGTCTTTGGACAGTATGCGCTCAGCGGTTTGGGCAGCAGTGAGATAGTCGCCGAGGTTGCGGCTAGCCGCAGCTTTTTGCTCAAGCGCTTTCATATCATTGGGGTCTGACTTCAGCGTTTGTTCTGCTTTTGTCTTTTTCTGTTCTTCTACATTCACTTTTTGCTGATATTCTTTTTTCAGCTCGGCCAACACTTTGCCAGGCACCTTTGGGGCCGTTTTCACTTGCCCGCCCGTACTATCGGTAATCATATTTTGTATGCGCTCTATACTTTCAATTTCCTTGCCTGCTTTTTCCAGCATGTCTGCTTTTATATATGCCGTTGCGCGGGCAGTACGTGCTTCGAGGTTATTGGGCTGCTGAATGATAAGATTGCTCAACTCAGTAGCTGCTTCTGCAAACTGGCCCTGTTCGAGCAATAGCACGCCTCTGTTGTTGCGGGCAAAGCCGTAATTGGGGTGTGTTTCCAGCACCTCGTCGTATGAAGCGATAGCTTTATCGGTTTGTCCCAGCGCGAGGTAGGTATCGGCAAGTGCCATACCCCGCAGCAAAACGCCGGCGGAGTCTTTGGGTTCTACCGAAGCGAGAAGTTTGGTAGCCAATTCTTCGTTGTGCATTTCACGGGCGATAAGTCCGAAGATAAGCCTCATGTTGGCCTCTACCTGTTCGGTCAGTACGCCTTCTGTAGTAATACTGGAAATAGACGAGAGCGTATCTACATTAGCGCCTTCAGATATTTTTAGTTTGGTAAACTTAAACTGCTCGCCGAGGTGTAAAAACTTAAACCTCGTAAGTACGATATCATTATTGTTTTTGACTCGGTGGTGCCCAGATGATCAATTGCGCAGCGCATTTATTGCCGTAATTAGCGGCTTGCTTGCCGTTTGACGGATAATCATTACTGTTATTGACGTCCAGTTCCAAGGTTCTGGCACTGGTAAGCATGCCGTATTGTTCGCTAAGAATACTCAGCCGTTGAATAATGCCCGTATGAATTTTAGTGACCTTTTCGTCCAGCGGCTGGAAAGGCAATACGAGTACCTTAAAAGAGGCATCTGTATCAAATACGGGGCACTCGGGAATTCCTCCCATATCGATTACCGTGTCGGCAGGCGCTTTTTTGTTTAGCAATAAAGCAATTGCCGCAATACCGCCAACGAGTATGACAGGCAGGGCAACCCACCACCATTTGAATCGACGGGGGGCATCCTCCCGGGGTACTTTACCGGTTTCGATGCCATCAATTATGCGTAGGGTTTGGTTGGTGATCTGATTGTAGGCCAATTTAGCGTTGTCAAAACTGACCAACCCGCGTGATTCATCGCTTTGGATTTTTTCCAGCGAAGATTTGGCGTGTAAAACCAGATTCCGGAAAGGCAGGAGTCCGGGGTTATGCTCAATGCTGTCTAAAAGCAGCACTAAAGATTTTTCAATCTGCCCTTCGCTTACCAAGTGCCTGGCTTCTGCAATAATTTGCGCTTTGCTCATATATGGTCAGTTGTCTGTTGTCAGTTGTCTGTTATCTGTCTGTTATCTGTTGTCCGTTCGGTTGTTCTCAGTTCTCAGTTGTCAGTTTCTCTGTTTTTCTGTTTAGCTCGTAAAGATAATGAACGTATAACGGACAACCGACAACCGACAACAACTATCCCCCTTTCCCCAATTCTACTGCGCGATGCAGGGCGGCCACGGCGCCGGTAATGATGTCCTGGTGCACTGCATTTTCGCGATAAGTGTGTAGAGCGGCTTCGGTGGTACCGCCACGGGAGCAAACCTTGTCGATCCACTCTTCGCAAGATAGGTTCGACTTGCTGTACAAATCGATGGCCCCCCTGAAAGTCTGACTCACCAGTAGTTCGGCCTCCGATGGATTAAAGCCCATATTTGAAGCCGCCTGAATGAGCGCATTCATAAAATACCACACATAAGCCGGACCGCTGCCACTGATAGCCGTAGCCGCATCAATTGCTGATTCATTCTCCACGTATACCGTTTTACCGGTGGTGTTTAGCAGGTTTTGTACCATCACTAATTCGATACGGGTAACGTCATCAGAAGAAGTAAAAGCCGTCATGCCCATTCCGATCTGTGCGGGCAGGTTGGGCATGGCCCTGATGATCTTCTTCACCCCAGGCCCGCAGCGATAGTTTGTATCTTAACGCCGGCCATGATAGAAAGGAACACTTGTTGGGGGTCTGCCATGGGTTTTATTTGTTCAAATAGCGACGGAGCGTCTTGAGGTTTTACAGCCAGAATAATCAGATCTGCCTTTTCATGCATTCTTCGGGATGCAGATAGATCGTACCAATATCCATTTTTATTAAACTGGAGGTTTTATCGGTGGCTTTCTCCAATATCATCATATCTCCTTTATTGGATATATGGGACCGTAGAAAACTCTCGGCATAGGTCATCCCCATATTACCTCCTCCTATGATCAGTATTTTCATTTTCTATTTTTTTAAAAGCCTGCTCACATTAGTAAAACGTATTCTTCCTTAACAACGCATAACATTGTAACTTTGAATACACTTAACGCCCTTGGTTTATCGGGCACATGGTTAAATTCATCTTAAGAGCCTCACATGAAAATCGAAGATGCGATTCAGCAAAAACGCTTTACCAGCGAATTCCATAAAGCACATATCAATATTTTATATACATCTGCCTGGTTTAGCCAGCAAACTACAAAACTACTAAAGCCGTTTAATATCTCCTGGCAACAATTCAATATACTGCGAATTCTTCGGGGTATACACCCGCAACCCGCCACGGTGAAAGAACTAACAGCGCGGATGATCGATAAAATGTCAAACGCCTCCCGGCTTGTTGAAAAACTCAAGCAAAAAGGGCTGGTTGATCGCATCGCGTGTGATTACGACCGCCGCCGGGTTGACATTAGCATCACCGAAAAAGGCCTTGAAGTGCTAGCTTCCGCTATTGCACTCATCGATCAGGCTATCGACAAGGATATGCGCGCCATTTCTTCAGAGGAGGCTACCCTACTCAACAATATCCTGGATAAGCTTAGAGAGTGAATCCTAAAAAAAAGTTAAAATTCAATGTGCATACATCAATGTTTAAACTTCATTATACCTTTGTCTTCGCAATTAGTTATTTAACCAACAAAAAGAAGACATAATGAATAAATTAATCGCTCTTGCAATCGGCGTTGTTGCCGTGGCGCTCAGCGCCTTCACCACCCCTGGCAAACCTGTCAGTGCAAATGTGGATACCAAATCGAGCTACATCAACTGGAAAGCGTACAAGGTGACCGGCCAACACGAAGGCCGCCTGCAGCTAAAAAATGGCAAACTCAACTTCAAAGACAATGTACTCACCGGCGGTAGCTTCGAAATTGACATGACCACGATTACTTGTACGGACATGACCGGTGGCGGCGCCGACAAACTGGTAGGCCACCTCAAATCGGAAGATTTTTTCAACGTAGCCAACCACCCGGTAGCCAAGTTTGAAACTACTCAGGTTATTTCCCGCGGCACCCCGGGCGCATACAAAATGATTGGCAACCTCACCATCAAAGGGATCACGAAAACAATCAAATTCAACGCTGATCTCAAGGAAGATGGCGGCAAGGTAACTGCTACCGCAAAAGTAACGGTAGACCGCGCTGATTTCGATATCCGCTTTGGATCAGGCAGCTTTTTCGACAATCTCGGCGACAAAACGATCTACGACGAATTCGATCTGAATGTGAATTTGGTAGCGAGTAAGTAAAGGTTGATGAGGGTTGATGAGGGTTGATGAAAGTTTAGACCCTCATAAAGCCCTCATCAACGCTTATAAACCTCATAAACCTTATCTAATCAAAGTCACATCTCCTTTTTCCTCAAATTCCTGGGTGCCCAGCTTAAGTAAGGCGAAATAAATATAGACATCTGAAGGCGCAGGTTCTCCTTTGTAATTCCCATCCCAACTGGCATTATCGCCTTTTCCATCAAACACCAATTGTCCCCAACGGTTGTACACCCGCAATTCTTCAATCACAAAATTGCGAGACGTAAATACTTTAAACACGTCGTTCCTTTCATCGCCATTGGGCGTAAACACATTGGGAATTCTATAATTAGCCGGCAACACCCGCACGGGGGTCTGATCGAAACGTTCGCATCCTTCGGGCGTAGTTACCACCACTTTATAAACAAATTCTTCTCCGTCCGTCATTTCACGGTCGATAAAGGGTGCGATATGGCTGAAGGAGGGCGAAGTCGTTTGTCCGATCTCCACATCGTTTTCATACCAGGTATAGGTTAGTCCTGTTAAATCCGGCGGCAATACGTTGGCGGTGAGCAACAGCGTATCGAAAGAGATTAGCGAATCATTGGGTGCAACTTCAATGCTAACCGCAAATTCACTGCCCAACACATTCACGGTAAACGTTTCTGTTACGGTGCCGCAATTGGGGCCGTAGGTATACGTAAGTACCACATCCGTAGTTTCTGTTAACCCGGTTACAGTGATGGTCTGTCCGGGAATCTCTGTGCCATTTACCAGCCAGCTATAGGATTCCGTAACTCCTTCCGGGGCAGTGCCCTCGGCTGTGAGTGTAAGGGGGTCGCCCGCGCATATCACAACGTCGTCTACACTTACGGTAGCGTCGTTGACTACAAAAACGGTTGTTTGTGCCGATCTGGTAAAACAGCTATTGGTTGCACTAAGCGAATAGGTAGTAGTAGTAGACGGCGAAAACAGCTGCAAAGGAATGTCAGACATAAAGTTGGGCAGAGTGGGCGAAGTCCACAGATATGACACCATAGAATCCGGCGTGGATAGCAACAATGGTCCCGTCGAATCTCCCTCGCAAATTTCTACGGTGGGCGGCACACTGATTACGGGTGGTAATATGACGTCTATACTAATAGAGGCGCCGGTGGGGCAATTACCCAGCTTTCCGGTAACCTGATAGGTGATATCATCCCCGGGAGTAGCTATAGGGTTAGGACAATCCGTACAGCTCAGCCCATCGGCAGGCTCCACGATATTTCATCAATACCGGGGTCAAACACGGCATTAAGCTGAAGGGAGGAGCCCTGACATAAGGTGGTATCTCCCGGTATCAACATGACGGTAGGTATCGGAGTCACCTCCACAAGTACATAAGAGGTGTCCATACATATTCCGTTTGTGGTAACCCGGAAGTAGTTCGTAGTCGTATCTGGTGTCACAACGAGGTTAAACAGCGTATCGGGCGATTGTTGGCCTTCTGTGGGGCGCCACAGGAAAGAAATATCAGGAAAATCGCCTGGCTCAAAGACCGGCGTTGATAAGACTAACACTTCGCCTTCGCAGATATTGGTATCCAACGGCATAGCCGTGAGATTAGACGGCAGAGAATCTACAAGGATCGTAATTTCAGCAGTTTTCAAACACCCCGGCACGGTCACTGTTGCGGTATAAGTAGTAATAGTTTGAGGTGTGGCAAAAACGCTGTTACCCACATTGGTATTCAGCGAACCGTTATTGGGCGTCCATGTAGCCTGTACATTTGACGGCGTAGTGGTCGTTTGGAGGTTTATGGTTGTGCCCTTGCATATCAGCAGCGTATCCGGTTGAATAATATCAATTGCGATGGCCGTAATAGTCACATCAACGGTAGCCGTGACTACACAGGCGCCCCGCGTGGCTGTAAGCGTGTAAGTGCCCGCCCCTTCCGGATACACCAGCGTATTGGGATTAGTAGGATCTTCTATGATAGCGGGGCCATCCCAAAGATATGTCGTGTTGGGTTCTGGCACGGTTGTGCCCATCACCAGCGGTACTCCCTGGCAAATAGCCGTATCTGACGAAACCGCCAGTAAGGGGTTCGTATCCACGATCACGGTCACACTATCGAGTGAAGGAAATGGACAGGCGTTATTAGTAGCGCTGAGATAATAAGTAGTCGTCTGCCCTGGTGATGCCGTAGGATTTGACAAGATGGACGTAAAACCGCTGGGCACAGATGACCAAGTATAGGATACGCCTGCGATGAGGGGCCCTCCCAGGCTTACCGTCGTTCCGGTACATACCTGTTGGTCGTCGCTCACCACTGCCTCGGGCGCTTGCTGGGGTAATACAGTCACAATTGTCGTATCGCTCAATACGCAGTTGGGCGCCGTGAGGGTAACGATTACGGGGTGATTTCCGGCCGAAACTGCGGTCACCGTCGGATTGGGGCAATCGGCGCAACTCAGGGCGATGCCGGCAGGAGTAGTCCAGGAGTAAGTAGCTAATGCCGGATCAAAATCGGCGCCGGCGACTATGCCGAATTCTTCGCCGGTACAAACGGTAATATCAGCGCCCGCCGTCACGTCAAATACAACTACTTCTACTTTTATGGTATCCGAATAACACACGCTTTCTACGATAGCCTTATAGGTAGTCGTTTCCGTAGGTGTAGCGATGGGATCGAAGCAGTTGTCGCAAGACAAGGTAGACACGCCTTCAATCCATTCGATATTATTAACCGCACTCGAAATAGCAATCTGGACCGATTGGCCGATACAAACCGTGGTATCTCCTCCCTCCACAACTGTAGGCACGGGAATCAATACATCGGGGTTGGAAGGCGACCAATCGATAGAAATACCGCCGTTGATAATCTGGTTGCCCCAGTCGTTGGACAACACAACGTATACCTCTCCTTCCTGCGCTGCAATGGTGCTCACGAAGTCGTCGCCACCTGCACCGGGAAAACCACCGCAGTCCCAGGTATCGGTGACGGGTGTACCCAACACCGGGTGAATATCGGCGAGACCGGTAGGATCGCCGCCTGCGGCCCAGGAGCTTCTGATTGGTTGGTTGTTTGTCACAAAATTGATAACCGTCAGCGGCGTTTCGCACACTTGTTGCTGGGTAAACGGCCCCCAAACACTAAAGTCGATATCAGAGGGGATATCGGCGCTTTCAAGGACAAATCCGAAAGGACCATCTGCCTGTGCCTGTACCGTAAACCAATAGAAGTTGGGTTGAACGCCTACGCCCAGCCAGCAGCCGTCGTTGGCGCCGTTGGGTACGTCGATATCCTGGAAGCCCTGTTCAAAGAAAAAGATAGACGGTACGCCGCCTTCTTCCACACAGCCGTTGAGCGGATTGCATAATGCCGAAGCCAAACCCGGTGATAACTGGCAATCTGTTTCCTGTACCAAAATATTAAAATCGGTACACCCGCTGGCATTGTCTACTACGATATAATAGGTGCCGGCCAATTGAAGGTTGGCTGCATTAATCATGCCGGTCGTACTTTGCGCCACACAGAGCGTATTGGGGTCGTCGGCAGGACCGTTGAGAATTAACACGCCGGTGCCTGCATTGGCATTGGAGATCGTAACCGCTATGCAAATATCACCGGGTGATTCATAGGCAAATACATATTCGGGACCATTCAGGAAAGCGTCGTTGCCGCAGGGGCTGCTTCCAAAATTAGCTGCATCGTCGCAAGTGCTGAAAGGCAGATTAAAAGGCAGCGAATTGATCACCGTCGGGTTGTCGATACTTGAGCCGTCGCAGGCAACGGGTGAACAGGCCCACTCCAGTTCGAAGCCGGCGTCCTGCACCGAGCCGTCAGAAGTAAATTGAACCGTCACACACCCTGAACTGGCCTGGATGATAAAAGGCTGGCCGTTTCCGAAACCTGTCAAACTGGAGATAATTGGGTCATTGACATCATCGCCGGCATAAAAGATTCAAATCTTCAAATCCGGGCTCCATTTGGTAATCGAGCACGGTAATTTCGATACACTGGTGTATATCATTGGGGCAAATCGTAAACGTATGATTTTCGCCCGGGCCGTAGTCGCCGTCGGGTCCTCCGGAGTCATAGAGGGTTCCAAAACAAGCTGTCGTACTGGGTTCATCTCCAATATTGACAGCGGGCACGTATTCGTCTACGCAAAGCGTAAAGTCGCCGGAGTTAGGGCTGGCGGATGCCGAATAATCGTTTACGCGAATAAAATACTGTTCATTGGGCGTAAGCCCCAAAATATCCAGCTCGATTTGCGTACTTCCGTTTGGCGCTGAAATACAGGCCAATTCGGCCAAGCCGTCCACTGCGCAATCACCACGATATATGGCTATCTGTGGATTTTGGATTGGATCGCCGTTAGGGCCGGTGGGCACGCCGATGAGCGTAATCGTAATATCAATAATAGTATCGACCGTAGTAAAGGCGAACCAGACGTCTCGCTGGGTATTTCCGCCGTTGAAACACGAAGGATTGTTGCCAAAACCGATATCGGAAGCCGTAGCATCTACGTTAGTAAAGATAGTGGGTGGGCAAGCGGGAAGAATACCCAGGTTAATTAAACCGCCACAATCGTCATTAATAGGTTGTGCAATTGCTAGTGTTCCAAAAAATGTGAAAAAAATTCCGTAGAAAAGTGATCTCATTCTGATGCGTTTCGTTTGAGATGAAAGAGTATTGATCAAAATTAAACAAAATTTGGGATTTGAACCCCTCCCGTCATTTTAATGCTATGAAAGAAGTATTTTTATTGCTGGGCAGTAATGTAGGCGACACAATCCGTCATCTGGATACCGCCCGGCAGTTGCTAATGGCGGATGTTGGCTCGCTTTCGCGTTTATCATCTTTATACCGCACAAAGGCTTGGGGAATCACCAATCAGCCCGATTTTCTAAACCAGGTAGTTGTGTTAATAAGCCATTACCCACCTCTTGAAGTACTCGACCGCATACTTTCTATTGAAAAAAAATGGGTCGTCACCGGCTTGTTAAATGGGGGGAGAGAATAATCGACATTGATATTTTGTATTACAACCATCAAATTGTGGATTATCAAAATCTAAAAATACCTCATCCCCTCTTGCAGGAGCGAAATTTTGCTTTGGTCCCCCTGGTTGAGATCGCTCCTGACTTCGTTCACCCCATTTTTTTGCTGTCCAATGCGGAGCTCTTAGCCCAAAGTACGGATTCCCTTGAAGTAGAAAAATTGGGTTAACCCTTCTCTTCCTTTTTTCCTTCGTCAACCTGTATGAGTGCCGCAGCTAATTTACGCGTTTCAAACGGCGCATTTTTCCACCAGGCGGCCGACCACACGGGCATCGTTTTTACGCGCAGTTCTTCGAGCCGGGTGCGTTGTTCCATCTCCCAAACGTGATCCGTACAAGGCGCCTGGGCAAAAAAGCCGTCGGGCTGGAGGTAACAGGCCTCTCCATTATCGCCTTTTTGTTGAACCAGCAGGGGGAAGCGCCATTCGCCCATGGGCACATCTAGCCTGAGCCTGCCGGATTCGATATAGGCCTCCAGTCTGAGGGCCATTTCGGAGGCCAATCCCGAAGTATGATGTTGTTTTTCAATGCCAATACCTTTTCTCAAGCCTGCCACTACTTCATCCTGTTTTTTGGCATGAGATTGTTGCACATACACAGCATAGTGATAATAATTGCTCAATAAATACAGCGCCTGCAAGGGAGGAGTATGCGACCAATCTGCCAGCAGCACTTCTGGAATAGAATTGAGCAAATACAGGGATTTGATAGGGCGGCTCATTAACAGATACAACCGTCTGAGGCCTTTTTCCCCCTCGAAATAATCTTTACACCCTTCCATTTGGCCTTCGAGTCCGGTAATGCCGAAGGTACCTGAAAAAAACAAGATATCGGGATGAATGCCCGGCATTTCGTCAATAGTATACACCAGAAGGCCGTTGCGTTCCAATTGTTGAATCTTCTCGACTCCCGGAAAACGCCTGAGTTTAATTTGCAGCAGATAATCAGCTATGAGGTTGCGTTGGCCGGTTGTGCAACACACGATCCCCACTGAAGGATATGTCCGCTGAGGAGTAGGTTGAATATCATTCAGCAATTGGATAAGTCGTTGGGCTTCCGCTGCATTTGTCTGGGTTTGGGGGTCGTAGCGCCCTTCCACTTGTTCGAAGCGCAGTTGAAACGCGTTTAATGCCGAAGCACCCCATTGGGTATTGGGGTCGAGCAGGGGCGTCAAATCGCCGGGGCGCCAGTGGTGGCAAATTTCCAGTCTGGTTTCCCGTATTTTAGCTCCACGCATAGCTGTTGGCAAGGCAAGGGGCCGGCTTTCTTCTATGAGTTGGGTATGCGCCAATACAACCGTTTGTTTAGCCATGCTCAAAAGCGGAGTCACATCTCCCGAACTCAACATGTGGCCTTCTTCCACGATCATCAGGTCAAAAAAAGCCTCAGCTGCCGGCAGGTTGTGTAAAGCTAGTTGAGGAGTAGTGAGCCAAACCGGCAACAGGTCGGTAATGGCTTCAATTCCATTGCCCAAAAGCTCGGCAATGCTCATCCCCGCAGATGATTCTATATTTCGACGTCCGAATAACTGCTCATATTGATTGCGGCCGGCCTTTTTTGCTGCCCGCAAAGCCTCTTCTTTCTTACCTCGCCAGCGGTGCAGTATTTGCGCGGGGAGCATATCCCGAATGGCTTTGATGGCGCCTACACAGGTTTTGGCATCAAAATCCTTTAATGGCAGCGCAGCGTCATACGATTTAGCCAGACAATTATTTAGATACCAGCTTTCAAAAGCGCTTACCCAAGCGGGAGGGCGTACTTTAGCCAATGCCCTAACCACTCTGCGGGCGTTTTCGGGAAGCTGAAACCAGTTGCGCTGCCAATCGTAAAAAACGGCGTAGTCGCGCAAATTAAGACGCGTCACTTCCAATTGGTCAATGGTGTCTTCCAGGTATTTTTGCTGGCGCGAAACAGTCAGCATCTTGTTTTCAAAAGGCAACTGGTATAACCCGGATTCGTTCAGTTCTTCTACCAGCGCCGTTAGGTTGTCTTCAATAACCAGCACCTTGTCGTGTCCGTCCACGGAGGGATTAACCGTTTTGTGGTTGAGTCGGAGCAGTTCTTCCTGTACAATCGAGGGGAGTTCTTTCCTCCATTGCCGCAGAGCGCCTTCAAAACCCTCCAGTATTTTTTCCAACTGCGTGACCGGGCTGTTTTCATCCCAGGATGGGAAGGCAAAATCTATATATTTATAGGCGGAAAAGGTCGTTTTAAACTCTTTATACAGCCCCGCAACCGATTTTCTAGCCTGCCTGATCTCTTTGTGTTTATCTGAGAACAAACTGCGCAGCCCCGACCATGCCGGGCTTCCATGGGCAAATACTTCGCCGAACCTATTAACATGGTCGCGAATGGCATCGTGAATCAGCTCATTGTGATCCTGCAAAGCAGCATAATACTGCTCATAGTGGTTCATCAACTGATCGCCATACGCATTGTAGGTGGCGATATATTCCAACTGCAGTTGCTGGGCTTTGGCAATAAATTCCTCCTGCTTCTGTTGGATAAACTCGAGACCTTCTTCTTTAGATTTGTGAATAAAAATACCTGCATTCAGGTTTCGCAAAGGGTGGTTGAGCGTGTTAATTCGCTGGAAAAGCGGATAACAGTCGCTCACCGCATTTTTTACCAATACATATTCCTCGTAATGAAATGCGAAATCCTGCGGATTGAGTTGACTGCTGAGCAGCTCTTTGCCTTCTCTGCGTGTGGCGGACAAAAAAAGGCCGACTGTTTCTGACCAATCGTGAGTGCCGAATACTTTTTTTCGCACCGACTGGTATCGTTGATCCAGTCTTCCCTTTTCTCTCAGCGCTTTATCTACTTGCCGGCGAAAAGCTGCGGCGGCTAAAGCAGGCAAGGTGGATGTTTCGGTTTTTGCCAGTGTTTTTAATGTTTCCAGCAATACCGTTTTGTCGATTACCGCATCTCTGAACAGCCATTGCAAGTGCTCAAGCCCTAAGGCCACCAACTGGTCCTGTATGCTTTTCAGGGCTGTCATGCTTTGCGACACCACCAGGCATTTGCCCCCATTGCTCAGGGTGCTGGTAAGTAAATGCAGGGCTAAATGGCTTTTCCCCGAACCCGAGCTACCCGTTACCAGCAGGGGGCCCCCTTGTTGCACGGCTTCAACCGCAGTGGCTTGCCATGGATCCAATGCAGATACGCCAAAAGGATGGTCTCCTTCAGGTGCAGCCGATAATTTGGCAGCCTCCTGCCAGGCCGTAGGGTTAGCTTCTTCTGTGATAGCAGGAAAGATACCCACTACCCCCGACCAATAAATGGCGTCCTGCTGCCTGCTTTCAACCAGGATTTTGCGGTCGGGACAAGGCATAATAGAGGCGCTCTGGCTGGGATTGTTGATATTCAAATGTGCCGCCAGCTTATCGCAAAAAGCAGCTAAAGCGCCCGAAGTCATCGCATCGGGTTTCACCAATGAAAACCACTCCGAGTCATCTTCCCAGCCGCACTGCGCTTTCAACCAATGCAGCAGGGGCCTGTTGACGGTAGGCAGATAGTCGGGAGAATAACTCAGCCACCAGTGGTTGGCGGTTTGGGGGTCGGGTTCCAACTGTACCGGCCAGATCACCAGGGGCGCGGTACAGATGCCGGCTTCGGTATGCAGCACCAGAAACGGGTATGCGAATCCCAGCGTTTTACTCCCTTGCAGGCGTTCGGCGTTGCGGTATTCGAAAAACAGGGATTTCAGTGTCTCTTGTGTATCATGCGAAGCGCTTATTTGCATACGCAAGGCGCGCTGGTGGAGTAAATCATCGAGCCAGGAATAAGCCCAAAAAGCGCCTTCGGCAGATCCTTGAAGATGGGTGATATCTAAGAGGGGCCCTTCCTGCAACAGTGTTTGCAAGTAGGGGGATAACCGGCTATCTGATGGCGTTTGTTGTGGGTTCATCATTAGATATCGTTTTTGAAAGCGGAGGCATCCCTATGCGGGTCATCTGGGGGCATTCGTCTTAGTAGTGTCCATGATAGCGCCACTAACCTGCTCGCCATTATTATACAGGTACTCCAGCGTAATTTTTCCCTCAGGATTGTAAAACCGATAGGGCCCGTCCAGTTTTCCGTTTTTATAGTTAATCTCCTTCTTGATTTTGCCGTCCCGCAGTTCGAATTCGCGATAGACGCCGTGTAATTTGCCATCCTGATAATTGGCATCGATAAGCGGCCGGCTGAAGCTGTATTGGGTCCAGTTGCCGTGCAGCATGTCGTCTTTATAAAAAGCTTTCATTTTGATTTGGCCGTTTGGGCCCAGTTCGAAATAGGGACCGTTTTGCACACCGTCCACGTAAGTTTCGATACGGGTAGGAAAAGTTGAATTCAGCCCTTCATAGTGAAGCCAGGCGCCCGATTTACGGCCGTTGACAATCACGCCTTCTTCCACGGTTTTCCCGTTGCTATCCAGTTTTACTGCACGCTTAGCGCCGCTCACACTCTTTATATCCTCCAGTTGATATGCTTTCCACTCGGCAGGAAGTTCTTGTGTTTTCTTTTGGTTGCAGGCAAAAAGCGCCGTTAACAATAAACCTCCCAAGAGGCTAAAACGTGTTTGCATGAGAAATTCTGTTTTACTATAAATTTGCGTAAAGCTAAGGAATGATCGACAGCACACACAATAATGCATAGACTGGAGTCAAAAAAAATCATTCAGATGTTTATTTTTGCATCCCGTTATTCACATTAATACGGTAGCGATGGATATCCTGATTCAACACCTCAACAAAAGTTACGGCCCTCAGAAAGCCGTAGACGATATCTCGTTTGAAGTTAAAACCGGGGAGATCCTTGGTTTTCTGGGCCCAACGGCGCCGGCAAAACCACCACCATGAAAATGATCACCGGTTATTTGCCGATGGACCAGGGCGACGTGCTCATCGGCGGCCAGTCGGTAAAAACCGGCGCGCTAAAAAAGCAAATCGGTTATCTACCCGAAAACAATCCATTATATCTCGATATGCCCGTGATGGATTATCTCGCTTTTTGCGCGGCTATTCAAGGTGTGTCCCAAAGCGCCATTGCAAACCGGGTACTCGACATGGTTCAGGTATGCGGATTGGGCGCCGAAAAACACAAGCGCATCCGCGAATTGTCGAAGGGATACCGGCAGCGGGTGGGTTTGGCACAAGCCATGATTCACGACCCGGCCGTGTTGATACTCGACGAGCCTACCACGGGCCTCGACCCCAACCAGATCGTCGAAATCCGGGAACTCATTCGCAAATTGGGACAAGAAAAGACGGTAATCCTAAGCACCCATATTCTTCCCGAGGTAGAAGCAACCTGCGATCGCATTTTAATTATCAATAAAGGAAAAATAGTAGCCGACGGCGCTCCCTCTACCTTGCGCAAACAGGCACAAGGCCGGCAGGTATTGCAGATCAGGCTCGAAGACGCAGGTGTAGAAGATGCCCGGCAAGCATTGGCTAACCTGCCCGGCGTATCTGCTGTGGAGATCAGCAACCCCGCCGAATTGAGATTCGACGTACAGAGTCATCCCGAGTACTTATCCAATCGCGAGATATTCGAATTGTGCGTGCAGCGCCATTGGATATTGGCCGAAATGATACCGCTGGAGACCAAACTCGAGGACGTCTTCCGCGACCTGACCGTAAACTAGTCTTATTCGTCTGAACGATCAAAAAACAATAGCGATGAAACCCGCATGGATCATTGCCAAAAGAGAGCTCAACGCTTATTTCGACTCGCTGATAGCCTATTTTATCATAGTATTATTTCTGGCTTTTAGCGGCTTTTTTACCTGGCTTGCCGGCAACGGCGATATTTTTTTCCGGAAGCAAGCCGATCTCAACGTTTTTTTCGGAGTGGCCAAGTGGACCCTCTTTTTCTTCATCCCGGCGCTCACCATGCGCCAATTAGCCGAAGAAAAGAAAACGGGTACTATTGAGTTATTGCTCACCAAAGCCGTTACGGACCGCCAGGTTATCATCGGCAAGTTTTTGTCGTGCTTTCTGATGGTCGCCATTACGCTGGCGCTCACCCTACCCTATTACATCACCATTACCTACCTGGGCAAGGTAGATCACGGCGCTATCTGGAGCGGTTATCTGGGATTATTGCTGCTTAGCGCGGCCTATATCAGCATTGGCTTGTTTGCCAGCAGTATTACCAGCAATCAGATCGTGGCTTTCCTGCTTGCCTTGTCTATCGGCATCTTCTTTCAGTTCTTATTTGAAGTAATCGCCGGCGGAATGACCGGTTTTATCGGAGAGCTGTTTAGTACGCTGAGCTTGTCGATGCATTTTGAATCGATTTCAAGAGGCGTCATCGACACCAAAGACCTCATCTATTTTTTGTCAATTGTCGTGCTGGGATTGTATTTATCAGAAATCAGCATTTCAAAAAGATAGTAACGCACTATGAAAAATACGGCTTTATCTATCGCTTTGCTTGCAGCCATATTGTTGCTACTCAATATTTTAAGCAATAAATTTTTCCTGCGAGCCGACCTCACCGAGGGCCGCCAATACACGCTGTCGCAGGCTACAAAAGATATCCTGAAAAATCTCGACGAGCCCGTTACGATTACCGCCTACTTTTCGGACGACCTGCCCCCCGATGTGGCCAAAACCCGAAGGGATTTTCAGGACATGCTCGTGGAATACGCCAACATCTCGAAAGGCGACGTGCGCTTCGATTTCATTAGCCCTGAAGACGATGCCCAAAAAAAAGAAGCCACCGATCAGGGCATCCAACCGCTGATGATCAATGTGCGCGAGAAAGACCAGGTCAAGCAACAACAAGCTTATATGGGCGCACTCGTTCGAATGGGCGACCGGCAGGAACCCATTCCATTTATCCAGCCCGAAATGGCCATGGAATACGCCCTGTCTACCAGCATCAAAAAACTGTCGGTAAAAGACAAACCGGTCATAGGTTTTCTACAAGGACACGGCGAAGCTGCGCTCAATGAAATGGGGCAGGTATACGAGCAACTCAGCATATTATACACTATCGCTCCGGTTTCTGCCGATTCGGCCATTAACCCCAGTATTCGCGCAATAGCCGTAATAGCTCCCCGCGATTCTTTCCCTCCCGGGCATTTGCAGCAATTGGACGCCTATCTATCACAGGGAGGCAAACTCGTACTGGCAGTCAATGCGGTAAGCGGAGACCTGAGTGCCGGGCAGGGTACCCCGGTCAGCACAGGCCTCGAAAGCTGGCTGGCGGCAAAAGGCGTAAAAATAGAACCCGGATTTCTTATCGACGCCCAATGCGGAAGCGTAACGCTGCAACAGCAGCAGGGTTTTTTCATGATCAATACCCCCGTACAGTTTCCTTTTTTGCCGCTCATCAGTGATTTCAGGGAACATCCGGCTGTAAAAGGCCTCGAGCAAGTGATGATGCCTTTCGCCAGCCCTATCAGCTTTGTGGGCGGCAACCCGGGCATTCGCTTTACCCCCATCGCTTTTAGTTCAGCCCGGTCGGGGATAGTAAATGCCCCAACTATGTTCGATGTGCAGAAAAAATGGACTACTGCCGATTTTCCGCTTGGCGGCATGGCGGTAGGAGGAGTGCTCGAAGGCAATCTGGCTGGAAATACCCAGTCAAAGCTCGTCGTTTTCGGCGACGGAGATTTTGCCGTCAGCGGCCAGAACCGCGTACAGCCCGACAATGTCAGCTTGTTGGTCAATAGCATTGATTGGCTTTCCGATGACACCGGGCTAATTGAATTGCGCACCAAAGGCGTGGCCAGCCGCCCGATCGACCCGTCTTATCTGGGCGATGAAGCAAAAGGCACCCGCAATATGCTTAAAGCTGTAAATGTTGGATTGCCCATTTTGCTGGCTTTGTTGTACGGTTTATTCAACGCCCAGCGCCAGCGGGCCATCCGGAATCGACGCATGGCGTGATATGGGGTTACGATGCCTTGCCGCGCAGGGCATCTACTACGACTTGAGCCAATTCAAAATGTGTAGAAGCTGAATGCTGAACGGTTACGAGGGGGGCATCCCAGGTAGCCGCCATGGCTGCCCACACGTGGTAATTACCCGAGTTATCGCGTTCGCAGTATACGCCGAGGGGCATATGACAGCCCCCTTCCATTAGTTGAAGAATTTTTCGCTCAATATTGGTAACAGCCGCCACTTCCGGGTGGTGAATGCGCTGAAGGGCGCGCCGTATCTCCGTGTCGTCGCGCCTCGTTTGGTAAGCCAGGACGCCTTGCGCCGGCGCCGGCACAAACTCGCGTACATTAAACCTAACCACCTGCAAATCGCTCAAATCGAGTGCCAGCCGGGTAAGTCCGGCAGCGGCCAACACGATGGCGTCAAAATCGCCATTGCGAAGCTTTTGCAGCCTCGTTGGTACATTACCTCTGATATCAGTCAACTGTAAATCGGGTCTGAAATGAAGCAACTGCGCCTTCCGGCGGGAGGAGGAAGTGCCCACCACCGCGCCCTGGGGCAATTGCGACAAATGGGGCGTGGATGCTTTCGATCGGGGCATAAGCAGCCAAGCGGCGGGGTCTTCGCGGTAAGAAACAGCTGAAATAGCTAATCCATCGGGTGAATCGGTAGGCAAATCTTTCATCGAATGCACTGCCATATCAATTTCACCGTGCAACAGGGCTTCTTCCAGTTCTTTAGTAAAAAAACCCTTGCCCTCGATTTTGTCAAAGCTGAGATCCTGGATCTTGTCGCCCTTCGTTTTGAGAATAACGAGATCGCTGGTAAATCCCAAAGCTGCTAAAGCGGCCTGTACGTGGCGTGCCTGCCATAAAGCCAGTTCGCTGCCACGGGTACCTATGCGTATATTATGTGCCAAAGTATGCGCTTTTTGCGGGCAAAGATAGTTCTTAGCCAATCTACCTTTCAACTTTTTTTTTCTACCTTTGCGGCATGCAACTGTCAGCGAGAGAATTAGCCGCATTACTAAACGGTTCGATAGAAGGAGACCCTGATGTCAAAGTCAATCGCCCCAGTAAAATCGAGGAAGGGGTGAGGGTTCTATTTCCTTTTGGGCAATCCTAAATACGAAGAATACGTATACCAAAGCACTGTTTCCGTACTTTTGGTCAATCGTTCTTTTATCCCCCGCCAAGCAGTCAAGGCCACGTTGATCCGGGTTGATGACGTGTATGCCTCAGTAGCCATACTGTTGGAACAATTCGGCAAAGCTACAGCGCGGAACACCGGTATTTCGAGCCAGGCTTTTATCCACCCTACCGCTGTTTTAGCCGAAGAGGTGACCATTGAGCCATTTGCAGTAGTGGAAGCCAATGCACGTATCGGCAAGGGCAGTTATATCGGCCCCCAGGTTTATATAGGTCAGGATGCTCAGGTGGGAAACAATACCATCATATACGCGGGCGCACGCATCATGCAAAAAACGGAGTTAGGCGACAACTGCATCATACACCCCAACGTGGTTATTGGAAGCGATGGTTTTGGCTTTGCTCCCAACTCCGAAGGCATCTACCAAAAGATCCAGCACGTGGGCAATGTGATTATCGAAGACAATGTGGAAATAGGCGCCAATACCACCGTTGACCGGGCGACCATGGGCTCTACCATTATCAGGCGGGGCGCCAAGCTCGATAACCTGATTCAGGTGGGCCATAACGTGGAAATTGGCGAAAATACCGTGATCGCAGCACTTGTCGGTCTTGCGGGTAGCACCAAAATCGGCAAATCCTGCCGCATAGCCGGGCAGGTGGGTTTTGCAGGGCACCTCAGTGTGGCCGACGGCACGCAGATTGGCGGCCAGGCCGGTGTCATATCAACCATCAAAACGCCTAACGCCTATTGGGTAGGTACCCCGGCTATTCCCTATAAGGATTACTTTCGGTCTTTTGCCCTATTCAGGCAATTACCCGAAATATACCAGCGCCTTAGTGAGTTGGAATCCATGTTACGTCAACAATCGAATTCAACCGATACTTCTTCCCATACTCCTCCTAACAGCTGAACCCAAAACTACTTGAATAACAATCTATTGTAATAGCCTATCTGCTACATCTTTCAAAATAACTAAAAAACCTATCTTTGCACCATTATTTCTCAGTCGTTAAAATATGAAGCAACAGACGATTCAACACCCGGTTACCCTGAAAGGCGTAGGCCTACATACAGGCAATACGGTTACACTTACATTTCATCCGGCTCCAGCAGATCATGGCATCAAATTTCAGCGAATTGATCTTAAAGACCACCCCGTGCTCAGTGCTGATGTAAGCCGGGTTGTAAATACACAAAGAGGAACTACTATCAAACTTGGAGAAGCCCAGGTAAGTACTATCGAACACGTATTGTCTGCCCTCGCCGGTTTGCGCATCGACAATGTATTGATTTCACTTGACGGCCCCGAAGTACCTATCCTCGACGGAAGCGCTATGCCCTTTGTATCTGCCTTGCGCAAAGCAGGATTGAACAATTGGAAGTCGACCGCGATTTTTTCGAAATAGAAACCCCGATTACCTACCGCGATGAAGCTACCGGCACCGAATTGGTGGCCATGCCCGCTGATGATTTTGAAGTGATCACCATGATCGATTTCAACTCAGACGTATTGGGCCAGCAATTCGCTTCGCTGCGCAACCTGGACGACTACGAAAAAGAAATCGCTCCGTGCCGGACTTTTGTTTTTCTTCACGAATTGGAATATCTTTTTAGCCAAAACCTGATTAAAGGCGGCGACCTGGATAATGCCATCGTGATCGTCGACAGGGTGATGAAACAACCCGAACTGGATGATCTGGCCAAAAAACTCAACAAACCCAGCGTTAAGGTTGATAAAGAAGGCATCTTAAATACCGTAAAACTACATTTCAGCAACGAACCTGCCCGCCATAAACTACTGGATGTAATAGGCGATTTGTCGCTATTGGGCAAACCCATCAAAGGCAAAATTGTGGCTACCAAACCCGGCCATAAAGCCAACGTGGAATTCACCAAGTTGCTGAAGAAATACTACCAGGAACAACGCAAACTAAAGGGAAAACCCAAATACGACCCCGACCAGGAACCCCTCTTCGACAGCGTACAAATAGCCCAATGGCTACCGCATCGCTACCCTTTTTTGCTGGTGGATAAAATCATCGAAATGTCGGACCACCACGTAGTAGGCGTCAAAAACGTAAGCTTCAACGAATATTTTTTCCAG
This sequence comes from Saprospiraceae bacterium, assembly GCA_016715405.1. Classification (GTDB taxonomy): domain Bacteria; phylum Bacteroidota; class Bacteroidia; order Chitinophagales; family Saprospiraceae; genus JABWBR01. The sequence goes on along the minus strand of JADKAE010000009.1, from coordinate 255,722 downwards.
GGGCATTTTCCCAACAACCCAGTCATGCCTGGCGTATTACAAATAGAAGCCATGGCGCAAACGGGAGGCATTCTGGCTTTGTCTACTGTAGATGATCCGGGCAACTGGGACACTTATTTCCTCAAAATTGAAAATGCCAAATTCAAACAAAAAATACTACCCGGCGATACCGTACTGTTTAAACTTGAACTGATGGCGCCCATTCGCAGGGGTATTTGCCAAATGCAGGCAACTGTATACGTCGGAAATAAAATTGTTTCAGAGGCGGAGTTAACTGCTCAAATCGTTAAGCGTTCCTAAAATGAATCACGCGAATCCACAATACTATATACATCCGGATGCCAAAATAGGCAAAGACGTCACTGTTAGCCCGTTTTCCTATATTGATAAAAATGTAGAGATTGGCGACGGTACCTGGATAGGCCCCAATGTGACGATATTTGAAGGCGCCAGGATCGGCAAAAATTGCCGCATCTTTCCCGGCGCGGTGATTTCGGGTATTCCCCAGGACCTCAAGTTTATGGGCGAATCTACTACGGCTGAAATTGGCGACAATACGACTATCCGCGAATACGTGACCGTAAACCGCGGCACTTCGGCTGCAAACAAAACGGTGGTGGGCAGCAATTGCCTGCTGATGGCTTATGTGCATGTGGCCCACGATTGTCATCTGGGCAACCACGTGATCCTCGCTAACAATGTCAATCTCGCCGGCCACGTCATTGTAGAAGACTGGGCGATCCTGGAAGGACTTGTGGCCGCACAGCAATTTGTGAGGGTGGGCGAACACAGCTTTATAGCCGGCGGTTCACTGGTTCGCACAAACGTGCCGCCTTTTATTCGCGCCGCCCGCGAACCCCTCTCCTACATCGGCGTAAACAAAGTAGGCTCGTGCGCCGCGGATTTTCAGACAAACAAATTGAACTCATCAGGGATATTTACCGGATTATATTTGTAAAAGGCCACAATATCAGTACCGCACTCGAAAAGGTGGAAACCGAATTCGACCAATCTCCCGAACGGGAGGAAATCCTTTCTTTTATCCGCAATTCGGCCGAAGGAAGAGTAAAAGGAGTCATTAAAGGGTTCGGCCATATGAATGGCAATACGGTGTATGAGGATTGAACTGGCAGGAGCAGCCAAACGCTACCGCAGAGAATGGGTGCTGCGGGATGTAAACCTGCTTTTGGATGTTAATACGTCATATGCCGTTGTGGGCCCCAATGGCGCCGGTAAATCCACGCTCCTCCGCATGATATCCGGTTATTTAACTCCGTCCAAAGGCAAAATCTCTTTTAATTACCAAAATCAGCCCTTACCTGTATCTGAGGTATACCGCTATTTGTCGTATGCCGCTCCTTATATGGATCTGATAGAAGAATTTACGCTGGAAGAAGCGCTGGAGTTTCAGCAAGGCTTCAAACCTTATGTCTCGAGCCTGCATCCAAACGAAATACTGAGCCATGTGCTCGATATGAAAAAACAACGCAATAAACCCATCCGCCATTTTTCATCGGGCATGAAACAACGCCTCAAATTGGCGTTGGCCGTTTGTGCCGATACGCCTATTCTGCTACTCGACGAGCCTACTACCAACCTCGACAGGCAGGGCGCGGCCTGGTATAATACGCTGCTCTCTACTTATCATGCTGATAGAGTGGTTGTTATTGCTTCGAATGTGGAGGAAGACGTAGCATTCTGCACGCAAAGAATTGAAATCCAAAAATTTAAGTAAGCGCTTCTACCAAAAAATCGTTGAACTGCCTGGCAGCCTGGAAATACGTCGTTACCATTTGCACGCTATCGGGCGCGATGGCTTTTTCAGCGGGTATTTCGGCCATGTAGTAAAATTGCTTATTGGCGATGAGCGGTATCTCTTTTTCTGCATCTCTGAATTCAACGGGCAAAATCTTGTTGCGCTCGCCGCGCAGCTCGCCGTATTTCTCCACAAATTCGGGAGATTGAACGAGTCGCCGAAACTTGTCGGGCTCAGCCATTATATGCCTGCGGACTTTTTCCAAGGCAGGTTTTTCCAAAAAATACGCGCCGCCGCCCAGCATAAGCATGCCGCTTTCCAGATGTACATAAAACCCTGGATACTCCATTTGTTTGCGCCCATAGGGAGAGATTACCGCTGCCACGTGTTCTTTGTAGGGGCGCTTGTCTTGCGAAAAACGGGTATCCCTGTATATCCTGAAAATCGCATCCTGGGGTTTAATCATGATGGCGGGGTCGATGGCATAAAAAGCCTGGATGAGCTCCCCTATCCACTGTTCAAACGGCTTTTTCAAATCCTTTTCAAACCGCGATTTGTGGCTTGCAAACCAGTCTTTGTTGTTGTTATCCGATAAGTCGCGCAAAAAATCCAGCGCAGATTGTGTTAAGGCGCTCATGACTAAGATCCGTTTTTTTTCAATTTTCTGGCCGACTGCTTAAATCCAGCCCAAAAATCGCTGAAGGAATCAAATTCTTTGCGATAGCTCAAGCCCATACCCACTTCCAGACGTCTGCCGCCGCCGATATCGGGCTGCAAGCGCTGGTACAAACGCAGCTTCAGGGTCCGGTTGGTATTGAGTACGTATTCTATGACGACGTCATTGCCAATGAAAGTGCCATTGGCTTCGGGGGTGGCGCGAATACTGCTGCCAAAATCGACATTGCCGCCCACCTGTATGGTTAAGCGGTCATTGAGAAAATTCTGGCTGATGGTTACCTGGAATTCGTCGCCGCCGGTAAAATCCTGGCCTTCTCCCAGATTGACATTGCGGTATTGGTTGTAGGCAATGTCAAAATCCAGGCCAGACAATACGCTTTCTTCACCCAGCGCATCCGACAATAACTCGGTGACGAGCAGGGACAACTGGTTGGACACAAATTCGCTTACGGTATTATAAATTATGTCAGTGCCTTGGAATGACAAGTCGGCAGGCAAAAATTGGCCGATTATGATGAGGCCGAACACCTGCCTGTTGAGTTCGTTTTGGTCTTGCTTGAGCAAGCGCAATTTGTTTTCCGTATAGGTTTGGAGTTGGCCGGTGAGCGCCGGAAAAGAAATATCAAAACTGATCTGCGGGTGCAGTAGTTCGCCTTCCAACTCGAGCAACAGGACTACGTTGGTCGACTTGCTGGCGTCGTTTTTTATAGAAGCTTCGGCATTGATCAGGTATTCCTGAATAAAATTAGCCATCGATGTTTTGAGGTCTTTATACTCGGCTTCCAGGTGTATTTGCGCGCCAAAGGGGTCGCCCGACCATTGAATAACGCCTCCGGGTTTGATGCGAAAATCTTTGTTGACCACATTGTAAAGGGTAAACAAGTAGTTACCCCTGGAAATCGTATAATCGCCATACATCTGAAAATCACCCCCGCGCGGCACCAGGATTCGAATATTTCCACGCCCTGAACCTCTGATGATATCGCCGGTTTGCTCGTTAAACACCAGTTCCATCTGGGCTTCTTCACGGATAGACAGATCCATTTCCAAATCGACGCCCTCCAGTGAAGCCCGTTTTTCGGCTTGATCCTGGCCGGTGCGCTTTTTCTCGTATTTATTGACAAACTTCACGTTTAATTCCGAGGCTTCCCGTTGGCTACTAACTGGAATGACCAACTTAGAGCTATCGCCTACCGTGGCATTCACATAAATATCGACCTGGTCGAAAGGCCCTGAAAATCTGACTTCGCCGCTGCCCAGCGCTTGTCCGTAAAACACTTTATTGTCGCCTTTTTGGTATCGAGCGCCAGGAAGCGTTCGGTGCGAAGGCGCGCCTTCACGCCAAGATCGTTGAGGCGGTTGTGGCTAATGCCGCCATAAACCGATGCCCGGTGGCCGTATTTATCCCTGAGAATAGTGCCGGAGGCGTCGAATAGATAATTGCCGGCTTTGATATAACTCCGGTCAAAATGGTAGCGCGTTTTTAAATAATCGATGGTCACGGCGCCATTTATGGCATTGATATAGCCCTCCACTTCGGGGCGGGCGGGCATACCGTAAATATGCAAATTGGCCCCAAAGCTGCCTTCGATATCCCGCACTGCCGTTCCCAAAAAATACCGCGCCAGGTTCAGGGGATAACCTTTGATATTAATGCCGAGGTCAAAATACTTAGCCAGCAGTTCTGAAGGAGTTCTATTGGTGCGCACGGTTTCGAGGTCGGCCAGGTTATAGGTAGCCGTAGCAGTGAGCAGCGAAGTATCTTTTTGATTACCAGTTTTGATTCCAGCTTGCCTTTCAGATTGGGCGCCACGGCATTCAGTGTCAACGCGCAGTAATAATCGTTGTTGATAAAAAAGCTGTCGGCAGTGATATTCGCCTGAATCTGAGAGAAATCGAAAACCTTGCCGATATTAATTTTGGCATTAAATTTTCCATTAAAATCGAGCTGGTCGTAATCCCAGTAATTATCGATAAAATGAAAATCGAAATTAAACAAACCCAATTGCACGCCGTTTTCGCCTATTTTTTCGAGAATAACGCGCCGGTCCTGGTGTACCAGTAAGAAGTTTTTGGTATCAAAATATTTTTTTCCGAAGGTGATGTGGTTGTTTTCGTTGATCTGCCAGATATCGTTGAGAATGACGAGGTCGGACTGTTTAAAACTTATTTCATACCTGCTGGAATCTACCAAAAAAAGCGATCCGTTCAAGTTAAGTTTGTCCAGGATTCCAAATGAAGATTCCAGGTAGTTGATGCCGAAACTGAGCGTATCGCCGTCAATCTGGTTCATCATGGTCAGCGTAGGCAAGAAATGTTTGCCGTTGAGATACGTAGAATCGACAATAATATTCAGGTTGCCCACTTCGCGTTGACCGCTGAACAGAACCAGGATATTGGCCAGGTCTATATTATCGTATTGCAGGTGAGGAACTTCCAGATCGAGCGTAAGGGAGTCCTTGGGGCCGCTAAAATAGCCCTGCATCCGCACGTCTTCGAGTTGTCCCAGTTTGCCGCTCACCAGCCAATTGAGGCCTTTGGAGTCAAAAATCGACAGGTCGTAAGAGAAATAATCCGGGCTTTGTTTTTGTATGGGTTGCTTGGCGTCTTTGATGCGAAGACGCTCCGCAAAGCCGGGGAAATTCCGTTTGACATATTGCAGAAAATACTGGGGAAGGGTTTCGATTTTAAACCGTCCGGCTATGTCTGCCTTCATAATATCGGAGCGCACCGACAAAACGCGTTCGTTGAGGCTGTTTAAGGTAGAAGAAGCGACGATGGAATCAATTTTATAGCTATCTACCTGATCATGGGGTGAGCAAGAGGTCGGTTACGCGCGCATGGCCGTCCATTTCCCTTGTTGTTACCCCCTCCTCTTTAGATTGAGTTCCACGTTGCCGGCTATGATTAATGCTTCTTCCGATAAATTCAGGGCTTTGAGGTCCAGGTGGTTGACCAATGCATTAAAGTTGTAAGAAGGGACTGCATCGGAGAAATTTAATTCGCCGGCAAACAGGAAATCAATATTGTCATCCTGAATAGCAAAATCACCGTCAAATAGTGATTTATTGAGCTTACCCGTTAATACGGCATTTTGATAATTATACCCTTTAAAAATAAAACTTTTAATATTGGCACTTAGCTCTGCGTTGGCCGTAGCGCCGGTAAGTCCGATGCCGTTTTTAACTTCAGAGGTAATATTGACCACCCCGAAATCGCTATTCCCCGACCATTTGCCCACATTAAAATTGATCAGCGATAACTTACCAGAGTAACTGGCTTTTTCCTTACCCGGTTTGAGGTTCATACGCATGTCCATGACGGCCCGTCCGATGTCGGTACTCAAATCGCCGTAGGCCACAAAGTCGGCAAAGAACCCGTCGAAGCTGCCCTTAAAATTGAGCGCGCCAAGTCGGTCAAAATTACTGGGTGGATTAAACCGTGGTATTAACTCGCGAAGCGTTTGCATGCGCGTATTAAATTGTTCGAGGCGCAGGCTGACAAATTCTTCATTTTTCACGGCCAGGTTTCTGGAACTGAAATTCCCTTTCAGTGCGCTGCCGTCATCAAGTTCGATAAACAGATCTCTTGCCCTCAGGTTGTTGACTTCACCCCTTACGTCGCCCTGGCAACGCAGCGTCGTATTGCGGTTATTGCTAAAAAAGGCATTTTGCTTAAGTGCGGGTGCAAATACCATGATATCGCGCAGGGCGACGAAGCTATGGTGCAGTCGTCCGTCGATTCGCACTTCGTCGACAAATGATTCGAAGTCGCGGTATGTCTTGTATCGCAATGCCAGGGTATCGCCCAGGTAAGTATAGGTGTTACTAATTCGAAGCAATTGAGGATAACCCCTTTGGGCGACACCATCGCCTCTTCGGCAGCGAGGCGCTCCAATTCAAATCCGCTGCTGTCATTAAAGGCGATGCGGTCTACCTGGCCTTTGAACAAGTCGTTTGTTAAACTAAAATTATTTACCCCGATATGGATATTATATACCTCCATATGGTGGTAATCAAGTTCATTGTCCGGTGTGATTTTCACCGGCGCTTTCCGGAAGTTGTGCAGCGAAAACCGGCCATCCTCCAACAAAAAATGCGCCACCGTGATAGCCATCATAGACGTATCTCTATTGTCTGAAGGCAATATTTTTTCCGTTTTTTCGGCTACCTGTAAATAAGCCGGAAGTGATGGGTGGTCTTCTATGCGCACCCTGGGGCCCCTGAGCGATACATCTTGTATATCAATTCTGTGAGGGAGTGCTATTTCACCCAAGCGAATATGGCCTTCTGCCAGATCAATCAAAAGCCGGTTGCCGGCTATTTTGTCTTCTTTTTTGAAATGCACATCGTATAGATGCAACTTTCTGAGATACAGGGTGAAAGGTGTCGAAGCGCTGGTATCTCCCGACGAGGGTAATAATCGCTCGAAAAACAGGGTGGCGTTGAGTTTGTCATGCTTTTCGAGTTGGCGCAGGTTAAACTGGGCTTCTCTGAGGGTAATCTCCTGGATATTGAGCCCGCCTCGAAGCAAAATAAATGGGTTGGGAGCTACGATAGCCTCCAGCTTATGGGCATAAAGCAGGGTGTCGGCCTCGTAGTCTTTTACGTATAATCCAGTAATCACCAGCCGGTTGAAAAAACCGAGGTAAAAGCTTTCAATTTTTACTTCTGTGCCCGCTTTTCGGATGCCGCTTCCACTATATAACGTGAAGCCCAGCGTTGAAGCGGTGGAAACTGCAAGACGACATTAAACACCAAAAACAACCACAATAGCCAGGCAAATCCCTTGACCGTCCACTTAAGTACAAAAAGTACCGCGGTTTTGATAAAAGAGAGCAGCCTTGACAATTTTTCGTTCATTCCCCGTTGCTTTGAGCGCTTCTATAAAGACCGCTCATACGCAAAAATAGCTGTATTAGTTCGCACAAAGAAATGTTAAACTATTCCAAACACCTTTTTATTGCCGGTGTTCAATCCCTCTATCGCTCGCCTGGGCGCTGATAAATTTCCAGGCGCGGCGCTCCGACCAATAAACGCCATCCTGGCTTGACGTGACAAAGCCTACGTGTCCGCCGTGTGTGGGTGTCTCCAAATAGAAAAGGGGGTGTTTTTCGGCTATTCCCACTGGATAACAGGCAGGACTTAGAAAAGTGTCATCCTGTGCATTGACCATTAATGCGGGCACCCTGATGTGAGGTATAAAGCGAATGCTGCCGCAACGCGTCCAATAGTCGTGGGCATCGGCAAATCCATGGAGCGGCGCCGTGAAAAAATTGTCAAAATCGCGAAAATGGCCGGGCTTAGCCGGCGGCATTTTCACCAGATCGGGCCATAGCTCGGCTTTCAGGCGCATCTTGGCATTAAGCGAATGCATAAATCGCCAGCGATAGAGGCGGTTTTTCCATTTGTCGATCTCTACGTTGGCCGTAGCGATATCGCAAGGCACTGAAAATACGGCTGCTGCACATATTTCTCCGGGAACGGCACCGGGGTCTTCCCCAGGTATTTGAGTATAACATTCCCACCGAGGCTAAAACCCGACAATGCCACCTGTCGATGAGCTCCCCGGGTTAATACATGGTGGACGACCTGCCTTAGGTCCGCGGTATCGCCAATGTGATAGGAACGGGGCAACCGGTTGGGTTCGCCGCTGCAACCCCTAAAATTGAGTGCAGCCACATCCCATCCCTGGGCGTTAAACACGCGGGTCATGCCCAATACGTATGGCCGGCCGGAATTCCCCTCCAGGCCGTGCAGCACGATAAGTAGCCGGCTGCTCCCCACTTCCGACCAATCGAGGTCGATAAAATCGCCGTCGGGAGTAGTCAGCCGCTCTCTGCGAAAAACAACACCTTTTACTTTTCTCCCCAGGGCCGCATACAGGGTATTGAGATGTGCATTCCGAAAAATTAACGGCGGCTCATAATTAGATTGATCAATAAAAGGCATAACAAAACGGTATAATTAATCACTAAAACCTGTTGAAAATTGGACGATGCGGAGTGAGGCCGGCAGGTCCGCTTTGCGAAGTCGCTGCTGGTATATTTTTAAACGCCCGGCGGCATAGAGGCTATCGCTTTGCAACAGATCGAGATAGACCAAAAAGCCTTCTCCTGCATCAAACGGTACGCATGTTGTCGACATGGCACTTGCCGGTACTCCTGCTTTGCGGAGCGCCGTAATTCGCCGTTTTGCCGCCTCCAGATCGGTCACGCTTTTGTCGAGAATCATAAATCGGGCTCCGGAATAATTGCCAAAACGTTCGCAATCGAAGTACATCACCCATCCTGTACCCTTTGTTGTCGGTGGTAAAAATGGCCACATCTCCTATTGGTTTGACATATGAATCGCTAATAGCCGCTTGTTCTTCTACAAACGACTCCCTAGGGGCGGCAGGATAGAATCAAATGGAATAGGCGGCACGTCGAGAATATATTCCCTGGCTTCACTTTTCATGGTCAGGATTGGGCGACCATTTCTTTTTCATATAAATACTCATTAACAAAGTGTACAGGCCTATGCTGCCAGTCGAACCATAACACAACCCCTGCAATACACACAGAAAGCGCAATCAATAAAAACTGCCTGAAATAAGGTCTGTTGTAGTGTCTCAACTGCAGCGGTTTTATTTTCATACCGCGCCAGGTGATGCCCTGGGCTATTCTGCCCGAAAATTGCTTGATCCACCCCACTTCTCCTGCTTGCTTGAGGCGTTTCGACAGCACATCGAGGGGTAAAAAGGCGATACGGCGGCGCGAATGCTGGAATAATTCCTGTGGGGAAGGCGTTACCAACACGCGCGATTGCCCCAGGCGGCTGATCATGAGCATACCAAAGCCGTTAAACACGCATTGACTGCGCAGTTCCTTGTAGTATTCGTCTTCAAGGCTGGGAAAAACGTCTTCGCCTATGGCGATCCACTGTTCGTCGGCGTGGTATTGTTTAAATTGCTCAATAGCATAAATAGCCCGATAGCGCCGGTATTTGCGAAAAAACATTTGGTAAAGCATCATGCCCACTGCCCAAACACCCAGCGTGGCCAGGATGCCGGCGAGGATATTGTAGTGTACCGAAAAATAAAAGCCCAGCACGTGTACGCCAAAAAGTAAGCCGGAGGCGCCCATGGCCGACACTGCCGCCGCATCCCAGCGCAACTGCTGCCGCTGGCGGGTATAGCGCACTTCTTTTACCGACCCGTAAGAGGTAGCTTCCACGGTGGCCAGGAAAGTAGAGCCGTCTTTTTGTTCAAATGCCAGGTAGCCGTCGGCTTTGATGCCTCCCTCGCCCTGCATATCAGTACTGGAACGCACCTTACCCGAAAAGGGCCGGTAACGGTAATAAGCCCGCAAAAAATTAACCGCGCGCTTTTTTATTTCTTGTTCCGATAGAATTTCCACAAGTCGAAAATACAACTTTATTCCGCGTTGTACAAAGCTTCCCACAAGCGGATCACTTCCTGTGCGGGTTTTACATCGTGTACGCGCAGTATTTTGGCCCCCTGCTGCAGGGCTACCATGTGCAAGGCCGTGGTGCCGTTGAGGGCTTCTTGCGCCGTCACCCCCAATGTTTTATATATTGTAGCCTTGCGGGAAATGCCGGCGAGAACCGGTAATTCAAGGATGCCGAGTACGTGTAGGCTGCGAAGCAACTGAAGATTATGTGTTGTGGTTTTTCCGAAACCAAACCCGGGATCGATCACAATATCTTTTACGCCCAGCTCCCTCAATTTGCCCACTTCGGCAATGAGATAGTCGAGTACTTCCAATACGACATCGCCGTATACGGGATTGTGCTGCATGGTCTGCGGCGTACCCTGCATATGCATAAGCACGTAAGGCACTCCAAGCTCAGCTACGGTGCGGTACATCGCCTCGTCGAGGCGGCCTGCCGAAATATCGTTGACCATCACGGCGCCTTCTGCTACGGCTGCCGCTGCAATTGAAGCCCGGAAAGTATCCACAGAAATAAGCGCCTCCGGAAAGTGTCGTTTAAGTCCGGCAATAATGGGCAACACGCGCCGGCGTTCTTCTTCTTCGCTCACCGCTTCTGCCCCCGGCCTGGTTGATACCCCGCCTACATCAAGAATAGCTGCGCCTTCTTCCAGCATCACCGCAGCAGACTCCAGCATTTCCTTTTCGCTGAGCACACGACTTCCCGCATAAAAAGAATCGGGCGTGGTATTGAGGATACCCATTACGATGGGGCGGTGCAGAATAAGCAACTTTCCGCCCATATTCAATGTTAATTGTGGGTTTAGCATACACGCTACTTTTTCATAGTGCATAGCTATCATTAATCAACGGAATATTTATGCCCTAAAGGGCGATTTTTAAGCTAATTTTGTAAAAACTAACAAAGCATGTCGCGAGGAAGATATCCATCAGAAGGACCGGCGCCTAAACAAACACTCAATACCGGGAGACTGCTGATTTTTACGCTGTTGATTTGCCTGGCGGGTTTAGTGGTGTTTAAATACACCTCCAAGAAATGGAAAAATTACACCATGATCCCCAAGGAATTGCAGCTCAACTATATCCTGCAGATTACAGCCCTAATGTAGATGAAGAAGAAGCGCTCGAATATTGTCCAACCCCAGCGCAACAGAAAGGAATTCAACGACCTGGTATTCAAAATAAATATGTCGATCCTCATGCATGTGGCTAATCGCATGGGATTAGACGATGCAAACAAAAGCAAAATTAGGCCGGAATACGAAAAACACCACGAATACCTGAAAAACCTCTATTACCACGATTTCGTTTCCCTCAAGGATACCACCTCCAATCTATACCAAACCTGGTACGACAACGAGTCGTCCAATGCGGTAGACATACTTCGCGAGATAGCCTCCAAATACACTTGTTTTTTGGTTACCCAAATTATGACTACGCTGGTGCAAACCAAAGCGGGCAGCATTTACGCCCGCGGTTCCGACGTGGATACGCCCTGCGGTATTGCCATGACAGAAGCGCTTACCCCATTGCTCAAACGAATGGAAGAAAGAGCCGCTATTGAAGATTTTAGCCGTTCAAGAGGATTATTACAGGAAAAAGTAGAGAAGGCCATTGCCGAATTGGCCACTATGGAAGTACGCGATAAAAAAGGCATCAACAAGCAGATGCAAACCAAAATATGGGGTTTTCAGGTATCTTCTTCCGACGTAGAAATCACTGCCATCAGCATCCTCAAAGTAGGCTTTCGCCTCGATGAGTATTTCAATATCAGCCTGAATCCCAAAACCAATATTGTAAGCATCACGCTGCCGGAGCCTACGATCTTGTCGCACGAAGTATATCCCAAAATTGAAAAACTGGACATAGGCTGGATGCGTGAAGTGAAGAGTATCAACCTCAACTCGGGTATCAATGCGCTGCGCGAAGAATTCCGGCGAGAAGCCCAGGAGAGCGATATCATGGACCGGTCGCGCTCCCAGGCTATTGAACTCATGAATATGATGTTCGGTCCTCTGCTAAAATCCATGAACCGCAACTACCAACTGCGCGTTAAATTCAAAGAATCACCCCGCGACAATGAAATGCCCGACGAATCAGGTGAAGATCAAAACGGGGTAAAGAAAGTATCCACGCTTGAAGAAGAATAGAGCCAATAAAAATGCAACAACCGCGTGAATAAAATTGCCGTACTCATAGCAGATTCGCAATACCTGGTCAGACAAGGACTATGGCGCCTGCTGTCGGGGCAATCGCAATTCGATATTGTAGCTGAAGCTGCCAATGAGGAAGAACTCATCGCGTTGCTGGAAAAACACCGCCCGGATGTCGTCACGCTCGACTACCACCAGCCTCCTTATTTCAAACCCTCTACCGTTCAACTCATAAAAACGCTGGCCCCACAAGCCCATCTCCTGATAATCAGTTCCGACAACAACAAAAGCTCTATTTATCAGGTATTAGAATACGGCGCCAATAGTTTTTTGACAAAAACCTGCGGCGAGCAAGAAATTGTGGACGCCGTGAGAGCAGCGGCAAAAGGCGATAAGTTCTTTTGTTCGAAAGTATTAGACTTTATACTGGAGCGTTCTTTTTCCAAAAACGACGACAATTGCGCGCCGATGCCGCTATCACCCCGCGAGGTGGAGATCGTCAGGTTGGTGGCTAAAGGCTTGATTGCCAAAGAAATTGCCGGCACGCTCAACCTCAGCACGCATACGGTGTATACCCATCGCAAAAATATCATGAAAAAGGGTATTGATTACTACTAATAGTGCGCCCCACAGGTTTTCAAGCGCCAGGGCCGCTTTTGCAATTTTGCGAGCCTTCCTAAGCATTTTATTTAACTAAAAAAAATTGTCGTATTGAGAATTCCCGCCTTGTTTTTGTTGTTCTGCGCGAGAAGCGGGCAAGCTGTTCAGGTCCAAAATATCGCCGGATGACGATTTTTTCGTGCCACCCAACAGCATCAGCGTGCTTTCCTCTTCCCATTTTTCCAACATCTGCATACCCTGCTCTTCGAACACGCCGTTTTGGAGGTCGATAGAATTCATGAAATTGGCCGACATTTCCATAAAGCGCTCCATTTCGCCCACCTTGTTGGCTACATCGTCGGCAACGGCTTCCATGGCCATATCAAACATAGCGCGTTTGTCGGGGTCGCCGCTAATTACGCTCATAGCCGAGCGCATTGCGCTGTGACTGGTGCGGATAGCCTTGCGCTCTTGCTCCTTCAACTGTACCTGGTCGCGGGTATCTTCGAGCAATATCTCGGAATTATCGTGCATCTTCACCAGGATACGGTTTAAGAGCTCCATTTTCTGGAGCAGCGCATGGTATTTTTCATTGCTTTCTTTCAGGCGTGCGGCTTTGCGCGAGGAGAGTAGCATTTGCTGGTCCATGCCTTTATCGCGGGCTGCACCGGCCAGCTTCATATTCTGGTCGATTTCCTTGTTGTTGTCCTCCATCAGCGTCTGCAACTTGCGCATTTGGCCGCGCAGGATGCCGATTTGCTTGCGCATCTTTCCCAGGTTATTTTCCAGGTCTTCCACGTAAGTTTTGAGGATGCCGATAGGATCGAGATTTACAAACACGCCCGTAATCCAGCGCATGGCACTTTTATAGCCATACCATATCAGGTTGCGCATCTTGGGATCGAGCACGACGTATAACAAAGCGCCAAGCGCAACGAGCATAGCGCTCAGATACAATATATTGGATGCCAGCGTAAGCAAAAGGGGCATAAAAGTATACAACAAATAGCCGCCGCCCAAAACCATGGCAGCCAGAAAAATAGTACCTGCTATGCCTTCGGGGCGCTTCCAGAAAGTTTTTTGTTTGAATTCCGGATTTACAAACTGCATATTATCAGCCATCTTAAAAAGTGTTTTTGATTAAAGGTACCGGTTGACATTTTCTACGTCCTGGTTAATCTGGTTTTGAATAGACTGCCAGGTATTTTCAAAATTCTCGCGCGTTTGTTCGATTTTCTCTTTGGACTGCCGGATGTGTTCATCGGCCTGATCGATAATGGCTTGCGAGCTGGTGATTTTTTCTTGTAGCTGTTGGATTTTCAGCCTGTAATCATCTATTTGTTTTCTGAGCTTATCGACTTCCTCCAGTTTGCCCTGCACTTTTTGCTGCATTTGTTTTTGCAGTGCGGCGTCAAATTGAGATTTTTCTGCGTTTAACACGCCTTTATAGTGCTCGGCGGTTTTGATGAGCTTGTCTTTGGTAAGTCCCACCGTAGAGGCCGTAGCGAAAGCCGACTTGATAGCCGTCGCTTCGTCGATGTTCATTTCGCCAAGGGCAAGCAGCGATTGTTTGAACTCGAGATAATCGAATCCCGGCAAGTTGCTGCGCTCGAGTGCCTGTGTGAGAAATTCCACGCTTTTTTCATCCAGTCCGTGGTAGCTGCCAAAAATGGTTTTCAAACTTTTTGCATATTCACTAAGCTATTGAATCACTTTTACAAATAAACGCATAAAGGTACAAAGGTGACGGCAAAATTCGATGTTCTGGGCTCAACAACCGATTAAATCATCCACATACGGCAATTTCGCTAAATCCATTGCCCTTCATTTTTACTTGTATTTGGGTAGATACGCGTTCTTTAAGTGCTTTTACGTGCGAGATCACCCCTATGGTTTTGCCACTTGCCTGCAGGTTTTTCGAGGGTGCTGATAGCCAGGTCGAGGCTGTTATCATCGAGGGTGCTGAAACCTTCATCGACAAAGAGGGATTTATCAGGGCATTTTTGCCCGCCAGATCCGGCTAGGCCCAATGCCAGGCCAGGCTCACCAGAAAACTTTCGCCGCCGGAGAGGGTGCTCATCGAACGCTTATTGTTGGCCTGGTAGGTATCTATGATTTCAAGTGCAAGGTCTTCCGTTTGACTCTTGTGTATAATATAACGCCCGTTTAGCTGTTGTAAGTGCCTATTTGCCAGTAAAGAGAGTTTTTGAAGCGTTAGTCCCTGTGCAAAAACGCGGAATTTTTTGCCGTCGGCCTGGCCGATGACGTCGTTGAGTTTCGACCAGCGCAAACAGGTATTCTCCTGGGCTGCTATCTGCTGCAGAAGCGATTGCGCCTCCTGCCTTCGTTGTTCGCCCTGGCTTTTTTTCTCGCGCAGGGCCCCAATCTCCTGCATAGCCGATTTGTATTGCAGTTCGGCGCCGGCAAGCCATTCGGCGATGGTTTCGGCGGTTTCATTTGTGAGGGATTTTGCTCGCTCCAACGCCTGATTATGTAGCAGTTCTTTCCATTGGCGCTCTAATTCGAATCGGCGTTTTTCGCGCTCCTGGAGGTTTTCTTCCATCTGTTGTAGCGTATCCGGCTCCAGTAGCGCCTGTTGCAGGGCTTCTATGCTATCAAAATCCGCCTTTTTCAGCTTTTTCAGCAATTCTTTTTGCAGCGCCTCCATGTTGCTTGATGCAGTAAGTAATTCACTCGTTTTGCCCTGGTGAAGGCGGCGAAGACTTTCGAGTTCTTTTTCAAGTGCCGTTCGCGACTCCCGGGCCTGGTCGCACAGGGCTTGTTGTTGAGCTATGGCCGTTTGCAAAGAAGCCCTGGCCGTCTGTGGATCTTCGTCGCCCAAAACCGCTCTGCGTTCGGCGACGGATTCCTCGAGGGCAGCACGCTGAGTCGCAAGCGACAGGCGGAGCGCATCCAGTCGCTCTTGCAACCTCGCCAACTCCTCGCTCAATTGTTCGATGCGCTGGGTTTTGGCGGCTTTTTCTCTTTGTGCCTCTTCTAACCTGGCGCGTTGTTGCGCATATTCGTTGGCCCGATCCTGCAGGGTATCGAAAATAGCGGCGCCTTGTTCTACCTCAAAAGTCAGGCCGTAAGGTTGAGTAAGGCATTGATCTGCGCCACGGATTGTTCCCACTTGGCGTTAATTTCCGTTTGCCATCTGGATGCGGCCTGCCCCCGTTCCTGTGCCAGCATATGGGCGCTCTGGGCTTCGGCATAAGCCTGTGAGGCTTGTTGCGCGGATTTCTCGAGCGCTGCTATCGATTTGTCGAGTTCCATCAATTGTATCCGGCGCAGGCGCTTATCGGCCAGCGATTCGGATATATTGCTAACGAGTTCTTCGATGCCTTTGGCAGATTGGGGTCGCATAAAACCTGGCAGTACGGCCGATTCCGCCGAAACCAGTTGCGCTTCGATATCGAGCAAGTCGAGCCGAAGGCGTTCCAGGCCCTCTTCACGCTCGCAAGCGTTTGGTTTCATTATATAGCTCGTTTTGGCGGCGCAGGAGGGATTGTTGCCTGGCCAGTGCCTGGTTGTATTGTTGCTGGGCCTTGTCGCGCACTGCCCGGGCCTCGTCGACCATAGGCTTTATGACATGTGCGCGAAAAGGATGATGCGTAGAAAAACAGAGTGGACAAGGTTCGCCTTCCTGGAGTATTTCCCTGTCTTTTTCGTAATTGGCGATCTGCCGCTGCTGGTCGTATATCTTGTCGGCATATTGAAGGCGTTGGTTATAGTCATCGAGCGCATCCAGGGCTACCATCAGCGTTTTATTGACGTCTTCTTCCTCCAACTGCAAATGGCTGAGGCGGTCCTCCATTTCAGTCACCATTTTTAATTTCTGTTGGTAAACAGACTGGATGTCGGCCCATTGCTTGAGTTGTCCCTGTTTATCGTTCAAACCTTCTATTTCCTGCACCAACAGATGAATCAGTTCCTGGCGGCTGGGCGCGTAGTATTCAGGAGCCAGCCGCTCAAATTCCGTTTGGAGTTGCTGCAATTTTTCTTCGGCTTCCTGCCTGGCGAGTAATGCAGTGTCCAGTTTCCGGGTGATATCGGCCAGTTGGGTTTCGGTATGCTGTTCTTTTTGTTTGGCTTCCTGCAATTCCTTCCACAGCAGTCGAAGCTCGTTGCGCTTGTCCTGCATGAGCGGGAGTTGTTGGGGCAGCGATTGCCAGGAGGAATGAGATTCAAGCCATAAGGCGCCGGTTTGTGCTATGTTTTCCCAATCTGTCAACTGCGCCGACTGGGCCTCCAACTGTTGGGCGAGTTCGGTCCAGGTTTTTCCTGAGCGGCCTGCTGGGCAAGTTGGGCTTGCAGGCCTGCATCTTTTCCTGGATAGCGGCGTCGAGCGCCAGCGCCTTTCCCAAAGGGGTATTTAATCTGAAAATCAGCCTGTAGGGCGCTTAGGGTTTCCTGCAAGGCTGCATTTTCCTGCTGCGATTCGTCCAGCTTTTGTCGCGCCGTTTGTGCCTGGATATCGAAGGCGGCAATTTCTGATATCAATTGATCCAAACGCTGCTGCAAAGATTCGAGCAGCGCCAGGTCGGGCTGAAATGCGGCCGCTTTCCGGGCATTTTGCAATTGGACTTTCAGCCTTTCATTTTCGGTTTTTTCGAGTTCGTTAGCTTGCAATTCTGTTTGAAGTAAAACCTGGCGTTCATCCAGTTCCTTCAAGCGCTGCAACCATTGACTTTGCTTTTGGAGTTGATCCCGTTGCGCGGAGATCACTTCGCCTTCCGACTGGTAGCGGGCCAAAGCCTGATCCCACGCGGCCATTTCTTCATCGCCGGGCGCCTGGGTAAGCTCAAGTGATTGGCGCAATTCTTCGAGACGCTGTTGTTCCAGCTTATTGCGTTCGAAGGCAGCCATCGACAGGCGGCTGTATATTTCTACGCCGGTAATGCGTTCTAACAATTCGCTGCGTTCTTTTTCACCAGACTTCAGGAAAGCGGCAAAATCGCCCTGGGAAAGCATCACCGAGCGACAGAACCGGTCGTAGTCGAGTCCGCTGACGGCCTCCACCTGTTCGTCCACCTCTTTCGCCTTTTCGGCAATGATTTCGAAAGCATCGCGCTGGGAGTTCCACTGCGATAACTCGCGGCGCGGCCCCTTGATATCGCCGTCGTCTTTTTTATGAGCCCGCCAGATGCTCCATTTCGCTCTAAATAAACCTTTGTGCGTTTCAAATTCCACTTCTGCCAGGCTTTCCACCGCCCCATACGACATCACGTCTTTGGCGTCTTTATTGCGGTGAATACGGCCGTAGAGCGCCAGGGTGATTGCATCCAGCAGCGTCGTCTTACCAGCGCCGGTATCTCCGGTGATAGCAATAAGCCCCGCATGCGAAAGCGGCGGCGACAAGAAATCTATCGTCGCTTGCAAGCGCAAAGAGTGGAGATTATTGACAGTTATTTTGGTAATTTTCATACCTATGCATTGTGCGGGCGCCTCAATTTAAGAATCTTTAACCATCTTAGGTTTAGCTTTAACGATTTCTTAGTTTCGGCGTGTGAAAATCGGCGGTAAATTAGCGGTCAGCAGTTAGGGCTTAGGGCCTAGCGGTTAGCTGTAGTTATTATTCGCTAAGCCCTAAGCCCTAACTGCTAAGAGCTATTAAAAAACGAAAAACACCATGAATACCATCACCCTTCCACGATTAAGCGCAAAAATCCTTGCAGCCGTAATCATCATCACTATTGGGGCTTGTGCTTCGCCGCAAAAACTGCTCGAAACCGGCAACTACGACGAAACCATTTCTGTAGCCGTCTCCAAACTCGCCGGCAAGAAAAAGAAAAAAACCGAATACGTACAGGCGCTGGAGGAAGCTTTTGCTAAGGCAACCGATCGCGATATGAAAGAAGCCGACCGGCTCAAAAGTGAAAACCGCCCGGAAAACTGGGCCCGCATCAACGACATATACCAGCGCATCCGGCGCCGGCAGGATATGATCAGTCCGCTGCTGCCGTTGGTAGACGAAAGGGGCGTAAAAGCCGAATTTCGCTTTGTGCGCACCAACGACCTGGAAAAAGAAGCCCGCGAAAATGCCGCTGCGCACCACTACGACCGCGGCAAAGAACTTCTGGAAGAAGGTCGGCGGGGAAGCAAATCGTCGGCGCGCGCTGCGTACAATGAATTTGGGAAAATCACCGAATATTTCCAGGATTACAAAGACCGCCGCGAACTCATGCAGGAAGCCCGCAACCTGGGCACCGTCCGCGTATTACTCACTATAGAAAACGAAGCGCCGGTAGTATTGCCCAACGAATTTGAAGAGATCGTGACCAGCATGGGCGTCAAAGACCTCAACACCGAGTGGACCGTCTTTTACAACCGAAACACCAACCAGGCGCCTATAGATTACCGCGTGGTGATGCGCATTACGAAGATACAAATGCAACCCGCGCTGGTCAAAGAACGCGAATTTGAGGAAACCAAAGAAATCGAAGAAGGCTTCGAATACGTGCTCGACAGTCGGGGCAACGTAATGAAAGACAGTCTGGGCAACGACATCAAAGTACCCAAAAAAGTGCTCATCCGCGCCCGCGTTATCGAAGCGTATCAATTCAAATCCGCTACCGTGGCCGGAAAAATCGACTTTTTCGACACCCATACCCGCGAATTACTCGACAGCCAGCCCATCGCCGCTGATGCGGTGTTTGAAAACTACGCCTCTACCTTTACCGGCGACAAACGCGCACTTAGCAAAGAAACCGCCCAGCGCATCGGCAACCGCCCCCTACCCTTCCCTACCGACGAGGCTATGCTGCTCACCGCCGCAGAACGCCTGAAGCCGGTGGTGAAGGAGAAGGTGAGCAGAAGCCGGTATTTTATCTGAGATATCTAACTGAGTATGAGGGTGAGAGGGTGAGAGCGAGAGAGGGAGGGATTTTTTAGGGGTGAAGTAGGCTTAATTCAAATATTTTCTTTTCTTTGCAATAACAAACACCTATTGCATTGAAAACGGCCAGCCCATGGTTCTTGCTTGCAATCGTCCTGTTCCAGTGGATAGGCGGGGTGTTGGTATTTCAGGTGAGTCATTATGTGGCGGTACAGCGCCAGATGAACGCGATGGAACAAACCATCGCCGAACGCGTAAAAGAAAAAACCGGCGCCACGGGATTGGTCAAAATACGCCATCAGGACTCCCTGATCCGCAAAGGCGCCATTTACCAGGATTTTGTTTTTTCTGAAGAAATCAACGGCGAAACGGTCTATTTTGAATGGGCCGACGAATCTAAAGCCGTCACGGTAGAAAAGGTTACCCACAGACATACGCCGGTATCTTCTACCGGCAAAGCTATTTTGGTTAAAAGTATCGTCCAGGAATGTATTGTGGCCGATCCCATCGGGCAAAGTTCCATTATGCCCGTACGCGGCCCCCTTTGCGCGACTTATCCGCAAGGGTTTGTTTCACCCTTCCTTTCTATACCCACTCCCCCGCCACTAGTGTGTTGATTAATTTTTTTATTAGCTTTTGATTGAATCAAATTCCGCAACGGCATTGAACACCCGTCACTGCGGATTTTCGTATTTTTTACCTATATCAACACCCAATTGGCATGAAATATCTCAAACTATGGGCGCCGGCCATAGCGCTCGCCCTGTCATTGAACCTATCGGCTCAAACGCCCAGCGACGCCATTTATATGGATAAAGGCCAGATTTGCCTGGCTGCTTTATATACCCACGACACCTGGGACGAATACTGGGAAGGTACCCTCAAACGAGATAACGGCAATATCGGCACACTCACCCGCCAAACGGTGATGCCAATGTTTGCCCTGGGAATTACCGAGCGCATCAACGTCATTGCCGGTTTGCCCTGGGTACGCACTTCAGCCAGCGCCGGACAAATGACCGGCGTAAGCGGCATTCAGGACGCTGGATTGTGGATCAAAGCCAAAGCGCTTGAATTCAAATCGGGAGAAAGCGCACTCACCCTGCACGCCACTGCCGGCTTGACCGTACCCGCATCTAACTACTTGGCCGATTATATGCCTTTTAGTCTCGGACTGGGCTGCGTAGATGGGTCCCTGCGGGCTATTGTCCAATACCAATGGAAAGGATGGTATGCGCGTGCCCAATCGGGTTACCACCTGCGTGGAAACACCACTATCGAGCGCGACTATTACTACACTACCCAGGATTATTATACCGACGAAGTGGACATGCCCAACGCACTGGATTACGGCGCCGCTTTAGGCTGGTGGAATCCGGCGGGCACCCTCAAAGCAGAATTACTAATGGATGGCCTGCAAACGCTGGGCGGCTTCGATATTCGCCGCCAGGACGCCCCCTTCCCTTCCAACAAAATGAACTTTACCCGGCTCGGCGCAGGCGTGCAGTATTATCCACTTTCGGGCACAGGACTAGGCATCATTGCTTCCGGCGGATATGTCGTCGCAGGCCGCAACATGGGCCAATCGCTTGTACTTACCGGCGGTGTGACGTATCAGTTCAATATCTGGCATTAATCCATTCCATCACCCACACAATTTCCGACCATGAAAAAATCAATATACCTTTTACCAATTATCTTGATTCTTGCGAACACTTTTTGGTCTTGCGAAAAAGACCTGCCTACAGAAGCTGTCATAGAACCTTATACCTTTGCCACCTTGGATGAAAACGGCGGCAACTGGGATCCGGTATTACTAACCGATGGCGCGGAGATCGGAATTCCTGCACCATCAGATGCGAGCTCCGCAGCATACCTGGCTGAATTAGAAGACCTGAAAAACGCCGCCTCCGGACTCTCGTCGAGCCAAAAGCCGCAGTACAATATTGGGGCGGCAATGCGTTGGTACGCTGGAACGAGATAGCCCGCGAGCTGGCCGCCAAGTACAACCTGATCCCCGCCCCCAATCCTGATGGCACTTACCCTGCTCCGAATGCAGCCAACCCTCACAATATCCTTTATTTCCATTTGCTAATCCACCTTACACGTGCCGGATGCTGGCCTATTGGAGCGCCGCTCAATACGATGCAATGATCGCCGCCTGGTATCACAAATACCAATTCAACCGGCCGGCGCCGCACGAGGTGGACAGCAGTATTGAAGCCTTGTTACCCCACAGCGGTCTGCCTGCTTATCCGTCAGAAGACGCTGTCATTGCGGCAGTGTCAAAAGCTGTGCTCACTGCCATGTTTCCGCTTGAGAAAGACTTCCTGGCGGCCAAAGCCGAAGAGCACAAAAGCAGCCGTTTGTGGGCCGGCATGAACGTAGAAAGCGACCTGGTGGCCGGCGACTCATTGGGACGCGCCGTAGCTGCCCGATTCCTTGCACGCGCATCCACTGATGGCATGAAAAATGCACAAACCCCAAAGCCCGTCTCCGATTCGATAGCCCAGGCAGCCCAGGATCGCTTTGGGTGGCACTGGGAAAACCTCGAAATACCGCAGCGTCCGGTTGGCCTGGCGCCGCTTTTTGGGAAGGTTAAACCCTGGTGCGTACCCGACATCACCACTGTTCGTCCAGGGCCACCTCCCGCGCCCGGCTCGCCCGAATTTCAACGCGATGCGGAAGAATTACAAGAGGTTCAAGACAATCTGACCACCGAGCAGCGCCGCATTGCCAACTTCTGGTCGGATGGCCTGGGCACCTACACACCGCCGGGGCACTGGAACCGCTTTGCCAGTGATGCCTTATTGGCTCGCAATTACAATCCCCTGCGCACTGCCCGCACCTTCGCTTACATGAATATGGCCATCATGGATGCCGGCATAGCTTGCTGGGATGCCAAATACTATTACCATTACCCGCGGCCGTCGCAGGCCATCCCTGGATTTCAAACGATACTGGGCATACCCAACTTCCCCAGTTATACATCGGGGCATTCCACGTTTTCGGCGGCGGCGGCCACGGTGCTGGCGCATATCTTCCCCGAAGACAAGGCCCAATTTGATGCCTGGGCGGAAGAAGCTGCAGAATCTCGTATTTATGGAGGCATCCACTACCGGTTCGATGCCACAGTCGGCATAGAAACCGGCCACCTGGTAGGCAACTATTCGGTCGTGGTAGCGCAGGCGGATGGAGCGGAATGATGTGCTGATGTGCTGATGTGCTGATTTGCTGATGCTTTGCTTTTGTTCGCAGATTATCAGCACATCAGCAACTCATCAGCACATCAGCAAATTATCTTTATATTCGCATTAAATCCCGTCATTTCATGCGAACAGGTACATTCAACCAACATTTCAGCGTACATGCCATAGCAGGCACCCATGTAATTACATTGGCTATGGATGCCAGGGAAGAAGCTACTGCAAACCTGCTCGGCTTTGCTTTTTTCAGAAAGAAGTTTGACAAAAAAGGAAAGTTTCTGGAAGAAGCCTGGATGGAGGGGTATAAACCTTTTGAAGCCGTAATGCCCGACCCACAGCCAGGCGTAAGATATCCCACCAATCTCCACCCCATACAATCATTTGTGTGGGCTGATTTTGCCGTGAGCCAGGACCGGAAATACGAATACCACGTATTTCCGGTCACCGCGCGCCTACCCAACCGCAACTTCAGGAACCGCTGGTTATCACGGTAAGTCCCGAGCCCTATAAGCATAAATTACACGAAATATACTTCAACCGCGCCGTAGCTGCATCGCAGGCTTATGTAGAGCGATTTCACAATATCAGACCCAACGCAGAATCGCTGAGTCCCGAGCAAAAAAAAGAGCGCTACGACTGGTTGTCCAGGGGGTTGTACGAGGCGATTATTGCCTTTATCGAACAAGCCAAAGACAAGCGATTTGGGCTGCGTGTAGCGATGTACGAGCTCGATTTTCCCGACATTCCGGTATTATTCAAACAAGCGCTCGACAGGGGCGCCGATGTGCAAATCGTATACGAAGCACGTGGCCACGACAGCCAGACCAAGCAAAATAAGCCTCCTTGAAAGCCGCCGGCTTCAAGCTCAACGATAGAAAAATCACCTATGCCCGTGAAAATACCGATGGTATTCCGCACAACAAGTTTATGGTTTTATTAAAAGACAATAAACCTATCATGGTGTGGACCGGCAGTACTAACCTGTCGGAAGGCGGTATATTCGGACATTCCAATGTAGGGCATTGTATCAAGGACAAAACGCTTGCCGCTTCTTTTCTTCAGTACTGGGATTTGCTCAAAGAAGACCCCAAGATAGGCGCGCTGGCCACACAAGTCAGCGCTATCTGGCCCGATGTGACGCTCGATACATTGCCCCAAAACAAAATGACGCCCATCTTTAGTCCGCGTAAAGGCCTGAAAATGCTCGATTTCTATGCAGAAGTATTTGGCGCCGCCGAAAAAATGGCAGCTATCACGCTGCCTTTTAATTTGGATGATCGTTTTATAAAAAAAATTGACGAAGACTCTCCTGCCGTCAGGTATATCATGCTCAACAGCGGCCGCACCAACGAAGAAGTAGCCCAAAAATACAGTGCCGACCCCGACGTGATTGCCACCGCAGGCAGCAAAATGAATAACAATTTCGGACAGTGGCTCAACGAAATTCACACCGGCTTCAACGGCTCAAATGCCCAATATATTCATACCAAATTTTTACTAAAAGACCCCCTGGGTCCCGAACCTTTGGTGATTACCGGCTCGGCTAATTTCAGCCAGCCCTCTACCAATAAAAACGACGAAAACATGGTGATCATACCCTGTAGCAACAAGCCAGGGCAAACCAGGGTGCAGGATATCTACCTGGGCGAATTTTTCAGGCTGTTCGACCACCTTTACTTCCGGTTTCTGTCCAGCAAAGATACTTCTACCGACGAAGAGAGGCTAAAAAGAAGATTCCTCAAGCCTCGCCCAAAGGATTGGGTCAGCGGGTATTATAAAGCCGGTACCGACCGGTTTAAGCGGAGGAAAAATTTCAGTTTTGGATTTGGAGAAGAGGTTTAGCGCCTTTGGCGGGTTTAGCGATTCCTGGGAAGTTGCCTGGATTGGTTTAGCGATTGGGTTTAGCGATTGGGTTTAGCGTTAGCGTTAGGGTTAGGGTTTAGCGTTAGGGTTTAGGTGTTTAGCTAAACTGCGTATGCACTAAACTGCGAATGCACTAAACCCTATCGCTAAACTGCCGAAGGCACTAAACTGCGAAGGCACTAAACTGCGAATGCACTAAACCCTATCGCTAAACTGCCGAAGGCACTAACCTGCCGAAGGCACATCATCCTTATCCTCCACAAAAAGTACGCTGACAGCGGCCAAAAGCATAAACACCCCTGCCATAACGATGGCCCAGATGGCCTTATCATTATACAGCGAATGCACTATCGGCCCGTTAAAAATGCCATTTACAATTTGGGGGAAAGTGATAAAGAAATTAAAAATCCCCATATACACGCCCATCTTTTTCAGCGGGATAGAGCCTGCGAGAATGGCATAAGGCATTGCCAGAATACTGGCCCAGGCAATACCCACGCCCACCATTGACAAATTGAGCGCCCACTTCATCGAGGGGTCATTGATCAACCAAATAGACATGAGGCCCAGGCCGCCGGCTATCAGACAAGCGGCATGTGTGCGTTTCCGGCCCAGTTTGTGAGCGATATATGGCAATAAAAGCGCAAAAGCGGCGGATACCAGGTTGTACACGCCGAAAATAACGCCTACATAATTACCGGCTTCATTAAATGCGGCGGAGCTGCGGTCGTCCTTGGACAAATCCCATACGTGCTGGGCAAGTGCCGGCGTGGTAAACACCCACATGGAAAACAGCGCAAACCACGAAAAAAACTGCACCAGGCCCAATTGCAGCATCGTGCGGGGCATGCGGGCAAAATCGGTAAAGATCGCTAAGATGCTTTCGTGTTCGTTGCTCACTTCCTCGCCGGCATACTGGGCCTGCTCTTCAGGTGAGTATTCGCGGGTTCGAATGACGGTCCACAAAATAGCGCCCACCAGGGTCGCCGCGCCGATAACAAACGACAAAATCAGGTTATAGGGCACCACCCCGGGATCGGCTTGACTTTCGACATTAAAAAAGTTGGCCAGCACATAAGGCAACCAGGAGCCTATCACGGCGCCGATGCCGATGAGCATAGTCTGCACCGAAAACCCCAACGTACGCTGATCACTGGGCAGCTTGTCGGCCACCAAAGCCCTAAACGGCTCCATCGCCACATTAAACGAAGCATCCATGATCATCAACATACCTGCGCCAATCCACAATGCCGGCATATAGGCCGTAAACGAAGAAGAATTGGGCATCAAAATAAGCCCGATAGCGGCCAGGATGGCCCCGGTAAGGAAATAAGGCCGGCGCCGGCCCAAGCGGTTCCAGGTGCGATCGCTGTAATGGCCTATGATGGGCTGCACAATCATGCCGGTGATAGGCGCTACCAGCCAGAACCAGGAGAGGTGGTGCACGTCGGCGCCATAGGTCTGCAAGATGCGACTCGCGTTGGCATTTTGCAGGGCAAAGCCCATCTGGATGCCCAGAAAGCCGAAGCTCATGTTCCAAATCTCCCAAAAGCTTAGCTGTGGTTTCGATTTTGGCTGGTTTGTACGGGTTTGGATGCTCATATGTTGTTGGTTGTTAGCAGTTAGGGCTTAGGGCTTAGGGCTTAGGGCTTAGCGATTCGGACTCTGCTGCAGATTGCTAAGCGCAAAGTGCTACCCGCTAAGACCTGACTGCTAAGCCCTAAACGCTATTTAATTAAGTTCAAAGACAAGATATTCCCATGCTTTCAGTTCAAAAGACTGGTTGGAGGAGGCCAATTTGACGGATTTTTGGGCAAACAGATCGGTATAATCGCCGGCAATGGGGGTGACATCAAGCGTAAACGACTTAGGTTTTTTGCTGAGGTTGAGGATTACTACCACGCGTTGGCCGTCTTTTTCGCGGTAGAAAGCGAAAACAGACTTATCATCTGAAGAAGCCAGGCGCGTTAGTTTGCCGCCGGCAGGGCCGTTCCAAAGGGCTTTATTGCGATGTTTTAGATCGAGTAAAGTGGTATAAAAAGGCGCCTTTTCATAATTCCCCCAGTCGATGGTATCTTTTTCAAAAAATGTCAGGCGTTTGTTCATAGCAGATTCCTGGCCGCTGTATATAAGCGGCATCCCGTCAAAAGTAAAGGCGAGCACAGCCAACGCGTCTACGGCATCTCCCAAACGTTCGTATTCGGTGCCGTTCCACGAATTTTCGTCGTGGTTGGTGATGAAGTGCATGTGGTAGCCTTTGGCAAAAGTTGCCCGGTCTTTCTTCAACCACTCGTAAACGTCGTTTGCCCCGGCTTTACCGGCGGCAATCTCGTTCATCAATGAGTGGAAGCTCCAGCCGTAAGACATCGCAAAACAATCGGTATTGCGGTGAGGGGCGTGTTCGGCTTCGGCCAGCATAAACAAAGCCGGGTTTGCTTGTCTAAGCACAGGAATCGTTTGTTGCCAATAATCATCGGGCACTTCGCCGGCCACGTCGCACCGGTAGCCGTCAACCCCGACTTCTTTCAGCCAATACAGAAAAGCGTCCGTCATCGCCTGGCGCATGGCTTTGTTGTCGTAATTCAGGTCGGCCACATCGGTCCAGCCCCAGGATTTGCCCGTCTTTGGGTCGATGGGGTCGACTACGTTACCCGATGTATCCTGGGTATAATAATCCGGATGCTGGGTGATCCAGGATGGTCCCAGCCGGTGTGATTGGGCACCCAGTCGAGTATGACTTTCATGCCCAATTGGTGTATGGTATCTACAAGGGCTTTGAATTCTTCAATGGTGCCGTAGTTGGGGTTTACGGCGGTATAATCGGCCACGGCATAATAGCTGCCCAAAGTACCTTTCCGCTTGGCTTCGCTGATGGGAAAAACGGGCATCAGCCATAAAACATCGACCCCCATTTGTTTGAGTCGCGGCAGGTGAGCAGCAAAGGCTTTAAAGGTGCCTTCCGGCGTATCTTGCCTGATGTTTACCTCGTAAATATTGGCATTAGCAGCCCAGTCAGGGCATGCCATACACGCCGTAGTAGTGGTAGGATCTTCGTATGGAGTCGCCGCCGCATCGGGCGATCTTTTGCATGATGATGCTACAACAAGGACTATCACCACGAGAAACAAGAAAAGAGTTCTTATGCGCATAATCGGATAATTTTTATCGAATGTTAGATGATTGATTATCAACTAATTAAGCATACAACATCAAGCATCAAACATTTAACATCCAAAACTACTCCCTCCCAAACTGCTTCCGAGTAGGCCGGGTAAGCAGATTGATCGTTTTAATAATCATACTGCTTTGGTTGTAGGTATCGGTACCTACCCACGACATAGCATCGTCGGTATGGCCCTGGATTTCGAATTCGCTGTCGTGGTCGTCGATTTCGGCATCGAGTTTGATGCGCAATTTGTCTTTCACGGTACGAAGCGACCAGGTACCACGGCATACGAGCGTTTCCCATTGGCCGTATTCAAAGGTGCCGTCGGGTTTAAATTGAAACCAGCGGC
Source organism: Saprospiraceae bacterium (assembly GCA_016715405.1). GTDB lineage: Bacteria > Bacteroidota > Bacteroidia > Chitinophagales > Saprospiraceae > JABWBR01. The sequence goes on along the minus strand of JADKAE010000009.1, from coordinate 227,660 downwards.
CTTCCATGGCACGGCCCAATTCCGGGTTTCGCCATAAATACAGAATTCCCACACCCAATAGTGTTTGAGTAAGAGGTCGGTTTCAATAGAAGCAGAAGGCGGTTGTGCGGGAGCGGCTTTACCTATGCCGCAACCTTCGAAGGTAGCCTCATTAGAAACAGTATTCGAAGTAGTTCCGCCTTGTTGTTGATTGCAGGCCGTTGAAAGTAAACCTGCGAGCGCTAAAGTGATCCACCAGGTGGTTTTCATAAATAAAAAAGGCTGTTTTTGAATAAGAAAAAAAAACAGCCTCAATATATAAAGAATCTTTAATTACGCCAGTTCGAATTGCATTCTGGCCAGGGTATTATAGATGCCGTCTTCCAACGCTGACAATTCCTCGTGGGTACCTTGCTCCACCACCCTTCCGTTGTCGATCACGTAGATGCAATCCACATCGCGGATAGTAGCAAGGCGGTGGGCGATAATAATGGATGTGCGGTTTTCCATGAGTTTGCTGAGCGCATCCTGCACGGCTTTTTCCGACTCGGCATCGAGCGAAGAGGTGGCTTCATCGAGCAACAGGATAGCGGGGTCTTTCAGGATAGCCCTGGCGATGGCAATGCGCTGACGCTGTCCGCCCGAAAGTTTGATACCCCGTTCGCCTACGAGCGTATCGAGGCCGTCGGGGAAAGTCCGGATAAAATCCCAGGCGTTGGCGTTGCGGGCAGCGGCGATAATGTCTTCATCCGAGGCGCCGGGGCGGCCATAGCTAATATTTTCGCGGATAGTGCCGCCAAAAAGCAGCACTTCCTGCGGCACGATGGCCAGGTTTTTGCGGTATACGCTAAGATCGTAAGAATAAATCGAGCGGCCGTCCACCTTGATATCGCCGCCCGTGGCTTTGTAAAACTGTTGTAGTAACTGTACAATCGTAGATTTGCCGGCGCCGCTGGCGCCTACCAGCGCTACTTTTTTGCCGGCGGGAATGGTCAGGCTGATGCCTTTTAATACGGTTACATCGGGTCGCGAAGGGTAAGAAAAGTGTACGTCTTCATAAGTTATATTACCCTCAAAACGCTCTTCGGGCAGCAATTGCGCATCGCGTAATTCTACTTCCGAAGGCTGGTTCAGGATTTCCTGCACGCGCTCCGTAGCGCCGATAGCCGAAACGATTTCGGTATAAAAGTTGCCCAGACTGGCGATAGCTCCGCCGATGATACCCGTAAACACCACAAAATCGACCAGGTCGCCTTTGAGCATATCGCCGGTTTGCACCATCAACGCCGCGCGCCACATGATAAAAAACAAGGCGCCGAACATGACGAAAATGATAAAAGCCGAAAACAACCCGCGCATATGCGCTGCTTTGAGCGATAAGGCAACGGCTTCTTTGAGGCTTTTGCCGTAGCGCTGCACTTCGAACCATTCGTTGGTGTACGCCTTTACGGTATGTATAGTCTGCATGGTTTCTTCCACCACCACATTGGTTTTCGCGAGTTCGTCCTGGCGCTGTTTCATGAGTTTTCGGATGTATTTACCGAAAAACATGGCCAATACCACCACTACCGGAAAAGTAGCCAGCATGGTAAGCGCCAGGCGTGGCATAGTGACCACAATGATGCCGATACCGCCCACCAGGATGATGAGCTGGCGTATAAACTCCGCCAATGTCCACGAAAAAATATTCTGCACCTGGGTCACATCGTTGGTGATACGGCTGGTGAGTTCGCCCACCCTGTGTTCTTCGAGATACGGAATACCCAGCGTGACCATTTTGTGGTATAAATCGGAGCGCATGAGGGCCATACTTTTTCACTCACCAATGCGAATAGCTGCACGCGGAAATAAGACATCACACTCTGGACGGCCAGCAAGAGCAACAGAAACAAAAACAACTGATTGATAGTGAGCGGATAACGCCCCTCTCCGGAAATCACGTTGAACAATTCTCCCGGCACCTTCATAATCAGCAAAAAAAGCAAACTGCCGGCTCCCAGGAAAAACATGCCGATAATAAAGGCCCACTTGTAGGGCAATACGTACTTGAATATGATTAATGACTGGCGCAGCTTATCCCAGCTAAGGGATACAGGCTGTTTTTCTTTATCGTTATTCTTCGTTCTCAAACTCATGATAGATGTGTGATATGCTTATTCCATTTCCAAACACCGCGAAAGGAACTAAGGTTATAAATTAGCTCAATATTTTGTCGCGGAAACAGTCCCATCTATACGTTTATTAAAAAAAAGAAATATGTTGGCAGATACAAAATAAATCCTTCGGTGTAGAACGTTATAGCGTGCGAAATTGATTTCTTTGTGCGCTTAACAAGTCATCCTAAAATTACTTTAACACACTTACTATGAAAAAATACGCACTATTCCTGGCATTGATGCTGTCCGGCCTGGCTATGCAGGCGCAAAAGGGCCCCGTAAAAAGCTTTGAGTTGGGGCTCATGGGCGGCCTATCGTTGTACAGCGGCGACCTATCCCCCCAAGAAGTCGGCTTGTATTTCCAAGAATTAAACCCTGCTATAGGCTTCTTTGGCCGTTATAATGTAGGTAAACGCCTTTCCTTGCGTCTTGGCGCTACTTTTACCAAAGCTACCGGCGACGATATGAGAGGCGGTTTTGAAACGCGCGGCCTCAATTTCCGGACTAACATTTCGGATGTTGCGCTTACCGGCGAATACAATATATTTTCGCTGGGTAATCCCAAAGGCTTTCACGTGGCGCCCTACCTGTTTGCGGGGGTTGGCGTTTATCACTTCAACCCGCAAGGCAATCTGGATGGCGCGTGGGTAGACCTTCAACCGCTGGGTACAGAGGGGCAGGGTCTACCCGGCTACGAAAAGCCCTACACGCTCACACAACTCAACGTGCCCTTCGGCGCCGGCATCAAATTTCATGTCAACCACACCCTCACCATTGGCGTAGAGATGGGTGGACGCAAGCTGTTTACCGACCACCTCGACGACGTGAGCTATGTGGAGGTAAATTATCTCGACATCCTGGAAGGCAATGGCTCGTTGGCAGCGCGCTTCAGCAACCCGACACTCACCGAACCATCCGCCGAAAACGTGATCTATCGCCGCGGCGGCGATTTCCTCGACTGGTTTTATGTGGGAGGCGTCACGCTGTCATTCCGCCTGGGCGAAAGCAGGGCCTTCGGGTAGGGGCATCGGGTGTCCGACGTTTTGACTTTGCGACTTTGCGACTGTACGACTTTACGACTATACGACTTCGTCAATGCGATTGATTCCAAGGGAGAAGGGTAACTCTGCGCGGGAGAGCCGGCAAATTTAGCGGAGCAATTAAATTTGCCTAGCCTTTTTGGTTACTTTTTTGGCGATGAAAAAAGTAACAAAAATACCGGGCAGGGGGCATGCGAAATAGAATATCATGGAAGAACGCTTGTACAACAGAGAGTTGAGTTGGTTGTCTTTTAATCACCGCGTATTACAGGAAGCCCAAAACCCCGAAGTGCCGCTTTACGAGCGCTTGAAATTCCTGGCTATATACAGCTCCAACCTCGACGAGTTTTTCCGTGTGCGCGTAGCCGCTTTGAGAAGCTTCAGGGCATTGGGCAAAAGTACGCGCAAAGCACTGGACGAAGACAAGATCAAAAAAACGCTTCGCACGATACGCCACACCGTGGAAGCGCAACAGGAGTTGTTCGGGCGCATTTTCAGGGAAACCTTATTACCCGAACTTCAACAACACGGCATTTTCCTGCTCAATGCGGGGCTGTTAAGTCCCGGACAGCAAAATTTCACTGAAAATTATTTTAAAAAAGAGATACTCCCCCACCTGCAAATCCACTGGGTGCAAGGCGAAGCCGGGCTCCCTTTTTTGCAAAACAGGGCTTTATATTTTATTGTAAAAGACGCCGATAGCGAGCGCTTTGCGCTGGTCAATATACCCAGCGGTCCCCTACCCCGCTTTATCGAATTGCCCAGCCTCGAAGGTCGCCACGATATCCTTTTTATCGATGACGCTATCCGCTTTAACCTGCCCAACTTACTGGGAATCAACATAAAAGGCGCTTATTCCATCAAATTGTCGCGCAATGCCGAACTGCCCATCGACGACGAATACAGCGGCGATCTGATGGAAAAGATCAAAAAAGGGCTCGAAAAAAGGCACGTAGGCCCCCCTACACGATTGTTGTACGACCGCGCGATGCCGGATTCCCTGCTCGAACAGCTCAAGACGCTGCTCGAATTAAACAAAAACGACCTCATTCCGGGCGCGGCTTACCACAACTTCAACGACTTTTTCGATTTCCCCAATCCTTCCTCCGACGCCTCGCTGGTATATCCGCCCATGCCGCCGCTGCCGCATCCCGTGTTGGAGCAGTCAAAATCGCTGCTAGACTGCATGAAAGCCGGCGACAACGTACTGCACTACCCTTATCACCAATTCGACTACGTCATCCGCCTGATCAGGGAAGCTGCCGAAGACCCGCAGGTGAGTTTTCTCAAAATCACGGTTTACCGCGCAGCTTCGCGATCGGCCGTAGTAGATGCCTTGCAGTACGCCCTGTCGAAAGGCAAAAAAGTCACCGTCTTCATCGAAGCCAAAGCGCGTTTCGACGAAGAGGCCAACCTGCAGTGGGGCGAGCAACTAAAAGCCTCCGGCGCCGACGTGCACTACAGCTATCCGGGCATCAAAGTCCACGCCAAAATACTACTCATAGGCCGGCACGAAGACGGCGGCATCAGGCACTACGCCTACCTGAGCACCGGCAACTTCAACGAAAAAACCTCTAAAATCTACGCCGACCACGCCCTGCTCAGCGCAGATCCGCGGTTGGCCGACGAAGCCGCCCGCGTATTCGACCTGCTGGAGCGCAAGATCATCGTGCCCGACTGCAAAAACCTGCTCGTGGCCCCCTTCACCCTCAAAGACAAGCTGGTAGACCTCATCGACAAAGAAATAGCCAACGCCAAAGCCGGCTTGCCCGCCTACATCCTACTCAAACTCAACAGCCTCGAAGAGCCGGCCATGGTAGAAAAGCTCTACGAAGCCGGTCAGGCCGGTGTGCGCATAAAGCTCATCATCAGGGGTATTTGTTGCCTCAAACCCGGCGTGCCCGGCCTCAGCGACAATATCGAAGCCATCAGCATCGTCGACCGCTTTCTCGAACACGCCCGCATCTACCTCTTCGCCAACGGCGGCGACGAGCGCCTGTACATCGCCTCCGCCGACTGGATGAAGCGCAACCTGCACCGGCGTATCGAGGTGGCCATCCCCATCTACGACGTTGAGGTTTTCCGCCAGATCAAGCACATTTTCGAGCTGCAATGGCAGGATAACTGCCGCGCGCGGGTACTGAATGCGGAGCAGGATAATCAGATGGTGGCGCCGTCCCAGGGAGCTACTAGGGTGAGGTCGCAGGAGGAAATTTATGAGGGGGTGAGGGGGTGAGGGGGCGAACTTTGTGACTTTGTGACTTTGGGAGGGGGCGGTCTTTGCGACTTTGCGAAAGAGGTGACATCTTCGTGAGGTACGAACGAAGGTGTCATCTCGCTCCCTGGACTCTGCGAAACCTCGGCGTAACTCCGCGGAAACGCTGTGGTAAAAAAATGCTGCACACACCACATTCAATCTCCATATTATTTTTTCGCGCGTATCTTGTTTTTGAATCAAAGAGGTGCTATATTTGTTTATAGTCCAATCGTCGTACAAGGTAGTTGATAATCGTCGCTACGCATAATATACAATACCCAAACAAACATTTGAACAAGCTATGCAAAAGGTAATATTTGATCACCCTCAGGAAGATGGGTTTTACAAGATATTAGTTAAAAAGGTAGACGCATACTTTCATGAAAATAACATTTCAAAAAAAGCAAACTGGCTTTTTTGTTGTAAAAATTATTTCATATTTCCTAATCACCTTGTCTCTATATCTTCTAATTCTTAGTGATAAGTTTCTTGGGATGAGTTTAGCTATACTTTTTATACTATTTGGTGTATTTATTACCATATTTCTGTTTTCAATCGCACATGACGCTTCACACAATGCGATTTCAAATAAGCAATGGGTTAATCGTTTATTCGCATACATCTGGAATGCAGTTGGTATTTCATCCTACTTTTGGGCATTAAAGCATAATCTGGCCCATCATAGTTTTACCAATATCCCCGGCAAAGATGATGATATTGATCAAAGCAAACTGGTTCGCCTGAATCCAAATTCAACACGGAGGTGGTTTCATAGATTCCAACACCTATATGCTCCATTTTTATATTCTCTATTAAGCCTTAATATAATTTATTTTAAAGATTTTGCACTACTGTTTCAGCATAACTTTGGAAATAAAACAATAAGTAAACATCCGGTTAAAGAAATATGGATTCTTATAGCGACTAAGATCTTTTTCGTCAGTTACATGATTATTATTCCCAAGTTTATTTTGGACATTTCATGGACTGAAATTATCGGTTATCATATATTAATGCACCTTGTAATAGGTCTCTTTATTGGTTTTATACTCGTTCCGGTGCATGTAACAGGAGAATCTGAATATCGATTACCTGATGCAGCTGGGAAAATCCATTGTGATTGGGGATCACACCAGAGTGAAGCAACGGTGGATTTTGCCGCAAACAATTATTTCATCAATTGGGTTTCCGGAGGATTAAACACGCATGTAGTTCACCATCTGTTTCCTTCTATCAACCATATTCACTACTACAGTCTTACCAAAATCATCAAGTATACAGCTTTAGAATACAATTTCACCTACAGAAACTATTCATTAGTAGGTGTTTTTAAGGACCATTTACGCTTTCTCAAAAAACTTGGCAGGATGGATAATCCGAGTCATAATGCTTGTTTTGATTAAAATGATACGGCTGCTCCTGAGAAGAGACGGGGAAACATGATGATGAAGTGAATTTGATCGTCAATTGCATGCATTACTTGTTGTTTTTGGTTAACAAAAATTAGCTGTAATTTCACAGACCATCATCAAATAATTTGAATAACCATTATGAAAACAATAATCCTCACAATAGCATTTATCTTTTCTCTAACCCACATTTCCGGCCAGGCAGAAAAAGCAAAACTAAAAATCACACATCTGACAGGTAATTTTTATATTTATACCACTTACAATACATACCAGGAAAGTCAAGTGCCTGCAAATGGGATGTATCTCGTCACTAATGATGGCGTTGTTATGTTTGACACGCCTTGGGATACCACACAATTTCAACCATTACTCGACAGCATAAAATTCAAGCATAATAAAATCGTCGTAATGAGTATTGCCACCCATTGGCATAGCGATAAAACGGCAGGACTGGAATATTACAGGCAACAGGGAATCAAAACTTATACTACCATACTTACAGATGAATTCAGCAAAAAGAATAACCATAAAAGGGCTGAATTTTTAATGGCAAAGGATACGGTGTTTAATATCGGACAATATGCTTTTGAAACTTATTACCCCGGAGAAGGACATACTGTAGATAATATTGTAATCTGGTTTGAAAAAGAAAAAATCCTTTATGGGGGATGCCTAATAAAAGGTGTTGATGACAAAAATTTGGGTAACTTGAGTGATGCCAATGTAACAGCATACGCTTCTACGCTAAAAAAAGTGCAGAAAAAAATGCCGGAAACCAAAGTTTATTATCATCGCACATAGCGATTGGAGAAGCACAAATTCATTGAAGCATTCTTTAAGGATGGCAAAAGAGCTTAGAAAGAAAAAACAGCGCTAGATGCCAGAAAAGGCTAAATGAATTTCGAAACCGCAATTTGTTGAATAAAATATGATAAAAAAATGCGCTTACAATCCGTATACACACTCATTTGCCTTTTTCTTGCCTTAAGCTTTCAGGCGAATGCCCAGGGTTTCCTGAAAACCGACGGAAAGGTTATCGTTAACGACAGCGGCGATACGATTCTCCTCAGAGGGATGGGGCTTGGTGGGTGGATGCTGCAAGAAGGCTATATGTTGCAAACCGCAAGCTTCGCCAATGCCCAATACCAAATCCGGTCGAAAATCGAGGAACTGATAGGCGCCACGGATACGGACCTTTTTTATGATGCCTGGTTGGCCAATCACGTCCGGAAAATTGACATTGATTCCCTGGCTGCCTGGGGTTTCGACTCCGTCCGATTGCCCATGCACTACAATCTCTTCACACTGCCCATCGAAGACGAACCCGTCGCAGGGCAACATACCTGGCTGGACAAGGGTTTTGAATTGACGGATAGCCTGATAGCCTGGTGCAAACAAAATGAGATGTACGTGATACTGGATTTGCATGCCGCCCCCGGCGGGCAGGGCTACGATCAGGGCATTTCAGACTACGATACGACTAAGCCCTCCCTTTGGGAAAGCCCTGCGAACAAAGCCAAAACCGTTGCACTCTGGAAAAAAATAGCCGAAAGATACGCTGATGAGCCCACGATTGCCGCTTACGACCTCATCAACGAACCGAACTGGAATTTGCCGGGTAATATCCCTTTAAAAAACCTATACCTGGAAATCACGGATAGCATCCGGGCCGTTGACGCCAACCACATGCTATTGATTGAAGGAAACTGGTTCGCCAATGATTTTACCGGGCTTACCCCGCCCTGGGACGACAATATGGTCTACAGCCCGCACAAATACTGGTCATACAACGATCAGGCGTCCATTCAGTGGGTGCTGGATATCCGCGACAACTTCAATGTGCCCATCTTCTTCGGCGAGTCGGGAGAAAACTCCAATGTCTGGTTCCGGGACGCCATCCAATTACTGGAAGACCGGGGCGTCGGCTGGGCCTGGTGGCCCATGAAAAAAATCGAATCTATTGCCGGGCCCTTGTCAGTGATCAAAACACCGGCCTATCAAACCTTGCTCGACTACTGGAACGGCACTGGAAGCGCCCCTTCGGCCGTTTTTGCGAAAAATGCTTTGATGGGAATCGCAAATGGCTTGAAGATGGAAAATTGTATTTTTCAAAAAGATGTGATTGACGCCATGTTCAGGCAGGTAAATTCTGACGAAACACTACCTTTTAATACCCAAAATATCCCCGGAGTGGTTTATCCGACTGATTTTGACATGGGCGTATTGGGATCGGCTTATTTTGATTCGGACGTTGCCAATTACCAGGTTTCAAGCGGAAATTACACCTCATGGAACAACGGCTGGGCCTATCGGAATGACGGGGTTGACATCGAAGTTTCCACAGACATTGTCAACTCCAACGGCTACAGTATCGGCTGGTTAGCTGCCGGGGAGTGGATGCAGTACGACGTAAACGTTGCGACAAGTGCAGTCTATAATGTGGAGGTGCGGGTGGCCGCTAACGAGCCCAATGGTAAATTTCATTTTAGCGCCGGGCCGGCCGAGCATATCAATGTGGTCATGTTCAAAATACCGGCGGTTGGCAAAACTGGCAAACCCTTGTCGTTCCCAATGTCGTTTTAACGCCGCAGGATAACAAACTACGCTTTTATGTGGACGGAGCCGGGTTTAATCTGGGCAGTCTTAGATTTGTCGAAATAGCTCCGACAACCAGCGTTCCGGCATCTTTTATTTCCGCCATTACGCTGAATCAAAGCACTGTGCAACTCAATTTGAACAAACCGCTATCAGGCCCTTTGCCGGCTTCACCTGCCGGTTTTCAGATTTTTGTAAATGGAAGTGCGATACCAATTACTGCAGCCGTTTTGCAAGTTGATAACCCACGGATTATCAACTTCACAGTCAATCATACTTTCACATCAAGTGAAATCATCAAAATCTCTTATGCGGGCACGCAAATCAGTGCGCAGGACGGCACTACACTCAGCAACTTCAGCCAGCGGGATGTCAAGAATACAATAGCCATCATTCATCCGGTGCCGGGAAGAGTAGAGTCCGAAGATTTCTTTTTCCAATCCGGCATTCAACTGGAAAATACCACCGATGTGGGCGGCGGACAAAATATCGGCTACCTCGACGTCGGCGACTACCTCGATTATTACGTGAATGTGGCGCAGGGCGGCGCCTACAACGTATCCTACCGTACGGCGGCTCTCAGTGAATCCGGTGAAATTCAATTACAACTAATGGGCGTCAGCGGTGGTTTTACGCCGCTTCACACCCTTAGCTTTCCGCCCACGGGCGGCTGGCAGACCTGGACAACCACCAACAAAACCGCCTCGCTTCCCGCAGTGGCAGCACCAGATAAGGGTAGTCATTACGAAGCCGCTTTTTAACATGAACTGGTTTGAGTTTTCCCTTATAACTTCGACAGATGAAGCGAATGAACTGGCAAATTTGATGCTTTTCCCAAATCCGGGCAAAGACCTGTTTACCCTGCAAGGCGCCCTGACGGGAAGGCATAATATTGAAATAGAAGTCATTAATATGTTAGGGCAGTCTGTTTTTTCTAAAAAATTGAAACAGGTTGAAAATCTTGACGAGACTCTTGACCTATCAGCGTTTCCGGGCGGAAGCTATTTCGTTAAAATTCAGACAGAGCACGGCAGCGTTTTTTCACGAAAATTGATGAAAAAATAGAAGCGCTAATCGCATGCCCAAAACCTGGCGGTGTGAGTTATAAGGGCCCTCCGATGCAGACAGGTGACAAAAAATGTTGTTAACTGTTTAGGCTAACAGCCTGGCTTGGGAATTGCCAACTCACACCCCTAACCCCTAAAGGGGAACCACTCTCGCAAACAAGTTTTCCTCGACAGCGGGATGGCTCCCCTTTAGGGCTGGAGTATGAGGAAGGGAAATACCTGCTGAATAGTTTTAACTGATGTTCATAAGCGAAGATATTCGTTTTGGAAAAAAAATAGCCATATGACTAAATTTCAAAGCCTGCTCCTTTTTTGTTTGTTATTGACTTTTTTTACCTGGGATGGCAAAAAAGGCTTTATTCAGCAGGCCTGCGGGCAAACACCAAACCTGGTCTTACCATACGCACATGTCCAAAGCATCACTGCCCTGGCCTATTCCCCTGACGGCAACTTTATGATCTCCGGTGACGCCGGCGGCGAAATTAAGATTTGGGATCTGCGCAACGGCATCCAGGCGAGGACGATTGCAGCCCACGCGGAATCTATAGACCATCTGTCTTTTTCCGGCGACCGCGTTTTTGTGTCGGGCGGCAAAGACGGGCTGGTGAAGGGTTGGGACCTGACAACCGGCCGGCTGCTGAAGTCGGGAGGCGGTATGGGGAAGCCTATTCAGGTAGTCGGACACGATACCGCGAAAAGCCGGCTACTCGTTCGACAGGATGAAATGCTGGAAATTTGGGACAGCCATACCTTGCGGCCGACTGGCGGCGCCACCTCCCTGAAGGGTGTGAATGCACTGCTGAGTTCCTCCCATGAGGAGAAGATATTTTGCTCTCCCGACCTGCGATACCTCGCCGTCGGGGTGGAATCCCGCCTGACGGTCTACGATACGCATAAGCAATCCGTGGTTTATACCGCTGATAAAATAGGATCCTCGGGCATCGCCGGGGTTGCGTTTTCCGATGACGGCAAATATCTGGCCCTCAATTTTTACCAATCCACGGAAGTGAACTTGATCGACCTTTCGAGTGGGGGCATGCTCCGCACCATCAGCCCGCCCGAATCCGAATTCAAACCCGATTATTGGCTTGGACACTACCTCCCCGCCCTCACTTTCCTCCACGATGATTCCAACATACTGATAACCGCCGGCAACGACACCAGAATACGCACCTGGGATATTCGAACCGGCAGGGAAATGTCCAACTACCTGCCTCCTGCCTATAGTAAGCCGAAAGATCGACCCATTCTGGCCGGCGTTGCGCTGTTGGCTGTCGCGCCAAACGACCGGTATTTCGTATCAGCTGCCGATACCGACCTTCGGGTTTGGAGTGTGCGGGGACTCATGCAACGCGCCGACCTGCGCATTGCTCCCCCGGGAACCTTTCGAATGGCCGTCATCCACCCCGACTGCAAACGGGTGAGCACCGCTTACGCTGACGGCAGCATTCACACCTTCGATGCGCAAACAGGCGCCCTTTCCGCCGACGCCATTCCAGGCAATGGTGAGGGCGTGGCAGCGCTTAAACTGCTGGATGAGCGCCGCCTGGCAGTGAAAAGGACAAACGGCAATTGGGCTATCTACGACTGGAAAAACGCTGAGAAAGTCCGCGAAATTAGGAGCCAAAAAATCGGCGAAATACGGGCGCTGAGTGCAAACACGATTATCACGGCAGTTGACTCGCAACTCCAAGTCGTGCAACTCGATAGTGATGAGGTGCTGTTTACCATTCCCACATATACCGGTGGCGCACAGGTCGTCGCCCTGTCGCCCGACGGTCGCTACCTCGCTTTTTCGGGTAGTACGCGGCTCCCTGAGGACGATCAAAACGAGCCCCTGAGAACCGGCTTGCGGATATGGTCGCTTTTGGAGCGAAAGTTGCTGAATGAACTTGTCTTAGACGGCAGTAGCCCTATCAACGGCTTACAATTCTCTGCTGACGGCAATCGCCTGCTGCTCACCGAAGGCCACAGTTTTGCTACCGTCCGATTTATCGACGTACAAAGTGTTTCCTTTATCGGCCATTTCACGCTGGTGGGGCAGTCTCCCCTCGAGTTTACAAGCGTGGGTAAAAAAGGCAGGGTCGAGTTCATGCAGCTTCTGGAGCGTCGGCCTCCTCCCGGTACCAACGATGGATACCCACTACTGCGGGTATCGGAAGAGACACTTTCCAGACAGTCTTCCTATCGCAAGGTCCCTCCGCCGGAAAATATTGCAGCCCTTCATCCCCCGGAGGTGCAACTTGTTGTGGGGTTCGAGGAAGGGGGAGTTATGGTTTACCAATTCGAACTGACCCTGCTGCAGGTCAGCGGGCCCTCACTGGTAAGGCCTTATCCCTATGCGCCATTCCATCCATGGTATGAAAAAGGCGAGGTACGCTTGTTCAACCTCCACGAAAATACCGTCCTCGACGCCCGGCTGCCGGACGGCCAGGACGCCGTGCTGTCCATCGGCCGCGACGGGATGCTGCGAATGTCGGGATTCATCGCAGACGAAGCCGACATACCGAGCCTTGTGCAATGGCGGCACAACGTTGCCATCAGCACAATGGCAGTCGGGAAAGGCAAACCGTCCGTCCTGCTTGGCAAGGCCGACGGCAGCGTGTGGAGCTGGAATGTCCTGGCCCGGCAGCCGTTGCGCCAGACTCAAGTGCATGCCGAACAAATTACGTCTATCGGCCTTTCAGACGACGGTAGCTATGCTGCATACAGCGACGCCAAAGGAAATGTAATCGCAGGAACACCAGCGGGCGACCATCTGAAGACCATGGATAACCAGGGATCATACGTCGGCACGCACTACGGCTATAAGTGGCTCATTTTCTCAGCCGACTCCCGGCACTTACTCGGCTACAGCGACTGGTATGTAAAAGTTTGGGATCCGGCCTCGGGCAAGAAGCTCGCGGAGTGGTTCGTAGGCGCAGATGTTTCCGATATCGGCTTTTCGGCCGATGGCTCCCAAGTGCACGTCGCCATTCGGGAACATGAATACAACCAGCGGCAGGCCGACCTGGTCGTCTTTGACGCCCTCACGGGTGAAGCAGTCGACAGCCTTTTCGATCAAGGCGCCGAGGTACATTCGCTGGCTGTTGACGACCAAGGCGCTTCTCTGGTTTGGATGATAGACAAAAATCGTATGACTGCCCACCGCGTGGCGCCCGGCTTCCCCATAGCGCTACGTCTCGATCGGCCGCCGGGTCCGCTGGAAACGGTTGCGCTACTGGAGAACGGCAAGAAAGTGCTCGCCGTAACCGGTGCGCGAGCCTTCCTCGTGCACAAACGCACAGGTAGACGGACGGAGCTTCCCAAACAGGCCATCGATAGGTTGATGGAGTACAACATGTTCAAAGACGGGCTGATAATATCTGAGGGCGATTCGGTCCTGCAAATCGAGTCCGGGCAGATTTTCATCATCGATCCGGCGACCAACAGAAGCGTAACGAGGCCTCTTCCATCAGCGATAGAACTACGGCCTTTCAACGACAGCCTGCTGTTGCTCCTCAACGAGCAAAACGAACTGGTATGGTATGATTTGAAGCGTGCCCAACCACTTGTCACTTTGTATCTTCCCGGCAAAGAAGACTTCATCGCCTTTACCGGCGCCGGCCAATATTACGCTTCAAAGGGAGCTGCTCTCAAGCTGTAGGTTTCAGCACCGACGCCGGCGTTTTTGGCTACGAGCAGTTCGACCTGACCTACAATCGTCCCGATCGCTTGTTGACGGCGCTAAGCGGATCCGATACCGCATTGGCTGCCGTATATTACCAAGCCTATCGCAAGCGTTTGAAACGCCTGGGCCTCTCCGAACCTGCCGCGACCGCCGCGAAAGCATCCCCTCCGGAGTTGGTGGTGTCCACCCTGGACCGATTGCTGGTACAAGAACCCTCGTTTGCCTTCACCGTCCGGGCCGCCGACGCTGCCGGCCCTCTCAACAGAATCGTAGTGACTATCAACGGCGTGCCGGCATTCGGACGGCAAGGGCTGGACCTGCGCGGCCGCAATACCAGGACGGCAGTAGAGGAAATCGCCCTGACACTTTCCCGCGGCCGGAATCGGATACAGGTTTACGCCCTCAATGAAGCCGGCATAGAATCGCGCCGGGAAACCTTTACCGTCTTCTATGAGGCGCCGGAGGCCAAACCCGACCTATACCTGATCGCCGTCGGCGCCGGCACATTTGCCGATACCACCATGGATCTGAAGTATGCCGACGACGACGCGGCCGACCTCGTACGGCATTTCGGAGCCGGGGGCCAGGGATATGGCAAGGTGCATGCGACCACGCTGGTTGGCCGGGAAGTCACCACCGCCAACTTGCGCGAACTTCGGCAACGACTACTGCAGACGCGAATCGATGATTGCGTTATCCTGTTCGTAGCCGGCCACGGTTTGGTCGACGATCAACTCAACTACTACCTTGCCGCATACGATACCGACTTCACCGACCCTGCCCGCAATAGCATCCCCTATGATGTGCTGGAGGAGCTGCTCGATGGCATTCCCGCCCGACAAAAGCTTCTACTCATCGATGCCTGCCACGCTGACGAGATCGACAAGGAATCCGTTTCTTTGATCAGGGAAAAACAAATAGTAGAAGGGAAAGTGAAGTTCCGCAGCTTTGATGCGCGTCTTACCTCTCATCGGCCCGGAGAAGAAAACGCTTCCGAACTCATGCGGCAGCTGTTTGTCGACCTGCGCCAGGGAACGGGCACTACCGTCATCGCCAGCGCCGGCGCCCTGGAGTTCGCCCTGGAAGGAGATGCGTGGAAAAACGGTGTGTTTACTTACTGTCTCCTAAATGGCCTTCGCACCGGCGCCGCCGATCGCGATCGCAATGGGCGGGTGATGGTGTCTGAATTGCAGCAGTATTTGTCAACCGAGGTGCCCCGCCTGACCGAAGGCCGCCAGCAGCCGGCCTTCCGCATAGAAAACCCGGGAAATGATTGGTGGGTTTGGTAGGGGTTCACCGCCTACCGTATTGTCAACGAACGGTATGATTCGGAAGAAGCAAATGTACCAGCTTTTAAACAGGCTCTAAAAGACATCATGAAAAACCACTCTGTTTTTATACTTAGGTTTTCGGTAAATACCTTACGAAGAATATCCCTAGCTGCACCTGAAAAAAATATTTCTTTTTTTCTCTTTTAGATTCATGCTAAGGCGTGAACGAAAAAACAGCTCTCCGTTAGCTTCTTCGTCAAATTTTATTGCAGTTAAGAAACTGAGCTGCTGAAACCAGCGCCCTCTTCCGGTTTCCGATTGTATTATTCTTGAATCCAAAGCTTCAAGCCGGGTTAAATAGTAACTGAGGTAAACTCTATAGTTTGGATGCGGGGTTAAATCCCACCTGACTATTACAGGTGAAAATGACAAAGACGCAACATTAAACTCATCAGAAAAAGAAAACAAAGTAGTTTTGCCAGTATCTTGAACTTCAGATGTTTTATTAATACCTGACAATAGCAAATCGCTCCTATACTATAATGGAAAACAGAGTGAATCTTCGGAAAGCCAAAGTACTGTAATATTAATTTCATCTCCAGAAAACAAATTGCCATACCTTAATAAATCCATTGTTTTAACTTCTACAGGTTGATCATTATTCATCAAACTGTCAATGCTAATTGGCAGCCCTGGAGGAGCAAAATATTTATTATTTTTCTCCGTCTTGGTTATTGATAAAGATGGGATGATATAATTAAATAAGCCAAAGTATCCGTATCCATTAGTAAAAAATTTATTGAGCTGTCTTGTAGCAGTTCGAATAAATATTTTTTTTGAAATCTCTGCTTGTACTAGGCCATTTGGATTGTGTTTGCCATAGCCCAATAGATCTGTATATATTCTAGCCTGAAGAGGTCTGTAGTTTTTTCTTTGTAAATTACTTTGCCTGGTTCGAATGGTTTAAGTGTGATAATAGTATCAATTGGGCTATAGTTCTCAGTGTAATTATTTTGTCGATAATCATTAAAAACAGTTTCATCAAAAAATATATATTTGCTATTTAATTTTTCATTTGGATGATACAGTTTTATTCTCTTTCCTTTATTTGCATAATAATCGCATTTCAGAACGTATCCGCCTTTGTAGAATATGATAATGGTACTCTGTTTTGAAAAATAACTGTAGCCTCTGTTGAGTCGACAACTGTGCCTTTCACTTTTATACCTATTATTTGGCTGTTTTCAAACTTAATAACGACCTGATGGATATCTAAGATGTCAGTTACAGAATCTCTCTTTGATTTATTATTATACTGATAGATATTTATTTTTTCCATGGTAAACAAAACTCCTATTTCAGGACCACGTGATCGTAATTTGTTAATTACCTTATTAATATTTTGCAAGTAAGCATCTGAGGAATCTTCTAAATTCTTTACAATAATATCGTATTGACTTTGCAGTACTGGGTCAACCTTATTTATTTCATCAGAAATCCAATCGCGGTCCTTTTTGGTTTTGTAAATGTTAAAAATAGGCTTAAGTGTATTTATGATTACTCCTTTCCTGATTCGTGGAGTACTTGCAGCTTTTTGAATTATACTAATCAATTTTACTTTATTGAAATCGGTTAAAGATGCTGAATCCTTTTTTTCAGCAACCATCCTAAATATTTCGTCAATATCCTTTTGCTCTATTGTTGGACTTGAAAATCCAAAATAAACGTTTTTCAATTTGGTCACAAACAAATTTTTCAAATATAATCCTTCTACAAAGTCTTCTGCCAGTATTTCAAATGTTGAACTAGAAGTATCGTTGAGAATTACTTGAAATACAAATTTGTTTTGATTATTTTGATAAATCTCTTTGGACTTCAGTCGCATGACTTCCCCGCCTATTACTATATCACTCTGAAATAGACATTGTATTTTAGGAAAATAATCATCTTGTGCTGCACCAAAATTCGTGATACACAAAACTGTCGCTATTAATATTAATCCTTTCATTTTATAATAGGTTTATATGTGAATTAATTTTTCTATTTACCCATATCTCTATTCGTGATTGTAGCACGCCCCTATTAATGCATCTCGTTGAGATATGCTACCATATAGTACGAGGGATTAGATTACTGGTTTCAAAAATATATTGTTATTTCGAAGGCGTATTGCATCGAACATATACAACATGAATACACACTTAGCAGGACTTTAACATTTGGATCTAACCAGAAATGCTAGAGTCGAGACGATGTGAAATAGCAATAGCGCCCTTTGCGCAACCTTCGCGAACCTTGCGATTAAAAAAAACCTCAAAACAGACAGTTGTTGTTCGTATGCAGGGATGTTCGTTTCAACCCCGCTCTACGAACGACTCTGCCGGTCATTGAGCGGAGCCGAAATGACCACTCCCGTGCAGACTCCGCGTCGAAATGACCTTCCAACAGATTGCGAAGAATGCTAATAGTCTAAAAAGTCCA
This sequence comes from Saprospiraceae bacterium, assembly GCA_016715405.1. GTDB lineage: Bacteria > Bacteroidota > Bacteroidia > Chitinophagales > Saprospiraceae > JABWBR01. The sequence continues at coordinate 209,732 of JADKAE010000009.1, read as the reverse complement.
ATAGTCCAACAGTCCCCACTACTTCCCTCCCGCCAATTCCTCCAACAACAAATACCTATCGCCGTGTTTGTCCTCCTCAACCCGGGTGTGGACGTCTATGAACATCACCGGGACGGACTTTTTATTATCCAATGCCGGCCAGGCGGGCAGGCCCAGACCGTTGGGGTTGCCGGTTTTGATGAATTGCGCAAAATAGGACTGGAGGATGGCCGATACTTTGTAATCCTCGGGCTGCCAGTCATACACGCGGTTGGTGGGCAGATTGCCCATGGCGTATTCTATTTCGGCGGAGTGCACGGCGCCTTTAGGCGGAATGGCATCATCCGGGTGGTTGCGCAGAAGGGGCGCGGAGCGGGCGTACAGGTAGCGGTACACGGGTTTGCACGCCCGTCTGTCGGTGCAACTTGCTCCAGCGCCAGGTGCTGAACCCGATAAAGCGGTCGCCAGCCAGGTCGGAGGCGACTTGTTCTACCTCTGCGTCCGTGGTGGCGCGGTAGACTGCCAGGACCTGCGCGGCCTTGTCGCCGTAGTTATCTTTGACGGCTTTGTTGTAATTTTCCAGGGTTGGCTTAACAGGCCCCAATAATCCACGGTAATTCGATTCTTCTGAATTCCAGCCCACCATCAGTGGAATTTGGGCTTGTTCGCCGGCTTAATAGATCTCCAGCGGGCTTTTTGGGAAAAAATAGCCGTCGATAGCCATCGAAAAGCGGAAGGGGCCGAATTTTGTCGCAACCTCAAGTAGTTTTTCGGCGGGCATGGCGCGCAATTCGGCCAGCGAGCCGGCTTTTATTGCTTTGACAAATTCTAGTCCGGCCTTTTCAGCGTCGGCCAGGGGTACCGCCGACAGGGTGCCGAGCAAAGAGCCGCTTTCACCGATAGCGCCGGCAATCAAGTCTTTGGACAAGGGCGAGGCCATCTGCGCGCTAACCGATACCGAACCCGCCGACTCGCCGGCAATGGTGATCTTACTGAGATCGCCGCCAAAGGCCGCTATATTTTCGCTCACCCATTGCAGTGCCGCCGACTGGTCGAGCAGGCCGTAGTTGCCCGAGGCGCGATAGGGCGACTCCTGGGATAATTCAGGATGCGAAAAAAAACCGAAGATGCCCAGGCGGTAATTGACCGTCACAGCCACAATGCCCTGGCGGGCCATCATTTCACCGTCGTAGCGGTATTCAGAGCCGTCGCCGGCCACAAAGCCGCCGCCGTAGAAGTACACCAGCACTGGCAGTTTTTCATTGCCCGTTTTAGCGGGCGTCCAGATATTGAGATACAGGCAATCCTCGCTTACGCCGTTGGAGCGAAACATCATATCGCTGAAAATCGGCGCCTGCATGGCACGGGGGCCGAATGCATCGGCTTTGCGTATGCCCTGCCAGCTTGCGGGCGGCTGCGGGGCCTTCCAGCGCAGTTCGCCAACCGGCGGCGCGGCATACGGAATGCCCTTGAAGGTTCGTATACCGGAGTCGTGGACGCCTTCTACAATGCCTTGTTGAGTTGTGACGCGAGGCGGGGCAACATCACTGTCGAGTTGGGCAAAGATTGTCGTGCTCCATAGCACAAGGAGGGACAGGAGGGTTGGTAATTTGTACATAGCGGCAAGTTAGATTTGGTTATCAATGCCTGCTAAGTTATGAATAAGGCCTGATGATAAAACTGAATAATTTTTATCTTGCTGCATAGAAATTATTCCCAAAAAAATGAACCACCTCGCTTCCCGTTTTCAAACCCTCAATTACTTAGCCGATCACCTGGCAGAAAGCGACAGCTTTGACATAGAAGCTCAGCACTTTGCCCGCCTGGTACGACAACTTCGCGACGATATCTATAACTATACCTCCTCGCCGGCCATCCTCGACCGACTGGATCAGATCCCCGATATCAACCTCGAACCCCACGAACGATCTTTGCTGGAATCCCTGCTGCCAGGTGGAGCACGCAGTATGGTGGGCAATTATCAAAATAAGCAAAAGATCTTAGCGCAAGTACAAGAGATTACCCGCGCTTTCAACCGCCTCCGCGATTTGCTCCCCCTCTCCCCTTCTGATGATGAGCTTGTGTGAGTTGTCGGTTCTCCGTTCTCTGTTCTCCGTTATCCGTTCCATATCTTTGCCAGTTATACTTAACAGAGGGAACAGAGAACAGAGAACAGAGAACAGAGAACAGAGACAGAGAACAGAGAACAGAAAACCCCCTCAAAACTGAAAATAAATAAACGGCACCACATCCGAGCTGGCCGTTTGAACGACAATCCAGATGATAAAGGCTAGGCAAAAGCCTTGCCCAGCGCAGGCGCGCCGATGAAAACGCGCTCAATAAACCGGTCGAGGCGCAAGGGCATAAAGTGGGTGAGAAAAGCAAGTATGATGAGCCCGATTACGGCTTTATATCCTTGTAAAACCTGCCAGATTAACTCGGGGTGGAATTCCGAGCCTATCTGCGTCAATACCGCCGAAGTCGTCACCATGGGCGGCACGGGGTTGTTGAAGGCGCCCGCCCGGAAAAACACCCAGCACAGACACACAAAGTGAAAAACAAAAATGCTGCTCACCGCTTTGCTCAGCCCACCCTGCAAGGGTTTTCCGCGCAAAAGCGCCGCTAATTGATCCACCATCAAGGCCAGGGCAAACAACGCCACCCACATGATAGCCACTAACGCATTGGCGCGCATATACAAGCCGAGTTCATACCCGTCGATTTGTGCGCCGCTACATAACCCCACAATACTCCGCTCCGATGAGGTGAATGACGAGCAAAATGATTAGCGAGCGCAGCGATTCGAGCCGGAACCAACGCCCCAAGCCGCCCAAAAACCGGTCGATGGCCAGGGCCAATCCGTGAAGGCCGCCCCACACGATGAATACCCAACTGGCGCCGTGCCACAAGCCGCCCAGCAACATGGTGATCATGAGGTTGACGTAGGTGCGCAGCTTGCCTTTGCGGTTGCCGCCCAGGGAGATATACAGGTAGTCGCGCAGCCAGGTCGACAAGGATATATGCCAGCGCCGCCAGAATTCCTGGATGCTGGAAGATTGGTAGGGTGTATGAAAATTTTCATTTAAATGAAATCCCATCAACAAAGCCAAACCAATAGCCATATCCGAATAACCCGAAAAGTCGCAGTAGATCTGAAAAGCATAGCCGTACACCGCCATCAGGTTTTCTAATCCGGAATACAAACCCGGATTTTCAAATACCCGGTCTACGAAGTTTACGCTGATATAATCGGAAATGACGGCTTTTTTAAACAATCCGCCACAAATAAGCAGCAAGGCCCGCCCCATCTCGGCATGACTTAGCCCCAACTTGCGGTTGATCTGCGGCAGGAAGTCGGCCGCCCGCACGATGGGCCCGGCTACCAGCTGCGGGAAAAAGCTGACAAAAAAGCCGAAGTCCATGAATTGCACCAGAAACGAACGCCAGTCTTTTACCTTTTCCGTTAACGGCTCCAGATGACGCCGGTACACGTCGATGCTGTAGCTCATGGTCTGGAACGTGTAAAAAGAAATGCCCGCCGGCAGGAATATGTCCATCAAGCCGAAATGGGTGCCGGTGAGGGCATTGACCGAGTCGAGGAAGAAGTTGGTGTATTTAAAATAACCCAATAACCCCAGGTTGGCGGCTATACTTAGCCACAAGAAAAAGCGGCGGCGCGCATGGGTGGAAGCGTTGTAGATATAATGCCCCAGGGAGAAGTCAATTCCAGTGGAAAGAACCAACAGCAGCAGATATATCCCGCTCGATTTATAATAAAAGAAAATGGAAAAAGCGAGGGTGTATAGCGTGCGGAGGATAATCCGGTTTTTGAGCGATACGTATAGGGCATAAAAAAGCAGAAACACCACAAAAAATTGCGCGCTGCTGAAGATCAGCGGTCGCTGCGGATCGTACATGAAATATTCGGCAATCGCGTCCCAGTTAATTCCTGCTTGCATACTCCCTCATTAATGCGGCAAATAAGAGTTCTCCCTGTACTTCGTAACCTCTGCGGGTCAGGTGTACGTAATCCGACTGCGCCAGTTGGGCCGTACGCCAGCGCCGGATAGATCCTTGTCCACCCATCACAGCATGCAAATCCCAGGAGGCGGCGCCGTGTTTTTCGGCAGCCTGCTTGATGATATTTTTAACGGTGATACCGGGCGCGTTAAGGTATCTGCGCCGGCGCAGGGCGTCGGGGTTGGTCGACAGCAAGATGGCGGCGCCGGGCGCTGCTTCGTGAATAGTAGTTAGCAATTTGTCAAGTTCTCTTACAATTTCAGCTTCGTTGAATCGCCCCCCCAATGCTTCGTTGGTGCCCAGGGAGACGATGATCAGATCGGGCGCCAGGGCGGAGAGTTGTCCGGCAAAATACTCGGCTTGGTTGTAATGCCCACTGGTGGCACCGTTTACGCCTACCGAGCTGTACAATACGCCCTTACCCGCCGTATTTTCCAATAGAATGCCGTGCAGATGGCTCTCTTTCTGCGAAGCGAGTATTTTTTCTCCCTTGATGGCGAGACTGTTTGTGCTTGTCGCGAATGTAAACACCGACGAAAAAGCGCTTTCTGCCAAGGTATCGCTCTCAAAAGGAATCGGTTCAAAAGCATCGGGCGCGTATTTGGGTACGGCTACCGAGCCGGCGCTGACTACCAACCGTTGCCCGGCCCGGATGCGGGTAGTGCGAAGTCCGTTGAGGCGTTGCAGGGTGCGCACGCTGGTGCCGTAGCGCCGCGCGATATGCGACAACGTTTCGCCCGATTTGATTTTGTGGTAGCGCTTGGCTCCGGAGGATACCGCTGTTGACAAGGCGCTTCCCGGTTTGATGCGACCGGGTGTTAGTCCGTACGCTGAGGCTGATTTGGGATAAAAAACGGTCACTTTGTCAAACGTATCTGCAGCTATTTTGAGGTTTAATTCGAATAGGAAAGGTTGGTTGACTGTTCTTAAGCCGATGCCGCAGATTCCCATCGGCGGGCCGGTTTCTCCATAGGTGCGCCGGCGGTATTCCCACACGGCATTGCTGCTGCAGCGATAGTCATTGGGGCCGTTGGTACGCGCCAGTTTGTAGGGGAATACCAATCCGCGGCCGGCCGAGCCAAACTGTTTTTGCAACAAAGACCGGACCTTTCCCGAATAAAAATCGGCTTGAATATGCGAATCACCGATATGGAGAATGTGCACCTTGTTGCGTTCACCGCGTTCGAGCGCCGCCAGTTTATCCCAAAAAGTATCGAGGGCTTCTGCTTGCGACAGCGTATCGGCGGGAATCAGTAAAAAAGGATAAGCCTGCGACAGATTGTCAAGTAAAGTCTGGTAAATATCTGATGTTGAAGAATTTACTGCAGCAGGGGTAACTTGCGGCTGTTGCTGCGCCAAACCCGGCGCCGCAGCCGAAAGCAGGATATTGAGCACCCATATTTGCAGTATGTTTTTCACAATTTATTATTGAATAAGCTGGCCTAAAGTATCTTTTTTCAAATACTGCCCGTAGCCGTCCATCAGAAAATCCAGCAGCATTTGCGCGGCTTTATCGGCCCCTTCAAAATTAAAGTGGGCATAATCCAGGTTGGCCAGGCGGGGCGTTTCTTCTTCTACCCATTTGATCATGGCGCCTTCGCCGCCCATCGCTTCGTACAGGCTAAAAAACGCCACACCGGCATTTTGCGCCGCCTGGCGTTGCGCGCGGGTAATGCGGGGCACGCTGGGGTCGGTCATCATCTTGCCGTCGATGCGGGTGGCCTTGTCGGATACCCCGACCACCAGAATATCGGCGCCGGGCAGGTGAGCCTGGTAATAACGAATGAGTCGCGTCATCTCCTTTTCGTACCAGCTGTAGTCCTCCATTTCGGCATTGAGCACATTTAACCCAAATTGAAGGATTACAAGTTCGTAGTCGAGTTTGGATTGAAATTGCTCCAATACCACGGGGGTGATATTGGTGAGCAAAGCGCCCGAGTTGCCGCGCGCCGAAAAATTATCGACAATAACCCCCTGCGGGCTTTCGAGGCTCGCTCCAAAGACGGGCAAGGCCGAAGAGGCGCTAAAATCGAGCCGGATGCGGCTGGCGGCGCTTTGGGTAAGCCACACCTCGTTTACGGCATCGCGCCCGTCGAGGGAAATCGTTTGTTCCTCTTTGCCTATAGTAACCGTCAGGTTGGCCGGCTTGAAAACCGTCTGGCTATCGGTTTTTATCGTGCCGTAGAACAAGCGGGCGTTGCTAAAAGTACTGGTACCGGGGTTGAGCCGGGTGGTACCGTAAGATACCCAGTGTCCTCCGGTATAAACCGCCGGCGGAGGCATAGTATCCACCTGGGTTGAATCAGCGCTAAGCGTATCCGGTTTGGGGGTATAATGCCATACCGTATAATATTCTCCGGAGATGCCGCGCGGCAGCTTGCGGTGGTTATTGGTTGTCACCTTGCAGGTATACCAGTTGGGCGAAAACCGGTGCCGCACCGAGCGCCTGAAGCCGCTGACGTGCGTAGTGATGGGCACAAAACCGACGCCTTTGCCGCCAAATCGCCGTTGCAGGGAATCGCGCAGCGTCTGGCTGATGAGGTCGCCTTCGATAGAAGAATCGCCGTAATACGCGATGCGGATCTGGCCGTCTTTCGTCTTTAAAGCCCTGTAAAAATTCGTCAGCGTGGATAATCCGTCGTAACCCCGCGTTTCATCGGGCTTTTCAACCGCTAAAGTATCCTCCGAGGGGGTAACAATTTTTTCTTTAGGGTATGAATTATAAAACTTGCCCCAGAAATCGTAGGTGCGGAAGTGTTGTTTGAGAAAAGGAACTTTTTCGTGGATGAATGGGTACACCAATAGTATAGAAGCTGTGGCCAGCAGGATCAATAGTGTTTTTGAAAATTGATTAAGCTTCATATATGAGAGTGTCCAATTCGAGGCGTCAAATATACAGAATGGCTTGACACAACAAAAAAATAACAATAAATTGCACACACAATATATTGTATAACCTAATAAAACTAACATGATGCGAAATCACCTATGGGTGGCCACCCTCCTCATCAGCAGTACAGCTCTTTTTGGCCAATACGAATACGAAAAATGGGGTAAGATTGCAGAAGAGGACCTTCGAATGACCCTTTACCCACAAGATAGTGCGGCCAAAGCCCTCATCCTTCAAGACCATGGCCAGATCGATGCTTACATTAGTGACGGAAAACCCGTCGTTACTTTAAAAACCCACCGCAGGATCAAAATTTTCGATGAAACGGCGCTCGAAGAAGGCAACATTGTTATCTACTACCTGTCGGACAGAAGGTCTGTAAAATTTTCAGACCTCGATGTACAGGTCATCAAGCCTAACGGCGAAAAGCTGAAAGTAAAATCGGATAATATTTTTACCGAGCAACTCACTAAGCGCTGGTCGGCAAAAAAAATATTTATCCCCGACCTGCAAAAGGGGTGTATTATCGAATATAAGTACATGCTTACTTCTGATGATTATTTTTCGCTTTACGACTGGTATTTTCAGCACGATCTTCCCGTCAGGTGGAGTGAATTGCGCGTTACATTCCCACAAATTTTTAATTATACCTATTTATTGCGGTCGCCAAAAGAATTTGACATCCGAACCACTGAAATAGACGGCGGTGATAACGTAGCCAGTCAATATGCCCGCCTCCACTACGGCATTTCTCACCTGCCGGCGCTCAAAGACGAGCCTTTTATGACTACCCTCGACGATCACCGCGCGCATATCGGTTCCAACTCAATACCGTTGCCCTGCCATATGAGCCCATTGAGTATGTTATGAATACCTGGCACAACACCGCAAAAAAGCTGGAGGCAATCGAGTTCTTTGGCTATCAATACTTAAAAAAAGGCAGGTCTGATAAACTATGGGATGCCTTTACCGCCGCAGGCCACGCTAAAGCGCCCGCAGAAGAGCTTCCCGAAAAAGCGCTCCGTTTTGTCAGTTCCCAGATCAAGTGGAGCGAAACGTATGGTTTGTTATCAGACGATGACCTAGATAAGGTATATGAAGAAAACGGGCAACAGCGCCGCGCTCAACCTTGCCGTCGTTGCCTTATTACGAAAGGCCGGCCTCGACGCCCGGCCCGCCCTGGTGAGTACTCGCGAAAATGGCGAAATGTATCCCCAGTATCCCTTTATCGAGCAATTTAATTCGGTACTAGCCTATGTAAGGCAGGGCGAGTCCGGAATATTCATCGACGCTACAGATCCCTTTCACAATATCAACGAAGTCAGCACAGCCCATCAACACGGTATGGCCTGGGTAGTAGACAGTGAGCAACCGCAATGGGTAGATTATTTCCCTGGCGAACACGCTGAGACTTGGTTCGGCGATTTCAACCTCGCCGAAGACGGTTCGCTGAACGGTACTTTCGTATTGAAGCTAACCGGCCACCTTGCCACGCAGTGGCGACATAAACTACATGGAACAAATCCCGCCAACATTTTAAAAGAGTATTTTGAGGATAGTTTCGCTGAGATAACTTTTGATTCCATAAGCCTGAAAAATACCGATAATTTCAACCAACCACTCGAAATCAGATTCAAATGCAATATTCTCGAAGAATTCCCGGTAGTCAACGATCTGGTGTATATAAATCCCATTTTTTACTATCCCATCACTGAAAATCCGTTTAAATCTATCAAACGCGACTTCCCTGTGAGTTTTCCTGGCCGGTCCGCACGAATTACGTTATTGCTTTCACCTTGCCCGAAAACTATGTATTAGAAGAAGCGCCCGCAGTATCCGGTTGTTATTGCCCGATAACGGCGGCAGTATGATGTATTCCTGTTCTAAAATCAACAATTCAAACAAGATACAGTTGGTGATGAAAACGGTTGTCAGCCAACTTGAATTTTCCCCTCCCGCGTATCCTACCCTACGCCATTTTTTTGATCTGGTAGCCGAAAAAACTCAATCTCCCATCGTTTTAAAAAAAGCCCAATGATACCCTCCAAATGCATTTTTTTCCAACGGCTATTTTGTATTATTTACCTGGTAGCCGGAATAACGCCACTCCATGCACAGCGCAACTACGCCGTTTCGGCGATACCATTAGCCTGCCTGCCTGCCGCCAATGCCGTGGTGAGGTTTGCAGACACCCGCTATACCCTTGAAGGACCCGGCAAAGCCGTTTTTTCGAAAACCATTGCAGTCACGGTACTCAATGAGTCAGGCAAAAATCACGCTACCCTGATTCAACCTGAGAATAAATTTATTAAAATAAAAACGATGCAGGGCCGTCTGTATAGCGCATCCGGCTTATTGGTGCGCACATCCTCAAAAAGCGATATTCAGGAACAGAGCCTGAGCGATCGCCAGGAATTTGTCGACGTAAAACTCAAGGGGCTGATTATGGAGTATCCCTCCTACCCTTTCACAGTTGAGTATACGCTTGAATACAGCATGGAAGCTTTTTTCCTTGCCCCTTCTTTTACCATACAGCACCTGGCAGAATCAGTCGAATCCGCTACTTTTACCCTGGCTTTCCCAAAGATTATCGCTTTAAATGGAAGATGCCCCAAGGTTCTTTTGAACCTGAGAAGACAAGCAAAGGCGACATACAAGTCTGGACCTGGAAAGCTGCCCTCCTGCCCGCCGTTCCCCAATGAAGTGTTCACCCCGTTTTTCGATGATTCTTATATCGAAATAGAAATAGCCCCCGAGCAGGTTTTATTGGACAAATCCAGCGGCAATTTCTCCAATTGGCTGGAGGTCGGCCGCTTTTTTTATGATCTCAATAAAGACCGCGACCAGCTATCGCCGCAAATGCAAAAGCAAGTAGCCGATTTAACTGCCTCGCTAACTACGCCCCAGGATAAAATCAAAGTCCTTTATCGCTATCTCCAGGAGCAAACCCGCTATGTCAGTATCCAGGTGGGCGTGGGGGGTTGGCAAACCTTCGACGCGCAATTTGTCGAAGAAAAAAAATACGGCGACTGCAAGGCGCTCACCAATTTTATGAAGGCGATGCTCAAATCGGCGGGAATTACAGCCCACCAGGCACTGGTTTATGCCGGCGAGGAAGGCGCCCCCGAATTATCAGAAGACTTGCCCCTGCCCCAATTCAACCACGTAATCCTCTACATCCCGGAAGTCGACTACTGGCTCGGAATGCACCAGCCGCGATTTTCCGGCTAATTATCTCGGTACTTTTACCGCCGACAGGCAGGTGCTTCTGCTTACCGATAAAGGCGGGGAGTTGATGCGAACGCCGAAGCTTTCTATCAAACAAAACATCAGAACCAGCGCTTTTGATATCTCCATTGATGAGACTGGCAACGCTACGGTGAAGCGATCGGCATTGTTTACCGGCGCACTGCACGAATACTACCGCGCTGCCGCTATTTTACCTGACCTCGAAAAGAAGTTTACGGAAAACCTGGATTTCACCGTTACCAAGGTCCATCAACTCGCGGTGAAAGCCGCCGCCACTTCGGCCCAGGCAGCAGTGGATTACCGCGTCGATGCCGCCAAATACGCCACCAAAGCCGGCAAACGCCTGTTTGTACCCCTTACCAAAGCCTTGCCCTTTACCTACAGCCTGCCCGCCGATACCAGCCGGGTTCACGAGCTGGTATTGTCCGATGAATATAACCTCCTCGATACTTTTACGATTCACATTCCACAGGGGTATATCCTGGAAAGTCTGCCCAATGAGAAGGCTATTCAATCCGATTTCGGCGAATATAAGCTACAGGTGGAAAAAGGCGACCAATGGGTGAAGGTGATCCGGCAGGTAACTAAAAAAGAAATCAGACAACCCGCAGACGCTTATGAGGGAATACGAAAGCAACTCATCGATATGTCAAAACTCGATGCCTCCCAAATGGTGTTAGTAAAAAAGGAATGAACAGTTTTCTTTTTTAATTTTGTACCTGACTAAAACACCATTTCTATGCTTCGCAATTATTTGTTAATCACCCTGACAGTAACGTTTTTTGCAGCCTGTAAACCGGGCAGTCCCGAAAATGATAACAAGATGTCACTGAAGTACCCAGACACAAAACGCGTAGAACAGACCGACAACTATCACGGAACCGAAATTGCCGACCCCTACCGCTGGCTCGAAATCGATACCGCTACCGATGTCGGCGAATGGGTTAAGGCCCAAAATGCAGTTACGTTCGATTATCTCGAAAAAATCCCCTACCGCAATCAGATCAAAGACCGCCTCACCGAATTATTCAACTACCCCCGCCAATCAGCACCTTTTAGGGTAGGCGAATATTATTTCTTTACAAAAAACGACGGCCTGCAAAACCAGTCGGTTTATTATTACCAAAAAGGATTGGATGGCCAACCCGAGGTGTTTATCGACCCCAATAAGCTGTCGAAAGACGGCACGGTGTCTATCAGCATGATCGGTTATTCGGAAGATTATAAATATATGGCCTATTCCCGGCAGGAAGCAGGCTCCGACTGGGCGCAAATACACGTGATGGAAATTGCGACCAAAAAGGAATTGCCCGACGTGCTCAAATGGGTCAAGTTTTCAGGCGCTTCCTGGCATAAAGACGGCTTTTTCTACAGCCGCTATCCCGAACCCGCCAAAGGATCGGAACTGTCGGGCAACAACCAAAATCACTCGGTGTATTATCACAAGCTGGGCGACCCGCAATCTGCCGATAAACTCATCTACGAAGACAAGAAAAATCCCAATTACTACCACAGCGGCAGCGTGACGGAAGACAGCAAATACCTGATTATTTACGCCGCTCCCGGCACCGACGGATACGCTACGTATTACAAAGACCTTAGCAAAGACGGCCCCATCAAGGTATTGTTTGAAGGTTATGCCAATAAGAGCAGTGTGATACAGCATACTAACGGCAAATTCCTGGTGCACACCGATATCGACGCGCCCAAATACCGCCTCGTGGCCGTCGACCCGGCAAACCCGACTAAAGGCAACTGGAAAGAGGTCATCCCGCAGGCCGACGAACTGCTCGAAGGCGTTTCTACCGGCGGCGGCAAGCTGTTTGCCAATTACCTGAAAGACGCTACCTACCGCTTTTTTCAACTCGACTACGACGGCAGCAATAAAAAGGAGATCAAATTGCCCGGACTCGGCACCGCAAGCGGCTTTAGCGGCGAAGAGGATGAAAAAGTACTCTTCTATGTGTTTACTTCGTTTATCTACCCTTCCACGGTATTCAAATACGACATCGCTACCGGCCAGTCTACCGAGTTTTTCGGCTCCGAGCTCAAATTCGACCCGAAAGAATATGTCGAAAAGCAGGTGTTTTATACCAGCAAAGACGGTACCAAGGTGCCTATGTTTGTGGTGCACCGCAAAGACCTGAAGCTCAACGGGCAAAATCCGACTTACCTCTATGCCTACGGCGGATTTAATATCAGCCTCACCCCAGGCTTCAGCGCCAACCGCCTCGTCTTGCTGGAAAATAACGGCGTTTTTGCTATGCCCAACCTGCGCGGCGGCGGCGAATACGGCGAGGAGTGGCACAAGGCCGGGATGCTGCTCAACAAGCAAAATGTGTTTGACGACTTTATCGCCGCCGGCGAATACCTGATCAAGGAAGGATATACTTCAAAAGAAAAGCTGGCCATCGCCGGCGGTTCCAACGGCGGTTTGCTAGTCGGCGCCTGTATGACCCAGCGCCCTGACCTCTTTGCTGTTGCACTACCCGCCGTGGGCGTGATGGATATGCTGCGCTACCACAAATTCACCGTGGGCAAAGGCTGGATCCCCGAATACGGCTCGAGCGACGACCCCGAGCATTTCAAGAACCTGCTCAGTTATTCACCCCTCCACCAACTCAAGGAAGGCGTGAAATATCCCGCTACGATGATCACTACCGCCGACCACGACGACCGCGTGGTGCCGGCTCACTCGTTTAAGTTTGCCGCCCAATTGCAGAAATCTCACGCCGGCGATAACCCGGTGATTATCCGCATCGAAACCCAGGCAGGCCACGGCGCCGGCAAGCCGATTTCTAAGATTATCGAGGAACAAGCCGATATCTGGTCGTTTTTGTTCTATAATACGAATGCACCGGTGAAGTATCTGAAACAATAAGTAGGTTTAGCGATTGGGTTTAGTGCATACGCAGTTTAGCGATTGGGTTTAGTTTTCTAAACATTCAGCTAAACCCAATCGCTAAACCCAATCGCTAAACCTCCAAGCATCAATCAACGGAGCACCGTCACATCCCCCGATAACAGGGATTCATACACCTCGCCGGTGGCCAAATAACCGGTAATGCGGGCCATCCAGGCGTACACGCCGGCGGTGACCGGTTTTCCGCGGACGGTACCGTCCCACTGGCCGTTGACATCAGCGGTCTCGAAAACCTGCCCGCCCCAGCGGTCGAAGATGAGGAGCTCGAGCGAAATGATATCCGTGCCGAATACGCCGAAGGTATCGTTGATGCCGTCGCTGTTGGGACTAAAAGCGTTGGGGATGTATACCTTAGTGGGACAGCGTTCGCGGATGCGGATGGTGTCAGCGGCACTACAACCGTTTTCGTCCCATACATCCACCCAATACAGGCCTTCATCGACAGCAATGTATTCGGCTACTTGCGACTGATCCTGCCAGCGATAGGCTTCAAAGTCACCAGGATTTAAGGTATACGTATTGACCTCCGATCGGGGGCATAAAAGCGAGTCGGGGCCCAGATTGGGTTGCGGAAGTTCATGCACGACTATCTCTGTATACGCCGGGAAAGTAGCGCACCCTGAGATTTTACCCACTGCGGTATAAGTGCCGGATTGTATAGGTGTAATAGCAGGCCAACTTAGGTTCTGATGGGTAGATACAAAACCACCCGGCCCCGACCACAAATAAGTAGCGCCTGCTAAATCGGACGCAGAGATCGTCACGGATTCGCCTTTACATGCTTCTATATCAGGGCTGACTGACACCGCTTGTCGCAAGGTTATTAGCAGGGTTTGGGTGAACGTATCTACCAGGTTGAGGCATTGATCCCATATGATAAGGCGTACCGGGTAGTTGCCCAGAGCATTGTATCGGTGGTCAAAAGCGGCTTCCGTGGTAGTAAAGCCGTCGCCAAGATCCCACGAAAAGGCGTAGCGCGGCGGGCGCAGGCCCGCATCAAAAGAAATGGTATCGTGGAGGCAACCGCCAATCGGAATGGGATTGGCATCGAGCGGACGGAAATTGGCGCCGCCGCTATACGCATACGATTCCATTTCGCCATAGCCGTAGGCAATCACATTCACGCCGCAACCCACTGAAATCAGCGTATGGTCGCCGGGATCTACCTCAATGGAAGCAAAAGAGAAAGCGGGATTAGCGGCAAGGGGCTGCATCACAACGCTCAAAGCGGCCAGCGTTTGTCCATCCAACGTAATGTTGCCCACGTCGTCAGTACGGGCTACCAGGTTAAGGTAGTGTTCTACAATATTTTCAAAAGGAGAGTTATACAATGTAACCGTATCTCTGATCTGCTCTATACTATTTAAAAAGACCATCGAAGGGTCTCCCACACCGTGATTGCTGCAATTTGACCCTATGCTAAACTGGATGACAGCGATAGGCTTATCACCACTCACCAGCGTGGCCTCCGAGCTGGTGTATTCCGCATATTCACCGGCCTGTAGCTGGTAGGTATCCGTATTTTGACCCTGTACCTGCACCGTAGTTTGATCCTCGGCAGCCATTATTCGGAATATGTCGTAATTGCCATAAGCAAAAGGCACGGTAACAAATTGTTTGCCCCAGGTGGCCACAGGATACATTTGTTCCAGCAAATTATCGCGCCAGGTACAATCGGCAGGTACACCCGTCCATACATTGCCGGAAAACACACTGCAAGGCTTATCACTCACAATCTTCGACCCGGTAAGATCATCCGTACCGAAAGCAGCCTGTACCTGGTAAGACTCCCCTGCATTTAAAACCACAGAAAACGTTTCTCCGGGCAACCTTCCTCCTTCGGTATTATCGCTCACGGTAATCGTAACCGTCGTATTATCCTGGGTCCCGATCACAATAAATTCAGAGGGGTATACTTCTTCATTTTGCTGGTGGCTCTGGTAACTCGCCGCATAGTACTCCGTGCCAATAGACTCTACCGGCAGCACAAGCGATGCATCGGAGCGAAAGGTGGCGTATTGGTGCATATACACCGATACCGGGCCCTGGGATTCTACCAGCACGCCCCGTTTTTCAATACTTTCGAAGCTACGGCTTCTGCTGAAATAGGTAATGTGATGATAGTTACGTCGTTGGCGGCAACCGTAAAGTTAACCTGCCAGTTTTGCAAGGGCATTCGCACTACTCCACTTGTAGTTTCTTTGGCAGTGATCATTACCGCCTTGGTGTTTTGGCCGGGATTGCGGTGGGTCATAAATCCCAGCCAAAAGGTGGCGCCTTCGTTGCTTTGCGCCCAGGCGGATTGCACACAGAGGCCACAGACCAGGAAAAGCCACAAGGAGTAGGTGTATTTCATTGAGTATCCGTTTATGGGTTTATGGGTTTATGGGTTTATAAGTTTATGGGTTTATAAGTTTATGCGTTTATGATAAACCTATAAACCCTTAAACCACAAACACAATATACAAAAAAAGCCTTCCAGGTGGCTAAAATGCACCTGGAAGGCTCCCTTATGACGTTTGGTATACCTTACGGCTTACCCGCTTTCTCTACACGTTCAAAATCGCCGGCTTTCACAAATACCATCTTCTTGGGGTCGATATATTTCTTCATAGCCTGGTGAATCTGCTCGGGCGTGAGCGCCTGGATTTTCTTCTCCAGGTCGGCATCCCACAGCATATTGCGGTCCATGTCGAGGTAAGAATTGAGGCGCGAAGCGAGGCTGCCGTCTTGCGAGCGGTTGACCTGCTGCGACTGCAAAAGCCCGATTTGGCAGCGTCGATTTCTTCGGCAGTAAAACCTTCGTTAACTACTTTATCGATTTCCTCGATAAAGGCGGCTTCGAGGCGTTTTACGTTTTCCGGTGCATAGATGGCATACGCGCGGAATCCGCCCGCTTCATCCTGCGCGCCGGCATAAAAGCGAGCCTACGCCGTAGCTAATTCCTTCTTTTTGGCGGATGCGAACGGCCAGACGAGAGTTGAGGAAACCGCCGCCCAGCATATAGTTGCCGAGCAACAGCGCCGGATAGTCGGGATGATCATTTTTCATCTTGATATTCATACCGGCAAAAAACATTGCATTGGCCTTGTCAGGGGTATTAATCATCTCCTGACCGGCAGGCACGTCGATATGTTTGCTTTCCACGCGCTTGTACTTCTTAGGACTCTTCCAGGCGCCCAATTGCTCGTTGACGAGCTTCTGGGCGGCCTTGTCGTCGAAATCGCCTACCACTGTAACGGTGGCATTCGAAGCGCCGTAGAAGTCGCTGTAGAACTTCTTCACGTCTTCGAGTTTGGTATTGTTGAGCATCTCCACCTGCTCATCGAAAGTAGGCGTGTAGCGGATATCGTCTTTCGGATACGGGCCGAGTATACGGCTGAAAGCAATATTGGCCAGGGCTGTCGGTTCTGAGCGCTGCGACTCAATGCCGGCCAATTCCTCCTGCTTGAGTTTTTCGAATTCGTCAGCAGAGAACGCCGGCGACTTGAGCATTTCGCCTACCAGCTTTACGACAGCTTCCAGATTGTTGCGTTCGGTTTCGATGTTGACATTCACTGATGATCCCGAGCCGAATATCTGCACGCGCGCCTTGAGGCGGTCGAGTTCATCCTGGATCTGCTGGCGGTTGTGCTTGGTGGTGCCCTTGTCGAGCATGGCAGCCGTCAATTCGGAGATGGTAGCTTTGCCTTTCAGGCTCGTTTCGTCGCCAAAACGCAGCGAAACCCTTGCCACTACCACGTCACCGCGGGTTTCCTTGGTCAGCATAGCGTATTTGGTGGCGCCCAGACTGCCGCGCATGGTGCGCTTTTCGATGTTTTCGGGAGAAGGATCAAACGCTTCACCTTCTGATGCGGCAGCTTTGCCTTTGTAGTCTTTTACCAGCACAGCCACTTCGGGTGAAGCGGGGATTTCTGTGCGGTCAGATTTTTCTTCGGGAATGAAAGTACCCGTTGTCCTGTTGGAAGGTTTGAAATAGGTTTTAGCAACCTGCAATACCTGGTCAGGCGTCACTTTTTCCAGTTGATCACGATACAGGTAAGCCAGTCGCCAGTCGCCTTTGGCAATAAATTCGCTCATCGTGAGGCCCACGCGCTCTGAATTCTTGAGCAGCATTTCCACATTTTGAGAATGCGGGCTTTAGCACGGTTCACTTCTTCTTCGGTGAAGGGTGTGGTTGACAAATCGTCGAGGACTTTGAGCATGGTAGCCTTTGCTTCGTCGAGCGACTTGTCCTTTAATACGTCGGCCGAGAAATATACAAAACCGGGTTCTCTCAGATCCGCAGCCATACCCCACATCGAAGAAGCCTTTTTTGGTTTCTACCAGGGCTTTATAAAGGCGGCCGGAGGGTTCGTTGGTCAGGATTTCGGTGAGTACGTCGATGGGCGCAAAATCAGGTGCATACCGGCGCTGATGTGGTAAGCGCAAGCTACCACCTGTACGTCGCCGACGCGCTTAAGCACTACAAAGCGCTCGCCGTCCTGGGTAGGTTCAGCCGTATACGTGGGAATAAGGACGCGCTCCGGACGGGGTAACACGCCGAAATACTCCTTGATCATTTGCAGGGTCTTTTCTTCGTCGATTTTACCGGCTACGAGCAACACCGCGTTGTCGGGTTGGTAGTATTTGCGGTAGAAAGCCTGCAGGGCTTCGATGGGTACGTTTTCGATATCCGCACGGGCGCCGATGGTCGACTTGCCGTAGTTGTGCCACAGGAAAGAAGTCGACAAAATGCGTTCCATAAGCACGCCGCTGGGGTCGTTTTCGCCCGATTCAAATTCGTTGCGCACCACGGTCATCTCGCTTTCGAGGTCTTTTTTGGCCACATAAGAATTGACCATGCGGTCAGCCTCGAGGTCGAGCGCCCAGCGCAGGTTTTCTTCAGATGCGCTGAAAGTCTCATAATAGTTCGTGCGATCGTACCAGGTTGTGCCGTTGGGGCGTGCGCCGTGTTCGGTCAGTTCTTGCGGGATATTCGGGTGGCGCGGCGTGCCTTTGAACACCATGTGCTCGAGCAAGTGGGCCATACCCGTTTCGCCGTAGCCTTCGTGGCGCGAACCCACCAGGTAGGTGATGTTCACCGTGATAGTCGGCTTCGATTGGTCGGGAAACAGCAATACGCGCAGTCCGTTGTAATTGATCCTGTATTCGGTAATGCCCTCTACGGAAGCCACTTTGTCCATCCCATCGGGGATTTTCACGGGTTTGGCTTGTCCAAAAACGGCAGTACCCAGCACCAGGCTCGCCATAACAGTCAATAGCAATCTAGAGAAGGGTGATGGTAATCTCATTATGATACCTTTTGGTTAGAAAATGCGATATGATGAATAAATGCAGTAAAGATGATGAAGTAACACGACTTGTTCACAAAGATAAGATGATTGGTACGGTTCTGTCTATGAACAGACAGTTTACAGGGCTAAAACGTTGTTTCTTTTCCTGTATTCTTTTTCGTAAACGTTTTTTTGGGTTTTTAGTTTGAAAAAAAATGGCTGCACAGACGACAAATTGCCTGCGCAGCCATGGAGAAATATCAGATATAATTTATACGCTTTCTGCGACGGGAATTTTCACCGGCACCACCCATCCATAGGGGTCCTCCAGTCGGCCCGAGCGCAGACCGTTGATCTCCATTTTGGCCCACTCGCCTATCTTTCTATCTTCAATAGCAGGCAGATGCAAAAGGCGGTCTTTGTAAGCTATTTCCGATACATGCGACACCACGGCAGCGGTGCCAGCGCCGAAGACTTCCTGCAGTACGCCGGCGTCGTAGGCTTCTACCACTTCGTCGATAGACAGGCGGCGTTCTTCTGCTTTGTAACCGTTGTCTTTCAGCAGTTGCAGGATGCTATCGCGGGTGATGCCTTTTAGCACGGCGCCGTCGCAGGCTGGTGTGACCACCGTGCCGTCGATGACGAAGAAGATGTTCATCGTGCCGACTTCCTGGATGTATTTGAATTCGTGACCGTCGAGCCACATCACCTGGTCGAAACCGGCTTGCTGGGCCAGTTTGGCCGGAAGCATAGAACCGGCGTAGTTGCCGGCGGCCTTGGCTTCGCCCGTACCGCCCGGCGTAGCGCGCACGTATTGCGTTTCTACGCGAAGGCGCACCGGTTTGGAGTAATACGGCCCTACCGGACTCGTAAAGATCATAAAGCGATAGTGCTCGGAAGGCTTCACACCAAAGAATTCATCGTTGGCAAACATAAACGGACGAATGTACAAGGCGCTCTCTTCCTGTGTGGGTATCCAGTCGGCGTCAATTCCAATCAGCGTGTGCAATGCGTCGAGGAACAGCGATTCGGGTACGTCCGGCATACACATGCGCTGGGCAGATGCGTTAAAACGCTGGGCGTGTTTGGCGGGGCGGAACAGCAAGGGCTGGCCATCTTCGCTTTTCGAGGCTTTCATGCCTTCGAAAATAGCCTGTCCGTAATGTAGCACCATCGAGGCGGGGTGTATCTCAAACCGGTCAAACGGCTGGATACGCGCCTGTTCCCATTTGCCGTCGTGGTAGTCCGCCACAAATAAGTGATCGGAAAATACCCGGCCAAAGGGCAGATGGTCGAAATCAACTTGCGAAAGACGAGAATGTCGTGCTTTTGCGACCGCAATATGATTTTTCATTGGAGAATTTTTGCAAAATTATAAATTTATTCTAATTTTAACAAATTTAATATTCAAATACAGAATATAATTTTGATAATTTTTCATTCTTAATTATTAATTCTTAATTTCAAAATGCTCGACTTTGATTTATTCCCCATTTCCGACCAAAAACAAATTGACAATCAATGGGTTGGAAAGTGTCAAAAAGGCATTTTGGTGCTCGCCGGCGAGGAAATCGCCCAGGAAGCCAACCGCGCATTCCTGCAAAAGGTACTGAGCGCTATTCAAGTCGACCTGGATAACGACGCCGCCCTGCTGCTAGTCGCCCCCGGCGACCAATACCGCTTTGCCAGTATACCACCCGAATATGCTATCAAACAGGTAATCAGCTTCGGCGTGCCGCTCACGCAACTGGGCATCCAGGCCGCACTCACCCCCTACCAACCCGCCCCCATCGGCAACTGTAAGTTCCTGCTGGCTGAACCGATCGCCCTCATCCGCGAAAGCCGCGAAAAAGGCGACAACCGCCGCGCAGGCGCGCTGTGGAAGGGGTTGCAGGAATTGATGTAGGCCAGTTCTCTGTTATCCGTTGTCGGTTATCCGTTATCTGTTATCCGTTCCTTACCTTTGTCAGTTAAACTTTAACAGAGAACAGAGAACAGAGAACAGAGAACAGAAGAACAGAGAACAGAGAACAGAGAACAGAGGAACAGAGAACAGAGAGCAGAGAACAGAGAACAGAGAACAGAGAACAGAGAACAGAGAACAGAGAACAGAGAACAGAGAACAGAGAACAGAGAGACAGAGAACATGAAAAACCTAGTATTCGCCACCAACAACCCCCACAAAATAGCCGAAGTCAAAGCCATCATCGGCCCGGACTTTGCTATTCGCAGCCTGCAGGACATCGGCTGCCACGAGGAATTGCCGGAAACAACCGACACTATCCCCGGCAACGCCCTGCAAAAAGCGCAGTATGTGTACGACCACTACGGCGTGGATTGCTTTGCGGAAGATACCGGGCTGGAAATCGAAGCGCTGGGCGGCGCACCCGGGGTGCACACGGCCTATTACGCCGGCCCCCAGCGCAGCGCTGTGGATAATTACAACCTGGTGTTGTCGCAATTGCAGGGCCAATCGAACCGCCGCGCTCAGTTCCGCACGGTAATCGCCCTGATCCTCGGCGGTAAGGTCTTTACCTTCGAAGGCATCGCCCCCGGCCACATCGCCGAACAGCCCGCCGGCGAGGGCGGCTTCGGCTACGATCCCGTTTTTATCCCCGACGGCTATGACCAGCCTTTTGCCAATTTGCCCTACGAGGTGAAGAATAGTATCAGCCACCGCGCGAAAGCGATGCAGGGGCTGTTGTCTTTTCTGGCAAAATTGTGAATATTTGCAGAATACAACTCCGGTTGTTAACCGCAGAGTTAAAAGGAGTAACAAGGCGTTTCGCAGAGCGTTATTTAAGGCTCTGCGGAACTCTGCGTGAAACTCCTTTAACTCTGCGGTTAATAATCTGTATGGTGCAACACTACAATTTATGGGCAAGACCAACAAAACACTGCTAATCGTATTCGTCGCCTTACTCGTCTTGTACGGCCTCAACAGGCTGCTCTCCGGCCGCGGCGACAGCAACTTCAACTCCGAGCTGATCAAAATTGATACCGCTGCGGTCAGCGCGGTAAATATCTTCATAAAACAACCCGAAGAGGCCGAGATCACCCTCAAACGGGAAGGCGCCGACTGGATCGTTTCCAACGGACAACTAAGCGTAAAAGCCCAGTCCGCTGCCGTCGAGGAACTGCTCGCGGCCATCAGCCTGATCAAAACCAACCAGATCGCGGCCACCCAAGCCGACAGCTGGGCCGACTACGGCGTCGACGAAGAACACGGCACGCAGGTCACGGTGTATAGCAACGATAAAGAAGTGGAATCGTTTGTAGTTGGCAAGTTTTCGTTTAATCCGCAGACGCAAACCGCGGTCTCCTACCTGCGCATCAACGGCGAAAACGAGGTGTACGCCATCGACGGCATGCAGGCTATGTCGCTCAACAAGAGCTTTGAAGGCTACCGCAACCTGGAACTCCTGAAAATGAAACGCGATATGGTGGTGACGTCATTTTCCTGCGAGCTACCCGACACGACGCTGCTTTTCTCCAAAACCGGCGGTCCCTGGCTGCTCAACAGCAAAACTCCGCTCGACTCAATGGACGTGGAGAATTACCTCAATACGCTGCGCAACCTGCCCGGCGCCACTTTCGCCGACGATTTCGACGAGACCCGCGCGGAGAAGTTCCAATACGCCCGACTTACACTGGAAGGCAATAATATCCCCGCTCCTTTTGTGGTGGATTGCTACCGCGATACGAGCCGCCAGCGGCCGTTTATCCTGCATTCTTCCCATAATCGGGATGCGTGGTTTGATAGCGACACGAGTGGGGTGTATAGGCAGCTTTTCTTAAATTTGAGAACTCTGGTAGAGCTGTGACTGGGATTTTTTCTAACCGCAGAGTTTTGGGAGTTTTGCGCAGAGTTTCGCAGAGCCATTATAACGCTCTGCGAAACTCCGTTTTACTCCATTTAACTCTGCGGTAAAAAATTCAATGCCTCTCATTCACCCATTTCCCCCGATACATCCGCGTCGGCGTCTCAATGCTATACCCGTAAACGCCCGCGGCCAGCCCCGGCAAAGCCACCGCCGAACTCCCCCGCAAACTTCCCTTCCACACCTGCTTGCCGTGGCTGTCGTACAACGTAAACACATACGCTTCCTCACTTTCGGTGCGGATAAATAAATTACCCCCAGCCGTACCCGGATTGGGATATACGATAAACGCCGCCGGCAGGTATTCTAACGAGGGGATCGAGGTAAATACGGCCGTATCCCGGGCGACGATGAATTGCCCAAAGCGGTAGATCTCGCCTTCGGCGCCAAAGGCGGCTCTGCCGGGCGTACCTGCTGTTGCCACATTGGCTTGGGCGGTATTTTCCCACGTATCCCCGTCGGCATTGTCGCCGCGCTGAAAAAGGAGGAAAGCCTCGGGTTGCTGCGCCTGTGCGGCGCTAGATGCGCGACACGATGACCTGGCCGTTGGGGGTCAAACCGGCGCCTCCGCTGATGGCAATGCCTGTACCCGGGAATTCATAGCTACCCTCGCCTTCGATATCTAACCCGGCTGCCACGCCGCCGCCAAACGGGGCGGTGCAGGTCTCGCGTATGGCGCCGCTGCGCAGGGAGGCGTGACGTGTGCCCGAGCGGTCGAGCACGTAGCCGTCTGTTTCGTTGAATTGGTAGTAAGCGATCAGGTTGGGGTCGTTGGCAGGGACTTTGGTGAGGTGGCGCAGCAGGCGGATTTCATCCTGTGATAGTGCGCGGTTCCAGATGCATACCTCGTCCATCAGGCCTTTGTAGTTGCGGTCGTTCCAGCCGTTGTAGCTGCCTATTTTGAAAGCGCTGAGCAGTACCGGCGGCAGGTTGATGTTTTGCGTGGAGGCGATGCCGTTGACGTAGATGGTGATGGATTGGCCGTTGTAGACGAAGGCTACGTGCGACCATTCACCGGGAGGCGCTGCCAGTCCGCTGTCCCACCACCATTGTCCGCCGCCGGGCCAGTGATACCCCAGGCGGTTGTTGGTTTTGAAATTGAGGCCGGCGGGCAGTTCGTTCATCACGATGCCGGTGTATTCGGGTTGTATGCCGTCGGGTTTGACCCAGGCGCTTATGGTGAGCGCGTCGACGGTTTGTCCGAATACGGGCGTCTGGGCGTAGTCGCCCGGTGACTCGCATTTGAGGGCAAAACCGGGAATTGTCTCCGGGTCGCAACCGTTGGTGACCGTCACCATGCCGCTGATGCTCTTTTCACTGGTGTTGCCGTTGCCATCGGTGATGCGCAGGGTGACATCGTAGCTGCCCGGGGTATCGTAGGTAACTTTGGGGTTTCGCGCGTTGTAGTCACTGACATACGCCGCGCCGGGGAATTCCCACTCCCAACTCGCTCCGCTGTGGTGCAACACCGAGTAATCGTCGAAATAAAAGGTATCGCGGATGCAGTAGCTTATGAATTTGTCGACGGTAGGCTGCGCCAGGGGCCGGGAAGCGGCGGCCATTTCGGTTTCCCATACACCGTGGCCGTAGGTGGCCATCCGCAGCTTTCCTTCTTTATAAAACGGCCGGATGATATTCGCCTCTGCTTTATAGGGCAATCCCTCGCTGTACAGTTCCCAGTCGCTCATCGTATCATCGCGGTAATACACGGCGAAATTGGTGGCGAGGTAGACGAGTCCGTCGGTGCCCGACTGATGGAAGACATAACGCGTAGCTTGTCCGTCGAGGGTGGACGTGGTGAGGTTTTCCCAGCTATCGCCGCCGTCGGTGGTTTTGAAAATCTTGGCGCCGTCATTGTTTTGGTGGCTAAAGGTGACCCACAGCGTATTTTCATCTTCGGCGCTAAGGGTCATCGTGCCGGCGCGTTGCGAGTTGGCTGCGGGAAAAGTTTTTTCCTCCCAGTTAGCTCCACCGTCGGCGCTGCGCCACAGCGTAGCTCCATAAAACGAGGAGCGCTGGTACACGTAGATCACCTGCGGATTGCTGCGCGCAACGTCGAAGTGCAGCAGCGGCGCATCGGGGTTGTCGCCGAATTCCCTGACCAGGTCGTAGCGCTGTCCGCCGTCGTCGCTGCGCCAGAGTTTGTTTTCCTGCCGATAAAGATCGTGTTGTAGCAATTGGGGTGGAATTCCAGTTCGCTGGAATGCGCCGCGTAGTAACTTTCGTTGGGGTACAGCGACAGCGAAGGCGCGTTGATGACGTCGCCCGATAATTCGTATGGAATCAATTTCGAACTAATATCTGAAAAATAGGAGGTTTGCGCCTCGCCGGGACTAACGTACCCCGTGGCGGCTTCGGCGCCGCCGAGTCGCAGGAATCGCCCTTCTTCAAAGCTGGGGCGGTAGGCCGTATTGCCGTTGTGGTAGCGGCCGCCCACCAGCAGGTCTTCGTTCCAGCCGCTGCCGAAACCCCAGAAATCCGAGGCTGTGAGGCCGTATTTTCGCGACTCGTGGTTGGCAAACAAGTCGGTGGAATAGTTGATGCCGCCGTCGTTGACCACCCATTGGTCATCGCCGTTTATCTCAATTTCTTGTTGGTCGGGGTGTATCCAGCCCACGTTGCCCTGGTAGCCGCCCAGCGGAGTGAACGTCTGAGCTCCGTCGGTGCTGCGCCACAGGTTTAGTCCGCCGATGAGCAGGTGGTTGGCGTTGGTAAACGAAGCGGCGATGCCGAGGTTATAATAGCCCTGGTAGAGGGTGTTGGTATTGTTGAGGGTCATCAGGTTGGGATGGCTCGAAGTATAAGGCCCTCCCACCGGCAAATTGGGCAGCAGCCAGCTTTCGCCGGCGTCGTTGCTGCGGTAAATGCCGATAAAGCCGTTGTCGCCGGGTTTGGAGTTGCCGATCAGCACCACGTACACCACATTGGGATCGGCGGGCGTCACCGTCATACGAGCGCCATCTTCGCGGCGGTCGGCGTTGTCGGAGCTGTACCAGCCGTTTTCGCGGATACTGAACGTAGCCCCGCCGTCGGTAGATTTAAAAAAACTCGCTGCGCTTGGCGGTGGGGTTTGATTTTAAAATATAAACCGTCTGCGGGTCGTCGGGTTTTATTTCAAT
Organism: Saprospiraceae bacterium; assembly: GCA_016715405.1. Taxonomy (GTDB): domain Bacteria; phylum Bacteroidota; class Bacteroidia; order Chitinophagales; family Saprospiraceae; genus JABWBR01. The sequence goes on along the minus strand of JADKAE010000009.1, from coordinate 184,395 downwards.
ATCCCAGCACACCTGCGTATAGAGTTGCGTCCAGTTGGCGCCGCCATCCACGCTGCGGTGCAGTCCTTTGCCTCCGGCCAGCAGGATCACATCCGTAGAATCGGGCCGTATGGCAATATCGTTCACATCCAGGCTGCTTTGGTCCAGCAGCACTGCCCAGTTAGCCCCGCCGTCCACCGTTTTATACACCTTGCGGCCGTCGCCGGCGTACACGATATCGGGGTTCGAGGGGTGTACCTTAATCGCGCGCACTGTCGTCATCAGCGTTTGGTGCGAGGCGGGCTGCCAGTTGAGGCCTTTATCTGTAGTTTTAAAAATACCGCCGTTCTCCGTACCGCAATACACGATATCTGGATGCGAGGTCGATTGGTCGACGCAGTACACATTGGCCTGCCAGGATACCCTGATCTGGTTGCTTTCGGTATTGTACGTATCAAATGGGCTGATGCAAGTCCAGGGCGGCGTCAGGTTTTTGGCTTCCGCCTCCTGGCGCTGTTGCAGGTATTGCCGTTCGGCGACTTGCAGAGTGGCCACCTCCGGCCGGGCGATACGCCCATCGGCTTGCACGTAGGCGTCCACCTGTCTTCGCCAGCGCTTGTAGTACTGCGTATGCAAAGTTTTTTCAAACGCATGTTGCCGGTAATAGGCTTGAAACGCGCTATCCACCTCCTTCACATTCGGGTTATCGGCGTACATCAGCCGGGCCCATTCGGGCGTAGCGGCGTCGTTTAGCGGTCTGAGATCGGAGGAAGACTGGGCGGCCAGGAAGCCGGAGAAGCCAAGAAATATGGCAATAACAAGACTTATTCGCATGGGTTAGTAGCATTAAAAAAGCCCTCCCTGCACAGTGCGGGAAGGGCTTCAAAAGTCATCCCTATGATTATATCGTTAAAGCTTTTATATTAAAAAGCCTACTGTTTATCCTATCACGGTGCATAGTTAGGCAAAAAGTGGAATATATGCAACAGTTATTTGAAAATCTGCGATGTATTAACTTTAACAAGGTGCTTGCTATTTGGATTGAGTCGTCTTCCAATTCCTATAAAAGTCAGTCATCAAGTTGGCGAGCAGGGTATTAATATTGATATGGCGCTTTTGTACCCAATCGGCTACTTCGTTATCAACCGGGATTTCAGCTTTCAAAATCCGTATAAGCCTACCATTTGAAAGATCTGTGGAGGTCAAGTCGGCATCGTCTTCAAAATCAGTATCACTGTCGTCGTAGTATACCAGATCATCGGGTAATGCAACGCCGTTTTTGCGCAACAACAAGGCATCCAGTGCTTCGACCATCTCCTCGTCGAACCGCACCTGGTAGGCGGACAGTTGCTCGCCATTTTTCAGGAGTTCTATTGCCTTTTTTTGGTTGATTATTTGTGCAGTCATATTATACGCGTTCTTCAGCTTTCTATAGAATTCAAATATAAGCAAGTTCTACTGGTTTTCATACTCGTCTCGTTCATTCCGGCTGGCTCGTCTTGCGGAAATCAGTCTGATTGTCGTTTGTCGCATGGTATACATCACCGATAGAATGATCCCTACTACTTGTCCAATCGTTTTCCAGCGATCTTCTCCGTAATCATGCCTCAGGTCTTGGTATTCCACTCGTTTTTCATCCTTAAACACTTCTTTGGCATCTTCAAAGCTGATACCGTGTTTTTGACGGTTGCGTTTGTTCTTGTTTTCGTCCCATTCGAATTTCATTGGAGGTTTTGATTTATGTGGTAAGAGGCGGTTTTTACAGCTCTAATTTATCTTGCGTGCTGCTTGTAAAGATATTAATTGTTGTAAAATTAAAAAACATATTGTTTGTTGATTGACGCGTGGCCGAAATCGTTTGGCGTTCTTCACTATAACTCCCTGAAAACAAAACTCTTACCCACCCCAACAACAAAAATATCAAAAAAATTCACAAACCAAAGCAGCATTTCACCCACACACCGGGTCTGACAAATAGAAGCGAATCTTCAACAGATTTTTCCAATAGCGGAGGCGCCATCTTCCAACCTCAAGGGGACAGATGGCGTTTTTTTATGAGGGTGAGAGGGTGAGAGTGTGGGAGAGTGAGAAAATCCAAATGTTCCCACCCTCTCACACTCCCACACTCCCACCCTCTTTTTTTTTATCTTAGCCGCGAAAATCCTTTTTCCAAATAAAATCTATCATCCGATGAAGAAATTGTTAGTCAGTTTTCTACTGCTGGCAGTACTGGTGCAGGCCAGGGCCGGCGAAGGCATGTGGCTGCCGCTGTTCCTCAAGCAGCTCAACGAAGCCGAGATGAAGTCGATGGGCATGAAGATGAATGCCGAAGACATCTACAGCGTGAATAAAGGTAGCCTCAAAGACGCTATTGTGAGCTTCGGCGGCGGCTGTACCGGCGAGGTGATTTCTGACCAGGGACTCATACTCACCAACCACCACTGCGGCGTGGGGTATATCCAATCGCATAGTTCAGTAGAGAAAAATTATATCGACAACGGCTTTTGGGCCAAAAACCGGGCCGAGGAGATTGCGAATCCCGGCTTGTTTGTGACGTTTATCGTGCGTATGGAGGACGTGACAACCCAGGCGCTGCAAGGCGTCACAGCGGAAATGTCGGAGAAGGAACGCCAATCGGCCATCGATAAAAACCTGAATGCGATCCGCACAGGCGCTGCCAAGGAGACTTACCAGGATGTGATGGTACGTCCCTTCTACAAGGGCAACCAATTTTTCCTTTTTGTAACCGAAACATACCGCGATATCCGCCTGGTGGGCGCGCCACCTTCTTCTATCGGCAGCTTCGGCCACGACACCGACAACTGGGTGTGGCCGCGCCACTCCGCCGACTTTTCGCTGTTCCGCATCTATGCTAGTCCCGATAACAAACCGGCCGAGTATTCGGCGGATAACGTGCCCTTCAAACCCCGCCACTTCCTGCCGATCTCTATGGACGGCGTGGCCGCGGGCGACTTTACGATGGTTTTCGGCTTTCCGGGCCGCACCGACGAATACCTGCCGGCAGTAGCCGTCGACAATATGGTGAATGTGCTGAACCCCATCCGCATCGGCATGCGCGACAAGTCGCTGGCGGTGATCAACGAAGCGATGCGCAACAGCACCGAGGTAAAGATTCAATACACTTCAAAACAATCCCGCATCGCCAACTCCTGGAAAAAATGGATCGGCGAAAGCCAGGGCGTGAACCGCACGGGCGGCATTGCCAGAAAACAAAAACTGGAAGCGGATTTCCAGCGCCGCGTGGATGGCAACCCCGCCTGGAAACAATCTTACGGCATGCTATTGGCCGACTACAAGAAGCTCACCGACAAAATCATGCCCTACGCCAAAACCCGCGATTATGTGAGCGAGCTGGGCACCAATATCGAACTGTTCCAACTGGCAAGCACGCTGTCGCGCTTTGTAACGATTTACGACAACAACGGCGCCGCCGGTTTTGACGCCCGCAAAGCCCAGATTACAAGCTACCTGGAAAACTTCTACGCCGACTACAGCCCCGAAATAGACAAAAAAGTGATGGCGGCATTGATGGAAGAGTATTTCAACAAAGTAGCGGTTGACCACCTCGATCCGTATGCCGTGGAGCAAATCGGTTTTGCCGGTAAAGACTACGACATCTTTGCCGCTACAGTTTTCGCCAAGTCGATGCTCGCCGACAAAGACGCAATGCTGGCGGCGCTTGCGGATACCGACGCTTTTATTACCAAACTAAAAGCAGATTACGGCTACACCCTCTGCCGCAGCATTATTACGCACAACGAGCAAAAGGTACTCCCCGAATACAACGCCGTTCGCACCGAACTCGACCTGCTGGAGCGCAAGTATATGCAGGCGCAAATGGACGTATTTACTGAAAAACGCTTTTTCCCCGACGCCAACAGCACCCTGCGCGTCACCTACGGCAAAGCCGAAGGCTACGAGGCCCGCGATGCGGTGAATTACAGCTATATGACTACCCTAGACGGCGTGATGGAGAAATACAAACCCGGCGATTATGAATACGACGTGCCGCAACGCCTGCGCGAATTGCACGCCGCTAAAGACTACGGTATTTACGGCGTCAACGGCGAAATGCCGGTATGTTTTATCGGCTCCAACCACACTACCGGCGGCAACTCGGGAAGTCCCGCCGTTGACGCCTGGGGCAACCTCATCGGCCTCAATTTCGACCGCACCTGGGAGGGCACCATGAGCGACCTCAACTACGACCCCTCGATCTGCCGCAATATTATGGTGGATGCGCGCTACCTGCTGTTTATTATCGATAAATTCGCCGGGGCCGGCCATTTGGTACAAGAGATGAAGCTGGTGTACCCGAAGTCCAAGCCGGAGAAGAAGAAAAGGAAGTTGTCCGTTCTCTATTCTCTGTTATCCGTTGTCTTTGTAGGCAGTTCTTTTCGAAATTTGCCAGTTAAACGTTGACCAGGAGAACAGAGAACAGAGAACAGAGAACAGAGAACGACCATGCACAACAACCCGGCAGAACACCGCAACGGAGTTATAGCCGTCACCGTAGCCGCCATCCTGTGGAGCACGGGGGGCTTGTTCATCAAACTGCTGCCGTTTGATGCGTTTACAATATTGTGTTACCGCTCGGCTTGTGCGGCCATCGTCTTTGGTTTTTTGGCGCGAAAAAGGCTTTTTCAGTTTACGAAAGCAAGTATTATTGTCAGCCTTAGTTATACGGCCTTGTTGGTGTGTTTTGTGACCTCCACCAAACTCACCACCGCTGCCAACGCCATTTTCCTGCAATACACCGCGCCAATTTATATTCTGCTGCTGGAGCCTATTTTATTTAAATTAAAAATAGAGCGCATCAACATCATTGCCATCGTGGCTTGTTTGGTGGGAATGTCGTTTTTTATGTTTGGCGACCTGGAGGTGGGCAACATGACTGGCAATATCCTTGCGCTGGGTACTGGGGTTTTCCTGGCGGTGGTAATGCTCGGCCAGCGATTCAATAAACCCGAGCTCAATGAAACCGCGATTTTCTGGGGCAATATCCTGGTGGTGCTGGTAGGCCTGCCCAGCTACCTCGACTCCCCTACCCCCACTTTCGACCAATGGGGCATGCTGCTGTTCCTGGGTTTTATCCAGATTGGCCTGGGTTACGCCCTGTTTACTTACGGCCTCAAACGCACGCTCGCCATTGAAAGCGCACTAATAGCTTTTCTGGAGCCAATTCTCAATCCGGTGTGGGTGTTCCTGGGCTATGGCGAACGGCCCTCTTCCTGGGCCCTCATTGGCGGTTTGATTATCATCGGCTCGCTGGTGCTGCGCACGGTTATCAGAAATACCTTGATTAATTCCAAGTGACGAATTACGAATTACGAATTACGAATTACGAATTAGTAATCAATTATTAATATATGAATAAATTTTTAATTAAAAAACATTCGTAATTCGTAATTCGTAATTCCTCATTCGTATTTATTCCAACTCCACTTCCATCCACACTGGCTGATGATCGGAGAATTGAAATTGCAGATCTATGCACTTTACGCTATTCACCTTCACATTGGGCGAAATGAGGAAAAAATCGATAATCGTGACAAACGTCTCGCCGGGTTTATAGGGCTTGCGGGCTTTGCGGTTAGTGGGCACCGTGGGGTCGTAGACCCAGCGCCAGTCCGTGGGGAGAAAATCATCGGGGATATTCAGCTGTACATAGCCTTGTGTGCGGCCCGGCATAAAGCCGTCGAAGCGGAAAAACGGCGGGCACTGGTTCCAGTCGCCGCCGGCGATAACGTAGTTGCCTTTTTCGTACTCCTTTAGCAGTAAATCCTTCAAATACGCCATCTCCTGTTTTTTCAGTTGCCCGTCGCGATCGTGGGCGGAGTTGTGCACGTTGACCACCACGAGATCTTTGCCGCCTTTTACCGGATAACGGAATACTGCCAGGCAGCGGTCGAGCTGAAAATTGCGCATCGGCCAGCCAAAACTACCGGGCAACTGATAGCGCATCGCCTCCGTAGGTTGAAAGCGACTGTACGTGGCCAAGCCGCTGTGAACGGCGCCGTAGGGGTTCCAGGGCTCCAACAGGGGCAGCGGCACACGGGGATTGAGGTAGTTGACGGCGAAATAGGCCGAAAAACCGGGCTTCTGGGCTTGCAGCCGTTCAAACTGATTGATATAATAACTGCGGCGGGAGGCTACGTCGACTTCCTGCAAAAGGAAAAAATCGGCCTGGGTAGACATCATCCATTGCTCGATGCCGGCTTCGAATTTGTCAGTTAGTTCCCGTGGCGGTCGCACCATATGCGGGCCGGAACTGAAGTGCCTGCCATTGTCGAAAAAGAAATCGGCTTCGGCGCCGAGTCCGGTATAGCCCAGGTTCCAGATCGCCAGTGAAATGACGCTATCGGGAACTTCGGTAATTGCGGCTGTTTGCGCGGCCTGCAGGGTTTCCTGCGGCGGGGCCACGTAGTCGACTAAGGTGCCGTGGACCAGGATCACCCCGATGTAAGCCGCAAAAAACGAGAGCAATAAGCCCAAAACTTTGAGTACGCGTTTGAGTAATGGTTTCATATTTCTAGAACGTCTGACATGCTGAAAAATCCTTTTTTACCTGCTATCCAGTGTGCTGCCAAAAGGGCGCCGCGGGCAAAACCTTCGCGGGAGTGGGCTTCGTGGCGTATGCTAATGGTATCTATGTCCGATCGATAGACTACCTCGTGAGTACCGGGCACCTGTCCTTCGCGAATGGAAGTGATGGGCAATTCATCAGGCACTCCTACGGCTGGTTCGCCAGGTTCGATAGGATTACTCAGATTACTCAGATTACCAGGTTTACTAAACCTTGGAGGTTTAGTAAACCTGATAATCTGAGAAGACCTGATATCTAAGAGGTTTGTGAGCACCCAATTCGACTTCCGCGATAGCCGGTCCAGTATATCCTGGGCCAGGCTGATCGCCGTGCCGCTGGGCTCGTCGAGTTTTTGGGTGTGGTGAATTTCGAGGATCGACGGGTCGTATTGTGGTTGGCGCCCCATGAGTTCCGCCAGGCGTTTATTCAACGCAAAAAACAGATTTACCCCGATACTAAAATTGGAGGCATACAACAGGGCGCCCTCTTTGTCCGTACAAAGCGCCACGGCTTCTTCGAGCCGGTCGAGCCAGCCGGTAGTGCCGCAGACCACGGGCACGCCGGCTTCGAGGCACAGGGTAATATGATCGAAGGCCGTCTCAGGCCGGCTCACCTCGACGGCCACGTCGGCCTGCTGCAGCGCCTCGATTGTCAGTTCGGATATATTCCCGCTGCCGATGCGCAAAACGACTTCGTCGCCGGCTGCTTCGGCCAGTGCGGCGATGGCTTTGCCCATTTTTCCGTAGCCTAGGAGGGCGAGTTTCATATCAATAAAATTGGTCTTGACTATATTAAGTACAAATTAGTCAATTGCATTTAAGGAGAGTGCAAAATACAATCATTGATTTTACTTTTTATGTCAAAAGACAACAGCGGGGTTGCTTTGGCGCCTGCCACAGGCAGGGTGCGCTAAAATCATAGTTCTTTTTTTTATGTAAACATCTGTTAAATATTATCTCAGTACCAAATTGTGTTACGATTTGAACAATCCAGATCATGCGAAATCCAATCTGTGTTATTCTATGAATCATTTTTGAACAGGGTTCGAAAAAACCAATAATATCTTTGTTGCTGTAAGATTTTTAAAACCCTAAAAGGAATATAGATATGTTAAAAAATTACCTAATTTCAGTCAGGCTATCTATTCTACTGATATTCTTAGTAGGGTTGGTAGGGATTCACTCGTGTACCAAAGATAATTTCAAGCCAAGGGAAACCGCCAAAGAGTTAATGGCTACCGCTTCTTCTAACATAACAGTAGCTGAGGGAGGAGCTATTACATTTACTGATCTTTCGTTGGGAGTTGCAAATAGACGATGGACATTCCCGGGTGGAACCCCCTCTACATCACAGTTACCGGTTGTCGATGTGGTCTTCTCAGAAGAAGGTACCATAGTTTGTACTTTGGAAATCGAGTATTTTGATGGAACTAAAGAGAGTAAAAATTTCAACATTCAAGTATACCCGGTTCTGATTGCAGCTTTTACTCCATCGGCAACAAGGATTAAAGTGGGGGAAACGGTAACCTTTACAGACAACTCAATTGGATCTCCCACAAGCTGGAGCTGGGAGTTTGAAGGGGGAACACCGGCTACTTCTACCGAACAAAATCCAACTGTAACATTCAATGTTAACCAACCAGTGACGGTTAAGCTAACGATTGAAAGAGCTATCGATGGCAGCAGTGTAACAGAAGAGAAAATTAATCTTATACAGGTTGGACCTCCTGAACTTTGCTTGAATGGAAATTTTGAAACAGGTATAGGTAACGTTGTCGATTGGCAGACCTGGAATGGTGCTCCATTTCCTTATACTGTTGTTGCAGGTGGTGCAAACGGTACTAATTATTCCTCTTTTATAGACTTTCAAGGTGCCTGGGGGTGGGGGCAGATCATTAGCCGGGATTTTCCCAACAACAAAATTGCTCTTGAAAACGGCAAAGACTACAAGGTCAGTATGTATGTCAAGGCTGAATCTCCAATCCGATTAGATGCATTTCGCGGAGTTAACCATTTGCCTGACTGGAGCGCAGCTTATGCAGGTATAGCGGAAGGCTACGAAGAATTCTATGACAATTCTGGATTTTCACTCCCATATAATATTACCACGGAGTGGACAAAAGTTGAAATCCAGATTAGTGTACCGAATGACGGTAACTCAAGAACCAACTTTTTCCCTGATATTATTTTTGGTGGAGCTGCGAATAGCAAAGTTTACATCGATGAGATATCAGTGAAAATCGTTGAATAAAATAACTGATTAAGAATTAAAAATATTAACCATGAAGTACAATTCAGTTATAAGACTATTGTTTGCTGCGCTTATACTGTATAGTAATGCGGCGTATGCACAAACAATAATATCAGGCAGAGTTGTCGATGAGTCGGGTATTTCATTGCCTGGCGTAAATGTCCTAGAGCTGAATACCTCAAATGGCACTTCCACAGATGTGGATGGGTATTATACATTGAAAGTACAAGCCAATGCTACAATTGTTTTCAGCTTTATAGGGTATGTAAAGTTAGAAGTACCTATAAATGGACAGACAACAATTAATATAACAATGGTGTCTGACGTTACTGGACTTGATGAAATTGTTGTGGTTGGCTATGGAACCCAAAAACGAAGCGATGTTACAGGAGCTGTGACTAGTCTGAATTCTGAATTTTTGGAAGATAGGCCGATTACCAACATTGAAGAGGCGCTACAAGGTCAAGTGTCCGGGTTATCTGTAAGTTCTACAGGCGGGCAACCTGGAGCAGCGACAAAAATGAACATTAGGGGTATATCCTCAGTGAGCGGTAATTCACAACCTTTGATCGTTATAGACGGCTTTCCAATGAACCAGGTTTCAACTTCCGGCGGGGGTAATCTTGAACAATTCTCTTCACAAATAGGAGCGTTCGCCTATATTAATCCGGATGATATTGAGTCAATAGAGGTCCTGAAAGACGCATCTGCAACAGCCATTTATGGAAACCGGGGAGCCAATGGTGTTATTATGATCACCACGAAACAAGGCAGGAAGGATAAGTCTGGTATTACATTCAGTACCTACTTTGGTTCCCAGGTAATGGACAAGAGGATTGATGTAATGAATTTCAGGGATTATGCAAAATACCAACAAGTAACAAACCCGAATAACAGGCTGTTCACAGCCGCAGACGGCACCCCGTACAATTTTCCGGATGCTGATCAAATGAATCTTGATTGGCAGGATGAAATATATAGAAGAGGTTCAATTCAAAACTATTCTTTGTCTTTACAAGGAAAGAATGAAGCAACCGGTTATTCATTTTCCGCTTCTTATAATAAGAATGAATCCGTATTAATTGCCACCAATTTTGAAAAGCTTACAGCTCGTCTGGCACTGGATCATAAGTTTACGAAAAACGTTACTGTCGGGACTAATATTACATACAGTAGAATTCAAAATAATGGCGTTCCTACTGACGGTAGAGAAGGTACTGCAGCAGGTATCATTATTGGAGCATTAGCTGAAAATCCATTTAGAATGGATAATAATACACAGGCACGATTTAGAAGGGCAGGGGTGCCTCAGGTACATATTGATAATTACACTTCAGCTCACTTAAGTAACCCTGATAACATAGCTAACAATACTAGTCTTGACAAAAATATAAATCGGGTAATTAGTAATTTGTACGCCGACTTTACGCTTGCAGAATGGCTGTCATTCAGATCCACTTTAGGGCTGGATTTTTACACGCTTACCGACCAGCAGTTCTATTCTTCCCAAACCCCTTGGGGTAATCTTAATAATGGTATAGCAACAGCGGCTAATAATAATGCCAAAAATCTTGTAAACGAGAATTACTTTACGCTCTCTAAAGCCTTCAATGCTCACCGGGTTAATTTTGTTACAGGATTCTCATACCAGAAATCTATAAATGATTTCTACAGAGCTGAGGCAAGAAGTTTTAAAAACGAAGTATTAGGTTATAATTCGCTGCAAGGAGCATCTGAGTTTTTAAGTTCATCTTCTGCAGACGAGCTGGTATTGCTGTCTTATCTTGGACGCGCAAACTACTCATATGATGATCGTTTCTTAGCTACATTTACCTACCGTAGAGATGGTACTTCCAGATTCCAGAAAAACAAGTGGGGTGATTTTTACTCCGGAGCTTTGGCATGGAATGTTGGCAATGAAGCATTTCTTGAAAATTCTAACCTGATATCCACATTGAAGTTGAGAGCTAGTGTTGGTCAGGTTGGAAACTCTAGTGTTCCTGTACAGGGTGCATTGTTGGACCAGCAGTACTCGAATTATACTTTTAACGGCGTGGTGGTAAATGGCGTTAGTCCACAAAATTTGGAAAATCAAAATCTGACATGGGAGACAACTACACAATATAATACAGGTATCGATTTCGGTATTTTTAACAACGCTTTCAATTTTACAGCAGACTATTTTGTTAAAAATACCAGCGACCTTCTACTATTGGCGCCTGTTTCAATTTCAACCGGTTTCTCTCAGGGCTGGTTCAATATCGGAGAGATTCAAAATTCCGGATTTGAGTTTTCAGGTGAATACAGGTACCGAAGCGACGGAGGCTTTGCCTGGAATTCCAGATTTAATTTAAGCGCTATTCAGAGTGAGATTAAGGCATTAGGTAACGATGGTGAACCTATTTATATCGATGTGAATTTTGATGCAATTTCCACTGATGAAGTAATACTTCAGGTAGGTGGGGCAATTAATGATCTTTACGGATACAAAACGGATGGTATATACTTACCGGGGATTTCAATCCCGATGGAACACCCGTTGACGGTGTGCCAACGGCTGGCGCCGGGGAACAAGCCGGAGATATTAAGTATCAAGATCTATCTGGACCAGATGGCGTACCTGACGGTGTGATTGATGGCTTTGACAGAACAGTTTTAGGAAATACAATGCCGGATATGTACGGGGCTTGGAGTAATGGTTTTTCTTTTAAAGGAATTGAGCTGGACGTTCTTCTGCAGTATTCCGCTGGTAATGAAGTCTTCAATGCTACCAATACAAGAATAGCTTCATTTCCTGGAGGTGACCAAAATCAGACTTCAAACTGGATAGATAGATGGACTCCGGAAAATCCAAACAGCACTCAATATGCCAGAGTTCCTTCGCTAAGACCCGCAGATTACCTGGTTGAAGATGGCTCCTTCATTCGCCTCCAAACGGTCAGGATTGGATATAATTTACCGTTATCATGGATTGCACCAATAAGAATGAAAAGCGCTAAGGTGTACTTCGCTGCCAACAATTTAGCTGTCTTTACGAAGTATTCCGGGTATGATCCTGAGGTTACATCTAACCAGGTTGATTATCGATATCCTTTTGTTCAAGGATTTGATTATGGCGGATTTCCAAGAGCAAAAACATTCATTGCAGGATTGAATATTCAATTCTAACTTTCAAAAGATATTAACATGAAAAATATATCTTATGTGATTCTTTTGATGTTGTTGTTCTCAGCTTGTGAGGATCAACTAAACATCTCTCCTAAAAGTAATTTAGAGTTAGGCAATTTCTTTGCCACTTCAGCAGACTTTGATTTAGCGCTTGCCGGAGCTTATGATCCAATAGCGGTTCATCAGAATGACAAGGGATTTGGTACCTATTTTAAAGGCCTCTTGATGATGGGCCGAGCTGGAACTGACGAAATGTACGTTAACCAGGGCTTTTGGGATGCGACAGGCAAGGAAATTGGCAACTACACATTTTCTCCATTTTCAAGAATACCAAATGCTGTTTGGGAACAGCAATACGTAGGTATATCCAGATGCAATATTGTAATCGGTAAAATCAAGGAAACGGATGTGTCAATGCCTGAATCAACCAAAAACAGGATTCTTGGCGAGGCAAGTTTTTTAAGGGGCTTTTACTATTTCCAATTAGCTCGTTACTATGGTGGTGTGCCACTGATTACCGGAAACACCAATTTAAATGAGTTTAAAAATATTAGAAGCTCACTTGCGGATACATACGATAGAGTGATTAGCGATTTTAAAACTGCAGAAGAATACCTTCCTGAAATTAATGAACCCGGAAGAGCGACCAAATTCGCTGCCAAATCTTTCCTGGCAAAGGCCTATTTACAGATGTCGGGTGAGCCGTTAAATGATCAATCCGCAGCAGCGCTCGCAGCTATCTATGCTAAAGATGTCATTGATAATGGGCCTTATGATCTCGAACCGGTGTATAGTGATATTTTTAAATTGGATCGCGAGCATGGCGTAGAGTACATCTTTAGTGCAGAGTACATTTCAACAGACAATGAAGGTGGGGAAGTTGCTACTTGGGACGGCCCTCCGGGGAATTGGGAAAATACAATCACGTATTCTATCTGCAGGGCAATGCCCGAACTATATGATTCATATGCAGATGGAGACGTAAGAAGAGATCATAATATTGTAGACTATATTGTGATTGATGCTGCCGGAAATACTCAACCGACAAATGATGGATTTTATTATGCCTTCAAATGGAGACACGATCCCAACCCCGCCACCAGAGGATATGCTACCGAATGGCAATCACCCTTCAATTTTCCGCTTACCCGATTTGCAGATGTGCTATTGATTTATGCAGAGGCCCAGGTTCGCGCAGATGGAACCCCCAATGCCAACGCTTATGCTGCAATCAACAGAGTAAGAAACAGGGCTAATTTGGGTGATCTGAATGGACTCTCAGGTTCAGAGTTTCTTCAAGCTGTTCTAAATGAAAGAAAGTGGGAGCTTGCTTTTGAAGGACACCGTTTGGCTGATTTAGTCCGTTATGGTAAATTAATCGAAGCTGTACAAGGAGCAACCACAGGGGAATTCGATAGCTGCCGAGAATATTAGGGCTCATCATGTTTTATTTCCGCTGCCGGCCAGAGAAATACAAGTTAGCAACGGAGATTTAGTACAAAATCCGGACTATTGATCAAATATACCTGGTAAAAAGAAAGGGTCGTCCCCTTTCTTTTTACTCAGGCGTTGAATATTTATTAAAAAAAGATATTAAAAGTTAAAAATGCCTAGACTAACGAAAGCGGCCTTCTTTCTGCTCATACTTTTTTATAGCTGCAAGCAAATAACAAGCGATGATGTAATCAGGGTAAATGCATCGCAGGCAAAAGATTTTTCTGTATTGATAAAAGACCGATTGAATGGGCGCAGAGATGGGAAGATTCAAATTGAGTTCAAAAAGGGAACGTATCATTTCTACCCAGATCAAGCCGTAGAGGAATACATGAAAATTTCTAATAATGATAATGGAAATAAAAAAATAGCATTCCCATTATTCCATTATGCTGAGGTTGAAATTGATGGAAATGGATCAGATTTTATTTTTCATGGAGGAATTATCCCCTTCGGCTTATCAGGATTGAAGAGTGCCCAACTGAAAATTTTAATGTGTTGTGGGATCAACCATTCACTTTTGAGGGAGAAGTAATTGCGAATGATTCTGTACAAAAACGTTTACAATTAAAGTCGATAAGGAGAACCAATATGAAATTATTGATAATGAACTATTATTCAAAGGATATGACTGGAAGCTAAAACTTGGAGAGAATATCGTGTATAATAAAGCGTTGAAGCGCCCCTATTATTATACAGCCAAATACGAACATAATTGGCAGGATCATCCCCTCAAAGCAAAAGAGGTGTCGCCCGGAGTAGTTCAATTTTCAAACTTTTATGGAGCTGAGGTGCCTCCGGTAGGATCTGTTTGGGTTGACAAGGGGCCACATGGACAAAATAGAAGATATCCGGGATTTAGTATTCAAGATTCAAAAAATGTAGTCCTCGAGCATATTAACGTATATGCCAGTGGCGCCATGGCATTGATTGCGGAAAAATCAGAAGACATTACGTTAAGGGACTTTAATGTAAAGTTACCAGAGGGTTCTTCGAGGATGATTGGCGCCTCTGCAGATGCAACACATTTTGTCAACTGCAAAGGTCTGATAACACTTGAAAGTTGCCAGTTTGAGAACATGCTTGATGATGCCACAAATGTCCATGGCACTTACATGGTTATTGATGAAATCCTGTCTAACAAAAAATCAGGTGCAGTTTTATGCATTATCAGCAGAATGGATTTGACTTTGGTTCCAAGGGGACGAAGTCAGGTTTGTATCCAGGACGGATTTATTACCCATTCAAAACAATGTGATTTCTGAGGTTCAGAAGATATCTGAAGAGACTTGAAATTACCTTAATGAATGAATTAGGGCCGGAAGTAACCGTGTACAGTGCTATTGAAAACACAACCTACATGGCAAGTTTGAAAATGGTCAATTGCACGGTAAAACAAAATAGAGCACGGAGCATATTGATATCAACACCGAAAAAAGTGGAGGTCCTGGACAACTACTTTTCCTCTATGATGGCAGGAGTCAGGATTTGTGGAGATGCAAATTACTGGTTTGAATCCGGACCAGTCCAGGAAGTCCTTATCCGTGGAAATACCTTCGAAGATTTAGCTATTGGAGGACACAACCCTCAGGCAATCTTGCAAATAGATCCAATAATTGGTAAAAAATATAGAAACAACGGTTATTTTCATCGCAACATAGTTTTTGAAGACAATATAATTAAAGCTTTCGACCCCCTTATTATCTATGCTTTGAGTGTAGATGGATTGATCATAAGAAACAATACTATTATAAAAACGAATACCTATAAAGAGATCTTTTCTGACCTGTCACAGATGGATATTCAGAATAGCAAGTCGGTGATAATAGAAAACAATGTTTATAAGGGAAATGGGTTGGCACAAATCAGTATTACAGATTGTGAAGACGTAAGAGTAGGCGATCAAGTAGGGTTTTCAACTAAAATAGTCGAATTACCCAATAAGTATTTTTATCAGAACTAGAGGTGACAATTAACAATGTAATGAAATGAGGGAAATATTGTATTTCAGGGTTTTTGTAATACCAATGATATTTCAAATTTCATTGGTGAGTTTTACCCTGGGACAAAACTTTTCTTTTAGTCTTGGGAATAGGGACGCATTGAATAATGAAGCTGGTGTACCTGTATTTCCATGGTTTCCTGATGGCCATATTACAATGCTAACTGAACCAAACAATGATAAACACATCATGTACTGGTCGGGGCATGAGAATTATCGCACATTCGGGGATTTTCCCTTTCCTGAGTATCAGAACACGCTATCTCCTGAAGAAGCTATTTTGGTGGGCGTTTGGAAATTGAAAGGTGGGACAATGGCGGATCCTGGTTAATGTCGGTTTTTAGGCAGGAGGGGGATAACCTTCTAGGATTTTATCATGCAGAAGATCACTGGGTGGTAGCTACAAATCCAGCAGGAGTCGCATGGAAGTCTATCGCACGCACCACATCCAACGATAATGGAGTTAGCTGGTCAGTAGGAGAACAAATAATTACGTCATCTGCAGCTAAGCCGGCAATTCCAACCTGGGGCGGCGCCGGAGACAATTGTGTAATTTGGGATCATAAAAATAATAGATGGCTATGCTATTATCAAGAGCATTGGTTGATGATGGCAGTGTCTTATGATGTGGAGGGAAAACCAGGCACCTGGTACAAATACTACAACGGTGAATTTAATCAACCAGGTCTGGGCGGAGTGAGTTCGGCTATTCCAGGATTAAAATCAATACCAGGAGGAAACCCATCCGTGCATTACAATTCGTACCTCGAGAGATTCGTCATGGTATGGCATTCTTGGGAGTCTGTATCAATTTATATTTCTACAAGTACCGATGGCATAAACTATGGGAACAACCCAGGCTGTTGGAATCTAATTCAGGATCCAGGCGGGCCTGGTACCCAACTATTATAGGCAAATCAGACACCGAAGCCGGAAAAATTGCCAGGTTGTATTATGCAGATATTGCAGCCGGTTTTACTTCCAGAGTTTTTGTGAGCAAGGCTCTTGTATTCGACAAGGTTGATGAATACCAACCTCAGACAGCTTGGCAGCACCGGCGAATAGGAGGAGTTCCAATCCTTGGCCTAATGGATAGCGCAAATGATAATAAGTTTAGGATTGTCAGTTTTGATGGCTCAATGGATAATAAAGAGAATATTGAGTATTACTATAAGAATAAGGAAGGCTCATATGTGGTATCAGGAAAATTTCAATTAGATGAATTATACAATGAGGGATCGGTCGGTCTATCTGTGCGGTCAGGATTGAACGTTAGTGATGTAATGGCAGCTATTATACTTAGTAAAGATAGCTTAACCTTCCGCTCAAGAGAACAAGCCGGTGATTTGAACTTAAGGGAGGGAAATTCAATTGAATGGACATCGGACATTGTTTGGTTACAAATAGAAAACTCATCCGGGATTTTAACGTGCAGGTACTCTTCAAATGGTGACGAGTGGACAGATATTGGAAGTATTCCATTCGGATACGGACCGTCCAGATCAGGTTTGTTTTCCACCGGATCTCCTGATAGTGTAACGATTGCATATGTAGAAAATTTAGTGGAAACTGCCATACAAGATACTTTACAAGATTGTACTGTAATCAGCTTTTCTAACCCATCTGAAAATCAAGTATTTATTGCAAATTCTGAATGCTTTACGCATTTTTCAATTTACGATCTCAATGGTAAGCTTCAATTGAGCGGATTGATTGAATCCAAGTATGTGGATGTTCAGTGGTTAAGGCCAGGACTGTATATATTAAGTCTTGTTGGCCCAAATAATGAAAAGCCAATGGTAGGCAAACTAATTGTCGAAGTGACCATTCAGTAAATCGGGTAGTATTCATCAATTATATTATTACCATTACTAGCACACAGTAGCACGTGACTTTACCTGTGACTCAACGATTTTGATTTATTCCCTCCCGATTTAAATGAATCCTCCTATCCAACCGATCGAATAATGGATTTAAACTTCATACACATATTTGATTGGTGGCAATCCAGGCTGCCTGGCATTGCCACCATTTTCTCTGATCATTATCACTTCAACACGAAAGCAGATGCTCGATTTTTCGAACGATCCGCACCTCCGCTACAACATCCTCACTGGTGAGTGGGTGCTCGTATCGCCCCATCGCACCAAGCGCCCCTGGCAAGGCAAAACAGAAAAAACGATGGATGAACAGCCGCCGTCTTATGACCCCGGCTGTTATCTGTGTCCCGGTAACACGAGAGCAGGTGGCCATGATAATCCGAACTATACCCATACCTTTGTTTTTACCAACGACTTTGCAGCGCTCCTGCCGAACAGTGGTAACGGCAGTTTCGAAAAAGGACTGCTCAAAGCACACGGCGAACGGGGCATTTGCCGCGTGGTCTGTTTTTCTCCCGATCATTCCCTGACCATCCCCGACATGAAAGTGTCAGATATTGAAAAAGTAGTGGAACTATGGCAGCGAGAATACCTGGAACTCGGCAGAATGGACTTCATCAACCACGTCCAGATATTTGAAAACAAAGGCGCCATTATGGGCTGCAGCAACCCGCACCCGCACGGACAGATCTGGGCCCAAAGCACGGTACCCCAGGAGGTCATGAAAAAATCTACCCAACAATTACAATATTGGAATACAACCGGGCGCAGCCTGCTACTGGACTACCTGGAGCAGGAACTGATTGAAGGAGAAAGAATTATTTGTCAAAACAACGATTTTGTGGCCCTGGTGCCCTTTTGGGCCGTTTGGCCTTATGAGGCATTGATCATCCCGAGGCGGCATTTTTCCCCATATCGGACAAATGATACCGAAAGAAAAGCACCCTTTGCAGCGATACTCGGGATCTGACACAACGCTACGACAAACTGTTCGACACCTCGTTTCCGTATTCCTCCGGCATCCATCAAAGCCCCTACCGACGTACAGGAACATCCGGAGTGGCATTTTTCACATGGCATTTTATCCACCCTTGCTGCGGTCTGCTACGGTGAAAAAATTCATGGTGGGATACGAAATGTTTGGCAATCCCCAGCGGGATATCACAGCAGAAATGGCAGCAGCACAATTGCGGGAAATAAACTGATTTGAATCATTTATGAACCGGGCGGTCGGCGGTCGGCAGTCGGCAGTCGGCAGTCAGGCATAAGCCTGTGGTGTGTTTTTAATTTTCGCAACTCAACCTTACACTTGCCGTTTTTTTTTTACCTTTCCAATTCGAAGCCCTAATCAGTTCGTGCCAAACATAGGCCCGCCTGCGCCGATTCGGCAACATGGGCCGGAAAGAGGCGATATAGACCATTTTTCATGGAGCTAAATATAATTACCAAATATCAATTAGACGTATTATGTGCTCTTGTGATTGCCAGAGCCGGTAGAGCTGTACTTTTGGCTACATTTCTTTTCCACCGGCATGGCAGTTGCTCAAAGCAATTATCGCTTTGAAAAATTAGGTGTAAATGAAGGTTTCTCATAGTGATGTTTTGGATATTGTTCAGGATCCATATGGATTTATTTGGATCGCGACCACCAATGGCCTCTGTAGATATGATGGTTTCAATCTAGTTACCTATCGACATTCTAATTCAGAAATCTATTCGCTTTCAGGCAACCGGACGCTTTCATTATGTTTTACTGCTGACAGCCTTATGCTGGTAGGTACGGAAGGGAGTGGGTTGAATATATACAGTACTGAATATGACAATTTTAAATCCTATAAGCACGCTCCCGATCAGGATAACACTATTTCAAGTAATGTTGTATTTGAAATTTTTCAATCAAAAAGCGGACAAATTTGGCTGGGAACAGACCATGGGTTTGATGAATTGATACTAAAGGGAGGTAATGTATCATTTAAAAATATAGTATTTGATGAACTGGTTGTAAAACAGATTCTGGAGATTAAACCCAACGTCCTTTGGTTGGCTACAAATCAAGGCATTTATGAATACAACATTAAATCGGGTCAATATAAAGTATTGTTTTCCGATTTGGTTCTTAATGCTGCATTGCGTTTGAATGAAAGGGAGGTATTACTTGGATCTTACACGGGCCTTTTCTTATGGAATGGAAAAGAGTTAAGGTTGATCAATAGTTCGCCTGTGCTTTCAATGGTCAAAGACGGTGAAAGTAATTTGTGGGTTGGTACAAATGGTGAAGGATTGTTGAAGTTGAACATTCCATCTTTTCGGTTCATCAGGTTTGAATCCAACAAGTCGAACCCTACAAGCTTGAGTCATAATGAACTGCACGCCTTGTATGTAGATATATCTGGAATACTTTGGATTGGGACGCTGGGAGGAGGTGTCAACAAACTCAACACAAGAGCAAAGAAATTTGAATTGTATCAAAATGCGCCATGGCAACAAAATTCAATAAGCAGCGATCAGGTAATTACTTTTTATGAGGATGAGAAAAGTTTGCTATGGATTGGGTTGAGAGGCGGAGGAATAAATGTATTAGATAGGAAAGCCTCTAAAATGAAGCACCTTAATAAATCTGTAAATGACCGCCTTCATAAAGCAAATGTTTCTGCATTTTTCAAGGACAAATATGGTAAGTTATGGATTGGAACATGGCATGGATTATATATACTTGATAAAAAGGATCAAGAAAATATTTTAAATGGCAAGATTATTAAATACAACGTTTTATTCCCGGATATCTCTATAGAAAAAATAATTGAGGATTATGAAGGTCATCTTTGGTTTAGTACAACCAATGGCTTAGTGCAATATGTGCCAGGAGTCAATGATTTTTATAATGGGGATTTTGTACACTATTATCACGATAAGTTTAATCCCAACACACTGAGCGATAATTTTATCCGTGATATTTATGCAGAGCCTGAGGTCCTAGACGGCGCTAAGGTGATATGGGTAGGCACAAGAAATGGCCTTAACCGAATGTCCTTTAGACGTGGTGGGGTAAAGATCACCCGAATATTTCATGATCCTGCGGATCGCACTTCTGCCTGGAAATTT
This sequence comes from Saprospiraceae bacterium, assembly GCA_016715405.1. Lineage (GTDB taxonomy): Bacteria > Bacteroidota > Bacteroidia > Chitinophagales > Saprospiraceae > JABWBR01. The sequence continues at coordinate 163,913 of JADKAE010000009.1, read as the reverse complement.
CATATCTGTGATACACGGGGACAAAAAGGTAATTTATGGATATCTGCATTAGGTGGCGGTTTGTGTAAAATGGTGAAAGGGAGAAATGGTAAATTAAAGACGATATTTGAATGTATTAATAGCGAAAGTGGATTATTGAATGGAGATGTGGAAACGCTGCTCGAGGATAATCAAGGTAGGTTTTGGCTGGGAGGACACGGAATCACGAGGTTTAATCCTGAGAACAATGAATTTAAATATTATGATGTAAGTGATGGTTTGCAGAGCAATTCGTTTAAAGTATGGTCTGCCTATAAAAATGTAAAAGGCGAGATGATTTTCGGAGGTACTGATGGATTTAATATTTTCCATCCAGATAGTATTGCAGATAATCCGGTTGTTCCAAAATTAGCATTCACAGGTTTCAAAGTTTTTAATCATGAATTGATAGCAGGAAGAAAATTCCGGGGAAAGAAGTTGTTGGACAAGAATATTTTAGCGACTAATAAAATAACACTCCCCTACTCTATGAATAATATCTCTATCCATTTTTCAGCACTACATTTCGCGTCGCCTTCAAAAAATCAATATCGATTCAAATTGGAAGGTGTAGATAATAATTGGTCAATTTCCAGTGGGGTGTCAGCATACAGTAACTACACCTATTTAAAGCCTGGAGATTATAAGTTTATCTTCTATGCCAGCAACAATGATAATATTTGGAATAACGAGCCTATTCAACTAGACATCAAAATACTTCCGCCTTTTTGGAGAACAACAGTGGCTTACATATTCTATGTATTTGTATTCCTTGGGCTACTTTATTTATACAAGGAGTTCTCCATTATTCAAGCCAACGAAAAAAACAAGTTGGTGTTGGAGCGTATTAAAAGAAAACAAATAGAAGAGGTAAACGATATCAAACTGCAATTTTTTACAAATGTATCTCATGAATTGCGAACGCCTCTATCGTTGATTAGTGCTCCTGTAGAGGAACTTAAGGAAAGCAAGGGTTTAAGTGTCGAAGTCAGGGAGAAGATTGATTTAATATACAACAACATTATTCGAATTACCAGGATCGTTGATGAAATCCTGGATTTTAGAAAATTTGATAAACAAAACATGAAACTTCAGGCCGCTGAAGGAGATGTTGTCATGTTTATTAAGGAAGTTTCTTTTTTTTTTAATGCGTCGCCGAGAAAAAGAGAATACATTATACATTTCAATCTGACAAACCTGAAATTTTAGTATGGTTTGACCGTGATCAATTGGAAAAGGTATTATTTAACCTCCTAAGCAATGCTTTCAAATATACTCCAGAAGAAGGAACTATTTCTATATCATGCACTTTAGTGCCCAGGAAGGAAGAGATCAAAGTTACTATTTTCAATAGTGGCCCACAGGTTCCGGAAGAAGACATAGATCATTTGTTTGACCCTTTTTATCAAAGTAGAACATTGAAATCCAAAGGCACAGGAATTGGCCTTTCCATTGCTAAGTCAGTTATAGAGCAACATAAGGGTAAAATCTGGGTTGAAAATATTGCCGGGAACGGAGTTGAATTTAGTTTTAGTTTATTGTTGGGTAAAAATCATCTGTCACACGAAGATATCATTGAAAGTTATAAGAACACGGAGGATATAAGTATATATCAAAAATCTGCTCAAGTCAATGAGGAAGAATTGATAGAAACTAAAGCAACACACAAGAAAAATTCGTTTCGACTGATGGTCGTCGAAGATAATCCTGAGTTGAGAAACTATCTTGTAAGTAGCCTTCAAAAAATTTACAAAGTAGATCAGGCGTCTGATGGTGAAGACGCATATAGTATGGCCTTGGCTGACCCGCCTGATTTGATTGTAAGTGATGTCATGATGCCCAAAATGGATGGTATGGATCTGTGCCGCAAATTAAAGTCTAATTATTTGACAAGTCACATCCCGATTATTTTATTAACGGCACGTACATCACTTATTCATAAAATCAGCGGTTTTGAAACCGGAGCTGATGAGTATATTACTAAACCCTTTAGTTACAAGTTACTGTTGACCAGAATTGAAAATCTAATAGAATCACGGGAAAACCTTAAAAAACTATTTAAATCAAAGCTTTCGCTTGAACCTTCAGCTGTAACGGTGACCTCCTTGGACGAAAAACTGCTCAAAAGATGTATCGAAGTAGTAGAGCAATATATGGATGATTCAGAACTCAATGTTGAGACCATGTGCCATGAGATAGGAGTAAGCAGACCTCAGCTCTACAGAAAACTAAAATCACTGACAGATTTGTCGATCAATGAATTTATCAGGTCAATCAGGTTAAAACGCGCAGCTCAGCTGCTTAGTCAGGATAATTCATCAATCAAAGAGGTTATGTTTAAGGTGGGCTTTTCAAACAGTTCGTACTTCACCCGAGCTTTCAAAGATGAATTCAATTGTACGCCGAAGGAATATAGTGATCGTTCCCGACTCAAAATTAAATCGAACGAGGATAAAGGAATTTAACACAAGTTTCCACGGCTTTGAGCATGTCTTTCCAGTCGCCGGATCGCCCCCTCGCCAAGTCTCCCCCTCCCCTACTCTTCCATCATCCGCCTCAGCTCATTCAACTTAAGCATACACTCAATCGGCGTCATCGTATTGAGGTCGAGGTCGCGCAGGGCCTCTTTGAGCTTGCCGGCCAGAGGGTCGACGGTTTCGAAGATGCTGAGCTGGAGGGGCGATTGGATGCTCTTGGTATCCGGCCGTTGTACCTGGGCGACGCCGTTGTCTTCTTTGCTGATGTGTTGCTGCTCGAGTTGTGCAAGGATATGGTTGGCGCGCTCTACAATGCTGCGGGGCATGCCGGCCATCTTGGCCACGTGGATGCCGAAGCTGTGCTGACTGCCGCCGGGCGAGAGCTTGCGCAGGAAGATGACCTTTTGGCCCGATTCGCGCACTGCCACGTTGAAGTTTTTGATGCGGTCGAACTGCTCGGCCAGTTCGTTGAGCTCGTGGTAGTGGGTGGCAAACAGGGTTTTGGGCCGGGCAAAGCCGTTGTTGTGAAGGTATTCGGCGATGGCCCAGGCAATGGAAATGCCGTCGTAAGTGCTGGTGCCCCGGCCGATCTCGTCGAGCAGGATGAGGCTGCGGTCGCTGATGTTGTTCATAATGCTGGCCGTCTCGTTCATCTCGACCATGAAGGTAGACTCGCCCGAGGAGATGTTGTCAGAGGCGCCGACACGGGTGAAGACTTTGTCGACCAGACCGATGTCGGCACTGCGGGCGGGTACGTATGAGCCCATCTGGGCCATGAGGCAGATGAGAGCCGTCTGCCGCAAAAGGGCCGATTTACCTGACATGTTGGGCCCCGTGATCATGAGCACTTGCTGCGTTTCGCTGTCGAGGTAGACGTCGTTGGGCACGAAGTTTTCCCCAGCGGCAGCTGCTGCTCGATGACGGGGTGGCGGCCTTCTTTGATGTCGATGGCCAATGAATCGTTGATGACGGGCCGGCTGTACTGGTTTTTGGCGGCGACTTTGGCAAACGACAACAGGCAGTCGATGCGGGCTATGAGCGCCGAGTTGTGCTGTATGGGCTGGATGTAGTCGGCAATCGTGAAAACGAGCTGCTGGAATAACTGCTCTTCGAGCTCCAGGATGCGCTCTTCGGCGCCCAGGATTTTGGCTTCCAGCTTTTTGAGTTCGTCGGTGATGAAGCGTTCGCCGTTGGTGAGTGTTTGCTTGCGCACCCAATCGGCGGGCGTCTGGTCTTTGTATTTGTTGGTGACTTCGATGTAATACCCAAAGACGCTGTTAAATCCGATTTTCAGGCTGTTGATGCCGGTGCGCTGGATTTCATCCTGCTGGATTTTCTGGAGCAGGTCTTTGCTGTGATGGATCACGTGGCGCAGATCGTCCAGCTCTTCCGAAATGCCGTCGGCCATGATGCCGCCTTTGGAGAGGTTTACGGGCGGGTCAGTAACAACCTGCTTTTCGATGAGCTCGCGCAACACCGGACAAGGGATTAAGTCCTTCGGCCATTTTGACGAGTTGCTCGTTGCTGCTTTCTGCAAAGGCGGTTTTTATGGGTAAAATAGCGGATAAGGCGCGGGCCAGTTGAACTACTTCGCGCGGGTTGACTTTGCCCATGGGCACTTTCGAGATCAATCGCTCGAGGTCGCCGATTTGCCGGATATTTTGCTCGATGAGGCGGCTCATCTCATCGTCTTGCAGCAAAAACTCCACCATATCGAGGCGGGCGTCGATCTCGCGCTGGTGGCGCAGGGGCAATACCACCCATTTGCGCAGCAACCGTGCGCCCATGGGCGAGGTGGTATGGTCGAGTATGCGGATAAGCGGCACGCCGGTTTCGTGGGGACTGTGCAGCAATTCGAGGTTGCGGATGGTAAATCGGTCGAGCCATACGTAGCGATCTGACTGGATGCGGCTGATGGCCGTGATATGTTTGAGGTTTTTGTTTTCGGTAGTTGCCAGGTAGTGCAATACCGCGCCGGCAGCCATCTGCGCCATTTCCATTTCTTCCATGCCAAACCCTTTGAGGGTCTGCACTTCGAAATGGGCAGTGAGTTTTTCGCGGGCGTAATCGGGGGTAAACACCCATTCTTCGAGCGCAAAAGTGTAGAATTTGTCGCCGAAGTGTTTTTCGAATTCTTTGCGTTTGTCTTTGGCAAACAAAACTTCGGAGGGATTAAAACTTTGCAGCAGCTTGTCGATATAGGCCCAGTCGCCCTCGCAGACCAGGAATTCGCCGGTAGAAATATCGAGAAAGGCCAATCCCAGTTCGTCTCTTTTGCCAAAATACAGCGAAGCCAGGTAGTTGTTGGTCTTGTGGTCGAGCAGCTTGTCGTCCATCGCTACGCCCGGGGTAACGACCTCCGTGACGCCGCGCCTTACAATTTTCTTTTGGGGAGATGGTTTTTCGAGCTGTTCGCAAATGGCTACTCGATACCCGCCGCGCACGAGCCGGGGCAGGTACATATCGAGTGCGTGGAAGGGAAAACCGGCCAATTCCACGTCGCTGCCGCCGTTATTGCGGCTGGTGAGCACGATGCCCAATACCTTCGAAGCCTTTACGGCATCTTCGCCGAAAGTCTCGTAAAAATCGCCTACGCGGAACAACAAGATGGCGTCGGGGTATTTGGACTTTACCTTGTAGTATTGTTCCATCAGCGGCGTAGTCTTGCCGGCATCGGTAGTCGTATTCATCATTTTGGTATAAATAGCGTAGCAAACAAAGGTAAGTAGTTTTTAGCAATCAGTTATTAGCAGTCAGCAGTCAGTTCAATGTAGCTGATTGCTGACCGCTAACTGCTGACTGCTAACAAAAAAATGTCTATTTTTGCCCGTGTTAACCAACAAAGATCATTCGTATGGCCATCATAATAACAGAAGATTGTATCAACTGCGGCGCTTGCGAGCCGGAATGCCCCAACAACGCCATCTACGAAGGCGGCGTAGAATGGGCTATTTCCGACGGCACCGCGGTGAGTGATGAATACACCCTGGAGGACGGCGCCGTTGTGCCGGCAAAGGCCAAACACAAGCCCGTCTCCGATGAGTTGTATTATATCGTGCCCGACAAATGCACGGAATGCGTGGGTTTCCACGAGGAGCCGCAGTGCGCCGCGGTGTGCCCGGTAGACTGCTGCGTACCCGACCCGGATCGCCGCGAGTCGCAAGAATTACTATTGGCTCGCAAGGACAGACTTCATTTGTAGGCAATACATTTTTTTCTATATTGAGCCCCTAATAAACACGGGTTCAATATGTCAAATACCTTAACCAATAAAACCGCCATCATCACCGGCGCCAGTAAAGGCATTGGTGCGGCGACAGCCTTCGCCCTGGGGCGCGCAGGCGCCAACGTAGTTATCAGCAGCCGCAAACAGGAGGCGGTAGACGCCCTGGCCGTCAAATTGCGCGAAGAAGGCATCAACTGCCTCCCGCAAGCCGCCAACGCCGGCGTGGTCGACGACCTGCAATTCCTGGTGGAAAAAACGATCGAAGCCTTCGGCGGCGTCGACATCCTCATCAACAACGCCGCTACCAACCCGGTCTTCGGGCCGCTGGAGCTCACCGAACAAAAGGCCTTCGACAAGATCATGGCCGTCAACCTAAAAGGGCCTTTCGAACTGGCCAAGCTTGTGCTGCCGTTGATGAAAAAACGAGGCGGCGGCGCTATCGTCAATATCAGCAGCATCGGCGGGCTTTCTCCCGAGCCCCACCTGGGCATCTACAGCGTGAGCAAAGCCGCACTGATCTCGCTGACCAAAGTGATGGCCCGCGAATGGGGCCCTACCACATCCGCGCCAACGCTATTTGTCCGGGTCTCATCCAAACGAAATTCAGCGAAGCGCTCTGGAATAACGAACAATTCGTGCATTGGATGATGGCCCAAACGCCGCTGGGTCGCATCGGTACACCCGAAGAAGTGGCCGCTATGGTGCTTTTCCTGGCTTCAGACGCTTCTTCTTATACCACCGGCGCCGTATTTACCGCTGATGGCGGCTATACGATCTGATTATTAGCATAATGGCATTTAAAAAAATATAGTAATTGTTTAGAAGGGTTTAGTGATTGGGTTTAGCGATTGGGTTTAGCGATAGCGCAACTGTATGCACTAAACCCTAACGCCAAACTGCGAATGCTAAAACCCTACTAAACAGTTACAAAATAAAATTCAGGAACATGAAAACCGATATCGAAATCGCGCAGTCGATCGCGTTGAAAGACATCCGCGAGATTGCCGCGCAAGTGGGCATTACCGAAGATCAACTCGATCTGTACGGCCGCTATAAGGCCAAATTGCCCCTCAGCCTGATCAATCCCGAACGCATCAAAAAAAGCAAGCTAATCCTGGTCTCCGCCATCTCCCCTACCCCCGCCGGCGAAGGCAAAACCACGGTATCCATCGGCCTGTCGCAGGGCCTCAACCGCATCGGCAAGAAGACTTGCGTGGTGCTGCGTGAACCCTCCCTTGGGCCTGTTTTTGGCATCAAAGGCGGCGCTACCGGCGGCGGCTACAGCCAGGTGTTGCCGATGGAGGATATTAACCTGCACTTCACCGGCGACTTTGCGGCGGTGGAGAAGGCCCACAACCTGCTTTCGGCCCTGATCGACAATAACATCCAAAACAAACAATATTCGCTGGGTATCGACCCACGCACTATCGCCTGGAAACGGGTGATGGACATGAACGACCGCGCCCTCCGGCAGGTGGTGGTCGGCCTCGGCGGCACCTCCAACGGCGTGCCCCGCGAAAGCGGCTTTGACATCACAGTAGCCTCGGAGGTGATGGCCATCCTGTGCCTCTCCGACGGCCCCGACGACCTGAAGCGCCGCCTGGGCAATATTTTCGTGGGTTTTACTTATGATAAAAAGCCTGTTTTTGCCCGCGACCTCAAGGCGCAGGGCGCGATGGCAGCCCTGCTCAAAGACGCCATCCGGCCCAACCTGGTACAGACGCTGGAAGGTTACCCCGCTATTATCCACGGCGGCCCCTTTGCCAATATTGCGCAAGGCACCAACACGGTGATCGCCACGCGCACGGGACTTTCGCTGGCCGATTACGTGGTGACGGAAGCCGGTTTCGGTTTCGACCTGGGCGGCGAGAAATTTCTCGATATCAAATGCCAAAGCGCGGGCTTATCGCCCAGTGCGCTGGTACTCGTAGCCACCGTTAGGGCGCTGAAATACCACGGCGGCGTGAAACTGGCCGACTTACCACAGCCCAACGCGGCAGCGGTAGAGAAAGGCTGCTGCAACCTGGAAAAACACCTCGAAAACGCGGCGTTGTTTAAACTACCCGCAGTGGTGGCCATCAATCGCTTTACAAGTGATACCGATGATGAGATAAAGGCTATCCAGGATAAATGCAAAGCGATGGGCGTAGAAGCCGTGGTAGCCGAGGTATGGGCCCACGGCGGCGCAGGCTCGGAGGCATTGGCCCACGCCGTCGCCCGCACCGCCGACAACAACCAGTCGCCCTATCAGCCGCTCTACGACTGGTCGATGCCAATTGAGGAGAAAATCAAACGCATTGCCACGTCTATCTACGGCGCCGCAGAGGTGGAATATATGCCCAAAGCAAAATCAGACCTGAAAAGGATCGCTACCCTGGGAATGCAGGGCGTGCCGGTGTGCATTGCCAAAACTCAGAAATCGCTATCGGATAACGCCGACCTGATAGGCCGCCCCAGCGGTTTTACGCTAACGGTGAGGGAAATCGAAATTGCCGCCGGCGCCGGATTCGTAGTGCCCATTACCGGCGAAATTATGCGCATGCCCGGCCTGCCCAATATCCCCGCAGCGGAGAATATTGACATTGATAGCCAGGGGAATATTACGGGGCTGTTTTGATTAGCAGTTAGGGCTCAGCAGTTAGGGCTTAGCAGCTGATTGCTAAGACCTGACTGCTAAAAAAACACCAACGTCGACAACGCCAATTGGCGGTTGCGCAATTCGTAGGATTGGGTTTTCAGCATATCGACAAATCCTTGCCGGTATTGTAGTCGCAAACCGAGCCATTGGGTGGGTCGGTAGGTGCCGCCGAGGTTCACCCCGATATCCAGGCGGTTGAAATACACCGGATTTAATTTATCATCTGCCTCCGCGCTATACCAGGAGCGGCTGGCGGTGGTGGGATAAAAAGATTGCGTGTCAGCAGTAGCGGCATTGCCGAAAGGCGAACCTTCGTAAACGCCCGCCAAGTAAGAAAAACTCGGGCCGGCTTCGAGGCGAAAACGCGTACCTACCTGATAGGCTATTTGTATAGGCACATCGACGTAGTGGTTTTTGAGCGCCGTGTAATAGGTCGAAGTCGGTGCGATATTATTGGTGGGGGAAACCGATTCTGCAAAAGCATTCAATTGATCGTCGAGCGCTATCGGGCCGCTGGCTATAGTGGACGCCTCCACTTCCAAAGAAAGGCTTTGCCGCTGGAAGCGGTATGCCGGACTGGACACCAGCGACCATTTGCCACCCAGCGCATATTGCGCATCTACTCCCACCTGAAAACCATCCACAGGGGCATAGTCACCTGAAATTATGCCCGTAGAGACGGCAAGATTGTCAGGTAGCCAGGATGGCGATGCCTTTACAGCAGAAGCTTTAACGCCTAAAGCAGGACCAGGAGAGACGAGAAAAGCATTATTTATGCCGGGTAAGGCTTCCGGTACAAATGTGGTTTCGAGTGAAGGATCCGCAGATGAGTCCGGCTGTTTTTCTTCCAATACCACGATAGACGAAGCATTTTGTTGAGCAGCTATTACCGTAGATTGGACAGGGGTTTGGAGTGAGTTTATTGCTGTTTTTTGTTTATTAAATGATAAAGCAGCTACATCTGATTGTATGTTATCAAGGGTTTCTGAAGTTGGGTTGATATTGCCGACACCAGTAGTAGACATTTTTTCTTCCGCAACAGGTGGCGTTTCTATGGGGAAAGCCGTATCTGCTATAGCCGGGGCACTTGAAACCCCGGGGCTGTCCACATTCCAGTAAAAAGCGCCTCCCACGGCGATAGCGGTAATACAGGCAGCCGCCAGCCACCACATCGGCAGTATGCGCCGCGAGGGCTTAGTAGTTGCAGGCGCCACCGGCATCTCTTTATCCAGCAGCCGGCGCATTTCTTCCCATCCCCTATCTACGAGGGGGTGGTCCACACCGTTCTCGTAATTATCCTGCATAATTGGCGTTGTTATAATATGTTTGGATTAATTGCTTCAATTTCTGCCGGGCCATCGACAAATGCCATTTGGAAGTACCCACGCTGATCTGTATTTTGTCGGATATTTCAACGTGTGTATATCCTTCTACGGCATATAGCCAAAAGACTTCGCGGGTGGCGTCGGGCAGATGGTCTACCAAGCTTAAAATGTCCTCGAGGTATAGTTTGTTGAGCGCGTTTTCCCGGGTAGGTGCATCCCTGTCCTCGATATCCATGAAATACACCGGGTTATCGTTTTTGCGGAAATAATCGGAGATACTGTGAAATACGAGGCGGCGAATCCAGCCTTCCAGCGAACCCGTAAATCCATACAGGTGAATTTTCTGAAAAACCCGCAAAAAGCCGTTGTTGATGATTTCCATGGCTACTTCCTTATCGCTGGTATAACGCATACACATACGCATCATAGCCGGGAAATACTTGCGGTAAAGCATTTCCTGGGAGAAGCGGTCGTTGCGCGTGCAACCTTCTACCAGCTCCTTATCTGCGCATTGTTTTTGCGATGACATAAATTTTGTTTTCCGTTTTCCGTTTTCCGTTTTCCGTTCTCCGTTCTCTGTTTAAGTTTAAACTATTAAAAAAAAAGAACGGATAACGGATAACCGACAACTGACAACCGACAACCTACAACATTAAAACACCATTCCCAATCTCATCGTCAGCCGTTGGTACTGATAATCTCTGATTTGCACATCGCCGCTAAAGGGGAAAAGCGTAGTGTACCTCGCTCTTTGAATCTGTAGCCGATGTCGATAAAGGCATTTTTGCGTTTATCGGCGCCGATACGAAGACCGAAAGCGGGGTGGAACATCCACCCGCCTTCTGCGTCTTCTATGTCCTTGTTGATACGCCGTAGGGCAAATCCATATCCGCCACTGACGGTGTAAAACGGTGCTATTTTCTTTTTAGACAGATACCCCCTAACTTCTCCGAAAACGGGAAAAACTGATTCCGTGCCACCGGTGGCGTAATGGTCGAATCCGATCCCCAAGCCGGCGCCAAGCCAGCGATTGAACAAATAACCCGTAGTATGGTGGATGCACAGACCGACCGGGTTGCTATTTTCATCTCTTCCCATCAACGCGCCAATTGAGGTGGCGTGGTACAATCCTTTTTCCTGAAAAGCATATTCCCGGGGCGGTTTGGGCGGTTTAGGGCCAGCCGGTTTTTTCTGTTTAGGCGTTGTGCCCTTCTTTTTAACCGTCGTCTTGGGTTTATCCAACGATCCACGTTGGATGCGTTCGATGTCGCGACCCTCTACCACCACCACGTTACCCCCGCTAAGGCGGATCATCACGCGGCTGCTGACGCCCTCATCGATGATGGTACCCCAATAAGCGGTGCCGTCTTTGAGGTAGATCACGTCCTGCGAGCTTTGCTGCGCAAAGGCAATTTGCAATCCCAGGAAAAAAAACGCACAAACTCCGATTATCCAGGTTTTCATAGAAAAAGCTTTGATGACATAGTATCCCTCCATCTCACACTCTCACCCTCTTTTATTGTACTACCGGCATCACGCTCAGTTGCTTCATCTGAGATGGGTTGCTGAAATCAAACTGGTAGATTCCGTCGCTGCCCGTTACAATAGCAACCTTGCCGGGCAATCCGATTACATCAAAGGTATTAAATCCTGTAATATGCGACAATTGGCGCTCGATTTTATCCCATTCGCTTACGTCAAATGCCTTTAAACCATAGCTACCTTCGCAGAGTAACAGGGTTTTATCTACGATAGACAAGCCGTGCGGATTGTTCATTGGGTATGATTTCAACAAAATAGGGTTAGTGAGATTGGTGACGTCCACCACGTCGAGCTGGTTGTTGAAATTCTGACAGGTAGTGCCGTTGCGCAAGGTCACGTAGGCCAGGTTGCCGTCGACAAAAACGGGGTCGCAAGCACGGGCATGCTGAAAGATCGATAAAAATTGAGGTTGCAGCGGGTTGCTGTTGTCATAGATGTGCATGCCGTCGTTGGCGCCGATAAAGAGCTTGTTTTCGTAGGGGAAGATGGTCTCGATGCCCCAGCCCAGGTTGATGGTGGTAGCCAAAGCGGGTTGCGATACATTGTCAAGGCTAAACACCTTCAGGCTGTAATCGTCCACTACGTACAAATGGTCGGAAGCCAGCGTAAAGCGGGCCATCGAGCCGCCATAGCCGCCGGTTGCAGCACTGGCGTTTTGCGGAGCTGCGCCATCGAATGAATTGACTGCATACAATAACCCTGAATCTTCCACCCACCAACCTCGCCCCCAATTGGGCGATTCGCAGGATACCTGCGTGGTGACCTGGCTGGGCTCGAAATACATCAGATGCCCAAGGTCTGCGAACATACCGTAAGAAGGAAATACATCTTCCGTCCGGCTAACAAACTGCGGGGACTGAGGGTTTTCGATATTCATGGTGACGAGGTCGACGTAGTTGTCAGCATACAACAGGTTGCCATTCACCACCATATCCACGTTGCCGGGGATTTTGATAAAAGAAATGGGCTGCGGATTTTCTGGATTTTGGTTGTCAATAATGTGAATGCCTTCGTGGTATTCATTTACATACAAATAACGACCGAAGACGTAAATTTTGCCAGGGTGTTTCAAAGCGCGAGGAGCTTCAGTTTGTATATCGTGGCGCACTTCGTCCATTTTGATGTATACGGGATTGTAAACCGTATAAGTCATCACAGAATCGCATTTATCCTTTAGGCAGGAGCTAAGCGAAACGGCAAGCGCTACTAGCGTTAATCCGGAGATAATAGACAGTTTCATAGGCAGTGATTTATTTTGTCAGGTAAGACGGCGCATATCCTCAAAAAGGTTGGGTTTTAAACGCCGGGAAGGCTAAATTTGTAGTAATTATTTCAAATTAATATTCCAATCATGAAAAGTCATCGCCTGATTATGTTGCTTTTGCTGCTCTGGCTCCCCATCGCCGCAGCACTGGCACAGCTTACCATCAAAGTCACCGACATACCCGACAACACCCCGGCAGCCGCTTCGATTTACATCGCCGGCACGGTCAACAACTGGGATCCGGGCAACGCCGGCTATACTCTTACTAATAATAACGACGGCACTTACCAGATTGTGTTGAACATACCCGCCGGAACCATCGAATTCAAATTCACCCGCGGCAGCTGGGCCACCGTAGAAGGCAACGCCAACGGCACTTTCCTGCCCAACCGCACCCTCACTTATAACGGAGGCCAGCAATTGGCTGAACTGACGATACTAAGTTGGGAAGACCTTGGCACGGGCGGCGGCGGCACCACGGAAGAGAATGTGAGCATCCTGAGCTACGATTTTTATATGCCCCAACTCGACCGCTACCGCCGCGTGTTGCTTTACCTGCCGCCCGACTACGACAATTCGGGCAAGCGATACCCGGTGTTGTACATGCACGACGGGCAGAACGTTTTTGATGCCACCACCAGCTTTGCCGGCGAATGGGAAGTCGACGAGTCGCTCAACGAACTCTTTGGCAACGGCGACGACGGCGTAATCGTGGTGGCCATCGACAACGGCGGCGCCAACCGCATCAACGAATATTCACCCTGGGTAAACCCCCAATACGGCGGCGGACAAGGCGATGAATACACCGAATTTATCGTAGAAACGCTTAAACCTTATATCGACGAGCACTACCGCACGCTGGCAGACAGAAATAATACAGGCATCATGGGTTCTTCACTTGGCGCCCTGATCTCGATGTACGCCGCTATCGAATACCAGGATGTATTCGGCAAGGCGGGCATTTTCTCCCCGGCCTTCTGGTTTGCCGACGAGTGTTATACCCAGGTGACCACCACGGGCAAAGAACAGGATATGCAGTTTTACCTACTGGCCGGCCAACTGGAGGGCAACGGCTCGGTGGTAGCCGACCTGAACGCTATGCGCACCACGCTGCTCAACGCCGGCTTTACTGATAACGAAATTTTGTACCTCACCCACTCCGACGGACAACACAGCGAATGGTACTGGGCCCGCGAATTTTCCGACGCCTACGAATGGCTCTACGCCGACGCCGTAGCCGTAGGCACGTTAGATCCCAACAAGCCGCTGCAGATCACCCTATCTCCCAACCCCGCCGACAGTGTGATCAATGTGCAGAGCAGTCGCCCGCTCGTCTCGCCAAAAGTCTAATCTATGCCGCCAACGGCCGGCTGGTGCTGCCCCCTACCCCATTCACCGGTACGTCTTTTGGCATCGACTTTCTGAAAGCCGGCGCCTATATTTTTGAGATACAGGAAAAGGGCAAGGTGGTGGCTACGCAGAAGGTGGTGGTGAAATGATGGGTTAATGTGCTGATTTGCTGATGTGCTGATAATATATTAATAATTAGCAAATTAGCAAATCAGCACATCAGCAAATTAGCACATCAGCAAATCATTTATACAGCACCACCGCACTCGTCCCCGGCACTGTCATTTGACCGCCGGAGGCCTTGCCGAGGCCTTTTTCGCTCACCCCCTTGTCGTTGACCGCAATTGTCCAGTCACCGGGGGGGATAGCTAACTTTTGGGGCGTGGTATTGCCGTTCAGCACCACGAGGATATCCTTCCAGCCATCGCCGTTGGCGTTGTCTTTGAGGTGGTAGGCGATCAGGTTGCTTTCTTTGGTATCCAGGAATTCGAGGTGTTTCTGGATCAACGCAGTGGATGGCATGCGGAAGGCCGGGTGGCTTTTGCGCAGCCCAATCAGACTTTTGTAATAATTATAAACGTCCTTGTATTTGGCTTTCCTCGACCAGTCGAAACGGTTGATCTCGTCGGGCGATTCGAAAGAGTTTTCTACGCCATTTTTGGTGCGCAGCATCTCTTCGCCTGCGTGCAGGAAGCTTACGCCCTGCGAGGAGCACAATAGCCGCTGCTAATTTGTTCATACGGATGCGCTCTGCTTCGGATGCATCGGGGTTGGCTACGGCGATGCGGTCCCAGAGTGTGTGGTTATCGTGGCACGACTCGTAGGTGATCGTCTGATAAGGCTCGGGCGCCCAGGGGGCTTTGGAGTAATTCACCGAATCGTAGTTGACCTGCGGGTGCTGCGTAGAAGCCACCACTCCGAATTTGATGCTCTCTTCCAATCCCGCTTTGCCGCTGATAAATCCTTTTTCGGTGGGTGTAAACACATGGCCTTTGATCGCGTCGCGGATATCGTCGCTAAAGGCGGCTACTTTATTGAGCTTCAACACGTTGGATTTGAGGGCGCGCAGGCTGTCGGGCAAGGGGCTACCGCCGGCGGTCCAGCCTTCGCCATATATGAAGATCGTGGGGTCGACGGCGTGCAGGGCTTCGCTGACCTGATTCATAGTCTCGATGTCGTGGATGCCCATAAGGTCGAAGCGGAAGCCGTCGATATGGTATTCCTTTACCCAATGCAACACCGATTCGATAATAAACTTGCGCATCATGGGCCGGTCGGAAGCGGTTTCGTTGCCGCAGGCAGAGGCGTTGGAAAACGAGCCGTCGGGGTTTTGGCGGTAGTAATAGCCAGGCGCCAACAGGTTGAAATTAGAATTTTCGGTGGCGCCGGTGTGGTTGTACACTACGTCCATGATCACGCGAAGGCCGTTGTCGTGCATGGCTTTTACCATCTGCTTGAATTCGCGGATGCGCATGGCGGGGCCGGTGGCGTCGGTCGAGTAGCTGCCTTCGGGCACGTTGTAATTTTGCGGGTCGTAACCCCAGTTGTATTTGTTGAGTTCGGGTTTGGTTTCGTCTATCGACAAAAGTCGTAAACCGGCAGCAGGTGGACGTGGGTGACGCCCAGGTCTTTGATGTGGTCGATGCCGGTGGCTTCGCCTTCGGGGCTTTTGGCGCCGGTTTCGGTGAAGCCGAGGTATTTGCCTTTGTTTTTGATACCCGAATCGGGGTGAATCGACAAGTCGCGGACGTGCAGTTCGTAGATGATGATATCGTTAAAGCCGGCCAGTGCAGGTTTGCGGTCGTTTTCCCAGCCCTCCGGGTTGGTTTCGTGCAATTCGATCACCATGGCGCGTTTGCCATTTACGCCCACGGCTTTGGCGTAGGGGTCGGCAGCTTCTTCGAGCCACTGGCCTTTGTGTTGGATCTGAAATGCGTAATACCTGGCTTTGATGTTTTCGTCAAATGAAGCCTCCCACACGCCCTGATCGCCTTTGGTCATATCTCTCGACATCGTCGGCTCGCCGCCCAGGGCGGTTTCGTAGATGTGCACTTTGGCGGCTTCGGCTGCGGGCGACCACAGCTTGAAAACCGATTTAGCGGGGCTGTAGGTGAGCCCCAGGTCTTTGCCTTCGTAAACGGGATATTGGTCGAAGCTGGTCAGTTCTGTCACTGGCGATGTAGGTTTGCAGGAAAAAAGCATAGCCGACAGGAAAATCGGCGCAAGCAGGAATTTTTTCATAATCAGACGTATTTGCGCCTAAAGATAATACGCCGGCGGGGTATGACCCTATGCTTATTGCTTAAAAATGAGCTGAACCACCTCGTCCTTTTTTTCGCGGCTGATGGGAATGCGGTGCGAGCCGATTTCCAACATATTACCCAACAGCGACTGCACTTTGTTGCAGGCTACGATATAGGATTTGTGTACCCGTACAAAAGCGTGGGCGGGCAGTGTCTCTTCCAGGTTTTTCAGACTTTCCAGCGTCACGTATTTGCCATTGGTACACACAAAACGCACATACTCTTTTAAACCTTCTACAAACAAAATATCTGCCAGGTGTAGTTTCACCAGTTTACCGTCCACTTTAATCACCAACGTATCGCGTTCGTCTTCTAACTGCCGACTGCCGGTTGCCGACTGCCGAATATGTTCTTTCGCCTTATTGACAGCCTGCAGGAAGCGTTCAAACGAAAACGGCTTGAGCAGATAATCGACGGCGTTCAGGTCGAAAGCCTGCACGGCGTAATCGGCGTAAGCGGTGGTAAAAACAACTACCGGCGGGTGTTGCAGCGTTTTGAGCATATTCACCCCGCTGAGCGTAGGCATTTGGATATCGAGAAAAAGCAGGTCGACAGGTGTACGGTGCAAAATATCCAGCGCAGCCATCGCCGATTTGGCTTTGCCCACTACTTCTATATCGGGAAGGTGTTTGAGGAATTCCTCCAACAGGTTGAGGGCGAGGTATTCGTCGTCGACGAGCAGCGTGCGAATGGGTGCGCGTTCATTCATGGTGGCTAAGACTTAACTTCACTTCAAAAGTAGTGTCGGTATTTAAAATAGCCAAGTCGTAGCGGCCGGAATAAAGCAATTCGAGTCGCTGGCGGATGTTATCGAGCCCCACGCCGCCTACCTCATCTTTTTGCCTGTCGGTATCGTTTTTGGTATTATATGTTTTAAAATTAATAGCTTGGGGGTTGATCTCCAGTTGGATGCGCACGAAAGCGCCCGGATTGGTGTCAAAATCGCAGTGCTTAAAGCAATTTTCCACCATTGGGATCAATATCATGGGTTCTACTTTGACGGTGGTATCGTCGCCTGTAACTTCAAAAGTCACATCCAACGGTGTTTCGCTGCGCAATTGGAAGAGGTCGATGTACTGGCGGATGTGTTCGATTTCGCGGCCGAGCGCCACGGGCTGACCCACTTCTTCATACGTCACATAGCGCAGCAGATTCGAGAGTTTGAGCACCATCTCCGCGGTTTTATCGGATTTGACTACCGCCAGCGAGTAGATATTATTTAGGGTATTAAATAAAAAATGGGGATTGATTTGCGCCCGCAGGGCCTGCAATTGGGCCTCCTGTTGACGGCTAATGACGGCCAGGTTGCGCAGTTCGTTTTCATCGCGGTTGCGGATCACCTGATACAATGTGCTGAGTATCCATACGCCGACGTTGGTGGCGAGGGCGCCAAAACGCAGGAGCAAACGTTCGTTCACAGCCGGCAAGGCGCCGCTCATCAAAGCTATGTCAGGAAACGACAGATTAATGCGCACCCGAAAAAAGTGAGCAATAAAACCAACGCGCCCGAGTACAACGCAAAACGCCAATAGCTCTTTTTGTCAAAATACCGGTTGACCAGCCAAATATTGGCATAAAACAGCAGTGCCATAGGCGCTACGTTCAGCAATCCCCGCAATAAGCTTAATGGGAGTGAATAAAATCGGCTAAAAACCAGCGTATGAATAAAAAAAGCCAGCAGCCATACGCCGATATGCATCCACAATTTGAGCTGTTTTCGGTTGTTCATGTGTGAAGTATGGTTTGATTTTATTCCAAAACTACTCTACTGCTTAGAATCTCCGCAATTCTTTCAACCAATGGTTGATTTTGTCCTGTGAACTGCTCTCAGTACAGTTCACAGTTCACAGTTCACAGTTCACTGAACAATTCACACGGTTCGTTGAAAGCATTTGCAGCAGTCATTCCGGAAGCCTTTTCTTTGCAGCATCATTTAATTTTATTTAAAAACAAAAAAACAACCACACCACCATGAAGTCCTTATTTCAATTTACAACCATGTCGCACAAAAGTGTAATGATGCCCCTACTGGCCATAGCTTTGCTGATGGGCGCCTGCAAAAAAGAAGACAATACACCTGAAGAGACGGTCAACGACGAAGAGATCGCAGCCATCGTAGAAGGCGCGCTGATAGAAGACACCGAAGGCCTCGCCCAGGAAGCCTCCGACGCCGTGTATATCGCCGACCAGTACACCACCAAAACGCTGGGGCCTTGCGGACAAACTTTCGATTCTACCATTGTGCGTTCGTATAATTCGGCTGCCATTTCTGCCAGCTACAACGCTACTCTGAGCTGGACGGTCAACTGCAACAACCTGATGATTCCCCAATCGGTAGATTTTGCCAGCACGGCATTAGGACAATGGGAAACGCCGCGCATGTCGTCTGACGACAACGCTAACAGTTCATGGAATATCGGCAACCTGACCACAGGCTCTACCTACACCCTCGATGGAAGCTATACCCGCAACGGCAGCCAAACCTCAAAGGTACGCGACCAAAATGTGTTTACTTCCACGCTGATAATAACTTCCGATGCGCTGAATGTAAACAAAACCACGCGACACATCGAAAGCGGCACGGCCTCCTTTACACTTTCCGGCAGCGGCACGGGCGGCAATAACTTCTTTCACCAGGGTTCGCTACAATTTAACGGCAACGGCGAAGTGGTCATTACCGTCAACGGCCATACGCACACGGTGGATCTTTATTAATGTGCTGATGTACTGATGTACTGATGTGCTGATACCTAGGATATTAGCACATCAGCAAATCAGCACATCAGCACATTAAATTACCATCGCAACGCATGCCACCTTTTCGAGCGCAAATACCAGATCGTAAGGCCGAGCATGGCTACCCAGTAGAATATTTCTGCAGCCCAGGCCCAGAGCAAGCCGCCGCTGGTGAAATTCACCACGAAGAAAATATAGACGAGATAACCGATGGCGCAGAAAAACTGGAGTTTGAGGCCAAACCAGGTAGCCCCTGCACCAATGAGGCCGTTAAACATCACAGCGCCGATAGAAAAAGCCGACAGGATAAGCACCAACAGGTAAAAGACTTGTTTGGCATCGTCAATCAAAGATGCTTCGTCGGCGCCCAACAGGGGGTATAAAAGAAATGTGGAAAAAGCACGATGGGCAACGTGATGAGCATGGTAGCCACCCACGACAACCAGGCGGTTTTGACCACTATTGGCACTACCGCCTGCCGCTTGCGCTGGCCGATAAAATTTGCTGACCATAGTATTGATACCCGCAGAAAAACCCCAGGTAGGGATCGACAAGACCAGGTACACCATTCGCACCAGGTTGGTAATGGCCAATTGCCGCTCGCCCAGGTTTTCGACAATGCCGAAAAAGATAAACCAACTGCCCATGCCTACAATAGCCTGGGCTACAATTGGTAAAGACAGTTTGTAAAGCTGAAGAATCTTTTTAAGGTCAAATTTTGGTAAAGAAAAAATATGCCAGCTTTTCGCGCCTTTATCAAATATCATATACATCGCAAAGGCCACAAAAGCCACTACCTCGGCAAGGGTACTGGCCAATCCGGCGCCGGCAATCCCCATGGCCGGAAATCCCCAATGACCGAAAATGAGCGCATAACCCAGCACGATATTTACACCGGCAAGAATGGCCGTATCAATCATTATAAAAGTAGTGCGCGCAGCGCCGGAGTACAACGCGATGATACTCACCCCCGCATAGGCAAAAAACACGCCCCACGACCTGTATTCGAGAAACTCCATGCTTTTTTCAAAAATAATCGGAGAGTCGACTATCAATTGAAAAAAGTAGTAACAACCGTACTGCATAAAAAGAAACATCACCAGCGCCAGTACCAATTCGAAATACAGTGTGGTGTAAAAGGTATGCCCTACTCCCGATGGATTTCGCTCGCCCAACCTCCTGGCAATGAGGATTTGCCCTCCCCTCGAAAATCCATACCCGATAGCCGCTACGATGAGATAAAAAACCCCCACAAAGCCGATAGCGGCAAAATCGTTCTCGCCCAAATGGTAGAGAAAAACGCTATCGGTTAGCGCAATGATATTCTGGGCTGCACTACCCAGCATAATGGGCAGAGAAATAGACATTATTTGGCCGTAGGAAGTTCTCAACTGCATATGTCAAATGTAGAGATATTCTTTTACTGCTCAGGGAATTTTTTCGATAACTTTTAAACTTGCCCGAATGGCCGTTTTTGCGTTGCTTTGCAGCAAATTAATACTGCTTTGCGCAAATACATTCGTCTGCAAATCATTGCTCTTGTGGTGGGAATCGGCCTGATGGCACTGAAATTCCTGGCCTGGTGGCTCACCAATTCCAACGCCATCCTCACCGATGCCCTCGAAAGTATTATTAACATAGTGGCCGGTTCTTTTGCTTTGTACAGCCTGTATCTCGCCGCTAAACCCAAAGACGAAAACCACCCCTACGGCCACGGAAAAATCGAATTTCTCTCGGCAGGCTTCGAAGGAGCTATGATCTTTCTGGCTGGAATCACCATTTTCGGCAAGGCAGGTTATAACATTTTTAACCCGCAGGAATTGCACCAAATAGACTTGGGCCTGCTACTAACGCTCATTACAGGCAGTATCAATTTCCTGATGGGCAAGATACTGGAAAAGCAAGGCCGCAAAGCCGATTCGATGACGCTGATCGCCAGCGGCAAACACCTCCAATCTGATGCATATTCTTCTCTCGGCCTGATATTGGGACTTGCTGCGCTATATTTCACCGGACTTACGCTGCTCGACAATCTCGTCGCCGGCATTTTTGGCTTGTTTATCCTGATTACCGGTTTCCGGCTTGTACGCAATTCCGTAGCCGGCATCATGGACGAAGCCGATCACCTGCTGGTGGATAATATTGTGAAAATGCTGGAGGAAAAAGTAATTGGATCGATGTGCACAATTTCAGGGTGATCAAATACGGCGCTACGCTGCATATCGACTGCCACCTCACGCTGCCCTGGTATTACGATACCCGCCAAAGTCACTCGGAAGTTAAGGCTTTTGAAAACCTGGTAAAAGCGCACTGCAAGTCTCCGGTAGAGCTATTTATCCACGTCGATCCCTGCGAACCGGTCTCCTGCCGCCTCTGCCTCAAAAAGGACTGCCCACAACGCCAACATCCCCACGAACAACGCATCACCTGGACGTATACGAATATTATGAGGGATTTGAATCACTCAATAATTTGCTGATTTGCTAATTTGCTGATTTGCTGATAATTAATTAATTTTAATCTCTCCAACATCAGCACATCAGCACATCAGCACATCAGCACATCAGCACATCAGCACATCAGCACATCAGCACATCAGCACATCAGCACATCAGCACATCAGCACATCAGCACATCAGCACATTAACACATCAGCACATTAACTCATTACAACGGAATATTCCCATGCTTCTTCCTCGGCCTGTGCGCCACCTTGTTTTCCAGCATAGCGAACGCTTTAATTAATTTCCGGCGCGTATCGATGGGGTCGATTACCTCGTCGATAAAGCCGCGGGCGGCGGCGCGATAGGGATGCGCAAACATCTCCTGGTATTCTTTTTCTTTTTCGAGTAACATCTGCTGGGGGTCTGCTGCCGAGATGATCTCCTTGCGGAAAATGATCTCCGAAGCCCCTTTGGCGCCCATAACGGCGATTTCGGCGGTAGGCCAGGCAAAGTTCATGTCGGCGCCGATGTGTTTGGAGTTCATCACGTCGTAGGCGCCTCCGTAGGCTTTGCGGGTAATGACGGTCACCCGAGGCACGGTGGCTTCGCTGAAGGCGTAGAGCAACTTAGCGCCATTGACGATGATGCCGTTCCATTCCTGGTCGGTGCCGGGCAAAAAACCGGGCACGTCTACTAATACCAGCAGCGGGATATTAAATGAATCGCAGAAGCGCACAAAACGGGCGCCCTTGATGGAGCTGTCTACGTCGAGTACGCCGGCCAGACTCATGGGCTGGTTGCCCACAATGCCTATGCTGCAACCACCCAGGTGGGCAAAACCTACTACAATGTTTTCGGCAAAGTTTTCGTGGATTTCCATGAAGCTGTCTTCATCCACAATGCCGGCAATTACTTCGCGCATATCATAGGGCTGATTCGCGCTGGCAGGCACGATGTCGCGCAATTGCGGACGGTATTCGTCGCCGGGGGTGAAAGGTATTTGCGGCGGTTTTTCTTCACAGTTTTGGGGCATGTAGGTCAACATACGCTTGATCTTCTGGATGCAGTCGAAGTCGTTGGCCGCAGTGAGATGGGTAACCCCCGATTTGGTAGCGTGCGTCATGGCGCCTCCGAGTTCTTCGGAGGTAACCTCTTCGTTTGTCACGGTTTTTACTACGTTGGGGCCCGTGACAAACATGTAGGAGGTTTCTTCTACCATGATGATGAAATCGGTCATGGCAGGCGAGTATACCGCTCCGCCGGCACAGGGGCCCATGATGGCCGATATCTGCGGTACAACGCCCGAGGCCACCACGTTGCGATAGAAGATGTCGGCGTAGCCGCCCAAAGAGTTTACGCCTTCCTGGATGCGGGCGCCGCCCGAGTCGTTGAGACCTATAACCGGCGCGCCGTTGCGCATGGCCATGTCCATTATTTTGCAGATCTTTTCGGCATGGGTTTCTGAAAGCGACCCACCGAACACCGTAAAGTCTTGTGCAAATACATAAACCAATCTACCGCCGATCGTGCCGTAACCGGTAATAACCCCGTCGCCGAGCACGATTTGTTTTTCCATGCCGAAATCGCTGCATCGATGAGCGACCAGCATGCCGATTTCTTCAAATGAACCTTCGTCCAATAAAAAGTGGACGCGCTCGCGGGCGGAGAGTTTGCCTTTTTTATGCTGGGTTTCTATTCTTTCGAGCCCACCGCCCAGGTAGGCTTCGTTCATTTTTTCGGTTAGCGATTGTAACTTATCGTGCATCATAACTTTATGCTTTTGAAAAAGTTGTCATTTTTTAAATACAAAACCCTTACCCACCGATGCGTGAAAAAAGCCGAACAATAACCTGTCGAGCCAAATGAGGCCGTCGGTGAGCAGGCAGAGCCAGGGTTCTTTCCGGGAAGGCCGCAGCACCATGCTCCTGGCCGTTTGCGCCGATACGTTGGTGGCATTGGCTTTGAAGATGCGCTGTATCCAGCCGGTCCAATAGGCTTCTAAAAGGGCTATCAGATATCCGCTCAGTTTTTTTTCTTCGATGGTTTGTAGCTTGTGATGCGCCAGCCACGACCTGAATTCGACAGGGTTTATCAGGTATTCATGCCCGAAAGCATAGGCGCCCTGCGGTATTTTTTCTTTGTGTAATAAGGCCAGGATGCGGTTAACAGGGTCGTAGGTAAATGGGTAATCGAGCGAAGGAAAGGTGATGAGCGCCACGCCCCCCGGCTTTAATACGCGTTGGATTTCGGCTACCATTTGCGCCGGCTGCCCCACGTGTTCGATTACGTCTACCGAAATGATCAGGTCGAAGGTATTGTCGGGGAACGAAAGTGCAAGCGCATTTTCTACCGAGTATTGCAGGTTAGCTACATCGCTGTTGAGTTTCCGGGCGTAGTTCACATCGCCCTCATTGATATCGCAGGCCACCAGTTGGTCGCAATACCCGGCGATCATAGCGTCGTAGTCGCCTTCGCCGGTGCCCAGGTTCAATGCCTTTGCAGGTCTGGCGAGTTGCTCCAGTTGCCGCTTGATAAACAAGTAGCGGTTGCGGTAAGTAGGAAATAACAGCTTGTAATTCATCTGCTTAGGCGTTATTTCAATTTGGAGGCTATCGAAGAAACGTGCGTCCCTAAATGAGTGCAGCCATTTCGCCACTAAACGTCGATTCGGCAGCGATGGTTGCAACCGCGAGGCCTCCGGCCCCCCCCGCCCGCCCGCGCCCGGGGAACCTGCGAAGCGGCCGTCCCGGCCTCGGCCGCCGGGCCCGCACCGCCCGGCCCGGCCATTACGACGGACTTTTAGCCCCCCCCCGACCACCCCGGCCCCCCGCCGCCCCGCCTAGAAGCTGCCTCAAAGAAACGCTGCGCGTTGGCCTCATCGCCCTGCTGCTGGTATATGTTGGCAGCCAGTTCGTAGGCGGCCTTAAACGAGGGTTCGGCGGTGATGGCCTTCTGCAGCGCCTGTAGCGCCTCCGACGGCTGATTGTTCTGCGTGTGTATGTAGGCGATATAATAATGCGCCAGGTAAAAATCCTTGTCTGCTTTGATGCCTCGCTCGAATGTACCCATGGCGCCTGCTTTGTCGCCCAAGTTGAGCTGGGCCAATCCCAGGTAGTACAGTGCGGTGGTGGTTTCGGGCGATAGCTTGAGGGCTTCGTTGGTCGGCGCAACGGCGGCGGCGGCATTGCGGGCATTGATATAGGCGTTGGCGAGGCTCATCCAGGCGACTTCGTTGTCGGGGTAGCGACGGGTCTCTTCGCTCAAATCGGCGATGGCCTGATCCCAGTTTTTGACCTTCAACGCTTCGTTGCCCTTGTAGGCCAGCTTGGCGGTATCGTGTTCTATGGCTGCCAGTGGTACTCCGTTGGCGGTGATGGTATGTATGGTTTTCGAGGTGGGCCAGCTGCCGGCCCGCAGATGCCTGCCTTTGATAAAACGGGAGACGAAAACGCCGTAATCCCAGGGCTCAGAGTACCGGCTGTCGAAACGCACGTAACGCACTTTTACTTTACCCCGGTACTCTTCCTTGAGCTGCTTTGGCAAAGTTGTAGTAGAAGTTGGTGCCGATGACGACGGTATCGGGGTTGTCGGCCGACAAGATGCCCTCTTTTTCCATCCAACTGATGGCGGGTCTGACGCTGAGCCCCCAATAATCGGTTTCGTATTGCCCGAAAGCGCCTCTCATGCCGCCGGCCAGCGGATTGAAGTAGACGTATGGCGCGTAGGAGTTTTTTATTATAAAAAATGCCGGTTCCGCTATGCCGATGGCAAACAGCCCCACCAATGCCCATGTGGCGATTTTATGGCGGCTCGCCAGGTCGAACAACCGGTCCCAGAACAAGGCAGCAATCACCGCCAACGGCCCGAAGATGAACATCAGGTGGCGCCAGCCGTCGTAAAGCTGGCTGTTTTTATAAATAATATAAATTGGAGGGAAAAAGCAAGCGAATAAGATGAGCGAAGATGTGATAAATCCGAGCTTGCGCCAACGCGCGATGACTATAAAAACACCCGCTATCCACCCTAATAGCAAAGGAATGGTAAGCGTGTTGAATATCCAGGTCGGGGCGTAATTTTTGGGGATGCCGTTGGAGGGAATATTGTCGCCCTGGAACAGGACTTTGATGCTGACGTCAAACTTGGTAAACAGCGCCAGGGCCTCACGGGTATGCGCAATCGGCGAAACCAGCGCAGATGGCCAGAATAAAATAGCCAGTAAAAATGCCGCCAAACTGCCAATGGCAAAGTACATGGCGTATTTGCCCACTATTTTTACTTCTTTTACCAACCCGCCCAGGCCGTGTTTCATTACAAAATTCAAACCCATAAACAACGCCGCATAGGCCAACACCAGGATACCCCGGCACGCGTACCAATGGTGAGGGCCGCGCCCAGGATGAACCCCAGTCCGTCCCGCCAGCCGATATCCGGCAGTGTCTTCAGACATCGGTACAAGTAATACACCGAGATCATGTAGCCGGCAGCAAAAGGAATATCTTTGGAGTTCATCATGGCATGCCCTACGAGTGTGGGCGAAGCCAGCATCAATAACAAAGCAATCAGGGCGGCTCGATACCCCGCTATATCCCGTACCAATAAAGAGGCAAATAGCAACAACAATCCACCCAATCCGGCATTGAACAAATGCCGCACGTGGTGATAGGCGCGTTCTTCGGGTTGGAATCCCAACGCGCGGTTGACCAGACCGGTGGTGAGGTCGAAAACGCCGCCGTAGTATTTGGCGTATTTTTTATAACCCGAATCTGCGTCAGCTTCGTAAAAAACGGAGCGGTCTTTGCCAAAAGTAGTATAGTAGTTCACCAGCCGTTCTGCGTAGTCTTCCTGGAATTTATCGTCTTCGTTGATACCGCTGTTGAAAGCCAATACTGCCAGCACGAGAAACGAAAAGGCAACGGCGGCCAGCCACCATTGGCGGAGTCGCGGCGATTGCGTCGACGCATCGGGCGGAGGCGCATACAAGGGCCAGGTCATTCCCGGGGTCTTTTTTTTAGCCGCCGGTCGGGGTGGCGCAGCGGCAGGTTTTTGCGCCTGCCTGGATGGCTTTTGTGGTTGCCGTTTTGCCATAAGATTTGGTGTGAACAGGAATCAGTGAACAGTGAACAGTGAACTGTGAACTGTGAACAGGGTTTCTCCTGGTTTTATTTTTAGTGCAAATACAATAGGTGCTCACGCCTATTGGAAAATGCAGGCTTTTCATGAGCCTGTTTTCAAGCGACAGCAATCCAAATAATAGTTTGTTAATCAGAAAATTGGGCCGTTTGAGATCTTCCTCTGGCGTCTGCTCGCTGATATTGAAAAACACTTTTTTTATTAACCTAAAAATGAAAATGGGAAAAAACAGGGTGAAATTCCAATAACCCTGGTCTTGCACGGTAAATCCTGCTGCCTCCATTTTTTTGGCCAATTCACCGCGTTCGTAACGGCGGTAGTGGTGGTTGACTACGTCGTGAGGGCTCCACAGCGACATAAAGGCCGGCACGAAGACCACCAGCCTGCCGCCGGGTTTGAGTAAGCCGTACCAGTTCTTCAGGGCTTTGTTGTCGTCTTCGAGGTGCTCCAGGCAATCCGACGACACGATGCAATCAAATGACTCCTTGTCGAAGGTAATGCTGGCGGCATCCATCACGTGAGCGTGTTTGAGTCCCCGCTCTACGCAGGTGCCTATGGCGCTTTCGCTGATATCTACGCCGTAAACGCTATCGGGGTCGGCGCCGCGCGATATCAACTCGCTGAGCAACATACCCGTCGAGCAGCCTATGTCGAGGTATCTCGCCTCCGGCGTTACCTGCACGTAGTCCAATACTTTACGCCTCCTAGCTCTGAACCACCAGTGTATGTCTTCCAGTTGGTGGTATTTCACCTCGTAAATCGTATCCATATATCTCTGATACCTGTTTTTTTAATCGCAGACGTGTTACTTTTTCATCGCCAAAAAAATACCCAAAACGCCAGGCAAATTTAATGCTCCACAAATTTGCCGGTGACCCGCGCCTGGATATTTGACGTTGACCTGCATTTATTCGTAAAGCCCTGATCACTCCCTCACTCCCTCGCTCCCTCGCTCCCTCACTCCCTCTTCTCAATCCGGCTCAAACTTACGAATACCGTGCTATATTTGCTGACTAGGTCTTATTTTTTAGTGCAAAACTTGTCATATCATGAACGGAGGAGATCTCATAGCATCCGTGCTGGCCGCCCAACAAACGCCGTTTTTGTTCACACTTTGCGGCGGACACATCTCGCCTATCCTTGTGGCAGCCAAGGCGCGCGGCATCCGCGTAATCGATACCCGCCATGAAGCCACCGCTGTATTTGCCGCCGATGCGGTGGCCCGCCTCACTGGCCGGCCCGGCGTCGCCGCCGTCACAGCAGGCCCCGGCGTGACCAACAGCATTACCGCCCTCAAAAACGCCCAGATGGCGCAGTCGCCCCTCATTCTCATCGGAGGTGCAGCGCCTACCGCCCTGCAAGGCCGGGGCGCCCTGCAGGATATCGAGCAACTCAAGCTGGTCGGTACTTTGGTAAAATGGGCCGTTCGGGTGAAAAAAGTAGCCGAGCTGATTCCCGCCATGGAAAAGGCGTTCCGCGTAGCCCAGGAAGGCACCCCTGGCCCTGTTTTTGTGGAGTGCCCGGTAGACCTGCTCTACGAGGAAGGCACCGTAAAGCAGTGGTACGGCATGGACCGTGGCGGAAAAACACTGACCGACAAGCTGCTGAAGGCCTACCTCAAATGGCACGTCAACCGGATGTTCAGCCACGCCTGGGATCGCCAGGCCGGCCAGGAAATAAGGATAAGCCCTCCGGCGCCCTCCGCATCATCGATATCTAAAGTAGTCCGCGCCCTGGAGAAAGCCCGTCGGCCGGTACTGATAGCCGGCAGTCAGGTGACCCTGCAGGCTGCCGAAGCGCCCGCGGTGGCTGGAGCCATCCAGCGATTGGGCATCCCCACCTACCTGTCGGGAATGGCCCGCGGATTGCTGGGACGCGACAGCGACTGCCAGTGCCGCCACAAACGCCGCGAAGCCCTTCGCGAAGCCGACCTGGTGCTGCTGGCCGGCGTGCCCTGCGACTTCCGCCTCGACTACGGCAACCACATCCGCCGCAGCTCCACCTATGTTTCCGTCAACATCGACCGCCACGACCTTTACCACAACCGACGCCCGCAGGTGGCCGTACAAGCCGATCCCGGCCTCTTCCTGCGCCGGCTGGCCGATGCTATACCCGAAAAGATATCCAGGCCCGATTGGGAACAAAAACTCCAAACCAACGAAAAAACCCGCCAGTCGGAAATAGACGACAGAATAAAAGAGGTAGGCGACCATATCAACCCGCTGCACCTCTTGACCGAAATCGACGCTATGGTGGGCTCCGACAGCATCATCGTGGCCGACGGCGGCGACTTCGTGGGCACGGCCTCGTATATCCTGCGTCCGCCGGGGCCGCTCAGCTGGCTCGACCCCGGCGCCTTTGGCACCTTGGGCGTTGGCGCGGGGTTTGCGCTGGGGGCCAAATTGGTTTATCCTGAGAAAACGGTGTGGCTTATCCTCGGCGACGGCGCGGCGGGGTATTCTATGACGGAATTCGACACCTTTGCCCGCCACGGATTGCCCGTGATCGCCGTTGTAGGCAACGACGGCGCCTGGTCGCAAATCGCCCGGGAACAAGTTGATATGCTCGGCGACGATGTGGGCACGGTGCTCGGGCATACGGCCTACGACCGCGTAGCCGCCGGCTTCGGCAGCGCCGGCTTTTTGCTGGACAATCCAGCGCAAACGACGGCTACACTGCAGTCCGCAAAGGAGGCCGCCGCTAATGGCCAGGCGGTGCTGATTAATGCGATTTTGAATAAGTCGGATTTCCGGAAGGGGTCGATTTCGATGTAATTGTTTTTTTTTAACCGCAGAGTTAGAGGAGTTCTTCGCAGAGTTACGCAGAGTCAACATCACGCTCTGCGAAACTCCTTTCAACTCCGTTTAACTCTGCGGTAAAACCTCAAGGCCGCACAAGCACCACTTTTCTAATCGCCACCCCCTGCCCCATTTGAGCTACCAATAAATATATTCCATCAACCAGTCCTTCCGCAGAAAAACGCCACAACCCCTCCGAAACAGGCTGGAAGCCGCCGCCCACTACCCTACCCCACACATCCACCAACTGCAGCGTGCCGGCAGCCGGCCACCTCACCCACAATTCCTCCGAAAAAGGATTGGGAAAAACAAGCATATCTATCTGATTATCAATTAATTCACCAACACCAGTTATCGGCATATTCGGCCCGCCAGGCGTAGGACTCACCACCTGCACCGCCCCAAATCCATCGGGCAAACGGCCTATGGCGTGGTTAGTGGCTTGCGGCCCAAAAGCAAAGCCGTCAATCAACGCGTAATCATTCGCCGCATTGTCAAAAATACCAATAAACTCCCCGGCTGCGTCGAGTTTGAAATCGGTGTGCAGGGGGCCTTGTCCGGCATCGTCGTCGGTCCAGACCAGCAGGTACTCCTGGGCTTGTATCCAGATATCGGGGAAAGCCCATTTATCGGGGTTCGTGGGGTTATCGGAGAGGTAGCGCCCGCCGAGGTAGACCGGCACATCGGAATAATTGTAGAGCTCCACCCAGTCGTCGTATTCGCCAAAATTATCGGCGATCGTCGAAGAGTTGGCGGCCATCACCTCATTGATAGCCACGGGCAGCGTGACGTCGCTGATTTGCAGCTCATAAAACCCGCAGACTGGCTTTCGGCTTTGCTGGCCGGTGTTATCGCCGGCAGTCAGGTAATACTCGATCACCCCTACCGCGTTCACAGCCGGCAATTCGGCGCCGTAGCGCCCGTCGTTGGCTTCGCCGTCAAGGTGCTGTCCGTCGTCGTACATCGGTATGCAGATATCCGAGCCGGCGCCGTTGAGTCGGTAACACCACATCACCTCGGTCACAGTCGTATTATCGACCACTTGGGCGCTGAGGGCGATATCCTGGTATGCAGAGGGATTATTGTCGGCCACCCAGGTAATAATGGGCGCCACATCCGTGGCCTCCAACTGGCTCAGTGCCGTATTGCGGCGGGTAGTAATATACTCCTGCAATCCATAATCGGTATGAAAAAACGGTAGATCATCCACAAAAGCCGTCTCAAAATCGGCATAGGTAAAGCCGTAGTCGAGCGGGCGGTAGGGATCGGCCTGGGCGTAGGGTGCAATGCGCTGTTTGATATCTTCCAAATAAGGAAAAAGGACTTCCTCATTAAAAACATTATCCAAAAAGAGCTGCAAATAATACGTAAACCGCTCGCGATATTCCGGCACTTGCAATACGCGTTTAAACAGCGGCCGGGGTTCATTCGGATGCGCCCAGTTATACACATTCCGCGTACCCCAGTTCTGACCCAGCCAGTCGATACCCAGCGTATTATCGAGGTCGTAGGGAATAAACTCAAACAAACCCGTAGCCTGGTTGTGGTACAGGTAAAAATTGTTCTTATTATAAAACGGCCCGTCCCAGTTGCCTGCCAACACATCAAAAGCCATAGCCGGCAGCAGCGTCTCCACATTCATCACCTGTTCCAGCGCGCAGGGCAGGAAAGAGATTGGGGTATTATTGAGCACATCAATAAATTGGGCCAGGTCCGTATAATCGTCCGTTTCCTCATTCGTTCGCAGGTCGTATGCCCGGCGTCCGCCCGATTCAAACTTATACGAATTGGGATTATTGCCCAGATAAGCCAGGTCGGCGGGCCAGAGGCATTTATAGAGATTTCCGTTTTTATTCCCAAAGCGCGTCTCCACAAACTCCTCGTCGATATGCTCCACATTCACGTAAAGTCCCTTGAATTCGCCGTTGATATACAGTCGCACGTGGTTAGCGCGTGGCGCGGGCACGCCCATTTGCTGGAGCAAGTCCCAGCACACCTTAGCGCGGCACACCGCGGGGTCGTTGTGTTCGCCGTTGAGGTTCAGCTTCTCCACGCCGTTCCACTGCCTGCCGGGTTCGTACGTATTAAACGACACCTTAAACGACTTCTTCTCCGCCATGCGGGAGGTATTACCGCGCAGTCGGAGCCCTACATTATACACCGTATCGCGTTGGTCACCGTCGTCGAAAGTAAAAGTAGCGTGCCAGTGGTAATTGCTCTGCTCGTTGCCCGGCGCCAGCAGAATGGCCAGCGAGTCTGCCGGCAGCCAGATATCGATGCGGGGCACGGCGTCGTCGCGGTACAGCGGGCCGGGGGCTGGGAAGGGGTTTTGGGCGAAAAGATTAAAGGCCGTAATGGCGCAGCAGAGTAATAAATATATTCGGGTGGGCATGGTTATGCTGGTTTATGGAGATGCAAGGTACGGCGGTGTTTTGGATCCACCATTCAAACATCCTTCCCAATCCTTCCGTATCCCCAAATCCTAATTAAAGCCGATCCGCAGGCGGAGCTATTTCAATTAGGATGCACTTGATACGGAAGGATGGGAAGGATTATTTGCGACTTTGCGGCCGCAGTCCATCATTTCGACTCTGCTCAATGACCGGTCACGGATTGCGGATTTTATGGTCGGAAGTATCATATTGGGCTTATGAAAAAAATTAACTTTGCATAGAGCCGAACGAAATCATCCTTATCTACCAAAAATGAGGTGATAGGGATGAGGGAATTGTACTTATAAACAAGTTAGCAAACATTTAATGGAGACAATCAAACAACTTAACAAATTCACAAAGACAGTCCTCCTCACAGGACTGACATTTATTTTATATGGATACTTATGCAGACTAGTTGGACTTTATTTTTTTTGGGAAAGCAAGTCAATTGGCTGGACACTTTTGTTCATAGGGGTAATTGGCTTCCTATCCAACAGAATTAAAATAAAAACAAGGGAAAAGAAAAAAACACTTTTTGAAAAAATAGGAATTGGAATTATCATTTTCATTCTGCTCGTTCAGACAATTTTCATCGCTGTAATCCCACTTACGGACGCTTATTCAGTTGCCAAAACATATCTCATTAATGACGCTAATCTTAAAACTAAAATAGGAAATATTACAGGGTTTGGACTAATTCCAACTGGTAGTATTCAAAAGACGACAGATTCCAGCGGTGAGTATGGCAGTGCAATAATCAATCTGACGGTAAAGGGCGACAAAAAGTTCAAAGACATTACAATTTATGTAGCTAAAAATGCTGACATCCCTGACTGGAAAGTTGAAGGAATAAAATAAAACGTTTACTCCTGCGGCAGCTAAAGCAGCCGCTACGGTTGCAGGTTATACTATTCACAAGTAGCCCAAAACAAAATACGCAGGTCATTGCGGAATAACCTAAACTCCGCTTTGCTACAATTCACAATCTCATTTTCTCTTGGATATCTCTTCTTTTACAAGGAAAGTTAAACTATATTTGTCTATAGCTTCTTGTCTAACAACGCCAATTGTTGCTACTCAATTACTCTATGGCAATCTCCAGATAGTCCATCATGAAATAAGTGCGGAGTCTGCACGATAAACTTGAAAAATAACATGAAAAAAATCGCGACACTACTGACCGTATTAATTGTGACAACATTTAATACAACTGCTCAAACACCGGCCGTCAAATGGTGGTACGACACCAATGATGCTGCCTTTGGTCAGTCGGCTGCCGGTGACATTGACGGCGACGGTCTGCTCGAAGTCGTCTTCGGGTGCTACCGCAATGATAGTACAGTGTACGTCCTCAATGCCGAAAATGGGACTTTACACTGGAAGTATAATACGCATCATGCTAATGCGGAGGGTTGCAATGATGTTGCACCTGCAATTTTCGATGTGGACGGCGATTCGCTTATGGAAGTCATAGTGCCGAGTTCATGCAATCCCGTTACATTTTGTTTTAACGGACTATCGGGTTCGGTAAAATGGCAGTGTAATACGAGAGGAAGCGATTCACCGCCTGTAATTGCCGATGTGGACAATGACGGCAGGCCGGAAATTCTGCATGGCGAATTTGGCGGTTACGTAAAATGCATCAATGCCGAAAATGGTTCTCAGGCATGGGAAATACCCGTTGATCTCAATTCCTGGATTCAAACGGCTCCTACAATCGTCGATCTCGACAACAACGGCCAACTCGATTTTGTCGTCGGAACGTGGAATTTCGATGGGCTCGATAGTATCTATGCCTTCCGAGGCGATAACCAGGCAAGGTTGTGGTCGTATCCTGTACACGATTACATGTACCACGGAACCGCAGTTGCCGACCTCGATAATGACGGTAAGCCGGAATTGCTGATTGGATCGTATAATGACACCCTATACTGCATCAATGGCGAAAACGGCGCCACCAGTTGGAAGTACAAAGCAACCGGCGGTTACATAGGTTCGCCTGCAACCATTGCCGACATTGATAATGATGGAAGTTGCGATGTGGTTTTTGTAAGCGCCTACAAGGTCATTGCGCTTTCGAATACCGGAAGCCTGAAATGGCAATATAATATTCCCGGATACGAACAATCTTTCAGAGGTGTTGCAATTGCTGATATTAATAATGATGTTTTTCCCGATGTCATTTTCGGGACTGACGGAGGTAAAGTGATAGCCCTTAACGGAAATAACGGCAGCCTTATCTGGTCTATTGACCTTGCATCACATTATGGCGATCCTGATTTTGGAATTAACCATGCGCCGCTTGTTGCTGATTTCGATAATGATGATACGCTCGACGTATTTATTGTTGGCGGATATGCTACTTACCCTGATTTTCAAAATAATTTCGGCCGCGCGTATATGATTTCGGCCGGCATAGGAAACGGCCCCGACTGGCTTATGTTCCAAAACGACATACACAGGCAGTCCTCTTTGTGTACATATCTGACTAATGCCGTAAGCGAAGTATCAGAATCAACAGCTCTTTCTGTATTTCCAAATCCGTTTTCTCTGCAGACAACTTTGCAGTTAGAAGAGATGGTAAATGACGCAACCTTAACAGTTTATAATTTGCATGGGCACACAGTTAGGAAAATAGAAAACCTTTTTGGACAGACAATCACTTTTCACCGGGACAACTTGCCAGGTGGCATGTATTTTATGATACTACAACAAGACGATGAAATAATTGGAACAAAAAAAATAATCATCACGGATTGATAGCAGATCTACCCATCCCCACCAAACATCCTTCCTATCCTTCCCAATCTCCCAAATCCTAATTAAAACCGATCCGCAGGAGCAGACATTTCAATCAGGATGCGAGTGATGCGGAAGGATTGGAAGGATTATTTGCGACTCGCGGCCGCAGTCGGCCATTTCGACTCCGTTCAATGACCGGCTACGGATTGCGGATTTCATGGTCGGGAGTATCGAAAAAATCTATGATTGGACTTATGGGAAAAATTATATTTGTATATTGCTAAACCGACACGACAATGAAAATACCGACAATACACGGATATATCGACAGAAGAATTTTAATCAACTTTACGGCTGACCCAAAAGCGGTGGAGAAAATTATTCCGTTTCCTTTTAGACCAAAAATTTATAAGGACAAAGCTATCGTAGGAATTTGCCTTATCAGACTAAAAAACATAAAACCAAAAGGACTTCCTGACTTTATTGGAGTAAACTCTGAAAATGGTGCTCACAGAATTGCCGTAGAATGGGACGAAAACGATGTGACAAAATCAGGAGTTTTTATTCCTCGCAGAGACACTTCGCTCAAACTAAACACGCTGGTTGGCGGACGAATTTTTCCCGGCAGACACTATTATGCAAAATTCAACGTAGAAGAAAATGACGGAAATTATCATATAGACTTTAAAAGCTCGGACGACACCGAAATATCAATTGACGCTACCGAAACAAAGCTGTTTAGTGACAAATCAATTTTTGAAACATTAAATAATGCTTCTGACTTTTTTGAAAATGGCGACCTTGGTTACTCGCCAAACAAAGACAAATTTGACGGACTTAGATTGAAAGCGTACAAATGGGAAGTTCGACCACTTAACGTTAAAAATGTAAAATCAAGCTTTTTTGAAAACGAAGAAATTTTTCCAAAAGGCTCGGTGACTTTTGACAATGCATTATTAATGACAAACATTGAACACGAATGGAAAAGCGAAACGGACAAATAACAATGACCATAACAGTACCGACCCAATGGCGCAAACCTGCCAAAACCCAACCACAAAAGCCAAACAATTCGTTTTCAACAAGAGAAAGAGCAATAAAGTAAGGATAATCCCATAGATATTGCGGCAGCCAAAGCAGCCGCTACGGTTATTATTTATACTTTTTCATACTTTCCTTAGTTCACACAAACTGGATACTTATATTTCTAACAGGCGATTATTAAAATTACATTGAGATGAAAAAAAATATTATCCTAAGAAAAATAAAATTATTTTTTTTGAAACTTGCCAGACAAAGAGACAGTGTTTCAGAAATTGCGTATGGCGCTGCAATTGGCACATTTATAAGTGTGTTTCCCACATTTGGTTTTGGGATGCCACTGGTTATTATTATGAGTAGATTTTTAAAATTCAACTTATTAGCAGCCTTAGCTCTAAGCGTGATTTCAAATCCTTTTACAAGCCCGTTTCTTTTGGTATTTAGTTATAAAATAGGCGCCATATTTACAGGAAATGTCGTAGATTTTAATGCTCAGAATTGGCTACAAAATCTAAGCGATACGGGTATTACGCTGTTAATAGGCAATTTAGTTTTATGTGGGTCGTTGAGTATAATAGCTATTTCATTATAAAAATATCTGTTTCAGCCTATAGAAATAAACGTAAGCCTCCGGCGCCCCCTCCCTTGCACTAATATCAAGGCGGAATTACCTTTAGGTCAAAAGCATGAAGGCACAACGCAGCAAGTCGGCGGATAAAAAGGTGTGAATCATGTAACTATTTGGCCTATTTATGTAATCCTGCCGGTTGTAAAGCAACTTATATTTGCTGTACAATTAAATTGAATTATCATGTTAAACACTATAAAACTGCTGCGCATACAGTTTTCGGTGTTTCTTATGCCTATTTCTTTATTCTCTTTTTTCTACATTCAACCCGAGCTTAATTATCAGTTGATGCTGGTGCTGATAATTTGGCATCTACTGGTTTTTCCTTCCAGCAATGGGTACAATAGCTATCACGATCGTGACGAAGGCCCTATTGGAGCATTGGAAGCTCCGCCTAAACCAACCGAGTTATTATTGCAGGTAGCGAACGTAATGGATAGTATGGCCATTTTGCTTTCCATTTTTATAAATGTCTATTTTACGGCTTTTGTAATTGTCTTTATTTTAGTATCGCGGCTCTACAGCAACCGGCAGGTGCGGCTGAAGAAATATCCGGTTGTTGCCTTTTTGATAGTCTGCTTATGCCAGGGCACAGGAGTGTTTGTGGCGAATGTTTTTGGTTTGTCATCGGCAGCCTTGTTTTCCAACCCCTCGGTGGTTTATTCGGCTATTGCCAGTTACTTTTTTGTAGGCACTATCTATCCGCTTACCCAAATATATCAGCACGAAGCCGATGCAAAAGATGGCGTAAAAACACTAAGCATGTTGCTGGGCAAAAAAAGCACCTTCGTTTTTTCGGGGTTCATGTTTTTACTGGCAACGTTGTTTATTTATTTGTCGTTTCGGGACAATAACCTGCTGAATAATTTCTGGCTTTTCAATATTGTTATGTTGCCCGCCACCATCTATTTTATCAGCTGGGCCATCCGTTCGTTCCGAAATACCGCGCAGGTCAATTTCAAAAACACCATGATTATGCTGCTGCTCTCGTCACTCCTCAACAATATTTACTTTTTAATACTCTTAATCAAATAGCCATGTCTGTTATTCTTGATATATCAACCGCAGTTCCTGAGTTCTCTTTTGCAAAAGAAGATTTGGCAAAGTTTTATGCCCGTGCACTGGATGCTTCAGGTATGCCCGCAATTACCAAAAAACTGCAATTCTTACTGGAGAAAACAAAAATCACCAATCGCTATAGCTGTATTCCTGATTTTGACGGAAAGAAATATGAGTTATTTACCGATGGCAACTACAGGCAGCCGGTAGAAAGGAGAATGGAAGTCTACAAGGAAAAGATTTTACCGCTCGCCGCTAAAGCTATTAATGCGCTGCTGCTAAAAAACAATATTGAACCCGCTGATATTACACACCTTATTACCGTTAGCTGCACCGGCCTCTTTGCTCCAGGCTTAGAGTTTTTGGTGGCAGACCATTACAACCTGCAACACACCGAAAAAACAGCGCTGAATTTTCTGGGTTGTTATGCTGCTATTAAGGCGCTGAAACACGCGTTTACCATAGCGCAGGCTAATCCTGATGCGTGCGTGTTAATTGTAAGCGCCGAGCTTTGTTCGCTACACTTTTTCCCATCTATTACTGATGAAGATATAGTGGCGAATTTGTTATTTGCCGATGGCGCTGCCGCAGTTTTGGTTTGTGGAGATGACAGCAGCCACATTAAAAACAAGCTGGTGCTGAATATAGATACCATAGGCTCTGCCTGCATTCCACATAGCGCTGATTTGATGACCTGGGATATATCGTCTTCTGCATTCAGAATGTATTTGAGTAAGTATTTAGTGAAAGCTATTAAGGAAAACATAGCGCCGGTGGTAAATAACTTTTTGATGGATAGTAAATCTGAAACAGATTACTGGGCCATTCACCCCGGTGGGGTAAGAATTGTGGAAGCAGTAAAGGAAAGCCTTCAACTGAATGATAACAATGTAGAAGATTCTATGCATGTATTAAAGCACTACGGCAATATGTCATCACCTACCATTTTGTTTATATTGTACCAGATACTGCATAAAATAAGAAGTGCGGAACACCCCACCAGCAAAAGCATTTTTGCCTGTGCTTTTGGGCCGGGCGTAACGGTTGAAATGCTTCAGCTTTCATCGATAGAAACAAGCTACGCGAATTACCCTAAACATAAGGTCTCTAATTATGCAATTCCGGTTTAGATCATACGAAAAAGAACACCTGGACAACAGCGTTATTGCTACCAAGGACTTGTATCAAACCCTGATAGAGCTTGATGTCATTAATACTTATCTGGGAGGATACAAGGCTTCGTTGCAAGGCTTGAAGGATATTCTGAAAACAAAAAAACCAATCTGCAATATTTTGGATATTGGTTTTGGCGGCGGCGATTCAATTAAACAGCTTTCTAAATTTGCCGATAGCACACACCTGCCCTTATTTTTTTATGGTGTCGACTTAAAAAGCGACTGTATAAGTTATGCGGAAGAGAACCTGGCTTCGCTCAAAAACAAAAAACTAATCTGCGATGATTACCGGAATATTGCGCCGGCACTACTTGAACAAATAGATATAATTCATTGTAGCTTATTTCTGCATCACCTCACCAATGAGGAAATAATTAGTCTCTTCAAATTCGGCAAAGCACATCGTTGCATGCTACTTGCCAATGATTTGCATCGCAACTGGCTGGCGTATTACAGCATTAAATTTCTTACTGCCCTATTTTCGAAATCGTGGCTGGTAAAAATGATGCCTGCCTCTCGGTCAGGAGGGCTTTCAAAAAAAACGAATTGGAGTCGCTGCTTCAACAAGCTGGTTACAAAAATTACTCGGTAACTTGGAGTTGGGCATTTCGGTACATTATAATTGCATATGAATGAAATACGATATAGCTATAATTGGGGGCGGAATTGCCGGACTATCTCTTTCAATCGACTTAAAAAAAGAGGGTATTCGATAGTTGTTATTGAAAAAGGAAATTATCCAAGGCATAAAGTATGCGGTGAATATATTTCTATGGAATCGCATGATTATTTGCAAAAAATTTGTCCGGATTTATCTTCGTTTAATCTGCCGCTTATGCGTAATTTTAAATTAAGTTCTACCGGAAAACATGAATTCCAAACAACCCTCGATTTGGGTGGCTTTGGTATAAGCCGTTATGTATTGGAATATCTGCTTTTTAGCGAAGCAAAAAGAAATGGCGTAGTTTTTATGCTTAAATGCAAAGCAAATGATATTTATTACAATGAAAAGGAAGAAGACTATATAATCAAAACAGACAGCGGGAATGTAAATGCCCTCCTGGTGTGCAATTCGACCGGTAGAAATTCGAATATGGAAACCAAAGAAAGACAGCCGAAATTGGCCGGCATAAATTACGTAGGAATTAAATACCACGTAAGGCTGCAGAGAGATGCCAGTTTTATTGAAATTCACAATTTCCCCGGTGGATATTGCGGACTTTCCAGTATAGAGGAAAACAAGTCTTGCCTTTGTTACATCGTAAATTCGAAGAAACTCAACAGCGTTCACAACTCAATTCCTGAATTGGAAAAAGCCTATCTATATCAAAACAGCCATTTAAAGAAGCTATTTAGCACGGCAGAATTCTTATTCAAAAAGCCGCTGGCCATAAGCGGCATTAATTTCAAAATTAAAGCGCCGGTAACGGACCGTTCATTGTGTTTAGGCGATTCTGCAGGAAGTATCGCCCCTATTACCGGCAACGGAATGAGCATTGCACTTAGGTCTGCGGCTGTGTTAGCCGCTATGGTTGACGACTACTTTTTACAAGCAATTACAAGGCAGCAGTTAAATGACAACTATTCGGGTTTCTGGAATAAAGAATTCTCTACCCGGGTAAAATTAAGTCGTCATTTTCAAAGGCTTTCCGAGTATCCTTTACTTACCAATATGAGTATCAGGTTATTTAAACCATTCCCTTCTTTAGCAAAAAGCATTATCAGGCACACGCATGGCGCCCCGTTTTAGAGAATGTGGCGTAAGTATGCAGATTTTTTCGTGAGAAATGTATACAAAATCCCTTTTATAAGACGTTTTAAGTAGTGGAATTATTCCTCCTAAAACGCTATCTCATGAAAAACATCATCGTTAATCAAAAAGGAATGAACATCGTCGGACAGGGTGGAAAAATCATCCTTTTATGGCGCCGGGCTTTGATCGCGGCTATTTGGGTTCATAGAAATTTACCTCATATTGCAGCCTTACCCGAAATTGTCAGTTTCATCAAACCCCTGAGTTGTGTATTACTCTTCCTTGGGCTCATCCTATGGGCGACGGCGATTCTCCAGCTATTGACAGGTTTTCCCCAAGGCAAATTAGTAAGCACCGGAGCTTATGGCGTCGTTCGCAATCCCATATACGCCAGTGTGACATTTTTCATCCTACCTGGCGTTGCGCTTCTGACGTTAACCTGGGTCTACTTTGTTGCTTCCGTATTTCTATATGCAGGTGTTATTATTTTCATCGGCAAAGAGGAGAAGCAACTCAAGGAGGCCTTTGGCAAGGAATACGAGGATTATACGGCAAGGGTTGACCGTATGATCCCGTTTGTCAAACCGCTCTGAATAGTAAATTTTTCTGGAAACTCCGAAAGTTACAACCACTCTAATGCCATTACAGCAAACAGTCAATAAAATAAATCCCGGAAATCTCATTTTAATCGATAGCATAGGCGCGCTCGTATCCGCTGTTATGTTGGGTTTAGTTTTAACAAGATTTGAACCTGTTTTTGGAATGCCGGCAAAGGTGCTGTATCCGCTGTCTCTTATTGCCTGCATTTTTGTATCCACTCTTTTCTGTGCTTTTTGGGCCTAATAGGTAATTTGAACTTGCACATGAAGATCACCGCAATTGTAAACCTGCTGTATTGTTGCCTTACTTTGGGTTTGGTTATTTATATATATCAAAAGCTCACTGTGTTAGGTTTGATCTATTTTGTGCTCGAAATTATTGTGGTGGCAATACTGTCTGTTATTGAATTGAAATCTGTGTCAAATCAGCAAATACAAGACTAAAATGCAGCTATTCAAAAAAAATATATTCCGGGGATTTATTCTAATGATCACCCTGCTGTATAGCGCCGTATTGTCAGCACAAATCAATTATAATATTGAACGCCCCGTATTAACTCCGGAATTAATAGCGCATAAGCAATATAAACGCGCAGCAGATTATGCATTAAACAGGGATGCGGCAAATGTGATCAATCCCGATTGGTCGAGATGGCAGGAATGGGAGAAGTTGCACCGCATCGACAGTAAAGAGAAAACGGTAAACCAATGGCAGAATTTCGGCCCCGCTAATGTCAGCGGGCGTATTATTTCTATTGCTTTTCATCCGACGGATTCGAACATTATTTATGTGGGCGCTGCCGGCGGGGG
Source organism: Saprospiraceae bacterium (assembly GCA_016715405.1). Taxonomy (GTDB): domain Bacteria; phylum Bacteroidota; class Bacteroidia; order Chitinophagales; family Saprospiraceae; genus JABWBR01. The sequence continues at coordinate 122,420 of JADKAE010000009.1, read as the reverse complement.
ATTGTGGAAAACCGTGGATTATGGCGCCCACTGGACGCCGCTGACCGATTTTGCCTTCTCTGGCCATCGGCGCCATCGCCATTAATCCCAAAAACCCCAACAGGATATTGATCGCTACGGGAGAAGGTTATTCTTTGCTCACGGAGTTTTCAAGCGGCATCGGCGTATTGGCGTCTAACGACGGCGGACAGACTTTGCATTGACTCCTTTGACGGCGGCGCTTAGCCAAAATTTTGCGGGCATGGATATTCACTGGAGCAGCACGGATACAAGTAAGGTATGCGTGGCCACTTCCTTTGGCGTGTATTTCTCTTCTGATGGCGGGAGCACTTTTAATTATGTGCTCGACAGGCTGCCGTCGCGAATGATCTCCGACCCCCTCCACCCCGATACGCTTTATCTCGCCGCCCGCTATTACAATGCCAATATTCCCGGAGGTTTTTTCCGCTCTGTAAATGCCGGGCAAAGCTGGACGCAAATCGGCAACGGTCTGCCCAACGGCAATGAGTTTGGCTATGCCAGCATAGCGGTACATCCCAGCTATCCCAATAAGCTGCTGTTGAATATGTCGAAAAGCATCCTGGATGGCGTCGGTCCGATGAAAGGATTGTACAAATCGGATAACTACGGCCTGACCTGGAGCCAAATAAATACGAATGTAGACCTCCATTGCTATCCCCCGCCGTCGCAAAACGTGTGCCAGGGATGGTTTGCCAATACCGTCTGTTATGCTCCCAACGATACCAACGTCGTGTTTGCCGGAGGAACTCGATTTTGGAAAAGCGTAAACGGCGGTCAAAACTGGTCGCTTATCGACACCACTCAACTGAGTACCGCTGCTTTACACGTGGACCACCACCAGACTATTTACGCATCCGCTGACAGGCGACCTCTTTGATGTGAATGACGGCGGCGTAAACTACACCAGCGACGGTGGCAACAACTGGACGTCCATTTCTAATGGTCTGATTACGCACCAGTTTTACACCCTGGTTTCCGCCCAGACTGACCCAGATGTGGTAATCGGCGGCGCGCAGGATGTGGGCTTTTTTTCCAACCTCCAGGCCCACGAGATGCCTGCCTGGGACAATCGGATTAATGGCGACGTGTTTGGCAGCGCTATTGATTTTACCGATAAAAATATTTGGTACACTACCAGTTTTGCCAGATACCGGCGTATTAAGTCGATTAATTCCGGGCTTAACTGGGCGCTTATCAACAATGGTACCAGCGAAGATGACCAGTGGCGAATGCCGATGGTTATGCATCCCGAAAATCCATTGGTACTGCTCTCTTCCAATGATTATTTTATGTACAAAACCGTCGATGGGGGGGCTAATTGGCAGACCACTGCCAATACGGGGTACATCAGTTGCTTTGAATTTGACAAAACAAACCCCAATCTGGTATATGCCGCCAAATTGCACGACGGCATCGTGTACCGGTCGGTGGATGCCGGCAGCAGTTGGGCCGCCCTTGGCAGTTCGCCCGGCTCGCCCATCACCGATTTGGCTGCCGACCTCCATCAGCTCGGCGTAGTGTATGCCACGGTGGGTTCCTTTGCCGATCAAAATCAAGTATTTAAATCAACCAACGGGGGTAATAGCTGGGTTAATATTTCCAATAACTTTCCGCCCATCCCGGCCACTACCCTATGCGTAAATCCATTCAATCCCAACACATTGTACGTCGGCGCCGATCTCGGCGTATGGAAAACCGAAGACGGTGGCGGCAGCTGGTCGCTGTTTAACAACGGCACTTTGCCCTACGTGGTTATCGGCGATATACACTATTACGAGCCCGATAGCACGATTCGCGTAGGTACTTACGGCAGAGGCTATTGGAAAATAAAAGATGGCGAGCAACTTCCCACCATAGCGCAAGAAGTATCAGCTGAAGGTGAATTAAACATATTTCCCAATCCTACTAATGGCATGGTTAATCTCCATCTTGCCAATCAAAAAATTCAAAGTGTCAGGATATACAATACGGTAGGTGAAATAGAAAATGAATATTTCAGCACGGAATTTTCAATCAGCCATCTCCCCAAAGGAATATATTTTGTGCTAGTCCAAACCGATAAAAAAACATTCACCAGAAAAATCGTAATACAATGATAGTAGAGACGCAATGCATTGCGGATCATTTCTAGAGACGCAATGCATTGCGGATCATTTCTACAGACGCAATGCATTGCGTCTCTACTCCAAAAAATACATATCAATTTCCCCTTTATTTTTAGCCGTAATTTTGCCGCGATAGGTACAGGTAAAATCATTATGCAGTAATGCATGAGTAGCCCCGCTGATATTGATCTTGCCTGGTTCGCTGCTCGTTTCCATTCGGGAGGCGGTATTCACCGTGTCGCCCCAGATATCGTAGGCAAATTTTTTGGCGCCGACAATTCCCGCCACTACAGGGCCGCTGTGGAGGCCTATCCGGATCTCAAAAGTATCCTCTTCAGCCTGTTGCCGCTTTTTGATGTATGATTGTATCTCCAGCGCCGCCCGGGCTGAATTGCGGGCGTGCTGGGCATCGGCAACGGGGAGGCCTGAAACAGCCATATAGGCATCGCCGATCGTTTTGATCTTCTCCAGGCCGTGGCGCTCGATAATCTCGTCGAAGGCTTTAAAACAGGCGTGCAATTCGCTTACTAAAGCCTGGGGCGATCTGTTTTCTGCAAAGCTGGTAAAATCTACAAAATCGGTAAACAACACCGTCACCTCGTCGTAGTGGCGGGCAGGCGCTTCGCCTTTTTCTTTGAGTTCTTCGGCAACCTCGCTGGGTAAAATATTGAGCAGCAAGTCATCGGATTTCTTTTTTTCCAGACTAATAATGGCATTTGATTTTTGCTGGTTTTTATAATTCCTGAAAATGAGAAAAGAAAGCAAACCCAACAGACAAATACCGAAAATGTAGATTATGCGCTGTGTTTTTTGCGCTTGCAACTCTTTGGCAATGAGCTGCAATTGCGTTTGTTGTAAATTAACTTGTGTAGCCTGCAATTTTTTTTCGTTTTCTGCCAGGATGAGCTGCTCTTCTTTGGCTTTATTTTCGCTTTGCGCGAATTGCAGATCGGCCTGGGTTTTCAGGTAGGCCAGGTGCTGTAATTCGCGTTCTTTTTTCGACAGATCGATGGCGTTTTGTTTGAGTTGCAGTTCTTGCCGCTGCCGGGTAGCCAGCAGTATTTGTTGGTTTAATTTTACATCGGTGAGCAATTGTTGCTGGCGCAGCGAGTCCTCTTTTTTGCTAAATTCAAATTGCAATGTTTTTTTAGTAACCTGTTTTTGTATTTCCACATTATTAATACTATCCCGAAGGGTTATGTATTGTCCATAAGCTATATAAGCGCTGTCGAAGCGTTGGGTATTTTCGTATATCTTGCTGAGGCTCAGCAAAGCCTCGCTTTCCGTACTCAATAAGCCGATACTGCGGGATGTCGCCAGGGCCTTGTGCGCGTATACGCCGGCAGTGGTATAATCTTTTTGCAGCAAATAAACCGTGGAAATTCCCGATAAATTGGAAGCTATCCCCTTTTTATCCTGAACGGCTTCATTAATATCCAGCGCTTTTTGGTGGTGTTGCAGAGCAGCCGAATAATTTCCCATTTGGGTATACACATTGCCGATATTGCTGAGGTTGTTGGCAATTCTCGATTTATTGCCTTGTTTCTGGCTTAATTCCAGTGCTTTTTGCTTGTATTCCAGTGCTTTGGAGTAATCGGATAATTGGGTATACACATTGCCAATATTAACAAGTATACCCGACATAGCCTGCATATTGCCCGTACTTTCGCACATAGCCAATGCCCGTTGATAATACTCGATAGCTTTGGTGTAATCGTTCAATTCGCTGTGGATATTGCCGATATTGCCAAGTGCATTAATAATGCCGTTTTTATTGCCGGTTTGTTCGTTAATAGTGAGTGTTTTTTGGTAAAATTCGAGCGCCCGCGGGTATTCAAAAATAGAATAATAGACCAGTCCGATATTATTGTAATTATTGGCAATCCCCTGCTGATTGCCGAGTTTTTGGTTGATAGTCAAAGCTTTTTGATAATACTCCAACGCAGCAGTAAAATCGCTCAACGCCATTTTATTAGTGCCTTTGGCGCTATAGGCGCCCGCCAGCCATTTCTTATCGGGCAGCTTTTCGGCTAGTATGATGGCTTTATCGGCGTATTGCAAGCCCTTGGCCGGCGAAACGGCATAATACCCCCTGGCCAGGTCGTTGAGGAGTTTAGCCCGAATGGTATCTTCTTTGAGATACGTCCTTTCCAGCCGGGCCAGCGAATCCAATTGCCGCTGCTGGGCATGTACCTGTCCCAGCGCAACAAAGAGAAAACACATCAGCCCGACCGCGATTCTCATGGCGAATATTCGTTTAGTCGGCAATAAAAATCACATTTACGCAGGGCGCTACTCGGGTAGAATTGGCCATTTCGGGAAAAACAGCCAATCCGGACGTATTCGTTTCTTCATTAAAAGAGACAATCCGGATATTTTTGAGTACCCGAGGGTAAGAAAATTCGGTGGCGTTTTGTTTTTCGAGCCGGTAAAACGAATTGGCGAGGATAGTGATGCCCAGCTTGGCTTCTTTTTGCACTCCCACGGCCGGTATATCCACAAATACCGGAACATGTTCGTTGGCAGAAGTGATTTGCTGCTCTTTCAGAATAACCGGCGTACTGCCATCCAGATTCCAAAGCTTTACCGAAAAAGTGCCCGTAACAGGCAGCTTCAGTCCCAGGCTGGTGATCTGTCCATCTACCAGCGGATTAAAAACAAAGCCGTATTCCCAGGTAGTGGCAGCTACCGGCGTCGTATCTATGGTAATGGCCGGCTCGTCAAAAAAACTAAAAAACGGGCTTTCTTCTACTTTTGGTTCTTCGTCTTTATCGCACGAAGAAAAAGCGACGATCAGCGCAGCCAGCAAAGCAAAAAGGGGGTAGCGGGTTTTCATGTATCAGGTGTTTTATCCTCGGTGGTAGGAGGAATGGTTAAATTATGTTCACAAATTTAATTTTTTTGGTAATACAGCTGCGACTTGGCGACTTGGAGAGGGGGCGAGGGGGTGAGGGGGTGAAGAAAACTTTTTACCACTATGAAGCGTATTTATTAATAAAAGACGTGGTTGAAAAAGCGGTTTTCGACAGTAACCAAACACCCGATGAAGAACGCATCAACGGACTCACCCACTTGCTGGGCATCTTGTTTTGTCTTGCAGTTGGGCCTTATGCCTTGTACAAAGCCTATCTTTCCGGAAGTATTTCTTTGTTTTCTTCGGTAAGTATTTTTCTGATAGGCATGCTACTCGTATATACCTTTTCGACCATGTACCATTTCGCCAGCGACCATAAGAGAAAGTTCCTGTTACTAAAACTTGACCACATTAGCATTTACTTTCTCATTGCCGGCACATACACGCCTGTTATCATCAAGTACACCTCCCTACCACCGCCACCATATTCCTTTCTATCATGTGGAGCATTGTCGTGGCGGGTATTTTTTACAAACTATTTTTTATCGAAAAGACTGAAATTTTTTCGTTGGTATTATATCTCGTACTCGGCTGGATGGCTGTGTTTGTGGCTAAGCCCATTGCCAACAACATGCCGCTGTCCGTCTTTTTGTGGGTGTTACTGGGTGGGTTGAGCTACACTGCGGGGGTTTACTTTTATGTAAAAGGCCATCGCAAATATTATCATGCCATTTGGCATCTTTTTGTATTGGGCGGTACGGCATTTCATTTTTTTGCTATTAATGAATTGATTAATCTATCTAGCTAGGTTCATGAAAAAGATATTAAACATTTTATTAATCCTCACCTCCCTCTTTGGCTATATCGAATGGGGAAAAGATCAACACAGTTTCCTCTTTCAGATGGAATACGAGCTGATCTTCGGCGCTGCCCGCAATGCCTCTAATTTTGCGCATCCCATTATTTTGCTTCCTCTACTCGGACAATTAACCATTCTGTTTACTATTTTTCAAAAAACACCGAACAGGTGGTTAACCTTCATTGGACTAGCCTGTTTGAGTACGATTATGCTATTGATTTTTGTGGCGGGTATTGCCTCCTTAAATTACCGCATTATTTTATCGGCTATTCCTTTCTTGGTCACTGGTGTATTAGTTCTGGGTTACAACCGGAATCGGGCTGAAAAAGCATCGGCAAAATGACAGCCCTTTATTTAAAATATTTTGTTTTAATTTGTTTGTATTACAAATTAAAACTGTATTTTTGTTTTAAATAAATTTTATAACACCTTTAATCACCACAACCATGACTGTAAAAGCCATTTACGTCAACCTGCCTGTAAAAGACCTGCAAAAAACTAGGGCATTCTGGACCAGTTTGGGTTTTAGCTTCAACGAACAATTCAGCGACGACAAGGCGGTTTGCCTGGTGCTCAACGAAGGCGCCATTTACGCCATGCTGATTACCCACGAGTTTTTTCAGACTTTCACCAACCGCCCCATCGCCGACGGCGCGTCGACTCAGGTATTACTCGCTATCGAAGTGGATAACAGGGAAGCCGTAGACGCCATCACTAAAGCCGCCCTGGCCAACGGCGGCAGCAGATATAGAGATTCCGCCGACCACGGCTGGATGTACTACGACTCCTTTGCCGATATCGACGGGCATCAGTGGGAAGTGATGTTTACGGATTTTTCGCAGATGCCCAGCGCTTAAGGGGAGTGTGGGAGTGTGGGAGTGTGGGAGTGTGGGAGTGTGGGAGTGTGGGAGTGTGGGAGATTTGATTTTCCTTCTCCCCCTCTCTCACTCCCACCCCCGATAGGCCCGCAAAATCCTCGCGGATTTTTTGTCCTATCGGGACCAGTGCTCTCGCCTCCGGCTTCGAGCCCTGGCCTGCTCAACTGACAGTCGTACAGTCGTAAAGTCGTACAGTCCTACAGTCGTACAGTCGGAAAAGTAGCCCCACCAAGAATCGAACTTGGATCTTAGGTTCCGGAAACCTACATACTATCCGGTTGTACTATGGGGCCAAATAGGGTAAGAAAAATATGCCTTTATGGCGGGCTCAAAGATACAAACTAATTGCATAAGTGCAAAATGCTTATCATTGCAGTGCGAAAGTAAATTACTGCATGGCAAAATTCAAACTTACCCTCGAATACGACGGGTCGCGCTACAGCGGCTGGCAAATCCAACGCGAAGAGCGCAGTGTAATGGGCGAAGTAGTGGGCGCCGCCCGCAAGGTATTTCAGACCGAGCGCCTCGACGTCTACGGCGCCGGTCGCACCGATACCGGGGTGCACGCCCTGGCCCAGGTAGCTCACCTCGAAGTGGATACGAAGCTAACACCCTCGGTCGTCCGTATGAAACTCAACGACGAGTTGCCCCACGATGTGAATATTCTGCACGTGGAGAAGGCAAATCCCCGCTTTCACGCCCGCTTCGATGCGGTGGCCCGCAGCTATGTATACGTGATCAGCCGCCGGCGCCACGCCTTCGGCAAACGCTATATGTGGTGGATTAAGGACGAACTGGATGTGAAAGCGATGCAGGAAGCCTGCCCGCTGTTTATAGGAAAAAGGATTTCCAATCTTTTTCAAACGAAGATCCCAACGAGAAGTCGACGTTAGTGGTACTTCAGCACCTGCAAATCCACGAGGAAGGCGATCTGCTGGTCATTCACGTGATAGGTTCCCACTTTCTGTGGAAGATGGTGCGGCGTATCGTCGGCGTGTTGGTGGAGGTGGGTCGCGGCAATCTGAGCAAGGAGGATGTTCGCAGTTTTCTGGCGCAACCTACAAATGCCCCCGCCCAATACACGGCGCCTCCCAGCGGCCTTTTCCTGGAACGGGTGTATTACGAGAAGGAACCCATTTCAAAGGAATACCGGATTTTGTTTCGGGGAAATTAGGGACTGTTGGACTATTGGACCGACAGCAGTTTGCTTATACTCCCCTCCCCCGCCGTCACCACCCATGATTTCGCCCTGCCGTCACCCCCCAAACACAAGACGGCCGGGCAGCAAAGCCACCCAGCCGTCTTGATCAGAGAGATCGAATATCAATATTATTTCGTTACGCGCAGCTTCAAGGTTTTTACCCCATTTTCAGCCATCAAACGAATCATGTAGATGCCGTTGGCTACGTTGCCGGTAGGCAGCGTAAGCTGGTTTTGGCCGAGCTCGAACTGCTGATCGAGGCGGAAGACCAGGCGGCCCGTGATGTCAAACATAGCCACCTCGCCGTATAGGCTTTCGTTCAAATAGACGTCCAGTGTAGCATCGCCCGATGTGGGATTTGGGAATACGTTGATGTAGCTGAGACCTTCGATGTCTTTAACGCCGGTTACTACGTCAAGTGTCTCGGTGATTTCTGTTGAACAACCACGGCCGTTGGTTACCGTAAGCGTTACCGTAAACTGACCCGATTCTTCGTACGTGAATATAGGATTGGCTGCCGTAGATACGTCGCCATCACCGGGCAAACCGAAATCCCAGTTATAGCTGAAATCGCCGGCAGGAGCCGCAAATACTACAAGGCCGCCGCTTTGAGAGAAGTTAAATGCATCGGGGCGGTTGGTAAAGTAGTTGAGCGGCGAAATGCTGTAATCGGCGTTGTTGGGATCCCACTCTGTCCAGCACTTGTCCCAGTTGCTGTCAGGGGCGAAAGGGCCGCGGAAGTCGACAGTAGTGAAGAAGTTGTCGGCGTAGATGCTCGCGTCAGCGCCGCTGAGCAGCGGTGAGCCGGGTTGCGGACGGAAATCCGGGCTGTCGATCGTATACGGGTCACCCACCAACAAATCGGCAGGGCCGGATACCAGGGTGTTGTTAGAAGCAGTAAGCTGTGTAAGTACTGCCTGGTAGTTTGTGCTAGTAGAGTCAATCGTACCGCTCCAGATATTGGCGCTCAGGTCGAGGTCTCCGTTCAGGAATGCCGTGATACTGTTGCTGCTTTCCAGGCGCAGGGCCGTGGGGAACCTACGATAGCCGAGTTGTAGATATCGTGCGAAGAACTGCGGCGAATGTGCAGCCACGGCGGAAGTTGCTGTTGATGGTAGTGTTAGCCGTCTGCTTGGGACCAAAGATCGAAAGGTTGACAAACTTCGGATCGGTGAGCGGGGTGTTGGTGGTACCCGTGCCGTCGTTGTCCGATTCAAAGCCGTTAGAGCCCGAGATGTCGGCCACGTTGGGATCGCTGATACCCAGTACAAACTGGTTTTTTGCCCTGGTAGCCGAAGTCGGTGTCGAACATATCGTCTACGGTTTTGTAGGCGATCATCCATTTGCCGTTAACCGTACCGCCGAACCATTCGAGGGCGTCGTCGCCGCCAAAGCTCGATTGTACGTGTTCGATAACCGTGCCGCTACCTACGCCGCCAAAAGTAAACGAATTCAATTCGTTGTTGGGCTGGAAGGCAATACCGGCAAATTCTACGCGTACATAGCGGAGGATACCCGAGTTGTCAGCCGCGTTGGCGCCGCCATAAGCTGCCAGGGTAGGATCACAACCACCTTCTACTACCGACTGGCCGCCGGGCGTGTTGATGGGTGCGTTGCCGAGGATGATCAGACCACCCCAGTCGCCGGCAGCGCGTTGGCCGGCAGGCTGAGCCGACGTGAATACGATGGGCTGCTCCGCCGTACCGTCAGCGATGATCTTAGAACCTCTGGTGATAACAAGTGCAGATGGGTCGCCTTTGATGATGGTACCCGGCTGGATGGTCAGCGTGGAATTATTGCGTACGTAAATACAAGCAGCGCCGGTGAGGCGGTAGATATTGTTGCTGGTCCAGGTTGTGTTAGTCGTGATGTCTCCGTTAACGGCAATTTCGGGCGTGCCCGAGGTGATCGTTACCGTGCCCGTGATCGTTTTCGAACAGCCACGCGGAGTAGTGATCAGCAGGCTCACGTTGTAGGTGCCCAACGCCTGGTAAACATGCTCCGGATTAGCCTGGGTAGAGGTGTTGAAATCGCCAAAATCCCAGGCATAAGTCAAGCCGGCGCCTGCGGGAGCGGCAAAGGTGACAATATTGTTGTTGACCTGGCTGGTGAATGCGCTATACGCAGCCACATAGTCGACCGGCGCCGTACTATAATCGGCATTTTCCGGATCCCATTCCGTCCAGCATTTGTCCCAGTCGCTATTAGGGCCGAAAGCGCCGCGATAGGTCACCGAAGTATAAAATGGGTCGGAGTATATACCTGCATCAGCGCCGCTAAGCAGTGGCGAACCGGCTTGTGGGCGAAAATCAGGGTTTGACGTAGTATAGGGATTTGCTACCAACAAATCAGCCGGACCGCTCACAACGGTGTTGTTGGATGCGTTCAATTGAGTTAGTACGTCTTGGTAGGTAGTTGTGGTAGAGTCGATCGCACCGCTCCAGATATTGGCGCTCAGGTCGAGGTCGCCGTTCAGGAAGGCGTTGACGCTGTTGCTGCTTTCCAGGCGAAGGGCTGTGGGGAAGCCAACGATAACTGAGTTAAAGATATCGTGCGAGGTGCTGCGACGCAGGTGAGCGCCACGGCGGTAGTTGCTGTTGATCGTGGTATTCGGCGTTTGCAGTGGACCGAAGATCGACAGGTTGACAAACTTCGGATCGGTGAGCGGGGTGTTGGTCGTACCAGTGCCGTCGTTATCCGATTCAAAGCCGTTAGAGCCCGAGATGTCGGCCACGTTGGGATCGCTGATGCCCAGTACGAACTGGTTTTTGCCCTGGTAGCCGAAGTCGGTGTCGAACATGTCGTCTACGGTTTTGTAAGCGATCAAAAACTTGCCGTTGACGTTACCGCCAAACCACTCCAACGCGTCGTCGCCGCCGAAGCTGGTTTGTACGTGTTCGATGACGGTGCCTGCACCCACGCCGCCCATGGTGAGCGAGTTGATCTCGTTGTTGGGCTGGAAAGCGATGCCCGCAAATTCGATGCGCACATAGCGCAATACGCCAGAGTTGTCGTTGGGATCCGGATTGTTGCCGCCGCCGTATTTGCCAAGATCGGGATCAAGGCCGCCTTCGAGCGTGGATTCGCCACCGGGCGCGTTGATGGGCGCGCGGCCCAGGAGCGCAAGTCCGCCCCAGTCGCCTGCCCCGCGCTGGCCGGCAGGTTGGTTGGATGTAAATACAATGGGACGGGTTTTAGTGCCGTCGGCAATAATTTTTGCACCACGCGTAATAATCAGTGCCGATGGGTCGCCTTTAATAAGGGTTCCGGCTTCGATTGTCAACGTGGCATTGTTGGTTACATAAATAAAGCTGGGGCCCGACAACAAATAGATGTTGTTGCTGGTCCAGGTTGTGTTGGTCGTGATATTTGAACTGACGGTCACAACCGATTGTGCCTGAAGCGCTGCTGCGCTGATCAACAAGCAAAACAAGGTGGTAATTAACAACCTCATAAGGGTAATTTTTAATAAAAAAATGGCTTTTGAAATAAGCAATTCAATCCAGTGTCGCATGCAAATGCGAGCTGTCGAGGTTCATCAGTCCTGTTTAGAATAAAGTCGCGAGAGAAAAAACAGTGCCGGGAATTCCAATTTCAAAAGGTGAAGGAGGAATTCCCGGCGATAGCTTAAAATTTATAGGAAAGGGTCATTGACACGTTGGTGCCCACTCTTGAGCTCAAAATTTTGGTATCTTCGACTTTGTCGTATTTGCCGTTGTCGTTTTGATCCTGGTAGTACACAAATTCGTTGTTCAGGATATCGGAGATATTTAGCTTGATTTCGCCGTTTTTGAATACGCGTTTGGCAAATTGAAGGTCGAGCAGGTTGCGCGGGTTTTCGTAGGTATCGAGGTACGAGTTAGAACCTACCAACCAGATGCGGCGACCGATCCGGTTGAACAATACCGTGGCGTCAAAGCCGATCACGGGGTTGCTGTATGCAATACCGCCGTTGAGGATATAAGGCGATTGGCCCTGCAGCGGCCTGTTGCCGTTGAGTTGCGTGCTGGGGTCTACTGATACGTCGATTTCAGAGCTGATGTATGCCAGGTTGGCGAATACATAGAAATTGCTCAACACATCGGCAATTCTGCCCAGTTTCATGCGAAATTCCAGTTCGGCGCCGTAGTTGACCGCCTGCTTGGCATTTTTAAAATTAATATTACGGGTACCGCTACCCAATACTTCGTAAAATTGTTCGATCGGGTTTTGGAAATATTTGTAAAAGTAGAGATCGAAATAGCTTCTCCGGCGCTGGCGAATAGTTCGTATTTAAGGTCCAAATTCGTGATCTTGGCCCTCACCAGGTCGGGATTGCCGATTACGGCCAGCGACAGGTTGAAATCGTAAAATGAAAACGGCGCCAGTTCGCGGAAATTAGGTCTGGACACAGTTTGCGAAGCCGCAAAGCGCAGGTTTGATTTTTCAGTGAGTGCATACGACAAATTCAACGAGGGCAACACGTCGGTCACTTCGCGGTTAAAGTCGACAGGCATACCGCCGAAGGTAGATGTAAGAAGGCTTTGGCTGAAATTTTCTACCCGGGCGCCGGCAATGATGCGCAGTTTGGGGCCCAGCATTTGCTCCACCATGGCGTAACCGCCGATCGTTTTTCCTCCTGCCTCGTAAGAGTCGTTGGGGTTGGTCGATTCGCGAAGCACAAATCCCGATTCGCTGATATTTGACTCCTCAAACAAGGATTCGATAGGCAACTTGAGCAGGTTGTAATCGAATTTATTGTTGCGGGCAACGGTGTAACCCAACACCCGCGCGTCGAAAGCACGATCGCGGTTTTCACCGAATGCGCCTATTTTAATCTGGTTTTCACTGGCGCCAATGCGGTAAGGGATTTTCAGATCCACGTTGCCGTTGATCGATTCTTCGGTCTGCGCAGAATAGAAACGACCTGCATAGTTGGGCGACGGCGCAGCGCTGAAAGGAATATAAGCATCATAACCCTGTCCTTCTTCTGCGTCGAAAGTACGCGTATAGGTCATACGACGCAGCGAGGGGGTATTCCGGTAGATATTATTATAAGAAACGGCGGCCCTCAGTTTCAGGCCGTTGCCGTTGAGGTCCGACTCGGTGATCAATTGGTTGATTACGAGGCGCGTGCTTTCGTACCAGAAGGAATAGGCGTTGGTAAAACGCTGTTGCTCGTATTCTTCACCAAAGCGGAATACGAACTGGTCCTGCCCGTCGAAGCTCACCAGGTTGTTCAAACCAATCTTGAAATTGTCTGAGACTTTGTAGGTCAAATTGAGCATACCGCCCATCGACACGTCTTTCCTGTATTGGGTGTCCTGGTTTTTGTACAATTGGTTTTCCGGGAGGTTGGGGCCTACGTTGTAATCGGCGCGTACGTGGTTGACGATACGCGGCGTATTATTGTAGGTAAAAGCGCCCATCACGCCGAAGTTGCGGCCTACCGTAGTCGCGCCGGACAACTGCATGTTCAAGCCCGGGCGCATGGATTCGTAGGAGTTGACCTGCCAGTCGTTTTTCACGAGCCGGGATACGTCGTAACGGGTATCGATATTGGTCAAACCCTCCTTTGTAACGCCGGTGGGCAGGTCGCGGCTGCCGTTGTCATAACCCAGCATATCCGTTTTGCTGCCTCCATAAAATTGGTAGGGCTCAAAAGTGGATTGCGAGTTGTAGCTCGTGCCCAAGGCAATTTTGAAGAAAGGTTCGTCGGGTACTTCTTTGGTATTCACCTGCACCACGCCGCCGGCGAATTCGCCGGGCAGGTCGGGCGTAGCGGTTTTGAATATCAGCAAATTGGAGACCATCGCAGAGGGAAAGAGGTCGAAAGCAAAAGCCTTGCGGTCGGGCTCGGTCGATGGAAGGTACAGCCCGTTGAGCAGGGCGGTATTGTAACGGTCGGCAAGCCCCGCACGATGACAAACTTATTATCCTGAACGGTGGTACCGCTTACGCGTTTGAGCACATCGCCCGTAGTGCGGTCGGGGCTGCGCTCGATGTCGCGGCTGGCAATACCCGTAAGCATTGCAGGGCTGCGTTGCTGCAGCAATTGCAGCGCGGCTGCGGCACTGCGGTCTACTTTGCCAACCACCAAAACGCCTGCAAGCGTTTCTACTGCGGTGGCGAGTTTGATGTCGGCCTTTTTTTGTTCGCCGGCAGTGAACGTCAAATTCAGGGTATCGGGTTGATAACCCGTGTATCTGATAATTAATTGAACGGCGCCAGTCGGTATGTTTTCAAGTAGGTAGGAGCCGTCCCAGTCGGAAACTGTGCCGACGGGAATTCCATCCTGCATGTAGGAAATAGAAGCGCCTATTAACGGCTCGGCGGTAACTTCATCGGTCATAATGCCGCTGAGCGCGCCTTTCTGGGCAAAAATTTGTGTAGAAAAGAGTGAAATAAGGCTAAAAAAAGTTGCAAAACAAAGTCGCTGTGAATACATGGAGTTAATTTGAGTGAATGAAATTGACACTTGCTCAGATAATTGAATTTGTCAATAAAAATTCACCGCAAAATTAACGCGAACCGCTCAGGGGCAGGAAGAAAGCGGTTTAACTTTGCATTAAGTTTGAGACCGTTTGTAAACGATCAATTAACATTGGATTAAAATTTGAGTTACATTTCTGGTATGGTTTAGGAAGGTTTAGTGCATCCGCAGTTTAGCGTTAGGGTTTAGATTGGTAAAAATCCTATTGAATTCTCATCAATTCCTAAAAAAATAGAGCGCCTGTCCTTGAAAATCGATGGTTATCGAATAATTTCTAAAAAAAGGCAGGCCCAATAAGCCGTCGATGGGCATATTGGCTGTTTCGCGAATGTGGGCCAGGTCTAACACACAAAAGGCCATTTCGCCGTCCAGGGCGTCTAGCAATTGCAAATGCGAAGTACTTACGCGTTTTACCCGGGAAGTATTTTTGTTGATATCGTTGATTAGTGCTTCTTGAGACAAATCACTCAGCCATGCCTTGTTTGTTCGGGCTGTTTTTTCGTCTATAACATTCACCGAAGCGCCTGTATCGAGACCAAACCTGATTTTTTTTCCACCCAAGGTCATGGTGATCACCGGCAAATGGCCCGCCATTTCGAACGGCACTTTAACCATTCGGGCGTGGTCGGTGTATGCACGGCCACCAGGCCTGAAACGCATTATTTTTTGCTTTAAATCAAATTGAATTTCGTATTCCTGAAGGCCTTCAAAACCAATTATACCCAAAATATTCTTGTGGGTAAGATCTTCCAGGTGCTGCAGGTCGGTAGCATAGGCTTCCTGCGAATGAAAGTCAAGACCTGCCCACGACAAATCAGTGACGGTCACTTTGTGCATCGCTTTCAACTGATGGAGACCGATCGAAAATACTTCGTCAACGCCGGTTCGGGAGGGATCATTGACCAGAAAGACGGGAGACCCTGTATCGAAGATAAAGCTACCCTGTTCTCCTTTTATGGCCCCATCTATGAGTATCAGGCCGCCGTCGAGTTGAAAAGGAATTTCAAGGGCTTTTGCCTCTTCGTCTAATCCTGTTTTGGACGCCAGAGCTACCTCCCTGTCTAACCCCAACCACAATACAGGCTGGGGTTGTTGTCCCCAGGTGGTGGTGATTAAACAAGAAAGAAGTAAGGTCGCCCATTTCATTATACCAGTATGCTTTATATTCCTAAGCTTAGTGCCTGGTATACAAAGTTACCAAAACGAAAGGACAATGTCAACAATTAATTAACTCAGAATTTACATTAATTTAACATTAGAATTTGATTACCTAAAAAGAGAAGAGGCTGCACATCCACTTGGAGGCAGCCTCTTCGATCCCAATCCACAATAATTTAATTTGCTAATGTGCTGATTTGCTGATGTGCTGATGTGCTGATGTGCTGATTGATGTGCTGATGTGCTGATTTGCTAATATTTAAAAATTATCAGCACATCAGCACATTAACCCATCAGCACATTAACTTGTCACCTCTTCAATATCTTGAGCGTCTTCACGTCCGTTTTGCCGTACTTCAATCGCACAAAATACGCACCGGAAGGATATTCGGCGAAATTAATCACCACTCGTTCGGCATTCGCGGGCGCTTTAGTTTTATACAACATAGCCCCCTGTGCGTTAGTGAGTTCAACGTGTACCTCCTCATTGAAAGTTTCAAACAACTCAATGGTGAGTTCGTTGTCTACGGGATTCGGATAGTACAAGGCCAGCTCCGAGTTGCCATAAATTACTGCCGACTTGATATCGGAATAAATAGGCTCTCCACTGCTGCGCACTGCCTGGACGCGATAGTACGTTCTTCCGAGTTTTGGCGCCACATCGATATATTCAAAGTGGTTCATCATGCCGGAAGTAGAAACCGGGTCGGTTACATCGGCAACAGGACTGAATATCACGCCGTCTGACGAACGCTCTACGATATAATGCACCATATCAGTCATTTCTGGTACGGCCCAATGCACGCTTACCGAGCGCATCTGCTGGTTCATCACATTGACGTCGATACTTAGCGCGCTGAAGCAGTTGGAAACAGTTACTTTTTTGAAATTAGTAGCTGTACATCCATTTTCCGTAACCGACGCAAAGAGCGTGAAGGTACCGAATGAGGTAAAATGCACCGTTATATTAGCCTGGTTGAGTGGCGTCTCGGCTACGATACCGGGGGCCAGCGTCCATTGCACCTGTGGGTTGGCGGTATTGCCGCTGACGGAGAAGTTAGTCGACAGGTTGGTGCAGGCAAATGAATTACCTGTAATATTGGCAACCGCCACGTCATCCACTATGATGGCCACGGGGCTCGGTTCAATATATGTAGAGCAGCTGTCGCGGCGCACGCAACGCGTATAATAAGTGGTTTGATAAACAGGCCCTAAAATGAGATACGGCGTATTAGAGTTGGGTATCGGCTGCCAGGTTTGGGCATTAAATGGCCCAGGCTGGGTACTCATCATCCAGAGGTATTGCAGTTCGCCATAGCCCCCAGAGGGATCTTCTACGCTGATAATCGGATTGGGAATATTGCCCGGCCCGCAGAGTACCTGATCATATCCGATAATGCCGGGGTCGGTCACGTTTTGGCAGGGAGGATAAAAGCCCTGGTCAAAAGTAAGGTCTGTTTCTCCGGCGGAGATTGTAAACAGATCGGTCATCAACATAATCAAATCCCCGTCGCTATCCACTGCGTCGTTGCTGCCGGCATCCCGAGGCGACGGCGTAAAGGTGGCGCTGGGCACGGTGAAGGTTACTTTATAGGTGCCTGGAGGTACCTCGAAGTAGTAAAGACCGTTGGCGTTGGTGACCGTAGTATCGGCATAAGGCGTATTTTCAGCTGTGCCTGATACATATACCGTTACATTGGGAATACCCACTTCGCCCGGATCCTGGATGCCGTCGCGGTCGATATCGAGCCACACAAAGTCGCCGATGAGCGCCGGCAAGCCGAAGGTAACCGAACAGGTAGTAGTACAGCCGTTGGCATCGGTAACCGTTACCGTATACGTTCCAGAATTGAGGTTGATTGCTAAAGGTGTATTCTGGCCATTGCTCCATGCAAATGAATACGGAGGTGTGCCGCCGCTGGCCGTGCAGGTCGCCTGGCCATTGCCGTTTACATAATCGGTAATCGGCTGGGTAATCGTAACCGTACATGTGGGCTGCGCAAAAGTCGAGACGTTGACCGTAGAGGTTGAAGAACAACCGTTTGAGTCGGTCACTGTCACAGAATGCGAACCTCCTCCCAAGCCTGTAGCTGTAGACGATGTCTGGCCATTGCTCCAGTTGAAGGAATACGGCGGCGTGCCGCCATTGGCGCTAACGGATGCTGAACCGCTGGTACCGCCCTGGCAGGTGCTGGTCAGCGGAGTGGTAGTCACTTGCAGTGCAGGCGGCTGCGTGATTGTCACGGTAGCGGTTTGAGTACAGCCTTTGGCGTCGGTAGCAGTTACCGTATAAGAACCTGCTGCCAGGCCGCTTATGCTGGGGTTCAAAGCGCCGTTGCTCCAGACAAAAGAATATGGAGGCGTGCCGCCGTTAGCGATGCAGGAAGCAGTACCGTTAGCTCCGCCAAAACAAGCTATGTCGGTATCCGTAGTGGTCAGCGTAAGCTGGGTAGGCTGAGTGATTGTCCCGGAGGCCGTACCCGAACAACCCGCGGAGTCGTTAACCGTCACGGAATACGTGCCGGGCGCCAGGTTGTTGATGGTTGCGGCGTTGCCACCGTTACTCCAGGTGAAAGAAAATGGAGGCGTGCCGCCTACCACGTTAGCCGTTGCCGAGCCGTTGGTCAGTCCAAAACAGGTGATATCGATATCGACAACCGTGACCATGAGGCTGGGCGACTGAATAACCGTTTCAGAACCGGTGGTTGTACAACCGTTTATATCTGTAACCGTTAATCCGTAGGTACCTGCCGCCAGATTGCTGATGCTGTTGGTAGTAGCGCCCGTGCTCCATAGGAAGCTGTATGGCCCGGTACCACCGGTAACTGTAGCGCTAATGGCGCCAATCGGCGTATTTACGCAAATAATATCCGTTACGTTAAAGGAAATTTGTAGTTGAGGGAGTTGGGAGACAGACACTGTTTGTGTGCTATTTGAACATCCCAGCGCATCGGTTACCGTAACCCCGTAGGTGCCTGCGGGCAAACCGCTCACCGTTGACGTTGTTGCCCCATTGCTCCACAAGTAGCTATAGGGCCCCGTACCGCCTGAAGCGATGGCAGTGGCCGATCCTGTACTGGCGCCAAAGCAATCAATGGTGCCGGTCGTTACATTAATATTAAGCGCAGGTGGTTGCGTGATATTTACGTTGGCTGTAGCTGTACAGAAATTAGCGTCTGTCAGCGTTACCGAATAAGCCCCTGTTGTGAGGTTTGTAGCAGTGGCCGTAGTCTGGCCGTTGCTCCACAGGTAGGAATAAGGAGGCGTACCGCCGAAACCCGTAACCGTGGCCATGCCGTCATTACCGCCAAAGCAATCCACATTAACGGCATTTGGTGTAGCCATCAAAACCGGCGGTTGGGAGATCGTAATTGTTTCCGTCAGCGTACATCCATTGGTTTCCGTGACGGTCACGCTGTAAGTACCTGCAGCGATATCTGACAATTCGTTGCCGGTGAAGCCCGTGCTCCAGGTAAAGGAATAAGGCGGTGTTCCACCATTAGGAATGATCAGGATGCCCCCTGAATTATCGCCGTTGCACAGCAAATTGCGGGGAATGATGCTCAGCGAGAAGTCACTGATCACATTAATGTCAATCTCGGCCACATCGCTACAACCGTTGGCGTCAATGACCGTCACACTGTAGGCGCCATCGCCGATATTTTCGATAGATTCGGCAGTGCTGCCATTACTCCAGGTGTAGGAGAAAGGAGGTGTGCCGCTATTGACTATCACTGTGGCGTCTCCGCTGTCTTCGGGGCCGCAAAACACCTGGTCGGACTCAATCGAGATATCCACAGGGGGGGCCTGGTTGATAGTCGCCGATGCCGTCTTCTGGCAACCATTGGCGTCTGTTACAGTCACCGTGAAGGTACCTGCGCCCAGGTTATTGAGTGTACTACTGCTTCCGCCGTTACTCCAGGCATAAGTGTATGGTTGTGTGCCACCGGTGGCGGTAGCGGAGGCCGAGCCGTTATTTGCTCCTGTACAAACCAGCGGGGTGGCGTTCAGGGTCACATTTAATACAGGAGGTTGGGTAACCGTGGTAGTATTGGTAGCCGTACAACCGTTGGCATCGGTGATTGTCACCGAATAGCTGCCGGCGGTCAGGTTATTGATGGCCGCATTGGTAGAACCCGTACTCCAAACGAAAGAATATGGAGCTGTGCCTCCGTTGCCGGAAGCCACTGCTGATCCTGTAGCGCCGCCAAAACAAAGCACATTTTGCTTAATAATATTTACCGCCAGGTTGTCGATTATATCAATAGAGATATTATCCTGTCCGGAGCAACCATTAGCGTCGGTTACAGTCACCGAATAGGTACCTTCTAGAAGGCCCGTCACGCCGACAGTAGTAGCGCCGGTGCTCCACAAGTAAGTAAACGGCGGTGTGCCGCCATTGACGAGTGCCGAGGCCGAGCCGGTATTTCCGGGGCCGCACACAATGCTATTACCTGCGATATTGACAATAACAGCAGGCGCTGCCGCAATAACGGTGGTAGCGTCATCCTGGCATCCTACTGCATCTGTGACCGTCACGGAATACACGCCCGGCGACAGGTTGGAAATCGTTTGTGTGGTTGCACCTGTATTCCACAGGAAAGAAAACGGCGCCGTACCGCCCGACACAATTGCGGTAGCAGTGCCTGTAGCAGCGCCTACGCATACCAATGGCGTAGCATTGATTGTGACAAAAACCGGTGGTGGCGCCGTAAGTGTAATGGAGCCCGTAGCCAGACAGCCTACGCCGTTGGTTACCGTTACGCTATACGTGCCGGCAACCAGGCCGGTAATAGAAGCCGTAGTGCCACCATTGCTCCAGGCGTAGGTAAACGGACCGGTACCTGTAATGATATTGGCATTGGCTACACCGTTGGCCGCGCCGCAGGTTGTAATATTAGAACCCGTAACACTGATCGAGAAGGGTGGCGCCGGCGCCACAATTGCAGTAGCGGTACCGCTACATCCTACGGCATCGGTAATTGTCACCGTATACGTGCCGGGTGACACGTTCATTTGATTTTGCAGCGTACTGCCATTACTCCATAAATAGGTATAAGGCTGAATGCCATTACTGCCTGTAGCCGTCAAAAAGCCGTTATTAAACCCGGGGCAGGATTCGGGCGTGCCCAGGGCGCCAACGGTGAGGTTGGAATAAGGCTGAAGGCTGACAGCAGTAGACTTAGTACAGCCATTCGCATCTGTTACAACCAGCGTATATGTGCCGGCCGACAGGTTGGAGATCGTTGCGGTAGTTTGGCCCGTACTCCATAAGTAAGTATACGGAGGTGTGCCGCCCGTCACCGAAGCGCTAAGACTGCCGTTGCTATACCCCGTACAAGTCGGCTGAGTAGTAGCGACGTTAATAATGATCGGCGGTTTGTTGGCCACAGTAGCCGAAGCCGTTCGGGTACAACCCTGCGAATCGGTAAGCGTTACTGAATACGTACCCGGCGCCAGATTGGTTTGGGTAGGCGTAGTAGCGCCATTACTCCATAGGAAAGAATAAGGCGGCGTACCTCCTGATCCCGAAGCCGATACCGTACCGTTGTTGACTCCCGGACAGGTAATGCCGGTAGCAGACACGGTCAGGTTAAGAGGGGTGTAAGTTAACGTAATGCACTCAACCGCGCCACAACTATGGCTATCGGTAACGGTCACACAATATGTTCCGTTGGGAATATTGGTGAGGGTGGCGGTAGTTTGCCCCGTATTCCAATAATAGCCGTAAGGCGGTACCCCGCCGCCGCCCACTGCGGTTAGCGTAAAGGGAAAGGTACATTGGTTAACCACAAAATCGATAACAACCAAGGGGGGCTGGTTGACAATCACGCTTTGCACAATAGAAGTGCTGGTAGCGTCGGTCACCGTCACGCTATACGTGCCGGCAGTAATACCCGACAGGGTGGGTCCCACCACGCCGGTGTTCCAAACATAGACATACGGCGCAACACCTCCGCTGGCCGTAGCGGTAACGCTGCCGTTTGGAAGGCCGTAGCATACTGGTTGCGTCACATTGAAAGACACACTCAGCATGGCATAACTTTGCACAGTAAGCAGCATAGGGATGATAAAAGACAATAGCCGTCCAGCCCGATAAAAGGCGGCAACTGTCAAGTGTAGAGTTTTACACATGATGGATGTATAATTTGTTTACAATAAAAAAATCGACGCCTCTCACGCTGGCGTCATTGCTAAATACTCCGGAATAGTGTGACTTGCCTCCCGCTTTGCCGGAGGATTTCCTGATACGAATGAAGGGTAAAATGAAGAGAACACAAGTGTCCTCTTGCGGAGAACGGTGGGGCTGAAAAAGTTCTCTTATAGTAGGTCTAATTTCACCTACAATGATGCAAATAAACACATTTTTTACGTAACCACAAAATTGATTTCGAAATATTGACCGCCGCTTTAATTGCGGTATATATTCGCTACCCAAATCATGTCCTCCGGCTTTTGCATCATTAAAGCCGAATTAGTACTTAGGAACGTGTCGTAAATAACTTACCAGTTTGGGCGGACTCTTTCCCTTCGTCGGTCACTTGAGCCCTCTCGCCCGCCTGATAAAATAGCCTCGCCGAATTCAGGTAACTTATTTACACCACATTCCTTATCTTGTTGAAAAATTAATTTTAACAATACGTTAAACCTTATACGGAAGTCTTAGTCCAAAGGTTGCGCATTATTTATTTTTTTCTCCTAAAATCACTTCATATGGACAGAAGAGCTACGCTAGCCGCGCTTTTTGGCGCCAAACGCTCCAGGGCCAATACTACTACAACGCCTTCTCTTGGATTAACTTCCGGATTAGAGCCTTATGCCGGCCCCTGGGGGTATGACGAAGCCGCCCACTTATTGCGGCGTAGCATGTTCGGCCCCAGCCGCACACAAATAGAGCAGGCAATAAGCCAGGGATTATACCCTACCCTTGCCCTGTTGTTTGCCGACACCCCGGTCCCCGCGCCACCGGTCAATCCCAATAATGCCACCGACCCCAACGTGCCCATCGGCGAAACCTGGATTGATGCCCCCTACTCTACCACAGTGAATCTCACCCCTACCGCGCCCAAAGCCTGAGAGCCTGGACGATGGAATTGCTGAGAACGGAGGGGGTTAGTTTGCGCGAAAAAATGACGCTCTTCTGGCATAATCATTTCGCTGTCAGTGACATACAAGATCCCAAATATATTTATAGACATAGTATTCTGCTGCGTTCGTTCGCCTGGGGCAATTTCCGCGAACTGATCAAACAAGTGACGATCGACCCGTCGATGCTGCGCTTTCTAAATGGCGGCCAAAATACGGCCTCCGCTCCTAATGAAAATTACGCCCGCGAATTACTGGAGCTTTTTACGATAGGCAAAGGCCCCCTGGCAGGCCCAGGCGACTATACGAATTATACCGAACAGGACGTCGTCCAAATGGCACGGGTACTTACCGGCTGGCGCGACCGCGGCTTTAACACCACCAATCCCGACCAGGATGTGACCAGCGTATTTTTGGCCGGCCAGCACGACAACGGCGTCAAACAGTTGTCCCCCCGCTTTAATAACGTCCAGATCAGCAATATGGGCAACCAGGAATACGCCCACCTGGTAGACCTCATTTTCCAGCAAGACGAAGTGGCCCGTTTTATCAGCCGCAAGTTGTACCGCTGGTTTGTATATTATATTATCGACGACAACGCCGAAGCCAACGTCATTCAGCCCATGGCCCAGTTGCTGATCGAAAATGACTACGAAATCAAACCGATCTTGGAAGCCCTGCTCGGCAGCGCCCATTTCTACGATATTCTCAATGTGGGCCCCATGATCAAAAACCCTATTGATTTCAGTATTTCCGCGCTTAAACAACTGGAAGTGGCTTTCCCCCCAGCGCTTGCACAGCGATATACGCTGCATTTCCGCATTTTCCAGGCTATTATACCCATGGAGATGGAGTACTACAATCCACCCAGTGTAGCCGGTTGGAAAGCGTATTACCAGCAGCCCCAGTTTTACCGGGTATGGATCAACGCCACTACCTTGCAATCTCGCATGGGATATACCAATTTACTTGCCGGCGATGGTGTCGGCCAGGGACAACTACGCGCCCGTATCGATCCGCTGCACGCTATTACCCTGCTGCCCGATCCGTTTGATCCCAACGCGGTAATCGATGGATTCGCCAAGCTTTTATTCCCGCAACCTATTACCGATAGCCAGAAGATCGCACTCAAAGAAGTACTCTTGCCCGGCTTGCCCGATTACGAGTGGACCGTAGAATACGCGGCTTATGAAGCCAATCCTTCGGATCAGAACCTCGCGGATGCCGTGGCGGTAAAACTCAGAAACCTGCTGCAGGTCATGCTCAGCATGCCCGAATTTTATCTGAGCTAATTTTTGTGATTTAAAAAAAAAGTAAACCATGAAAAGAAGACAATTCATAAAAGCAGCAGGTACAGCAGTTAGCGTGCCACTTCTGCTCAACGGTATGCGGGTATCGGCTATGCCCCGTTCATTCTTGTCCCGCATCGTTAATCCCGAATCCGATCGCGTACTGGTACTCATCCAACTCAACGGAGGCAACGACGGCCTCAATATGGTGGTGCCGATGGACCAATACGACAACCTGGCTAATGTACGCGGTAATATTCTTTTACCCGAAAGCAGCATCCTGTCAATAGAAGATACAGTTGGCCTGCACCCGGTGATGACCGGTATTCGCAGCCTCTACGACGAAGGCAAAATGGGTATCGTGCAAAGTGTGGGATATCCCAACCAAAACCGCTCCCACTTCCGCTCTTCGGATATCTGGACCAGTGGTTCGCCTGCCGAGGAGGTCTGGACCACCGGCTGGCTCGGTCGCTATTTCGAAGGGCTCTACCCCGCTTACCCCGACGGGTACCCCAATAGTGAATATCCCGATCCGTTTGCGATTACGATGGGCAGTATCGTATCGGAAACTTGCCAGGGTACGGCTTCCAATTTCAGCCTGACGCTCAACGACCCCTTCTCGCTGGCGCCGCTCACGGAGGGTAGTCCCAGCGACCTGCCCGATACGCCCTACGGCGAAGAATTGGCTTTCCTGCGTTTGTCAATCAGCCAGGCGAATGCCTACGGCGATGTGATTACCGATGCCGCACAAAATGGCAGCAATATGGCGGCCTATCCCGAAGACAACCGCTTGGCGGCGCAACTCAAAAATGTGGCGCTGCTAATGGCAGGCGGCCTTCAAACAAGGGTATACGTAGTCAGTCTGGGCGGTTTTGACACCCACGCCAACCAGGTGGCACAAGGTGATGTAACCACCGGCGAACACGCGGAATTGCTCCAGACATTATCGGATGCCGTGGCTGCTTTCCAAACCGACCTGCAAATGCTGGGACTTGAACAGCGCGTGGTGTGTATGACCTTCTCCGAATTTGGCCGCCGCATCCGCTCTAATGATAGCTTTGGTACTGACCACGGCACCGCAGCGCCCCTCCTGCTGTTCGGCTCCTGTGTGAACCCGGCAATTCTCGGCGATAATCCCGAAATCTCTACCGATGTAAGTGGCGACGAGGGCCTGCCCATGCAACACGACTTCCGCGATGTGTATGGTTCGCTGTTGATGGACTGGTTTGAGGTGAATGAAGACGATGTGCGCTCGCTGCTTTATAATGACTTCCAATACCTGCCGCTGTTGCTCAACTGTACAGCTACTTCTACCCGGCCGGAACCCAAATCGGAGGAGGCAATCCTAATGGGCGCCTATCCCAATCCCTGCAGCAACTGGACGACTATCAGCTTCACTACAGCCGATGAATGGGCCAAACTCAGCCTGTTTGACTCCATTGGCAACGAGCTACGGGTTGTAACCAACCAGCGTTTAAGCGCCGGCGAGCACAAGATACAAGTGGATTTACACGGTTTGCCCCCCGGCACCTATTTCTTCCGCCTGCAATTGCAAGGACGGCAGAAAACGAAAAGGGTGGTGAAGAATTGATGTTTGATGTTGGATGCTTGATGTTTGATTAACAATAATTTAAATATAAAAATAATTAAACATTCAACATCAAACATCCAACATCCTTACTTTGTCACTCCCAACTCCTTCCCCGCCTTCACAAACGCGGCTACCGCCTTGTCGAGGTGTTCGGGTTCGTGGGCGGCGGAGAGCTGTACGCGGATGCGGGCTTTGCCTTTGGGCACCACCGGGAAGAAAAATCCAATTACATAAATACCTTCATCCAGCAATTGCCGGGCGAAATTTTGGGCCAGCGGGGCGTCGTAAAGCATGATGGGTACTATAGGATGCTCGCCGGGCAGGATATCAAAGCCTGCTTCGGTCATCGCCTTGCGGAAATAACGCGTATTGGCCTCCAGCTTATCGCGCAGTTGGGTTGAACCGCTCAAAAGCTCTAACACCCGGATAGAGGCGCCGACGATAGCGGGGGCCACCGTATTAGAAAACAGGTAGGGCCGCGAGCGCTGGCGAAGCATATCCACGATCTCTTTACGGGCAGCGGTAAAACCGCCGGAAGCGCCGCCCAGCGCTTTGCCCAGGGTGCCGGTGATAATATCGATGCGATCCATCACTCCGCGGTATTCGTGGGTGCCGCGGCCTGTCTTGCCCAGGAAGCCGGTAGCGTGGCATTCGTCGATCATCACCATCGCATTGTAACGCTCGGCGAGGTCGCAAATCTTGTCGAGCTGGGCGATCGTGCCGTCCATGGAGAAAGCCCCGTCGGTGGAGATCAGCCGTCGGCGGGCGCCGGCGGCTTCTTTGAGCTTCTCTTCGAGATCGGCCATATCGTTGTGCTTGTAGCGAAAACGCTGGGCCTTGCACAAACGGATGCCGTCGATAATCGAGGCATGGTTGAGTTCGTCGGAGATAATGGCGTCTTCTTCGCCGAGCAGGGGCTCAAACAAACCACCATTGGCGTCGAATGCTGCGGCATAGAGGATGGCGTCTTCCTGTCCCAAAAATTCAGCGATTTTGCCTTCCAGCTCTTTGTGGATATCCTGGGTGCCACAGATAAACCGCACCGACGACAAGCCGAAGCCGTGCGTATCGATGGCCTCATGGGCGGCTTTGATCACCTCAGGGTGCGACGACAATCCCAGGTAGTTATTGGCGCAGAAGTTCAGCACCTCCTGGCCGGTATTTATTGTAATTTCGGGGCCTTGCGGCGACACGATGATGCGCTCCTGCTTGAACAAGCCGGCATCGCGAATTTCCTGCAACTCCTGTTGCAAAGCGGGTTCTACGTTGGAAAACATGGCTAGGCTATTGTTTCAGGCAAAGTTAGGATGTAAAGGGGGCCTTTTTGAATTTTTTTTTCAAAAGGAAAAAATTTGTTCATTTTGCGCTCCGGAATTTCATTTGCCAATGACAAACAACCAATCACCCACCGACCAAGCCCTGGAAATCGTTTTCAACCTGTACGAATGGGCCGATGGCATTTACCTGCCGGAAGCGTATATCGTAAAAAAAGATGCCGACGGCACGTTGACCCACCTGGTACAGAAAGCCACCACAGCTACCTTGTCACCCCTGGGCCTACAGCCCGATGCCGACCAGCAAAAGCTGCTGGAATGGATTGAACAATTACAGCCCGCAGCGCTCGAACATCGCTACAATGCCACCCGAAAGAAAAAACTATCGCTTGCCGATCTATTGCAAGAAGAAGACATTAAACCCCTGATTGTAAATTACATACACCGGTTACTCGATCAATGGCTGGCGGTCGTTTACCGCCGAAAATTGCCATTGAGCTGGAAAGTAGCGAGAAAAGTATTGGTAAAAGACTTTATCGTAAAATTTGCCACACAGCCCCTGCAACCTGTGCTGGCATTCCAGAAAACTCCCGAAGGCGTCAACTACCGGCTCAGCGCTACTTTGGGCGAGCGCAAGATCCGCTTCCGGCAATTCAACGAACTAGCCCCCCTCACCAACGAACCGGGATGGCTGCTGGCCGATTACGCCCTGTTTCGCCTCGAACACATCAACGGCAATATGGTAAAGCCTTTTCGCCAGAAAGACGAAGTGGCTATACCTGGCGCTTCGGCAGCGGCATATTTCCGCAAGTTTATCCTCAAAGTAGCCTCGAAGACGGAGATCCAGGCAGAAGGATTCGGCGTCACCCACGACGACCAACTAAAAACCTGCCGGTTAGAGCCCGTGCGCAACCTATTTGGCGGACAATGGGTGCTCAGCGTACAAATGGTATACGCCAACGCCGCCTTCAACTGGAGCGATAAAAAAGACCGCCGCACCACCCTGGAGATCAACGGCGACGACATTCATATCGTGAAGGTCAGCCGCGATTTCGATGCAGAAAAACGATGCATCCAAAAGCTGCCGGAGTTGGGACTCGTGCACGCCGAGGGCAGCTCTTTTCAGCCTGAAAGCCAACCTGTCGATGATCCCTATTTTCTGCTGGGCTGGCTGGCCGACCACCGCGAAAAACTCGAAGGGGAAGGATTTTCGGTGGTAGCCCCCGCCGTCGACGATAAAACCGTGTATCTCTATCCGGCCGGACTACAACTGAGCGCCGGCGGCGACAACGACTGGTTTGACCTGCACGGAGAAGTCCAGGTGGGCGAATTCCGCATCCCTTTTCACCAACTGGCGCCTTACATCAAAAGCCACAACCGCTTTTACCCGCTGCCCAACGGCGATTATTTTCTGATTCCACTGGAATGGATGGCCCGTTATCAAAGTCTCGTGGAATTTGCCAAAAAACCGACGGCGGCCTGCGGCTTCAAAAAAGCCAGTACACCCTGCTGGAAGAACTCGACCTGCACCACGACGGCCTTGAAGCCCCCGATACCGCGCTGCTGGCGCCCCCTACCCTGCTCAAAGCCGACCTGCGCCCCTATCAGCTGGAGGGCATGCGGTGGTTGGCGGGACATTACCAGCAGGGCCTCGGCGCACTGCTGGCCGACGATATGGGCTTGGGGAAAACCCTGCAAACCATCGCCATCCTGCTACACGCCAAAGCGCAATTGCCCGACAGCCCGGCGCCTGCTTCAGAAGCAAGTCCCGCCCAACTCGACCTCTTTCAAACCCAGCCCCTCGATCAGCATCTCCTGAAACCGCTGGGCGCCCTGCTTATCATGCCTGCTTCGCTGGTATTCAACTGGGAGCAGGAAATCAGGCGTTTTGCGCCTTCTCTCAGCGTTTGCAACCACACCGGCGCCAAACGCTACACCGACCTGCGCCTGCTGCGCCGCTTCGACGTGCTGCTGACCACCTACCAGACCGCCCTTCGCGACGAAGCGCTATTGCAAAAAATAGAATTTGAATACATCGTATTAGACGAAAGTCAGCAAATCAAAAACCCCGACAGCAAAATATTCAAAGCCGTCAACAACCTGAAAGCGCGCCACAAAATCTCGCTCAGCGGCACGCCTATTGAAAACTCGCTATCCGATCTATGGGCGCAGATGCAGTTTATCAACCCCGGCTTGTTGGGCAACTACGCCTTTTTTAGAAAAGAATTCATCACACCCATAGAAAAAAACCGGGACGTGCAGCGCAGCCGGCGCCTTCGCAGCCTGGTGCAGCCCTACCTGCTGCGCAGAACCAAAGAAGAAGTGGCCCGCGACCTGCCGCCGCTCACCACCAAACTCTTCTACAGCGAAATGACCGCCGAGCAGAAGAAAATCTACGAAAAAGAAAAGTCGGCCGCCCGAAACGCCCTGCTGGACTCCTTCGACGCCCACAACCCCCAATACAAACTCATGGTGTTGCAATCGCTGACCCGGCTGCGGCAATTGGTGAACCACCCCGGCATGGTACTCGACGACTACCCCCACGAAAGCGGTAAATACAACGACGTATTGGAGCACTGGGATATCATACGCCGTAGCGGCCATAAAGCTTTGTTTTTTAGTTCTTTTGTAAAATACCTCGACTACTTCCGGCAGCATTTTGATGCGCAGCAAATGCCCTACGCCTGGCTCAGCGGCGACATAGAAACCCGCAAGCGCGCCGAGCAGGTGCGGCGATTTGAAGAGCAGCCCGAGGTGCAATCGTTTTTGATATCCATCAAAGCCGGCGGGGCCGGACTCAACCTCACCGCTGCCGACTACGTTTTTATTCTCGACCCCTGGTGGAACCCCGCTACCGAGCAGCAAGCCATAGCCCGCGCCCATCGCATCGGGCAGGACAAACACGTGATAGCTGTGAAATTCATCACCAAAGACAGCATAGAAGAAAAAATTATGACCCTGCAGGCCAAAAAAGCCCAGTTGGCCGACGACATTGTCAATGCCAACGAGCAGTTGAATTTTTCAAAAGACGAGATAGGTTTTTTATTATCATAAACAGCTCATTACCAATAAAATAAAATTTAGTCGCAAATATTTTTTTTATAAAAAAAGTTAAAATTCCGTCATAATTTGAAACGTTTTGTATCTTTATACGTAAATATCCTTGCTTATTCTGGCGAATATCTTGTTAAATTTTACCGTTCAGTAATGTGAAAAGCGTAAAGAGCTCACAATCTTTGTGTTGCTATTTGCGTTGTTTCTATGCATAATCATTTGTTACTCACACCTTATTAAAAAACATGATGCGCTTTCACAAAATTTTCACCATGAAGAACTTAATTCGCATCCCTGTCTCTTTCGCCAGTTTACTGATACTGATGCTCCCCCTGCAAAGCCAGGCTGCCCGTATTTACGTGTTTTTTGATCCCGCCTGTATGGAGCGGCTCGAATACACCTACAATAAGAGCGGAGAGGGTTATGTATCTTACCTGGTCAACATAGGCCAGGGAGAAAAACTCGTACTCGAAGTAGGCAAAGAAAGCAAAGACCTGCAAAGCACCTTGCCTCTTTCCTACATCAGCTGCAGCAACGGCCAGTTTAGCCAAAATACCGCCACGCGCATCAACAGCGATGCCGACGAGGTATACATCATTTACGAGATCACGACCAAGCAATACCTGGTGTCGCCGGTTTCGCTGGCTGCGTATTACAAGCGCGACAACCAGCAGATCAGCTACATTTCGCCGAAATACAGCTTTCTGTTCAATACGCAATACGGCACGATCGGTGAAAACATCTCCACCAATCCCAAGGCGCAGGTGTATTTCGAAGGCCGGCTCGAAAACCCCTGCACGGGTTCCTACATTTTCAAGCAAGCCAATAAAGGCAATATCAATACGGTGGCCGACCTGGTGTTTGTGCCCGAAATCGGCGTAACCGAAGAGCGTATCGGCTTCAATGCCGCCGACGCCCAGCAAAACGCGTTGATCCTCAAGAGTATCCGCGGCCGTACGCCGGAGCGCTACCTCATGGAACTCTGCGGTAAACTGCCCGGCCAAAGTTCGACGAGCCAATACGACTACAGCCAAACTGCGGTCCCCCAAGACTACGACGTCACACCCAAGACGCCCTATACCTATTTGGACGAGAAAAAACCAGCTACCACATCCACGGCTAATCCGGTCCAACCCAAATACCACACGGTACAAAAAGGAGAAACGCTGTACAGTCTCTCCAAACGCTATGGCGTGAGCGTGGAGCAACTTCGCCAGTGGAATAACCTGGGCAACTCGAATACAATTCGCAACGGCGGACAGCTGCAGGTATCAGCATCAACGGCATCGACAGCCTCCACAGCGTCTACTGCTTCTACCGCGCTTAGCCCCAAAGGCTCGGACAGCGGAGTGAATACGTATTATCCCGTGCCCTACTCTTACGATCAGACTATCAATACTGTGAAATACCATACGGTGGCATCGGGAGAAACGGTGGCCTCTATCGCCTTGAAATACGGCTACACGGAGGCTAAATTCCGCGAGTTCAACAACCTGGGCAAAACGGATTATATCAAAATAGGCCAGAAGCTGAAGACCAGCGATTGCGATTGTCCGCAGCCGACTTCGGCAAAGACCATTTCGCCTTACTACCCCGGTAAATCCTAATGATTCGCCGGCATCTTACGACAATACAGATGTCTGGACTTCAAAAAGCGTAAGCAGCAGCCTTCCCACACCGCGATCAAGCGCCAATACGGCCACCAGCGCAGGCATTCAACCTTACAGTGGAGGTGTGCAGTACCTGGATACGCCCGTACCTACCATTACGAGCCAACCCAACCCGTATCAGACTACGGCGAACAAAAGCACGACTACCAGCTACGATAATGACTTTATCCCCAGCGCGTACGACGAAGTGCCCGCCACGCAGCGCACCAATACGCAGCAAGTAAAAGGGGTAAGCGGTTTTGACAACGATCAGTTTTCGGCTAATTCGACTTCGCGCTACGACTATTATCCTTCTTCCGAACCGGTCAACCAGGTTTCGGAGTATTCCAATACGGTTACCCGCGAAAATGGCCGCCGTGTTCACACGGTACAAGAAGGCGATAATATGTACCGCATTGCCCGTCAATACGGCATCACGGTAGAACGCCTGCGACAGTTGAATAACCTGGAAGTCAACGAAACCCTGATTCCCTATCAGCGGTTGTGGATAGACTAATCAGCGGTCAGGGCTTAGGGCTTAGCAGTCAGCTAATTGCCTTGAACGACTGCTGCCCTGACCTAACGGCAGATTATCTCCTCGAAAACAAGGTTTTTATCTACGGGGCCCGGGAACGGGCCGAAGTGGGCCAGCTTGAGTTCGGCCATGCGGCGGCCTGCGGTGGCGCATTGCAGTGGATTATAGCCGTCGAGCCAGGCGGTGAGATAGCCGCTCCAGAAAGCGTCGCCGGCGCCGGTCGTGTCTTTTACTTCCACCTCTCTTGACGGCAAAAAATTAGCGCCTTTGTGGTCGGCTACCAGGCAGCCTTCCTTGCCGAGGGTCACGCATACTTGCCTGGCGCCCATATTCAAAAAGTGGCGGGCGGCGTGTTCGGGATCTTTGAGGGGTTCTTCGTATAGGCGCTCCCAGTCCACTTCGCTTACCTTGACCAGCGCGCCGAGTTCGCAATAGCGGGTCACATAACGCTGGGCTTCTTCTCTGTCACTCCATATTTTGGGCGAATAATTGGCGTCGATGCTCACCTGGCAGCCCAGTTTCATGGCGCGTTGGGCGGCTTCGAAAATCACTACTTGAGCGGGTATGCGGCTAAGGGCAAAGCAAGTCGTGTGAAAGAGGCTGGTTTGCGACAGCAGTTCGTCGGTCATCTGCTCGTCGTAGATAAAGCTGTCGGCGGCGCGGTAGGCCTGGAAATTGGACACTTTTTTGGAGCGGGTAACCAGGATAAGCGTGGTAGGCAGGTCGATTTCGCGGATCAGCGAAGTATCTACGCCGGTGGCGGCCACGGCGTCGCGCAGGAAGACGCCCATTTGGTCGTTGCCCACGGTGGCTACCAGTTTGGAGGCATTGCCCAGTCTGGCCATGTTAATACACAGATTGGCCGGGCTGCCTCCCTGTAAGCGCTTGAAGTTGACCGCTTTCTGTAGGTCGCGCACAAAACGGGAGCTGATGAAATCTACCAGCAACTCGCCGGCGCTCACAATATCGATGGGACGAAATCGTCTGGACTGCATAAAAGTGTGATGGTATGGTTGTAGAAGGCTCTTCCAATCTGCCTTAATAAGTCGGCGCTGAAAAATAGGAGTTTTTTTCAGAAGCGGCTATGTTTTTTCATCCTATTTAGCCCCTTTTATCCATTCATCTGCGGTCTGCCGAAAATTCGTTATACGTAGCATGGTCTCTTTGGGCAAATTCTGCCACCTGTTATTATCTTTCCAGCGTTGCAAGTATTCCACATAATACAGCGCCCCCCACCCCAGGAAAGGCAAACACAACAAAGCAATATAAAGCGGCTGGTAACCGATAAGCAAAGCGATAATCCACCAGATAATATAATAAACCAGCCAGGCGGACAATCCCCCCGCCAACATCACAGAAGAATAAAACTCGATAAACCGCACACGGCGGCGGGCCACCTCTTTGCCCAGTTTCATCGGAGGGTAATTAAATGCATATCCCGCCAAAGCGGGGATGGCAAACAGCGCCAGGAATAAGGTGGTTAGCCAGGAGTTGGGCTTATTGCGCGCTACCGTGAAGTCCTGAATGCCGTGTTTTTTTAATTCGCCTTCGTATGCTTGCACGGCGGCCGTTACCTGCACTTTTTCTTCGGGTGTTAGCGCGGCGACCCGGTCGGCTACGGCCATTTCCTCTTTCAACGGGTTTACATCGCGTGAAAAAACGGGGAATGGGCCGTTGCGCCGTGTGGAGCGTTTCATCACCAGGAAAGACTCCGTCAGTTCCTCGTCTGCTTCATCCGGGATCGAAATGATAAGCGTTTCCAGTCGCTTGCGCAATTCCTCGGTAAAGTCGGCCGTAGCTGCATTGGAATTAGCCTGGTAGGCGGGCCAATAATCCTGGATGAGAATGGGATCGTCAAAATTGATCATTACCTCCGAGCGAAAGCGGTCGCCATACGTGTAATTGACGCCCACCGGCACCACGTAGACTTCCTCGAGGTCGGGATATTTTTCGAGCGCGCCGAAGGCGAGGCGGGCGGTGCCTTTTTTGAGCGGGTTAAGGCGTTTGACCATCTTGGTGTGGCCTTCGGCCATAATCATCATCGTTTGGTTTTCGCGAAGGCCGTCGAAGCAGGCGTCGAAGGTTTCGAAATTGTGTTTGATAAAAGCATACCCCCGGTCTTTGGTGCGAAACATGGGCAACATGTGCAGGTCGCGCAGCAGGAAATTGCTCAGTGGTTTGAGAAACAAGTCGCCGCGCACCAGATAATAGAGCGGCCGGTCCAGGAAACAAGCCAGGATGCAAGGCTCCAGGAACGCCGTGGGGTGGTTCGAAGCCAGCACGACGGGTTTATCTTTTGGCAGTTTATCTGCGTTGGATATGTATATTTTTTTAAAAAACTTGCAACGCAACCCTTACAATGGGCCTTACGATTGGATAGAGCATACGTGGTGGTTTCGTAAATCGCCGTAAAAATAACAAAAGCCGTGGCAAAGCTTTTGTAATTTCGCCGTATGTCTGGCAAACATTATCTGATTGTAGTGGGCGGGCCAACCGCTTCCGGCAAAACCGACTTTGCCATCAGGCTGGCATTGCACTACCGCACGGTCATTCTCTCGGCCGATAGCCGCCAGTTTTACCGCGAGATGCAGATCGGCACCGCCAGGCCTGATGCCGCGCAACTCGCCGCCGTACCGCACTATTTTATCGGTCATCTGAGCGTCACTGACAGTTATTCTGTGGGCGACTATGAGCGCGACGCCCTGGCTTTGCTCGACGAATTATTCCAACAACACGAGGTGGTAATCCTCACCGGCGGTTCGGGATTGTACATCAAAGCGCTCTGCGAGGGGCTCGACGAATTTCCCGAGGTACCTGCTGAAATACGCGACACAGTAGAACAAATTTACAAAAACGAAGGCATCGAGGCCCTGCAACGCGAATTGCAAACCGTCGACCCTGCGTATTACGCCATTGTAGACACCCAAAACCCGCAGCGCTTAATCCGGGCGATCTCCGTTTGCAGGGCATCGGGGCGACCTTATAGCGCTTTTCGAACGCAACAGTCTGTGTCCCGGAATTTTATTCCCATTTATATTCAACTGGACTGGCCCCGGGATGTTTTGTATACGCGAATTAACGAACGCGTTACCCGTATGATGGAACAGGGCTCCTGGAGGAAGCCCGGCAGCTTTATCCGCTGCGCCATTACAACGCCCTGCAAACCGTAGGCTACCAGGAGTTGTTTGATTACCACGACGGCAATAACACGCTTGAAGCGGCCGTAGATCTCATCCGCCAAAATTCGCGCCGCTATGCCAAACGCCAGCTCACCTGGATGCGCCGGTATGGGCACTGGGCGCTGTTTCGGGCGGAGGACTGGGAGAAGGCAGTGAGATTTGTGGAGGGGGAGAGTGAGGGGGACTTTAGGACTTTGCGACTTTACGACTTTACGACTTTACGAAACCGACAACCCATGCCTCACAACAGACAATTCAAATAAAACATGATCTGGAAACAACCTGTGAATCTTGAACTGCTGGCGCAGGTATCGCAGCGCACGCTGGCAGAAAATTTGGGCATTGAATATACCGGGTACGGCGACGACTATCTGGAAGGGCGCATGCCGGTAGACCACCGCACAAAACAACCCATGGGCCTATTGCACGGCGGGGCTTCGGTGGCGCTGGCGGAGACACTGGGCAGCATAGCCTCCCTGCTATGTCTGGAAGATCCCACCACACTCACGCCCGTCGGCGTAGAGATCAATGCCAACCACATCAACTCGGCCACGGGTGGATACGTGTACGGCACTGTGAGGCCACTCAAAGTGGGGCGACGCCTCCACGTATGGAATATCGACATCAAAGACGAAAACGAGAAACTGATTTGTGTCAGCCGTTTAACAATTGCCGTAGTTGAGCGGCGATAAAACCGATATTACCCTCTGAATAGTCTATTTTTGGACGTTTTATTTTCCACTTAATTATCACCCTGTAGTATGAACAAAATTTTGACGCTGATCCTGATCAGTTTTTCTTATTGTATGACAGCTTTTGGCCAGCTTAACACCGGAGAGGTCAGCCACCTGCCCTATGACGTGGCTTTGAGCAATATATGGGGCTGGACGGCGCCCGACGGTACCGAATACGCCCTGGTGGGTGTCGAAAACGGTACTTCAATCGTGAGCCTGGCCGACCCAGCCAACCCGGTAGAGGTATTCCTGATCCCCGGCCAAAATTCTATATGGCGTGAGATCAGAACCTTCGGCAACTATGCCTACGTGGGCACTGACCAGCCCGGCACTACCGATGGTCTACTCATCATTGACCTGACCAATCTTCCCAATAGCGCGCCTTATTACCATTGGAATCCAGACTTGCCTGGATTGGGTGTGCTCAATCGCATACACACCGTAAATATCGATGAGTTCGGCGTATTGTATCTCAACGGCTCCAACCTCAACGGCGGGGGCGTGATTTTTGTAGACGTGGCTACCGACCCCATCTCGCCGATCTATCTGGGCAACGCCCCCAGCGAATATTGCCATGATTCCTACGGACGCGACAATATCCTGTACGCCGGGGAACTCTACAACGGCTCCATGACCATTTACGATATCAGCGACAAAAGTAACGTGGTACTACTGGCACAGCAGCCCACGCCTAACACCTTTACGCACAACGTATGGCTGTCAGACGACAGCAACGTGGCTTTTACCACCGACGAACGCCCAAGCGCTTACGTAGCTGCTTACGATATTTCCGATCTGAACAATATCATAGAGCTTGACCGTTTCCGCCCTGCGGCTACTTTGAATACTACCGTTATTCCGCACAACGTGCTCGTACTCAACGACTGGCTCATCGTATCCTACTATACTGATGGATGCATCATCGTAGATGCTTCCAAACCCGACAACCTGGTGGAAGTAGGGAATTTCGACACCTACTTCGGGGCCGACGGCGGCTTTAGCGGCGCCTGGGGCGTATACCCGTATTTCCCTTCGGGCACGATCATTGTTTCCGATATCAATACCGGCCTATGGGTGATAACGCCCAACTACGTGCGCGCCTGCTGGCTGGAGGGTTTGGTCACCGACAGTCAGACCGACGCCCCCATTTTTGATGTAAGCGTTACCATTGAATCCAGTGAAATTAACGTGGCAGGTACCGACCTGACCGGCAACTACAAGACCGGCCAAGCTACTCCCGGCACCTTTACCGTTAATTTCCAAAAAGAGGGCTACGCCCCCAAATCGGTGGAAGCCACGCTGGAAAACGGCGTATTGACGATACTCGATGTAGAACTCGACCCGCTTATAGCAGTCAATATTAGCGGCTCGGTGGTGCGCAGCCTGGACGGCAATGCCGTTCCCGATGCCCAGGTACTGTTATACAACGAATTTTCGTCTTACCTCACTACCTGCGACGCCAACGGTTCTTTTTCGCTGAATAATATTTTCGCCGGTGAATACACCTTAGTGGCAGGCGCCTGGTCGTATTTGCACAAATTGGAGGAAAACGTGAGCATAGACGGAACCGCGGGGCTTACCATTGCGCTTGACAAAGGCTACCAGGACGACTTTGTATTTTACCTGGGCTGGAGCACCGACGCCACGCCTTCCACTACCGCGGGCTTCTGGGTTATCGACAAGCCCATAGGTACCTCCACAGGTGGATTTTCCTCAAACCCTGGCCAGGATATCGACGGCGACATCGGCGATCAGTGCTATATGACAGGCAACGGCAGTGGCAGCGTCGGCGACTTTGACGTTGACGGCGGCGAGGTCACCCTGACTTCACCTGTTATGGACCTGTCAACCTACAACGACCCCATCGTGTCCTACAACCTCTGGTTTTTCAATGGCGGCGGCGACGGCAACCCCAACGACGAGTTGGTAGTCGAAATTTCAAACGGCGCCGAAACCGAGGTATTGGAATCCGTTGTACTTCCCGCCAGCGTATGGCACAACCGCTCCGAATTCCATGTAGCCGATTTTATCACGCCTACCGATAATGTAACGCTTACCGTGCGCACGGCTGACGAAACACCCGGCCACCTCGTAGAAGGCGGCATCGATGCTTTCCTTGTTGTTGAAGGCATGCCGGTAGCAGTTGAAGATCCGCTGACGCAAAAAGCTTATGCCAGGGCGTTCCCCAACCCGTTCCGCCAGGCATTCGACGTAAATTACCGCATTGACGCAGACTATGCGCAAGCAGCACTGCAGGTGTTTGACGTTCTCGGGCAACCCGTGTTAACGCTGCCGCTTGGCGTTGCCGAAGGCACGGCTACTGTACCGGCAGCTTCGCTCGTACCGGGCGTATATGTAGTAAAATTGGTAGCCGACGGCAAGGCGCTGCAGACGCTGCGCTTGGTGAAAGGGAGTAATTGAGAGTGAGGGTGAGAGAGTGAGAGTGTGGGAGGGAGAGAATTTTTAACTGGCACAGGGCGGAGTGGCTTCGAGGCCTTTCGTGCCCCCAGCCATTCCCTTGTCGCGCAAATCCGACCTTGTGAATAGATTTACTGCCCAAAAGCATAAGTTGCTTCGCCGCCTGGATAAGTGGGATGAACCCGCCCTGGATTACTACGTATTGCCCCACCCCTTACTGGGCAAGCTGACGGTCAGGGAAATGGTGTTTTTTACTATTTATCATACGGAACACCACCGGCAGGCGGTGAGGGGACGGTGAGACTTTGAGACTGTACGACTTTACGACTGTAAGATCGTTATTGAAAGTCGTATAGTCGTACAGTCGTAAAGTCGTACAGTCGTATAGTCCCATCACATGCCTGGATCGGCGCTATTATTCACGTCGCCCGATTTCATCGCTTTAAAATCAATGACCGTATCGCTATCCAGCGTAAAATCGAAGCGGCCGTATGGCGGCGTATCGGGGAATGGATTTGTGGGATTGGGGAATGCAAAACTCGCCGGCAAAAAACGCCAGGAGGGCACGTTATCAAACGAGTTTACAACGCTTAATATCACCTTTTGTATCTGGATCAGATCGGTAGTCGTAATCGTACCGGAGTTATTAACATCAGCGGCCAGCATGCTATATGGCGTGTCTAAAGCATCGACATTGAGAATATGTTTGCGGATAAGGATGATATCCTGGGTAGATACGCCGTTTTTGGCATTGACATTTTTGCTGACAAGCAGCGAATAGTCCTGTCCCAATTCAATGCCTGTAAAATTAAACTGCCCGTTAATTGTAGTAGTGACCGCAAGTGTATCCGAGGGTCTGACAAGCCTCACCAACACGCCTCCTACCGGTAGGTTGTTATCCGTGCGGATTTCCCCCGAAACGGTCCCCGTTTCTCCAATGGGTTGGTTTATTCCATCCAGCACAGTCGGTGAAAGGCCAAGGGGGTCGAGCCAGTCTTTGAGGCGGGTGGCTGCTGAGCCTCCCCCATCCCAGGATAGGGTCAACCGCCCGTAATAGGCCGTTGAAGTAGCCACACATTCTGTGAAGCCGCCGTGCAACTGGGCCACTACCCTACCTGCATTGTTGAACAATGATGCGCCCGAGGAGCCCAGTTCAAAGGTGCCGTAGGTATAAAAATCCTGAAATGGTGCGATGCGGGGTTGTGACTTCGTTTGACCAGTTGATAGGGCCGGTAAAAATGGTGCCGTTGTTGGCCCCCGAAATTTTACGGATATCGCCGTGGGGATGGTGAAACATAAAAGGCTGCTGAGGTGCAGCCGTTGAACGATCCCAACCGGCAAAATATACGTTGTAACTATTGGGGATGGGGTCTGTGATTTCAATCAATAAAAAATCGTTGGCCTGCCTGCCTGCACGCAGCTGGGATCCCAACACGGATTGATACGGGGGCTCCGAAGCCGGATTGGAGCAGCCGGCGGCCGTATAATTGAAATCAAACCGCCACAAATCGTATAGTGGGGTATAGCCGTCCTGGCAATGAAAAGCGGTGAGCACGTATGGTTTGCCGTCGTTAGCTGTGTTGTTCATTAAAGTGCCGGTACAATAGCCCATACCCTCTTCTACGATTAACACGATTCTGCAAACGGATCGTTTCTGGTCGGACCAATTGTTGCCCTGCGAGCAATTTCCATTTATTTGGCACGGAAGTGAACAGCCAAAGCCAAAACCCGTGGAAGAGGTATCTGGCGAACTCGCTTCCAGCGCTTCTGAGCGGTAGGCGTGGTCTATTCTGAAAATGTGAAAACTACCCTGATCCCCCACATTGCCGGGTTCGTAATATTCCACAATAGCCGTGGATCCGGTAATAAGTCCGGTAAAAAACCGGCCGCTTTGGGGATTGTTCCGCGAACCGTTGGGAAGCGACAGCCATTGGCCGGATTGAGCAGGATCAATATCTACGGCTATAGGCGCGGCAAAGCGGTTGCCCCCTCCCCTCGCGGCATCGTCGGCCCGCACGGCCTCCATATCCAATGCAGGCGCCCGGTACTGTCCAATAGGCGCAGCGGCAGCCAATTCCTTCCACTCCGGTCTCAAACTCATCGGCAGACCGCCTTCGCTGGGCTGCGCATGTAAGCATAAGGGAAATAAAACGGCCAGGAGCCCGTACATTACCTGCTTTCTCATAGCGATTGCTTTTCTATATTAAAATGATGCAGGATGCAGTTTATTGTTTAATCAACGATTGTATGTCCGTTCCTTTTTCTGTGGTCAGCGACCACCAATACACACCCGGCTGCCAGTCAACCAGGTCAAAATACGTTCGGTTTTCGCCTTCGTTCAAGCGCCATTCTTTGGTAAGTACCCGTTTTCCCAATACGTCAAATACATTCAAAATAGCAGGCATGGATTCGGTAGCGGTTATTTCGATCGTTAGCTGTCCGGCAACCGGATTGGGCGCTAAACGCCAGGACATGCCGCTGCCGGGCTGATCGGTATCGTCTACCACTACAAGTATGGTGAGGCAGTTCGTGTCTGACCCACAAATGCTGGAAGCCGTCATACAGGCGATGTAATCACCCGGGGCAGAATAGGTATGGAAAGGATTCTGGTCGGAAGAAGTAGTCCCGTCGCCGAAGTCCCAAAACCACTCATCGGGGTTATTTGTCGACGCATCAAAGAAGATGAGGTTTAGGCCGAAGCCGGATACCGAGAATAGCGCTTCGGGCGGCGCGCACGATACGAGCACGGTTTCGCACTGCGTGGAGACGCCACAAGGGCTGGTCACCGTCAGGCAGATCTCGTATTCGCCCGGGGTTTCAAAAGTATGGCTTACCGATTGTCCGGCGCCGGAGTTATCGTCGCCAAAAGTCCATTCCCACTGCACGTCATTTACACCGGTATTCGCATTACAGCTTATCGACAATCCATTTGCATTAAAGGCAAAATCTGCCGAAGGCGGAGCGCAACTCACTGTGATGAGTTCGCAGCGCTGGGTGGTGCCGCAAATATCGCCTACGGTAAGGCAGACGAGGTAATCACCCGGCAAGGCATAAGTATGAGAGGGCGATTGGAGCGTGGATGTGGCGCCATCGCCAAATGTCCACTGCCAGCTAACGGGTTCATTAGACGACAGATCGGTGAAGGCGACTGCCAGCTCGGTCGTACTGGTTTGAAAATTGGCTTGCGAGGGTACACAAGTGACTTCTATGTTGACGCAAAAAGTATCCGTACCACAAAGGCTACCTGCCACGAGGCATACTTCATACTCACCCGGCACTTCATACGTATACGACGGGTTCTGCAGTGTGGAAGTAGCCCCGTCGCCAAATGTCCATGACCAAAACTCGGGGTCATTGGTAGACAGATCGGCAAAGGTCACTGCCAATTCCTGTGTTTGAGCCACAAAGCCCGCCTGGGGAGCAGCGCAGGAGACGGTAACCATTTCACAATATTGGTTTTGACCGCATCCGCTTTCAGCCGTAAGGCAGACCAGATAAGTACCTGGCGAGGCATAAGTATGCGATGGATTGGGCTGAACAGCCCCCAATCCGTCGCCGAAGGACCAGTTCCAGTCGGTTGGAGCATTTCCTGTATTATCGTCAAAAATTACTTCCAGTCCATTTATAGTAAAAGTAAAATCCGCCTGCGGCGCCGGACAATCCAGCGTTATATTCTGGCAACTTTGCATACTGCCGCACAAACTGGACGCCGTCAAACAAACCTGGTAAGTACCTGGCGTTGAATAAGTGTGCTGCGGGTTGGCACTTGTCGAAGTGGTCCCGTCGCCGAAATTCCAACTCCAGGAGGTCGGGTTGTTGGCCGATTGATCGTTGAAGATAACGGTGAGGTTGTTGCTTTGCAAGCCAAAAGCCGATATGGGTGCTGCGCAACTCACCGTTACGTTCTGGCAACTTTGCGTGCTGCCGCACAAACTGGTCACAGTCAGACATACCTGATAGGCTCCCGGCGCGGAATACGAATGCTGCGGGTTTTGACTACCCGATACGGCGCCATCGCCGAATGTCCAGGTCCAGGAAGCGGGGTTGTTTACGGATTGATCGCTGAAGGATACCGCCAGGTTGTTGCTTTGAAAACCAAAAGCCGAAGCCGGCGGCGCACAGCTCACCACCAGATTCTGGCAGCTTTGGGTGCTGCCGCACAAACTTGTTACCGTCAGGCACACCTGGTAGGTGCCTGGCGCAATATAGACGTGTAGCGGATTGGGACTAGTGGAAGAGCCGCCATCGCCAAACGTCCAATTCCACGATGTAGGCGCATTCGATGAATTATCGGTAAATGTAGCTCCCAAGCCTGTCGTTTGATAAGCAAAGGCCGATTGCGGGGCAGAGCAATTGATGGTAATGTTTTGGCATACTTGTGTAGACCCACATTGGCTTGATGTTTGGAGGCAGACCTGGTAATTTCCGCTCGTTTGATACGTGTGCTGAGGGTTTTGCAGGTTGGAGCCAGCGCCGTCGCCGAATGTCCAGGTCCAGGAAGTGGGATTGCCTAAGGAAATATCCTGGAAAGTGGCTTGCTGCTCAAAAATAGTCGCTATAAATCCGGAAGCCGGCGGCGCACATACAGCCGTAACAACGGTGCACAATTGTCCGTCACCACATTCACCGGAAACATAAAGGCAGACCTCGTAGGTTCCCGGATTGGCGTAGGTATGCGTAGGATTATACAGGGAAGAAAAAGCGCCATCGCCAAAAGTCCACAACAGCGTCGTCACCTCTCCACCGATACTACCTTGAAAATTATACACCAAATCCAAAGCGGAATAGCTGATTCCCACGGCAGGTGGAGCACAGGCCAATGTAATTTGCTGACAGACTTCGAGCGTACCGCAATCGGTAAGGGCTTCCAGGCAAACCTGATAAATACCGGGGTCATCGTAGAGGTGTTGCGGATTCTGACTATTTGAAAAATTGCCATCTCCAAAATCCCAGTTCCACTGCGTTGGATTGCCGGTGGAGATGTCCTGAAATTGCACCGTCAGGCTGGTCGCGGTATAACTGTATCCCACCTGCGCGCCGGCACAAGCCACATTCAGCACTTCGCAATATTGGGCGCTGCCGCAATTATTAGATACGATAAGGCAAACAAAATACACACCGGGTTGACTATAGGTATGCGCCGGACTTTGGGCAGTTGAACTGGTGCCGTCTCCGAAATTCCAGAGCCAGTTTGCCGGTTGGTTAGTTGACAGATCGTTAAAGAGAACCTCCAGATTGTCGGCCTGGTAGTTAAACACCGACAGGGGCGCCTGGCAGCTCACATTCACAAATTTGCAGGTTTGGCCGCTGCCGCAGAGCCCGGTAGCTGTGAGGCATACTTGATAAACGCCGGCCATGGAATAGCTATGGACGGGGTTTTCAGTAGTAGAAGAGCCGCCGTCGCCGAATGTCCAGAGCCA
The DNA here is from genome assembly GCA_016715405.1 of Saprospiraceae bacterium. Classification (GTDB taxonomy): domain Bacteria; phylum Bacteroidota; class Bacteroidia; order Chitinophagales; family Saprospiraceae; genus JABWBR01. Next base: position 78,643 of record JADKAE010000009.1, on the reverse strand, counting down.
CTGTGTAGCGCCGAGCGAGCTGGCGTCGGTGAAGTTAACGGTGAGATCATCGACAGACGAATTAAAGTCGACGGTTGTCAGGCAGTTGCTGCCTTCTACCACCACCAGCGTTTGATTGATCGAAGGCCCAACTATTTTGTCGACTGTGCCCGAAGGCCAGCGCACGACAAGGCTATCGATCATCGGATTTTGGCCCAGGCCGAAGTGTTTGGTCAGCGAAGTATGAATGCCGTAGCTCTCTCCGCTACGCACTTCCCTGACTTGTACGCCCCAAGCTCCGTATAATTCGAGTCTGGCGCCGATGCCGTTGGGATTGGAGACCATGCCGTCGAGGCGTACTTTGAAATAGTAGTTGTTATTCCCGTTATTGATAAATAACACATCGGCCAATGCGCCTGGCGAATTATAACCCGAGCCGAACGATGCCACCACATCCACAAAACCGTCGTTGTTGAGGTCGCCGGTAGAGGCCGAATGTATGCGGTTTGGCGTAGGAAAAGCATTGGCAAAATTGGTAAACGTATTATTGCCGTTATTTCTAAAAAGGCAATGGTTGTTGCCCAAGGAGGTATAAAGCATATCGACGAAACCGTCGTTGTCAAAATCTTCGAATTTAACCTGCAGGCCGGGGCCTGCCGCATTCATAGCCGTGAGCATGCCGCTTTGGGCTGTGATTTCGGTATAAATGCCAAACCCGTTATTGGTGTATAACTTATTCGGGCTATCATGGGTAATGATAAAGCAATCGAGGTCGCCATCGTTGTCGATATCGGCAAAATCGGCTGCCCAGGATTGCGCCAGTGGGCGGAGTCCCACCTGCTCGGCTACATCGGTGAAATTATTTGCGCCGTCGTTCTGGAACAATAAATTGAGGCGCCGGCCATCCAACGGATTGTTGACCCCCTGCCTGCATTTGGAAATGTACAGGTCCTGGTCCCCGTCGTTGTCGTAATCCATCCAAACTGAGCCGTAATTACCGGAATTATCTGAAGGCACGGTAGAAATGGGATAAATCAGTGAGGTATCGTGTACAAAACTACCCGTACCTGTGTTGCGATACGCCTGGCTAACGCCTTCATCGTGACAAGCAAAAATATCGATGTCTCCGTCGTTGTTAATATCAGCAAAATTGGAGCCCTGCAGAAAAATAGGAAGTATGGAAATAGTGGTGAGCGAATATGCTGTGCCTATAGAATTGGACTTCAACAATTTCAGGCCGTTGTAACCGCCGCCGGTAAAGATGTCGTTGTAGCCGTTGTTATCTACATCGGCAATACATATACTCCATTGACTACCAACCAATTGTCCATAAGTATAGCCGGTGTAGTTGTTGTTGCCCGGAGTCTGGTAATCGATTTTCAGGTTTTGCGTGCCATCAATACGCACGATATCATCGAAGCCGTCGCCGTTCATATCCGTAATGCCGATAGGGGCGCCGCTTCTTATTTGCGGATAAAAAAGCCAGTTGCTTCTGTTGGTAAAACTGAATTGGGCGGAAAGCAAAAAGGCAGATGTAAGCAGCAGACGAGTAGTAGTGCAGCATTTTTCATGTTCAAGAGATTATGACGGTTTTGGGATCGGAGCCTATGTATTTACTACAGGCTTTGTCCGGTCATAAAGTTCTGAATTTTTCCTGAATATTAACTACCCATATTTTGCATCAGCCTCACAAATTTTTATTGGCTTTATCTCTTTTTTTTAAATTATTTTACTTAAATTTTCGGCGTATTAAGATTTGATTAAACAAAAAACACCCGCAGTCATAGTATATATTTCGCTACGCAAAGCGGAAAAGATCTTCTTTTACATCAGAGAGAGCGCGTTTTAGGAACCCTGTGCCCTCCCGGGCGACGGGGTTCTTTTGTTAGCGGGCTTGGGCGTTTGTCCTCACCATATCGGCCACGGCGTTTATCCATTGCGGGTTATCATTCAAACTGGGTACGAGGTCGAGGTGCTCACCGCCCAATTTCTCAAACATTTCGAGGTATTCTACTTTTATCTCAATCAGCGTTTCGAGGCAGTCGGCTACAAAAGCCGGACTGAAGACGAGCAATCGTTTGATGCCACGGGCGGCCAATGACTCAATAACCTGACTGGTGTAGGGTTGCGCCCATTTTTCGGGGCCTAAGCGACTCTGAAAAGTGGTAGTGAATTTTTCTTTGGGCAAATCCAGCTTTTTGGCGATGGCTTGCGTAGTAGCGTGGCACTGCGCCGAATAACAAAATTGGTTGGCCGCGCCGATGGTCTGGCAGCAATCGGAGCTTTGCAGGCAGTGATTACAGCGGTCGGCCTTGCGCAACTGCCGCTGGGGTAGTCCGTGATAACTGAAGATGACGTGGTCGTAAGAGGCCAGGTCAAAGGCGGTAGCATTCGACGCAAACACTTCAATCATCGGCTCGTAATCGTAGTAATCGCTTACAAACCGCAGTGTCGGGATGACTTCTTCTTTTTTTAGCACACGCATCACTTCTTCAAACACGGAGCCCGTAGTGGCAGAGGCGTATTGCGGAAACAAAGACACTACCACGATTTCTGATACCTGCCGGTTCAGCAACCGGTTTATCGCCGAAGAAATCGACGGCTGCTGGTAGCGCATGGCCAATTCGACGGCATAGTCGCTGCCCAACTGGGATTGCACGCCTTCTCTGCAAGGCGATTCCCATACACCTTCAGCGGAGAACCCTCCGGCGTCCATAACTGCCGGTACAACTTGGCCGAGCTACCCGAACGGAAAGGCGCGATAATACCCTGCACCAACAATTGGCGGGGTAGCCAGGGGTAGTCTATCACCCGGGGGTCGAGCAAAAACTGGCGCAAATACCGATAAACGGCCCCGCGTTGCGGCGCGTCCGGTGTACCCAGGTTGACGAGCAAAACCCCTGTTTTTCCCTTTACAGACATAGGTGTGTTCAATTTGGATTGCGAAGCTAACCACCATACTTCTAATGCTGTTCGATTTTCATCGTAAAATAAGCGTCATAATAGCCGGCGTATGGTATGTTTGCAACTCAATTGCGCACACATGAGTAAACCGCTAATTTTAGTCACCAACGACGACGGCATAGCCGCCCCCGGCATCAAGGCCCTGGTAAGCGTAGCCCAAACCCTCGGCGACGTCATCGTAGTGGCCCCCGATTCTCCGCAATCGGGCATGGGGCACGCCATTACGATCCACGATCCCATCCGCTTGTATGCGGTAGAGGTATTCCCCGGCATTGAAGCCTATGAATGCTCGGGCACGCCGGTCGACTGTGTTAAGCTGGCCAAACACGTAGTGCTCAAAGGCAGGAAAGTCGACCTCTGCGTATCGGGCATCAACCATGGCTCGAACGCCGCCATCAATATCATTTATTCGGGCACGCTTTCGGCGGCTATGGAAGCTTCGCTGGAAGGAATTCCTTCAATTGGTTTTTCGCTACTCGATTATTCCTATACCGCCAATTTCGAAGATTGTAAGCGTTTGTTGCGCAAGCTTATGGCTTATGTGCTCGAACACGGACTCGACGAGGGCAGCCTGCTCAATGTGAACATCCCCAAACTGGCCGAACACGAGATCAAAGGCTCCTCAAGGTATGCCGCCAGGCCGACGCCCGCTGGGTAGAGGAATTTAGGGAAGCCATCGACCCCGCGGTCAAAAATATTACTGGCTCACCGGCAAGTTTGAAAACGAAGACACCAACGATGATACCGACGTATGGGCCCTGGAAAACGGCTATATTTCGGTAGTACCTTCTATGCACGATTTGACGAATTACAAGGCCATACCCGGTTTGAAGGGGGTGGAGAAACTTTAGTTATCCGTTGTCTGTTCTCCGTTGTCTGTTATCCGTTGTCGGTTCTCCGTTCTCTGTTATCCGTTCCTTATCTTTATAAGCTAAACTTAACAGAGAACAGAGAACAGAGAACAGAAAACAGAGAACAGAGAACAGAGAATAGAAAACAGAGAACAGAGAACAGAAAACAGAGAACAGAGAACAGAGAACAGAGAACAGAGAACAGAAAACAGAAAACAGAAAACAATGCTCTGGAACAAAAATGCCATTTGGGTAGGATTAATATTGGGTTTGGTCATCCCCTTCGTGGGTTACGCCCTCCTGCTCACCATTTACGATCAGATGGAAGTATGGGGTTGGCTCAATGCCGAAGGATTTTCTCCCAATTTCCGGCAGCGAACCTTGTCGGTCATAGCCATCTGCCTCAACGTCTTCCCTTTTAACTTGTATTACAAACGTCGCTGGCTCGACTCCATGCGCGGCATCGTATTTCCGACAACGGCGTACGTAATTGCCTGGGTCATTTATTTTGGGCCCACCATCTTTTAAAATATGAAATATTACCTCATTGCCGGCGAGGCGTCGGGTGATTTGCACGGCAGCAATCTCGTCAAAGCCTTGCAAAAGGAAGACCCTGCGGCTGAAATCAGGGCCTGGGGCGGCGACCTCATGTCGGAGGCGGGCGCTACGGTGGTAAAACACTACCGCGACCTCGCCTTTATGGGATTTTTGGAAGTAGTGAAAAACCTGCGCACCATCATGCGCAATTTCCGGTTTTGCAAGTCGGATGTGCTGGCCTTCCAACCCGATGTGCTCATCCTGATCGACTATCCCGGTTTTAACCTGCGCATGGCCAAATGGGCAAAATCGCAGGGTATCCGCGTGTTTTATTACATTTCCCCCCAGCTCTGGGCCTGGCACAGCAGCCGGGTGCACCAGATCAAGGCGAATGTGGAACGCATGTTCGTGATCCTGCCTTTTGAAACCGATTTTTACCGCCAATACGACTATGAGGTTGACTTTGTAGGACACCCGCTGCTCGACGTCATCGCAGACAGGCCCCACAACCCTGCGCTGCTGAGCGAGCTACGGCTCAACAACGACCCCATCATCGCCCTGCTGCCAGGCAGTCGCCGCCAGGAGATCCAGCGAATGTTGTCGGTGATGCTACAGGTGATCCCCGATTTTCCGAATGCCCAGTTTGTCATAGCCGGGGCGCCGGCTATTCCGCGCAGTTATTACGAACAAATCATTCAACGAACCCACATACCCGAAAAAGCCCGGGAACAGCTATATATTGCCGAAAACCGCACGTACGACCTGCTGCAGTACAGTCATGCCGCCCTGGTTACCTCCGGCACTGCCACCCTCGAAACCGCCTTGTTCGGCGTGCCGCAGGTGGTGTGCTACAGCGGCAATCCGCTTTCCTACTGGATCGCCCGCCGCCTGGTCAACGTAAAATATATCTCGCTGGTGAATCTCATTATCGACCGGCCGCTGGTCAAAGAACTTATTCAACACGAGCTGACCCCCGAAAATCTCAAGTCCGAATTACACGCCTTACTCAGCGATAAACGCACCGACATGCTGAGGGATACCGATTTGCAAAAGCACTGGGCGAAAGCGGGCATCGGCCAGAGCGGCGAAGCTGATGGTTAATTTGCTGATGTAGTTGATTTGCTGATTTGCTGATGTGCTGATTTGCTAATAATTTAAAAAAGTAGTAATGAAATCAGCACATTAACCCATCAGCAAATCAGCACATTAACTAATTACCTTCAGGACAATTTTCCCCTGATTGGCATTGGATTCCATCAGCGTATGGGCTTGGGCGACCTCGGTCCAGTCGAATACCTGGTCGACGACAGCTTCGAGGCGGTTAGTTTGGAAAGCCGTTTCGGCGTGCTGCCAAAAAGAGCGGACCAACTCCGCTTTGTATTCCAACGATCTATTTCGAAGCGTAGAACCCATAATGCGAAGGCGTTTGCGCAAAATAGCGCCGAGGGGCGTGGTGTAATCCGGTACGGCGCCGCCCATCATAGCCAGCATGACCATCCGGCCGTCCATAGCCAGCGATTCCAGATTTTTCGCCAGTAGGGTGCGCCGATAAAATCGACGATGACATCGACGCCCTGTTGAGCCGTCCATTCAGACACGGCGGCGGCAAAATCTCTTCACTCCGGTAATCTACCGTCCGTTCCGCGCCGAGTTTTTGGCATAAAGGAGCTTGGCAGCCGAAGCAGTCGCCATACACGAAGCCCCAACAGGCGCGTCGCTACCTGAATGGCTGCCACCCCTACCCCGCTCGCGCCGGCATGAATCAGCACTTTTTCGCCAGGTTGCGTTTGCGCCAGGAGGTGCAAAGCCTGCCAGGCCGTGAGAAATGCCTCCGGGATACAGGCCGCCTGTTCGAAAGTCCAGCCTTCGGGCATGGGCATTGCCAGGTTCTGGTGCACAACGGCCTTTTCCGCATAAGCGCCGCCGGCCAGCAGGGCCATCACCTTGTCGCCCGTTTTCCAACGCGTGACGCCGGGCCCCAGCTCTTCCACCACACCTGCCACCTCCAACCCCAGCACGGGGCTTACGCCGGGTGGCGGCGGATAATGGCCCTGGCGTTGCAGAATATCGGCGCGGTTGAGCGCAGTGGCGTGCACACGAACCAATATTTCACCAGCCTCCGCCACGGGCGTGGGATATTCACCGATATACAATTGCGCGGCGTCGCCCTCTTGTTTCTGTAATACGGCTTTCATCATCTGCTGATTATTAGCGTACAGCTTGTTTTAAAAAATTGATTTTCAATAAATTATTGCGCTATTCGAGCTTATCAAGCAGCAGTTCACTGTTCACTGTTCACAGTTCACTTTATTTTATAAAACTTAGGCTTATCTTTGGAATCGCTAATCAAATACTACTACCAAAAGATATGCAAAAAGTACAACATTTTATCGAACAAAACAAGGATCGATTCCTGGAAGAGCTGTTGGAATTGCTCCGCATTCCTTCTGTAAGCGCCGATCCGGCCCACAAAGGTGACGTACAGCGCACCGCAGAAGCCATGGCCGTCCATTTGCGCAAAGTTGGCGTCGACAAAGTGCAGGTGTACCCCACCGCCGGACACCCGATCGTATATGGAGAAAAAATGGTCGACCCGGCCAAACCCACTATTTTGGTCTACGGCCACTACGACGTACAGCCCGCCGACCCCATCGACTTGTGGCATTCGGGGCCTTTTGAACCTGTCATCAAAAAAACCGAGCTGCACCCCGACGGGGCTATTTTTGCCCGCGGATCCTGCGACGACAAAGGCCAGGTGTTTATGCACATCAAAGCCTTTGAAGCCATGGCAGTCAACGGCGAATTGCCCTGCAATGTCAAGTTTATGATAGAAGGCGAAGAAGAGGTGGGCTCGGTCAACCTCGGCGCTTTCTGCCGCGAACACAAGCATATGCTGGCCTGCGACGTGATTCTGATCTCCGATACCTCGATCATCGACAACCAAACGCCGTCGATCACTACTGGTCTACGTGGATTGAGCTACATGGAGGTGGAAGTGACCGGTCCCAACCGCGACCTCCACTCCGGCGTCTACGGCGGCGCCGTGGCCAACCCCGCTAATATCCTGGCCAAGATGATCGCCTCGATGCACGACGAAAACAACCATATCACGATTCCAGGTTTCTACGATGACGTGGAAGAGGTGAGCGCCGCCGAGCGCGCCGAGATGAACAAGGCGCCTTACGACGAGAAGGCCTACAAAGCCGCCCTCGACGTGAACGACCTCTGGGGCGAAAAAGGCTACACCACCCTGGAGCGCACTTCCATACGCCCTGCCCTCGACGTCAACGGCATCTGGGGCGGCTATTCCGGTGAAGGCGCCAAGACGGTGTTGCCTGCAAAAGCCTTTGCCAAGATCAGCATGCGACTGGTACCCAACCAAAAATCGAAAAAGATTGCCGACTTGTTTGCGGCCCATTTCGAAAAAATCGCGCCGACATACGTAAAGGTGAAGGTAACCTACCACCACGGCGGTGAGCCGGTGGTGACCCCACGGATACGCCGGAATATATGGCTGCTTACAAGGCGATGAGCGCCGCTTTCGGCAAAACACCCATCCCCAAACGCGAGGGCGGCAGTATTCCCATTGTGGCGCTGTTTGAAGAGGTGCTGGGCGTAAAAAGCGTGTTGATGGGCTTCGGACTCGACTCCGACGCGATCCACTCGCCCAACGAGCATTACGGTTTGTTTAATTTTTATAAAGGCATTTCGACGATTCCGTATTATCATCAGTATTATTCGGAATTGAAGAAGTGATAGTTTTTTTATTTACCGCAGAGTTAAACGGAGTTAAAAGGAGTTTCGCAGATTTTTTTTCTACTCTGCGAAACTCTGCGAAAAACTCCCTTAACTCTGCGGTTAAAAAAAGCCGCATGAAAAAATCCACCACCCAACAACTCGACAAACTCGACCGGCAACTGGAATCGCTGTTGTCAGAACTCTCCTCCTATAGCGAAGCGCAGCTCAACCAAAAACCCGCGCCCGAAGCCTGGTCGGCTATGCAAGTGATGCACCATATGCTACTCGCCGAGCAGTTATCGCTGGCTTATGTGCAAAAGAAACTCAGCTTTAACCCCACGCTGAAAAATGCGGGTTTTACCGGCGCCTGGCATGTATTTTTGCTTTGGACTTTCATCTATGCCCCGCTAAAATTTAAAGCGCCGGCGAATGTCAGCGACGAAAAACTGCCGGCGCATAGCACCTTGCAGGAAACAGCCCAGATTTGGAAAAATAATCGCCGCGAGATGCGTGAGTACCTCGGCACCTTGCCCGACGGTACTTTCCAAAAATTGTTATATCGCCATCCATTTGCAGGGTTGTTGTCTTTAGATGCAATGCTCTTGTTTTTTGAATGGCATTTTCTCAGGCATCAGAAGCAGATCCACAGAACGGTTAAATAAATTACGAATTAGGAATTACGAATTAGGAATTGCCAATGATAAATGAAGATAGAGAAGCATTCATTCAGTTGCGTGAAATAATGGATGCGGTTAGGGATGGCATTATTACTTTTAATGAGGAAGGAGAAATTTTATTAGTCAATAAAGAAATGGAAAAAATGTGGGGTTACCAGGCGGATATGCTTGTGGGAAAACCTTTTACTTTCCTTATACCGCCACCACATAAATCGCTGCAATTAGAATTATTTAAACGCCGGATCAAAAACGAAAAATCGCATATTTTCACGGGTGAATTAATCATGACCGGGCAGCGATCCAATGGCGATGTTTTTCCAATTGAATTGCATATATCTGATTTTAAATACGACGGAAAACGCATTTTCACCGCCGTAGTACGTGATATTACCGAACGTCTGCAGGTAGAAAAAGACTTGCGCGATTCCAAGTTGCAACTCGAATTGCGCACCCGGGAATTGGAAAAAACCCAAGAAGAATTGCATCAGTTGGTGGAAGAACTCAAGCGTTCAAACAGCGAGTTAGAACAGTTTGCTTATATCGCTTCGCACGACTTACAGGAGCCATTGCGCAATGTAGAGGGATATATTAGTCTGTTGAAACGCCAATGGAAAAAAGCTGCTGAAGAAACCAAAGAAGAATACCTGGGGCATGCTATAAAAGGGGTGGTACGCATGCAGGCGTTGATACACGATTTGTTGCATTATTCGCGTGCAGGCCGCGATGCTACTCCGTTTATGGAGATTTCCACGGAGTTAATTATTGGAATGGCCAAAAACAATCTGCGCCTCCCCATTCAACAATCGCAGGCTATTATTACAACCGAAAATTTACCTCCGGTTATTAAAGGAGCACGTTTGCAATTAATCCAGTTATTTCAAAATTTATTGTCAAATGCCATTAAATTCACCCCCATTATCAGCAACCGAATATCTTAATAAAATATACTAAAGAAGAAAAATGCCATCGATTTGAAATAATTGATAACGGCATAGGTATCGCTGAAAAAGATATTGAACGCATTTTTGTCAATTTTCAACGACTCCACCCTTATGAAGCCTACGAAGGCACCGGCTTAGGACTGGCTATTTGCAAAAAAATTATCGAGCGCCACCAGGGCACTATCGGTGTTTTTTCCGAATTGGGAAAAGGAAGCATTTTTTATTTTACACTACCGGCTTGATGGACTTTGGGACTTTGGGACTGTACGACTGTACGACTGTACGACTGTACGACTGTACGAACCCATTATACAATTCGCGAGTTCTATAGTCTTATAGTCCTATAGTCTTACAGTCGTACAGTCGTACAGTCGATTAACCTACCTGGGCGTATACATCGGCCGTGCCTGGGAGGTTTTGTCGGTGAGATAATTAGGCTGCGCCTGCGCGGGCTGCTGAGCGTAGTACATTGCTGTTTGGCTATTTACCGCGACGGGTTTTTTGACTTCAATTGCCGCAATCTCCACCGCTTTCCGGGGTGTCATATTCACTGCGGCCTCCAACAACTGGTTGGCCAGGCCGTTGACCGACTTGCCCCGCAGATTGCTCAACACACTTACCACAATGCCCGTATTGGCATCATATAGAACAATTGAACGGTAGCCCCATGCGCCGGAATGGTAGTGCCGTATACCGCCATCCACAATATTAGCACGCATGCCCAGGGAATAGTTAAACCGGGTTACCGATCGCAATTGCTCCTGTGCATAAGGAGATAAAAAATCGTTGCCGAATAGATGCTGGAACCAGGTGGCGAGGTCGTCGGCCGTACTCCAGATGCCGCCTGCCGCCTGGATAAAAGAGCTGAAAGCTTCATCGCGCTCCGGGGCGGAGCGGGGCGAACTGCTATCGAACAACTTTGCCCAGGGGGCATTGAATATCAGGTCGCCGCCGGCCGGGTAGGCGGTTTTACTCAAGCCCAGCGGTTCAAAGATATAGCGATGCAGCAGGTTGCGAAAACTATCGCCGGCTGCCGCCTCACAAACCAGTGCAGCTACGAGAAAATTGGTATTGGAATAGCGGTAGCCCTGTCCCGGCTGAAAATGAGGGGCCCCGATGGTGGCCAGGACGGCCTTGGGCGTCCACAGCGAATCGGGGTTATTGTTGTAAGTTTTGAGGGTGCGATAAGAAGCGTCGTTATAAAAATCGAACAAGCCGCTTTGGTGGCTAAGTAATTGCCGGACGGTGATCCCTGGGTTGATGTGCTTCATGTAGGGCAAATAGGTACCGATACTGTCGTCGAGATGAAGGAGTCCTTCGTCCTGCAACTTAAGACAAAGCCCTGCCACAAAGGTTTTTGAGCAGGAAGCGATACAAAAACGCATATCGGGTTTAATAGCTGCGCCGTCTTTAGAGACGCCGTAAGTACCGATCCAACGGCCCTGCCCGGGGATATCCACCGCTACGGACAAGCCCTTATAGTTTTTACCCGCATTGTCGGTCAACGCTTGCAGCGTCTGGGCAAGCTCCGGGTCGAAAGAAGGGTCGGTGACCTGGGTTTTAGCTGTATAAACAAAGACTGTTAAGGCCAAAAATAGAACGGTAATACGTTTGGTCATGCGTCTTCTTATTTTCATGATACTACGGGTGCATCAGTGTCGGGGGTAAATATATTATTTTTGGTAAGATTTTAGTATATGTAGTGTTTAATTTTGTCGGACTGTTGATTGTTTATGGGTTGATACGTTTATAGGTTTATATGCAAAATAGTCTAATAGTCTAATAGTCTAATAAAAAGCGAGCCACCCCGTAATTACACAGAGCGGCTCGCTTTTTTTTCAAACTATCACTTACAAATTCGGCTGCGGCGTAAGACGCAGGTAAGACTTCAGCCGCTTGTGTCCTTTCGGGAAACGGGCGGGTACTTCCTCATCGGGAATAGAAGGAGAGATAACCACATCCTGGCCAAACTCCCAGTCTACCGGCGTAGCTACGCTGTAGTTGTCGGTGAGCTGCAATGAGTCGATGACGCGCAGAATTTCGTGGAAATTGCGGCCCGTTGACGGCGGATAGGTCATCGTCAACCTGATTTTCTTTTTCGGGTCGATTACGAATACCGTGCGGACGGTGAATTTCTCCGTCTGGTTGGGGTGGATCATGTCGTACAACTCGGCCACCTTGCGGTCTTCGTCGGCGATAATCGGGAAGTTGAGCGTTACGTGTTGCGTTTCTTCGATGTCTTTTACCCATTCGTGGTGTGAAGGCAGCGGGTCGACGCTTAGTGCGATGACTTTTACGTTGCGCTTGTCAAATTCGGCCTTGAGGGCAGCCGTGCGGCCCAACTCGGTCGTACAAACGGGAGTAAAATCAGCAGGGTGCGAATACAAGACGCCCCAACTGTTGCCGAGGTATTCGTGAAAATCGATATCACCTTCGGTGGTCTTAGCTTTGAAATTGGGAGCTATATCTCCTAAATGAAGTGACATATTTGTGTGTTTTTGGTTAATAATTTGTAAGTGTTTAGTAGGGTTTAATGCTTGCGCAGTTTAGCGATTGGGTTTAGTTAAGTAAACATACAGCTAAACCCTAACGCTAAACCCTACTAAACACTTACATTTAAACAATATTTATATTCAAAAAGATTCTGACCCCGGCAATGCAACCGGTTTGCTTTTGCCGACATAAGTTTCCAATATTTTTCTCCTGCCGGCAGTGATAAATGTCTCGTCTCCAAGAAATTTTTGCAACAAAGCGGCTATTGCCTCAAACTCTACCAGAAAACCATCGTGGCCGTAAATGCTGTCGATGACCTCCAGCCGGGTTTGCGGGATGTGGCGCGCCAGGAAGGCTTGCTCTTCGATGGGGAACAACACGTCGGAGCGGATGCCCACTACCAGCGTGGGCACAGTGATGCGGCCCAACGCGGCGGCGGCGCTTTCTCTGCCGCGGCCCAGGTTGTGGCTGTCCATGGCTTTGCTTAGAGCCAGGTAAGCACCTACGTGGAAGCGCTTGTACAATTTGTATCCCTGGTAACGCTGGTAGGCGCTGGCCCGGAAATCGTCGACTTTAGCGGCATTTTCTTCGAGTTGCGACTGCCAATAGGTGTGGTAATGCCGGTACGACAACATGGCGATGGCACGGGCGGCCTCAAGCCCCTTTTGTCCGCTCTCCGAGGTATCGGCTTCTATGGCCATACGCTGGGCTTCGTTGAAGGCGATGCCCCAGGGCGAGTGCCGGGCATTGGTGGCCAGTACGCAGAGTCGATCAAAAAGCGCGGGGTCTTCAACTGCCCATTCCAACACTTGCTGTCCCCCCATGGAACCGCCGATGGCCAGGTGAATTTTTTGGATGCCCAGGTGCTGCTGCAACAACCGGTGCGCCCGCACCATATCGCGGATGGTGACTAGCGGGAAATCTCTGCCGTAGGGTTCGCCAGTCTCCGGATTAATACTTTCAGGGCCGGTAGTGCCATAACACGAACCCAGTATATTGGCACAAACGATGAAATAACGCGCCGGATCGAGCAGTCGCCCCTCCCCTACCAGCCCGTCCCACCAGTCGGCAGCGTCGGCATTGGCAGTGAGGGCATGGCAGACCCACACCACGTTGTCGCGGCGGGCGTTCAGCTCTCCGTAAGTGCAATAGGCAACCTGGAGGCCGGGGAGTACGCCCCCCGCTTCCAGTGGAAAAGGTTCGTTGTGTTTGTAGTACAGCATGATTTTGGGACTTTACGACTTTGTGACTGGGAGGCTTCACGTTTACTAAACCTTCCTTGTTAAGCCTGAGAAGGTTTAGTAAACGTGTGGCCTTACACGCCCCCTCGCCAAGTCGCGTTTATCCAGTTACCGCCTGTGCGGCGCCAATTTTAGCAAAGGCCTGCTCCAGATCGGCTTTGATATCGTCGATATGTTCGATGCCTACCGAGATACGCAGCAGCGTGGGCGTTACACCTGCGGCGCGTTGTTCTTCTTCACTGAGTTGCTGGTGGGTGGTGGCAGATGGTTGAATGATCAGCGATTTGGCGTCGCCCACGTTGGCCAGGTGGCTCACCAGTTGGAGGCTGTCGACAAACTTGGTGGCTGCGGCTTTGTCGCCGCGCAGGGTAAACGACAATACACCGCCATAGCCGTTGCGCAGGTACTTATCGGCCAGTTTTCGGTAGGGGCTGCTCTCGAGTCCAGGGTAGTTCACCAAGGACACTTGCGGGTGTTGTTCCAGCCAGTGGGCGAGCTCCAGGGCGTTGTCTACCGAGCGCTGTACCCGGAGGGAGAGTGTTTCCAGTCCCTGTAGCAGCAAGAAAGCATTAAAGGGGCTCAGCGCCGGTCCGAAGTCGCGCAGGCCTTCCACGCGGGCTCTGATAATAAAAGCAATATTGCCAAAAGGACCGTCGGTACCGAATACGTCCCAGAATACAAGTCCGTGGTAGCCTTCCGAGGGTTCGGTGAATTGCGGGAACTTGCCGTTGCCCCAGTTGTAGTTGCCGCCGTCAACTATCACGCCGCCGATCGAGGTACCGTGGCCGCCGATCCACTTGGTGGCGGAGTGGACCACCACGTTGGCGCCGTGGTCGAAGGGGCGGAACAAATATCCGCCCGCGCCGAAGGTATTGTCGACAATCAACGGCAGGTCGTATTTGCGGGCTACGGCCGCCACGGCTTCAAAATCGGGGATATTGAAACTCGGGTTGCCGATGGTTTCGAGGTAGATGGCACGGGTGTTTTCGTCGATGAGCGCTTCGTAGTGTGAGGCTTCTTCGCCTTCTGTAAAGCGCGTTTCGATGCCCAGGCGTTTGAAGGCCACCTTGAATTGGTTGTAGGTGCCGCCGTACAGGTTGGAAGAGGTGATAAAATTGTCGCCTGCCTGCAGGATGTTGTTGAGCGCGATAAACTGGGCTGCTTGTCCGGAGCTGACCGCCAGTGCCGCCGCTCACCCCTCCAGCGCAGCGATGCGGCGCTCGAATACGTCGTTGGTGGGGTTCATGATACGCGAATAGATGTTGCCGAATTCTTTGAGTGCGAACAGGTTGGCGCCGTGTTCCGAATCCTTGAACGTGTAGGATGTCGTTTGGTAGATCGGCACGGCGCGAGAGCGCGTGGTGGCTTCTACTTCTTCCTGCCCTGCGTGCAATTGCAGGGTTTCAAATCGGAGTGCTTTGGTAGACATTGTTTTGTTATTTAGGAGTGATTAAGGTTGTGACAAGGTGACAGGGTGACAGGGTGACAGGGTGATTGCAGATACGGCGGGGCCCACTGCGGGCGCAGTACTGCAATACTTACCGTGCCTGTGGCAGGGTCAACAACAACAGCAACAACACATCGAACCGGTAGCGGAGGAGCTACGGCATACGGAGGCGGCTACGGATTTTGTAGCGGGGAAGAAAAAGGGAAGTTGTGCGTGCGAAACGTTTTTCATGACTGTGATTTTATAGTCCCAAATGCACCGGAAAATTCCGGCCTTTGGCAGGATTTGGCACCTTTCGTCGCTGTTGGAATTTGGCGAGGTTGCCAGGGTTTCGCAGAGCCTGATCTCTCCACCCTTCGTTATAAAATCTGTTTTACAACAAAAAATGATTTTGCAAATGTAATAGCCAAATTAGCTTTTGTCAAGCCCCTATTCTTTCACCAAATTCAAAATCAGTGTTTGTTTATTTTATAATAAATAATGATACTATTTTCATATCCGAATTAATATCGACATTTAAAAAATCACACAGAATTTAAAACGCATCCTTGTCTATATTTAAACAACATTATTTTAAAAATACATATGATTGAATGTCAATGTGTTTGAGAATTAAATTTATGTTAAGATTTTTATTTCGCGAAAAACTGAACGGATTGGGGGTTGGTATGTTTATGAGTTGTCGAGTTATCGGTTGTCGGTTGTCGGTTCATTTTTTTGTCAAAATTTAACTCACAACCGACAACCGACAACCCATAACTTAAAAAAAACAATACCATGTTCGGAATATTCAAAAAAGACCCGGTGAAAGTCCTGGACAAACAATATCGCCAATTGCTGGAGGAAGCGCAGCAATTGCAGCGCAGCGGCGACATCAAGGGTTATGCCCTGAAAACGCAGGAAGCCGAAGACGTGCTCAAACAAATAGAAGCCTTGGAAAATCAATCAGGCGGATCAAAACCTGCTGACCGGTAAAACGAGGAAGATGAAAATAACATTCACCCGCCTTGACGACGCCTACCACATGCAGGCCGTCAATGAAATTGGCAACACAGTAGAAACCGACGGCTCGCCCGATGTAGGCGGCGGAAACAAGGCATTCCGGCCCATGCAACTGATGTTGGTAGGACTGGGCTCCTGCAGTGCCATCGATGTAATTTACGTGCTCCGCAAACAACGTCAGCAATTACTTGATATTCAACTCGAAGTGAATGCTGAGCGCGAAAAAGACAAACACCCTTCTCTCTTTACTACCATCCACCTCCACTTCCGCCTTTTTGGCCCGTTAGACGACAAAAAAGTCAAACGCGCCGTGGATATGTCAATGGAAAAACTGTGCTCTGCCGCCCGGATTATGGAGAAAACGGCACAAATCACCTGGGGTTACGAAATTGTATCCGGATAATTCATTAGAGTGACCATTCTCATTGCGCAATTCCTTGAAATGGCCTAATTTTTAGGGAGTTTAATTTATTTATTATTCCTAAAAATCCGGTCATGAAAAATGTCCACATTTTTCACAAGATCAACAAGCTATTACAGGGCCTGGTTGCCTTGTTATTGCTAGTACCCTGGAGTTTTTGCGCAGGACAAGGATCCTGGGCCGAGTTGAATGATATGCCCGTCATCAAAAATCACCACAGCAGTATATCTTACAATGGCAAAATATACCTCTTTGGAGGAGGCGTAGGCGCGCAAGATTGTACCACTGAAGTATGGGAATACGACCCACTGACAGATACGTATACGGCCAAGGCGCCCATGCCCGCTGGAATTTGTGAAGCAGCCGTCGCCGAATACAATGGAAAAATTTACCTTTTTGGCGGGTACTTGATTTTTGGTCAACTCTTCACCAACTGGGTATTTGAATACGATGTAGCATATAACTCCTGGAGCCAGAAGGAATCGCTGGCAACGGCAAAATCGTGTACCGGCGCCGCCACGCTAAACGATAAAATTTATCTGATTGGCGGCGGTATACTTGGCGGTACCGGCCTGACTACCGTAGATATCTATGATCCGGTCACCGACGACTGGTCGAGCGGGCCCTCCCTGCCAGTTCAAAAGACCAGTATCACCGCGCATACTATTAATGGCAAAATTTACGTAGTAGGCGGCACTTCAAGTACCTCGGTAGCGCCTACGGCAACCACGTTAGTGTTTGACCCCGAAATAGGAAGCTGGAATACGGTGAGCCCAATCCCTACACCCCGAATACTACACAGTTCAAGCGTAGTAGACAACAAAATCTTTGTCATGGGCGGCTTACGCCATATTCCCATGTTACCCGTGTATTCGTCGGTAGAGATGTACGACCCGGAACTCGACCAATGGATAACGAATATCACGCCGATGCCTACGCCGAGGAGGTGTTTCTCTGCTTCGGCATACGGCGGCAAAATTTATGTCTTTGGAGGTAATAACCAAACCTCCGGTTTTTTCAGATCGGTTGATTTGTTCGACCCCGGGAATCTGGTGCCCGTCTTTGACCGCGTTGCGCCCAAGGGCGTCATGCTAGCGCAAAACTCACCTAACCCGTTCAGCGATGCCACCGATATTTCTTTTACCGTTACGTTATCCGGGTATGTCAATTTATCCTTGATAGACATGAGCGGCCGAGTTTTACTTACGCTCATCAGCGAAAACCTGACTCCGGGCACATACGATTACTTCCTGGATGCCCGAAATCTGGCGCCCGGCACTTATTTCTACCGCTTACAGGTGGACGGCGACACGCCGGAGGTGAGGAAGATGGTGGTGGTGAAGTAGTTGTCGGTTCTCTGTTCTCTGTTGTCCGTTATCCGTTCCTTATCTTTGCCAATTACACTTAACAGAGAACAGAGAACAGAGAACTGACAAAAATCACTCCTTTATAATTGCCTTTTTAAGCTCATTCCATAACCTTTGCAGCTGATTTTCGTATTTATAACAAAATCAGTGACCATGAAATTCAGCTCGCAAAAGGCCTTGCTCCTCTTTTTTATTTTAGTTGCCTACACCTCCGGCGCTCAATCTTACAAAATAAGTGGTACCGTAAAATCCAGCGATCAGAAGCCGCTTGTGGCGGCCAATATTATTGTAGTAGAAACCGGGGCGGGTGTATTTTGCGATGAAAGTGGAAAATACGAATTGTTACTTCCTGCCGGCAAATACAAGCTGGTGGTGTCATTTGTGGGTTATAAGCCCCTGGACCAAACGATTGAAGTTCAGGGAGATCTGACGGTCAATTTTGAACTCGAGCCGCTGCTCAACAAACTCGACGAAGTACTGGTGGCTACCAGTCGGGCGCCGGCCCTGGCCATCACCCGCCTGCCCGATGTGGTAAACACTTATATCAGCGCCGGCAAAAAAAACGAGGTAATCCAATTAGACCGCGCCAACGTAAACCTGGCCGAGAAGTCGGGCAGGCAGCTCTTTGCCAAAATACCCGGCGTCTTTGTGTATGACATGGACGGCTCGGGCAACCAAATCAACATAAGCACCCGCGGGCTTGACCCGCACCGCTCCTGCGAATACAACGTGCGCCAAAACGGCCTGATGACCAACTCCGATATGTACGGCTACCCGGCCAGCCACTATAGTCCGCCAATGGAATCGATTCAACGCATCGAACTCATACGCGGCACGGCTTCGCTGCAATACGGCGCTACTTTCGGCGGCATGATCAATTATATCGTAAAACAACCCGATACCACCCGCAAAATCAATGTAGAAAGCATCCAATCGGCCGGCTCGTACGGCTTGTTCAGCTCATTCAACTCGCTGGGCGGCAAAATCGGCAAATGGCAATACTACGCCTACTACCAGAAAAGGACCTCCAAAGGTTACCGCGACAATGGTTCATCTGACGCCCAGGCCCAATACGCCGGTGTTACCTGGCAGCCCAACAACAAACTGAGCTTGCGCGCTGAACTCGGGCGTTCTACTTATGTCTACCAACTTCCCGGCGCGCTTACCGACGCCATGTTCAATGATAATCCGCGGCAGGCAACCCGCTCCCGCAATTACTATTCGCCTGATATCTACGTGCCTGGATTGACCTTCGATTGGCAGCTTAGCCCCCGCACGCACATGCAATGGACGGCTTCAGGTATATTCGGCAAGCGCAATAGCGTGATGTTTATCGGCTTTGCTAATGTCCCCGATGTTATCGACACTACTACCCACGAATTCAAACCCCGCCAGGTTGATATTGACGGGTTTAACAGCCATACAACCGAACTGAGGCTTACCCACCAGTATTCATTTGGCAAAATAAAAATACACTGGCCGCAGGCGTGCGGTACATCAACAACTCCCTGCACCGCCGCCAATTAGGCAAAGGTACTACAGGCGCCGACTATACCCTGGCGCTCACCAATCCGGTATGGGGAAGAAATATGTATTTCAAAACCAGCAACGGCGCCTTGTTTGTCGAAAACCTCTTCCAGCTAACGCCAAAGCTGGCCTTGATACCCGGTTTTCGGGTGGAAAAAGGCATCACCCGTATCGAAGGCAATATCGGTACGATTGACCCCACTCGGGTACCCGATGCTATTGAACACGCCTTCCCGCTATTTGGCGTCAATATGCAGTACCGGCCTAATCAACAAACCCGGGTTTACGCCGGCTGGTCGCAAGCCTACCGCCCTGTGATCTTTGCTGACATACTACCACCCACTCCGCTCGACGCAACCGACCCAGATTTAAAAGACGCCTACGGTTACAACGCCGAAGCGGGCATCAGCGGCGAGTTGGGGCATAGCGCCCTGCATTTCGACGTGAGTTTGTTCCGATTGCAAGTGGACAACCGCATAGGTAGCGTATTACAGGACGATGGCCTGGGCGGGCAATTTATTTATAAAACCAATACGGGTACCAGCGTGACCAATGGCGCCGAGCTTTATGTGGACTTCAAACCCCAACGCCTGTTTGATGCTAATCCTGCAAAATTCAATCTGTCGGTGTTTACGTCTACCTCTTTTTTTGACGCTTTTTATGATAAAGGTAGTATTGTAGCTAATGGTGAAGTACGCGATATATCGGGTAATCGCCTGGAGTCGGCGCCCCGATGGATCAGCCGCAACGGTATCCAATGCTGGGGCGACAATTTCCACGCTACCCTGCAATACAGTTATGTAGATTGGTCATTCGCCGATGCGCTCAACACCTTAACGCCCTCTGCGAATGGAGGAGTGGGGAGAGTTCCTTCTTATGGTTTGTGGGATTTCAACCTGGCGGTGTATCTCAACAGCCATTTTACCGTATCTGCCAGCTTGAATAATGTTTTTGACAGGCAATATTTTACCAAACGCCCTACGATTTATCCGGGGCCCGGTATTTGGCCCAGCGACGGCAGGTCGCTGGTGGTGTCGGTAGGATTGCGGCTGTAAAAACGGGACAATACCCACGAAAGCAGCAAAAGCGGAATCAAAAAATGGGGGAAGCGGATTACGCATTCGTGCAACCATTGCTTGAACCAGTTTAGCGCAAATTCGAAATGAAAATACGCCATTAGCCGGGCCATAGTTGTCATAGCTCCCCAAAAAACGGCGTAGACTAAACCCGTTATCTGGAAATAACGCCCGGGTAGGAATATAAATACGCTAATGACAAAATCAAAAAATCCCATTATCTTCAGAAATACCAGCGCCTGACCTTCATTTATCGGCAATACGTTGATTGCCATTTCTATAAAATTGCCGGGGATGGGATAGTAATTTACGGCATACAACCCATGACTGCTAAAGGTAACTGCTACCGCTATTTTCATCCACCAGATCAAGGAGGGGGTAAGGACTTTTTTGCGAAAAGCAATTAACAAAAAAAACGGGCTGCCGCATTGCAGGGCATATTCCAGCATTTGCGCCAGGAAATAGAATTTTTCTTTGAATTCGAGAATCGCTAAAAGGATCAGGCTTATTCCTCCCATGAACAGCAAAACGCCGGCAAGTCGTTTGAATCGGGGAAGCAGCCAAACGGCAATGGCACAAAGCAGATAAAAAACGCCAACTCCCTTGATAAATCCCTGTATCCATTGGTCGTATAAGGGGTTGGTGACGTAAGCTTTCCAGGTAATGCCAAATAGGCCGGTAATCACAGGCGACATTAAATATTCGTCCCACAGCAAATCCCGCAATGGCGCATCCCATACTAAGTGCTGCCAGGCCCTGCCTGCAAATACCGACAGCGTGCTGATCTGTAGCCAGAAAAGCCAGTTGGTGTGAAGTCCTGACAGCCAGGAGAGGGTATTTTGGATATGTAATTTCAATTTTACTCTATTTTTTACCGCAGAGTTTAACGGAGTAAAAAGGAGTTACGCAGAGCGATATTTTAACTCTGCGTAACTCTGCGAATAACTCCTTAAACTCTGCGGTTAAATAATCACTGCCAGCAAAATTGTTGATATTTTTGCTAAACACAACCTTTTGATATGGCTTTTGCAATTATTTATATCACCCATAGCTCCGAGGCGGAAGCCAGGCGGATATCAGACTCCCTGCTCGAAGCCCGACTGGTAGCCTGCGCCAATATTTTTCCCATGTCCAGCGCATACTGGTGGCACCATGCCATTCAACACGAAGGAGAATGGGTGTCACTGGTAAAAACTACGCTGTCGAATTGGAAAAAAGTAGAGGAAAAGGTATTGGCTATCCACCCCTACGATACGCCCTGTATCATGAAATGGGAAGTGGAGGCGAATGCCGCGTATGAGGAGTGGGTTAGCAGTCAGGTCTTAGCTATCAGGTCTTAGCTGCTGACTGCTGACTGCTAAGCCCTGACTGCTAACTACCCCCCCGCCTTCTTCGTCTGCGAATACCCTTTTTCGAGGAGCAATTTCACCACCTTATCGCGGTGGTCGCCTTGCAGGATGATCTCGCCGTCTTTAGCTGAGCCGCCCACGCCGCATTTTGTTTTCAGCCATTTAGCCAGTTCTTCCAGTCCCGATTCGGGGCCGGCAAACCCGGCTATCAGCGTCACTTCTTTGCCTTTGCGCTGCTTGCGGTCGAGCCACACCCGCAATTTTTGCTTAGCAGGGGAAATTTCGGGACTATCGTCCTGCTCCTCCTCCTGGAAGGACTTGAAAAAATCGGGATCGGTAGAAAATACCAGCCCGTCGCGGTTATTTTTGTTCTTACTCATGGTTGCGACTTTGCGACTTTGCGACTGTACGACTGTACGAACTCGATCATAAAGTCGCACAGTCGTACAGTCGTATAGTCTCATTTATCCATTCCTTGCAAAGAAATTCCCTTAATCGCATCCGAAATGGCCGTATCCATGGCCCGGTGAGCTAAAGGGGAAGTATACGCATTCAGATCTTCCATTGTCTTGTTTATCAAATCTTTATCGGTACCGGCAACTGCATCACGCAAAGCCAGATTGAGTTTTTGAGTTATCTCAATCTCTTCGGGACTGAGAATAGCGGCGTGTTGTTGCACAAATTTATCGGCAGAGAGGATGATATTATTGGCCTCGTTGCGGGCTTCGAGTAGTGCCCGGCGGGCCATATCCTCCTGGGCGTGCTGGATGGATTCCAACAACATACGGCCCATTTCTTCCTCCGAAATACCGTATTGCGGCTGTACATCGATAGATTGTTCTACATTGGAGCGCAGCTCCTGGGCTTTTACCTGTAGAATACCGTCGGCATTGATGATAAAATGGATCTCAATTTTGGGGAGTCCGGCGGGCATGGGCGGAATGCCTTTGAGTATAAACTCGCCCAGCTTGCGGTTGTGCTCCACCAGATCGCGCTCGCCCTGGTAGACGGCTACTTTCAGGTTGCGCTGGCCGTCGATGGAAGTGGTATAGCGGCGGCCCACTTTAGCGGGCACCTTGGTATTGCGGGGAATAATGACGTCCATGAGTCCGCCCATGGTTTCAATGCCCAGCGACAGCGGGGTGATATCGAGCAGCAGCAGGTCTTTCTGGTTGCCGGCCAGAATATCGGCCTGGATGGCGGCGCCGAGGGCCAATTTCGTCGGGGTTGAGCTTGTCGAAAACCTCGCGGCCAAAAATTCGCTAACGGCTTTTTTTACCAGCGGCACGCGGGTGGCGCCGCCCACGAGAATCACTTTGTCTATTTGCTCCTGTTTGAGTTTGGCATCGGCCAGCGCCCGGCGGCAACTGGCCAGGGTGCGGTCTACGAGCGGTTGAACAAGCGCTTCAAATTGTGCCCGGGTGATGGCAAATGTGATGCCCTCAAGTCTATTTTCATAGCTTTCGTGTTGGCTCAGGTGTTTTTTGGCCTGCTCGGCCAACAATCGCAGCGACTGGCTGGACGATATCTGTCCGGTGGCCTGCTCCTGGAGCCAGAAGTCGACAATCGCCCGGTCGAAATCGTCGCCGCCGAGGAAGGTATCTCCGTGGGTCGACAGCACCTCGAAAATGCCGTTGTGGATTTGGAGGATAGAGATGTCAAAAGTGCCGCCGCCGAGGTCGTACACGGCCACCACCTCGTTGTCGTCGGCATGCAGGCCGATGCCATAGGCCAGGCTGGCGGCAGTAGGCTCATTCACGATGCGCAGCACATCGAGGCCCGCCAGTTTGCCTGCATCGCGGGTGGCTTGGCGCTGGGCGTCGTTGAAATAAGCGGGCACGGTAATCACAGCCTTGCTGATGGTTTCGCCTAATTCCGTTTCGATGCGCCGTTTGAGCGTTTTGAGAATCTCTGCCGACAATTCGATCGGGGTAAAAAACTTGTCTTTCACTCGTATCTTGACCAGACTGTCCGTGTCTTCGTCGATGATCTGGTAGCCAAAATATTGCTCTACCTGTTTGATGTCTTTGTATGATTTACCCATCAGGCGTTTGACGGAATAGATCGTATTGGCGGGGTCGGTCACCAGTTTTTCGCGGGCTTCGTCGCCCACGATCACGCTTTGATCAGCGGTAAAATGCACGATAGAGGGTACCAGGGTGCTTTTCCCGGCCTGATCTTTGACTGCCACTGCCTGACCTTCTTTCATATACGCCACCAGGCTGTTGGTAGTACCCAGGTCGATACCGACAATCAGCTCGCTTTCTTTTTCTATATTGCCTTCTTTGAGATTTATTGCAAATTTGGCCATGCTAATACGGGTGTATTGTTGATGCTATTCAAACGCTTGTCGAGTCGCTTTGTTTGTAAAATTTTTACTTCAAAAGGCAAAGGTCGGCATTTTTTGACAACAAGAGTTCACTTTAAATCATTACACTGAATCACGAAATCACATCACATGAAGGATAAAGTCATAGATATTATTTCGCATCGCCCTTCCAGATTATTCATCATATTGGGTGGCTTTTTTGCGGCAAATGCCCTGGTGGCGGAATTTATCGGGGTGAAAATTTTCGCCCTGGAAACCACGCTTGGATGGCAGCCTTTTAATTTTAATCTTTTTGGCCAAACCGGCGCATTGCAGTTTTCTGCCGGCGTGCTGCTGTGGCCTATTGTATTTGTGATGACCGATATCATCAATGAATACTACGGCAAACGCGGCATCAGGTTATTGTCTTTCATGGCTATCGGACTTATTAGTTATGCATTTTTGATGATTTACGCGGCGATTAATCTGGCGCCCGCCGATTGGTGGCTGGGGCAAAACGCCACGAAAGGAGTCCCTGATATGCAAAACGCTTTTAGCGTGGTATTGGGACAAGGCATGCTCATCATTGCGGGTTCTATTACTGCTTTTATGGTAGCCCAATTTGTCGACGTAGCCGTTTTTCACCGCATCAAACAGGCTACGGGCGAGCGGATGATTTGGCTGAGGGCCACGGGGTCTACGGTTATTTCCCAGTTTTTCGACAGTATGGTCGTGTTGTATATCGCCTTCAAGCTGGGGCCGCAATTGGTGGGCACGGTCGAGCCCTGGTCCTGGAGTCAGCTCCTGGCGGTGGCCACGGTGCAATACACCTATAAATTCATCATGGCTATTGTACTCACGCCGTTGATCTATTTTGCCCACAATCGCATTGACGCATATTTGGGCCATGATCTGGCAGATGCCATGAAAGAACAAGCCACGCGTTGGAATTAATGCCCTAAATTTGCGCAAGCAAAATACACATCAAGAAATGACACGCCAAACTACAGATACCATCCTCATGGTGCGCCCCGCGCATTTTGGTTTTAATGCCCAAACGGCAGCGAATAACGCCTTTCAGACAAACGACGAATCGGTCAGTCCCGAAGCTGTTCAACGCCGCGCCGTCGAGGAATTCGACGGTTTTGTCAGCAGGCTGCGCGATGCCGGCATACAAGTTATTGTGGTGGAGGACACGGTCGAACCCGTTAAACCCGACGCCGTATTTCCCAATAACTGGGTCACATTTCACGAAAATGGCCAGGTGATCACCTACCCCATGTATGCGCCCAACCGCCAACTGGAGCGCCGCGAAGACGTGATCGCCATGCTGGCCAAGCAGTTCCACGTAGGCGAACGTATCCACCTGGAAGGCTGGGAAGCCAGGCAGCAATACCTGGAAGGCACCGGCAGTATGATCCTCGACCGGCCCAATAAACTGGTGTATGCCTGTGTAAGTCCTCGCACCCACCAGGAAGCCCTCCATGAATTCTGCCGCCTCATCGGCTATACCTCAGTGGCCTTCCGGGCTGTCGACGCTAATGGGCAGGAAATTTACCACACGAACGTGATGATGGCTCTCGGCGAAACCCTCGCCGTGATCTGCCTCGACGCCATCGCCGACGCCTCGGAACGCGCCCATGTAGAAGCCCAGCTAAAGGCTACCGGAAAAGCTATAATTGCCATTTCTCACGAGCAAATGGCTTCTTTTGCGGGCAATATGCTTCAGGTGCGGAATAAATCGGGCGAAACGATTCTGGTGATGTCTGAACAAGCTTATCAATCGCTTGATCCTTCTCAAATCGCTGAAATAGCAAAACATACCAAGATCCTCTACAGCCCTATTCCGACTATTGAGACCTTCGGTGGCGGCAGCGCAAGGTGTATGATGGCGGAGGTGTTTTTGCCTTCGGCAGGTTAGGATGTTGTCGGTTGTCGGTTGTCGGTTCTCCTTATAAATAAATAAATTCATGCGAACACTTATCATACTTCTGCTTTCCTGCCACGTTGTGTTTGGTCAGGCGCCGCAATTGGACAGTGTTTTTACCTATCTCCACGACCGGGCCTTATTCAACGGCGTAGTGCTGCTGGCTGAAAATGGCAAAGTCGTTTACCAAAAAAACTTCGGCATCACGGATATCCGAAACCCACAACCTTTGCAGGTTTCGTCTTCTTTCAACCTCGCCTCCGTTTCCAAGCAGTTTATGTGCGCCATGGTATGTCTGTTGCAGGAAAATGGGCGCCTGGGTTTCGACGACAAGGTGCAAAAACACCTCCCGGAGTTTCCCTATCCCGATATTACCGTGCGCCAGTTGATGAACCACACCAGCGGCATCACGGAGTATTTCGACCTCTGCATCCGCTACACCGGGGCATTGGACACCATTGACAACCAAGCAGTCATGCAGCTTTTGGCAGAAATAAAGCCGCCGCTCGACTTTGCGCCCGGCGAAAAATGGCAATATAGCAACACGGGCTACGTCGTACTCGGTTCTCTCATCGAAAAGCTATCAGGGAAAAGCATTGCCGACTATTTCGCCGAAAAAATCACCCGCCCGCTGGGACTGAAAAACACCTATATTTTTAACCTAAAAATGAAGTCCTCACCCCAAAACAGGGTGTACGGGTTTAGCAGGGAAGACGGCAAAAACAAACTCGACGACCTAGTCCGCTTCGACGGCATCGTAGGCGACGGCAACGTATACTCCTCTGCCGAGGACTTGCTGAAATGGACGCAAGCCCTGCACGGCGGCAAATTGCTGAAAGCAGGTTCGCTCGCCGAGATGAGGAAACCCGCCCCGCTAAACGATGGTAAGACTTTTCCCTATGGATTTGGATTAGGTTTTAGCGGTTGTAGTAATTGTGCCAGCCACACAGGCGGTTGGGTCGGCTTTTTGAATTTGCTTTGGACAGATTTTGATAAAAAAAGAACGCTCGTCGTATTGTCGAGCGGGGGTTCTGCAGCAGGGTTACGTGCGGGACAACAATTTATGAAAGGAGAAAAAATCCAATTACCCCAAACACAACTTATTGACAATGTGCAGTTGGTAGACGGATCGGGTTCACCCGCCCGCCGTGCTGCAGTGCGCTTGAAGGACAACCGGGTCTGGGAAACCGGCGACCTGACTCCTTTTAACAACGAACCCGTATACGACGGCAAAGGATTGACCTTGTCGCCCGGATTCATCGACACGCATAGCCACCATTTTTGGGATCTGGACGACGACCCGACCCTGCTGCCTGCACTCAGCCAGGGCATCACAACCATTGTGACGGGACAGGACGGTAGCGGATCGCCGATGGACAGCCTCGAGGCGGCAGTAAAACGGCAGCCCATCGCCATCAACGTCGCCTCCTACACCGGGCATACCTCGCTGCGCCTGGAGGCCATGGGCATGAGCGGATTCCGCCGGCACGCCACAGCTGCCGAAGTAGAAAAAATGAAAGCCAACCTAAAATTGGAGCTTGAAAAAGGGTCACTTGGGCTGTGTACCGGCCTGGAATACGAAAGAGCGTTTTATTCCAACCGCGACGAGGTGCTCGCCCTCGCCAAAATAGCCGGCGAGGCCGGCGGGCGCTGGCGAGCCATATCCGCAGCGAAGATATCAATATCGAGGACGCCATCGACGAGATCATCAATATAGGGAGGGAGGCGAAGCTGCCCGTACAGGTATCGCATATCAAGGTGGCCATGAAAAGCAAATGGGAGTCGAGCCGGGGCATCATCGCCGCCATGCAGGCAGCCCGTGCCGAAGGCATTGATATCACAGCCGATTGCTACCCCTATGATTTTTGGCTATCGACGCTCAAAGTGCTATTCCCCAACCGGGACTACGACAACCTCGCCAGCGCTGAATTCGCCTGCCGCGAACTCTTCGACCCGGCCCAGTCGAGGCTTCCGGCGTTTTTGCCCAACCCCGCCTACAAAGGCAAAACAGTGGCTGAAGTGGCTCGCCTGCGCAACGAAACCCCTGCACAAACGCTGGTGTGGCTCATCGCCGAAGCCGACCGCTACGACGCTCAATATCCCGATGCCGAAGGCAGGACGGAGGAATCATGGGTAAATCCATGCTCGAAACGGATATCGCCAATTTCCTGACCTGGCCCCACACCAATATCTGCTCGGATGGCGACCCGGTGAGCCACCCCAGGGGGCATGGCGCCTTTCCAAGGGTACTGGCAAAATACGTACGGGAACAAAAACTACTTTCGCTGGAAGCGGCCGTCCACAAAATGACCGCCCTCAGCGCCGAGCATACCGGCATCGGGCAGCGGGGGCTGATAACCAACGGCTTTTACGCCGACCTCGTGCTGTTCAACCCGGCTACCATCCAGGACAATGCCACTTCCGACAACCCGATCGCCCTGTCGAGCGGCATCGCTGCGGTTTGGGTAAACGGCCAGTTGGTGTTTGAAAATGGGAAAGCGACAGGGAAGCTGCCTGGGGTGTTGGTGAGGAGGTAAATACAAAAGCGGCGCCCGTTGTGATAACGGGCGCCGCCTTTATGTAAAACAAAGCGGTAGAGACGCAAAATTTTGCGTCTCTACAACCATTTTAATTAAAGATATAACGCACACCAAAACGCATACGCCAGCGCGAAGCTACACCAGCAATGTTATAAGCGTCTTTTTCGGTGTTGTCGCCCAAACGGTACGAAAAGCGCGGTACCGTGTTGGCGCCTTGGGCATCGGGGCCGTAGCTTTCAAACTGAAGCAATTCGAAGTTGTTGAACTGCGAACCCGGAACGATGTATATCGTACCCCACTCTTTGTTGAGGAGGTTAGCAATATTGAAAATGTCGAGTGAGAATTGCAACTTGTGTACATTGTTGCCGGCTTTCAGACCAACATCCTGCCTGATCGCGAAGTCAAAAATGCTGCTAAAAGGCGCATATGAAGCGTTCTTTTCAGCATACTGACCACGATTTTCGCTCAGGTACGGATCGCTTTCAATGAAAGCGTTCAGATTAGTCCACTGATCAGCTGCACTATACGTTACACCTCCAGCAGTATAATCGACCAGTACGATATCGGATTGCGAAGCGGGAATATAGATCAAGCTGCGGTTGGCGCTGGTGCTACCCGATTCGTTGTTCGGGTTGCGCGCGTTGGCGCTGCTGCCTCCAATCACATAGGAATAAGCCGTTCCCGACTGGCCGTTGTAGAACAGCGATAAAGTGGTAGCGGCATTTTCGCTTTTGTTCCAGTTGAGTTTGTAGCTCAAAGAGCCCAGGATGCGGTGTCCCAGGGCAAAGTCGGAGCGGCCCAACAGCGGATGGTTGCGACCGTCGGTGCTCACCTGGCCGCGCCACTGCGAGGAGTTCTGCGAAGAAGTACCTTCGTTGATGGCTTCCGCATCGTTGTAAGAGTAGGCCACATAAGCATTCAAACCAAAACCGAAACGTTTGGCCAAAGAAGCCGTGATGTTATAACCGTAACCTTCGTTTGTATTCGATCCTACATAAACGGCACTGTACGTAGCATCCACCACACGCCTGTTGTATGTAGGACGATCATCAACACCCGACCAGTTGAAACGCAAAGTAGGATCGTCGTTGATGTTGGTATACTGTACGTTGTTAAGCGTTTTGGTGTACAAACCTTCAAGCGTAGCCAAAATACCGCCGGGCAATTCCTGGTCTAAAGCAAGGTTGGCGCGGAATACCTGCGGATATTTGAAGTCTTTGGTAAACAAGTCGACCTGACCGGAGGGAACCGAGAAGTTCGGGTTGGTGTATTGCTTGGTAATGTCAGACTGGAACAAGATCGGCGTGCCTGCATTGGTTTCATCCACGCGGCCCAAAGTCAAACCGTTGTTGTTAAACATAGCGCCCGGCCATACAAACGGGATACGGCTGGTGAAGATACCCAGACCGCCTCGCAGCACCGTCTTTTTGTTACCTGCAACATCATAGTTGAAGCCCAGGCGCGGAGAGATCATAATCTGACCATCCGGTGCTTTGCCGGCTTCTACCTCATTGGCAACTTCCCAGAATTGCTGCATTTTGGGCAGCGCTACATCGTTGAGATAAGTGTCTTCGGTAGGATCAGAAGTAATAATAGGCAGGTCTACGCGCAAACCGCCGGTAACCGTTAATTTTTTGCTGATCGTCCATTCATCCTGTACATACAAGCCCAGTTGCATGGCATTAAATTCAGCGCCTGCGGCAGAGCCGTCGCCGGTGAGTTCATCTACCAGTGAATAAGAACGGTCGTATTCAATAGCAGGTTCGTTATTCAGGAAAGAGTTCAGGCTGCTAAAGCGATAAGTACCGTAGTTCTGACCGATAAACAGGTTGTAAATGCTGTAGAATTCGTTGTGCGTGCCGATCGTAATAGTGTGGTTGCCTTTGTACAGCTTGAAGTTGTCGGTCAACGTAAAGATGTCCTGATCGAGCGCATTGCCGGTAGAGAATTCTTCGCTACCCAGGCGGATCGTACCCGTTCCGTCGTTAATGAAGACGTAGGGGAAGTCGCCGCCAAGTGGATCGCGGTCGTCCTTAACGCGGGTATAACCCAAAATAAGGTTATTGGACGCGCCGGCGCCAAAACGCGAATTCAATTCCAATGCGGTAGAATTCGTGATGCTGGGGAAGAAAATACCGTTGTTAGAGAAGTTGATGGTATTGGGAGAACCGGCAAAACGATCAAATTGCTCTGCTTTGGTATATTGGTGACGAAGGGTCAATCTGTTATTTTCGCTGAGGTTGTAATCTAATTTAGCAAAAATCTTAAGACCTTTTAGTTCATCAGCCGTAGAGCGATATCCGCCCGGGTCGTAACCAAATTCATCTGTGAGATAATTGGCCAATGAGTCCAGGCCGGCAGGTGAGGAATTGCCCGTATAAGACTCTATCTCAAAAGGTACAGGCGTTTCGTCGTCCTGGATTTCCGCGTTAGCAAAGAAAAACAGCTTGTCTTTGATAATTGGGCCGCCGATCGAAAGGCCGTACAAACGCTGGTTGAATTCAGCCAGTTTAGTGCGCTCGATGCCCAACCTGTCTGCCAACACGCCGTTGGTTTTACCGGCCAGGTTTTCATTTTGCATAAAATAGTAAGCCGTACCGGCAAATTTGTTGGTACCCGATTTGGTAACGGCGTTGATACCGGCGCCTGCAAAACCGCCAAGCGTTACGTCATAAGGAGAAATAACAACCTGGAGCTGGTCGATGATATCGATACTGAACGGTGAAATACCGGTCTGGCCGCCGTTGGTGCCCGAAGAAGACAGGCCGAATACGTCGTTGTTAACCGCACCGTCGATATAAATCGCGTTGTAGCGGTTGTTGACGCCGGCGAATGTAGAGCCGTCGCCATAAGCGCCTGACTGGGGCGTCAGCCTCAGATAGTCGTTGATGTTCCGGTTCAGCGTAGGCATAACATCAATTTCAGCCGCCGTAATTTGCGTACTGGCGCCCGCCGCTTGTCCGGCCACGCGTGAGGAAGCAGACACCACTACAGAAGATAGTTCGATAGCGGTTTCTTGTAAAGTAAAGCTTTGCCTGAGCGCTTCGCCCAATCTCAGATATACATTGTCCAGTTCAGTGCTTGCATATCCGGTGTAAGAAACCGAAATTTTGTAGGGGCCGCCGACTCGCATGTTAGGGATGCGATAGTTGCCCTGTACATCGGTAGCATCTCCGTAGCTGGTACCTGATGGCTGGTGAACTGCCAGGATATTGGCGCCGATAAGCGGTTCGCCATTGGCGTCTACAATTTTACCCTGCATGGAAGAAGTGGTCACGCCTTGTGCCAAAACTCCAATAAAGGTAAGTGGGACTATTGCCCAAGCGAGCAAAAGCCTGAAGGTGTTGACTTTTTTCATAAACTAGTTGAGTTTGGTGAAATAATTCCCGGTGCAAAGTTAAGTTCCCAATGTTAAGGTAGTATTATTTTTTCGGTGTTTTTAGCCCTTATGTTTTGATTGACAAATCATTAAAAAATGTATAAAATAAGTTTGGCGCAACTTTTTTCGTCGGTTGCGCTTTTTAGCCAATTTTTGTTGAAACTTTGTCAAAAGTTAGGCAATAGTAATCGCAATATCATAATTTGCATCCTCCACTCAATTTCTATGATTATGAAGAATCACGTACTCCCATTTCTGTTTTTGCTCTCGGCAGTTTTCACTGCCTCCTCGCAACACAACGTGTCGGTTCAAAATTTCTCGTTTACTCCGGCTAATCTCACGATTAATGCCGGCGAAACGGTCACCTGGACCAACAACGGCGGCCTTCACAATGTGAACGGCACCACGACCACTTTCCCGAACAACCCCGAAACATTCGGCAGCGGAGGCGCTTCGAGCGCAAACTGGACGTATTCGTTTACGTTTGATACGCCCGGCACTTACCAGTACCGCTGCGATATACATCCAGCTATGATGCAGGGTACCATCACGGTACAAGGCGTCAACCCGCCCGACCCGGCTTTGCTGATAACCGGGGTATTCGACGGTCCGCTGCCCAACGGCGTACCCAAAGGTTTCGAATTATACGCACTCGATGACATCGCCGACCTCAGCGCCTACGGCGTAGGATCGGCTAATAACGGACTAGGCAGTAACGGACAGGAGTTCACCTTTCCCGCCGTTTCCGCCTCTGCCGGCGATTTTATTTATGTGACCAACGACAGCGCGGCCTTTGTGGCCTTTTTCGGCTTCTCCCGATTTTAACGACGGCGGACTAGCCAGCAATGTCAACGGCGACGACGCAGTCGAGCTTTTCTACAACAGCGAAGTGATCGACGTATTCGGCGATATCAACGTGGACGGCACC
Organism: Saprospiraceae bacterium; assembly: GCA_016715405.1. Taxonomy (GTDB): domain Bacteria; phylum Bacteroidota; class Bacteroidia; order Chitinophagales; family Saprospiraceae; genus JABWBR01. The sequence continues at coordinate 45,951 of JADKAE010000009.1, read as the reverse complement.
GGCACACCCTGGGAATACCTCGACGGCTGGGCCTATCGCGTAAGCGGCACCGGCCCCGACGGCAATACGTTTGCGCTGTCGCATTGGTATTTCAGCGGTATCGATATTTTTGACAATACGACTACCAACGACCAGGCCGCGCTGCCATTCCCGCTAGGGACATACTCCCTTACGGCTCCCGAATTTGTAATCGCTGCTGATGACAACGCAATGGGACAGGTCAATGAAGCTATTATTATTAGCGCCCTGGCCAACGACCTGCTGCCCGGCAATCTGGTCACTTTTGCCATAGTGAGCCCGCCGGCCAACGGCACCGCGTCGGTCAATTCCGCCAATAACACCATATCTTATATACCGGAGCAGGATTTTTGCGGCGACGACAGCTTCACCTACCGCGTTTGCAACCAGGTGAGCTGCGATACGGCCACGGTGAATGTGATGATTGAATGCGAAGCCACGTATCCCGCCTATGATATCGCCACGGTAAGAACCGTAAATGCCGATGGCGTAGCCGATTCGCTCAACGTGGTGTGCCAGCTACAAGGTATAGTGTACGGCGTTGACCAACGCGGCGGCGCTGGCGTACAGTTTACGGTTATCGACAATACCGGCGGTATAGGCGTTTTTAGCGCTACGCTTGATACCTATACCGTAACAGAAGGCGACGAGGTGATCATAAGGGGTACGATTACTCAATTCAACGGCCTTACTCAAATCGTGGCAGATGAGATCGCACATGTCTCCAGCGGAAATGCCCTGCAACCCGCCGATGTAGTGACGGCATTAAACGAAAATACGGAATCAGACCTCGTTCGCATTACCAACCTGACGATGGTCAACCCCGGTCAATGGACCAATGCCGGTAGCGGCTTTACCGTAGATGTCACCAACGGAACCACTACCTTCAGTATGCGTATCGACAATGACGTCGATATTTTTGGCAGCCCAGCTCCCGACGGTCCCTTTAATCTGACCGGCATCGGCGGGCAGTTTGACAACACATCTCCTTTTACGGAAGGCTACCAGATCTTACCTCGCTATATCGCAGACATCGACCTTATCACGGGTGTAGAAGAAAATGTGCTGGCAGGAAAAATTACCGCATCTCCCAATCCTTCAAACGGCCAGTTCACTATAGAAAGCGAAGTAGATCTCGACGAAATAGTGATTACCAATAGCATGGGACAGACGATTTTAAGAATGGTCCAACTGGGTATGCGCAGGCAAGTGGATTTGAGCAATGTAGCCCCGGGTGTATATCATTTGACTTTCCGCAGCGGCGACAATCAGTTTACGACTCGAATTGTAGTTCAGTAAGTGAACTGTGAACGGTGAACTGTGAACCAATCAAGGAGCAGTTCACAGTTCACCGTTCACCGTTCATTGCCCACATCGGCGTGCTTCAGGCGTTGGCCGAAAACGGCATCTATCCGGAGTCGGTATCTGGCGCCAGTGCGGGCGCCATCGTCGGCGCTTTGTATGCAGCGGGGAAGTCGCCGCAAGAAATGCTCCAATTCGTAAAAGACAGCAGTTTATTAAAATTATTTAAAGTGGGGCTACCGCTCAACGGGCTGGCCAAACTGACCTATGTGCGCGACCAACTGAAAGCGTACATACCCGGCGACGATTTTGCCCAATTACAACGGCGTTTATTCGTAGCCATAGCCAACCTAAATTCAGGCGAATGCGAAATGCGCCATGAAGGCGTTTTGTCGGAAGTCGTGATGGCCTCTTGTTCCATTCCGCTGGTATTCAAACCGGTAGAAATAAACGGCAACTGGTACGTCGATGGCGGTCTTCTCAACAATATGCCGGTAGCCCCACTTTTACCTCATTCTGATATATTAATAGGAGTAAACGTGATACCGCACGTAAAAACAGCCTCCAAAAACGTGCAGAACATCATCGGTATCGCTACCCGTTGCTTTGAGTTGTCTATTTTATCCAATACAAATGCCAGCATTCAGATGTGCCAGGTAGTAATTGAACCAAAACGGGTACAGGCTTTCAATATTTTCCAATTTAACAAATATGAAAAGCTTTTCGACATCGGTTATCAGGCGGCAATGGAGAAGATGCCGGAAATAAAAAAACTGATGTGCTGATGTGCTGATGTGCTGATGTGCTGATTTGCTAATGTGTTGATATTTTTTAATAACTATAATTATTAGCAAATTAGCACATCAGCACATCAGCAAATTAAATTCCGCATACCCGTAAATAACCTCCTTACGCCCATCAAGAATTGCCATTTACTAAATCCGGGGTAGAGATCATAAAATTGTTTGAAGTATGCTGTCTTATTACAAGGTTATCTTCTAACTTTGGCTCGCTTTTCACAACCCGTTGTTGAAATGCCGATGGTGTTAAAATAGTGGGTTCTCATCTCTATTGGTAGCCTCCCCTCGTTTAGAGGGCAACAACAACAGCTCAAATAACCCGATACGCATGTCGTATCTGCGGCATAATTATGCCCTGAAAGATCAACCGAAAAGAGGATGTTTAATTTTTGCTAACTTTGCTACGTCAAAATCATATCCCATGACTGGACGCTCTTACTATCTATTAGTTGCTATTCTGTTGTGTATTGCTTCGCAATCCATTCAAGCCCAACAGCTGTCCCTTTTTACGCAGTATCGCGATAATGCAGTCGTTCTCAATCCGGCTGCTATGGAAAGCGATTTTCTCGCCTACAACCAAAACCTTACTTTTGGGGTTTCGCACCGACAGCAGTGGGTCGGACTCAGCGGGGCGCCAAGCACGCAAATCCTACGCGGCTCTTATATCAATGTCAACCGCAGCGGCGTTACCCTGCTTGCAGGCGGACACATCATCAATGACGCTACAGGCCCCACCGGGTTTACCGGACTGTATGGGCGCATCGGCGGCGTTGTTACCAGCGACCCGACCTACAACGGCTTGTCGTTTGCCCTCAGCGCCGGCGTGGTGCAATACCGGGTAAAAGCCTCCGAAATCACGCTTCGCGATGAGGGCGATGTGATTGGCAGCCAAAACCAATCGCAATTGTTTCCAGATGTAGGCGTGGGTGTTTACTATTATCAAATGCTCGATGGAGGTAGCTGGGATGAAGACTACTTCTATGCAGGTATCTCCGTACCCCAGGTTATCGGGCTCGACCTTACCTTCCAGGACGAAAACGGCGAATACTATACCCGGCGCATCCAGCACTTTTATGGCATGCTGGGGCTCTACAAATTCCTGCGCAATGACGGTTTCCTCGAACCTTCTATTTGGATAAAATACGCGCCCAACGCGCCAATAAATGCAGACATCAACCTGCGCTACCAAATGCCCAACAGCCTTTGGCTTGGCACGGGTATTTCTACGGGTAAGAACTTTCACCTCGAAGCCGGATTTGCCCTGGGTGAAAACGTAGGATTCGACAATACCATCCGCATAGGCTATGGCTTTGACTATTCCTTCAGCTCATTCGGGCCATCCGCCGGAAGTACCCACGAAATTAACCTGGCTATTTCCCTGGAACGCTAATTTATTTTGACTCCTGCTAAACAGCATTACCTATTCCCATGAAAGTAACAGTCGTTAGTCCCAAATTTATGGTTTACATGAAAAGAATTCTTGCCCTCCTGGTGGTAGGCTTTGCCTTCCAAGCAGCGGTGATGGCTCAGCCCACCGTGAGTTTTTCTACTGAATCGGCGTGCACGGGCGAACAAGTGTGCATGGACGTGGCGGTAAAAGACTTTACCGATATCCTCTTTATGAGCTTTACGATGCAGTGGGATCCCGCCGTGCTGCAATTCAACCAGGTGCAGGGTTTTAACCTGCCCGGGCTCACAGGGGCCAACTTCAACACGGGTAACGCCGTAAACGGCACCGTGGATTTGTCCTGGCAATTTGGTAACTGCCCCGATGGCGCAGGCCGAACGGAAGCCGACGGCCACGTCATTTTCCAGATTTGTTTTACGGTGTTGAGTAATCAATACGGACAAGTAGGAACGGTAAGTATTCCCGCTTCACCGGTGCCTATCGTCTATCGTACTAACGTAGGAAATTGTACCAATATCGGCCTGCTCACTCAAGAAGGCGCCATATCTACTTGTGTAGCGCCCATTTCATTCATCGCTTCTAATGAAACCGGCAATGAAGGCGACCTGGTTTGTGTCGACTTCACGGTTACCGGTTTCCAGGATATGCGCAGCGCCCAGTTTACTGTGTTATACGATCCTGCTGTGCTGGAATTTCAAAATATCATTGCAGGCGATGTGCCCAACTTATCTGCCACGGGTAGCTTCGGTCTTCCCGGCATAGGCGGCGTTCAACCCGGCAATATCACAATGTCCTGGTCATACTTTATCACAGGAGAACCGCCGGTAACTTCGCCCGACGGACATTTGTTTTTCCAGGCCTGTTTCCGCATCATCGGCCCATGCGAATCATTCTCTACGGTCACCTTCGACAGTATTCCCACTCAAATAGAATTCACCAACGATAACGTAATTGCTCCCGGTTACAATATTTTCTTCCAACCGGTGACGGGCTCGGTAGAAGTAAGCGATTGCGCGCCCACCGGCTTGCAACTCAATGCTGATTGCGGCTCGCCGGTCAACCTCAACGACCCCATTTGCGTAAAAGTTATTGTCGGCAATAATTTTACCAATATTTCCGACGCAGCATTCCTTATGGGAGTGGAACCCCGCTATTTTGAATTTACCGGGGTGCAGAACCTGGCCACACTATCGGGGCTCAACCAGGCCGATTTTAACGCGGCGAATGCTATCAATGGCATATTGGGCTTCAACTGGGCGCCGGTAGGACCTCCTTCCGCTTCCTTACCTGCCAACACTACCCTTTTTGAAGTATGCTTTGATGTTATAGGTCTGGGCGGCAACAGCCCCTTCAGCTTCTCCTGCCGGCCAACGTGCAGGTCAATAACGGCCCTAATATCGGCATTAACCCGAGCAACTGTACGGTACAAGTCAACCAACCCCAGGGTATAGTGATGACTATCGGCGACGGCTCGGCCGCCCCCGGTGAAGAAGTTTGCCTCGATTTTACGATGTCAAACTTCGAAGATATTCTCAGCTTTCAGTTTTCACTGGCCTTCGACCCGGCTCACATGGAGTGGACGAGCATCCAGAATATAACCCTTCCGGAAGCAACGCTGGCTAATTTTATTACCGCCGGCGCCACGGCAGGGTCTATTTCATTCGACTGGGAACCCAGCACTTCGCATACCCTGCCAGACGGCACGGTGATCTTTCAAATGTGCTTCCAGCCCGTGGGCCCGCCTCAGCAGTGCGACGTACTCGAAGTAGTTGGGCTGCCTATTGTGCCCGAAGCCATTAATACGACTTCTAACGGCGAGAATATCGGCATAGTCGATACACCTGGTGAGGTTTGTATTTTGTATCCAGAAGGCTTCGGACTCGTGATCGGCGATATAGAAGGCGAAATCCAGGATACGGTTTGTTTACCCGTACAGGTGGTTTCTTTTGACAATATTACTTCCGCAGAATTCGACATCAGCTGGGATCCCAGCGAGCTGGAATTTGTCAACGTCAATATACCGGGTACCTGGCCTGGACTCAGCGCCTCCAGCTTTGTGGACGGCGGCTCGCCGGTAGGTCTTCTTGAAGTAAGCTGGACAAACGGCACTCCCGTAGCTATAGCCGACAGCGTCGTAGTTTTTGAACTATGCTTTAAACTCATCGGCGCACCTCGCATGTGCAACAACGTGGTGGTAAATGAAACCCCCATCCCCGTAGTAACAACTGCCAACGGCGCAGGCAGTATGCTTTTTGAAAATGGCTCTGTTTGTATAAATGACAGAATCGTCATCGATAGCGTACACATCACCCCGGTATCTTGTCCGGGCGCCTGCGACGGCGAAATCCAGATATTCGTGTCGGGCGGCCTGGCCCCCATCGGCTCCGCCTGGCAAACCGTTCCGCCACAATTTACGCCGCTTACGGCCCGATTCCTTTGTGAAGGAAATGTGGTGGTTACCATTTTTGACAGCGGCAACCCCGCAGTGGTAAGGGTGGATACGTTCTTTATTCCCTTAACGACCGATCTTCCTCAGGCCAACGCAGGCCCCGACAAACAATTGGGGTGTAATCCTTCCTCTACTTTGTTAACAGGCACTGGCTCGCAGGGCGCTGATTATTCTTATCAATGGACGAATATTACTTCCGGTCAAACGTTCCCCGTTGGTACAAACCCGGTTTTGGCTGAGGCTGGTGGCAGCTTCATTTTTGTAGTTACGAATACCGTTACGGGCTGCTCTGTTGCCGACACGACCATCGTTTCTGCCGCAGTTTTACCCACAGCCATCGCCGGCCTGGACCAAACCTTCAACTGTATTAATCCCGTGGTAGGCCTCGACGGCACCCAATCGACAGGAGGCAGCACGGTTCAATACACCTGGACCGCCCTCAGCGGCGGCAATGTGGTGGCCGGCCAGGAGAACAACCTGCTCACCATCGTAGACGGTCCCGGCGTTTATCAACTTGCTGTGCGCATTACGCTCAACAACTGTACAGCTTACGACACGGTTGCCGTAACAGATGCCCGCATATTCCCCAACGCCAACGGCGGACCGGATTTAGAATTGGGTTGCTCGGGCGATCCCGTCATGCTCGATGCCTCTCCTTCGGACAACGGCACACTTGACGTAAGTTATGAATGGTTTGACGACGCCGGCAACTCCGTCTCTACCGATATTACCTATTCCACGAATGCATTGGGAACTTATGAGGTCGTTGCCACGGAAAACATCAGCGGTTGTTCTACGAGAGATACCGTTTTTGTGATCCCCAATGCAGAATATCCGGATATCATGCTGGAAGACACCACCGCACTTACCTGTAGCGTAGATACGGTATCTTTCGAAGCGATAATTTCTCCGGATACGATCACCTACACCTTGCAGTGGAATCCGCTCGACGGCGGTACGCTCTTACCCGGCACAGAAACAACTTTGACGCCGCAGACCGACGTAGCCGGCATGTATGAATTGGTCATCACCAATACGGATAATAACTGCGTTTCGAGAGATACCATCCAGGTATTGCTCGACAATCAGCCCCTGTGGCAAACGCCGGGCAAAATGTTACGCTGACCTGCGCCTCTGCATCGGTAACCCTCGACGGTTCCGGGTCAGATCAGGGCGTAAACTATACCTACACCTGGCGAGATATTGACGACGCTGTTATCGGCGTAGGACTCACCTATACCGCCACTGAACCCGGCACTTATTGCTTTGAAGTAGTGAGCGACAACGGCTGTAGCGCCACCGACTGCGTGGTGGTCGGCATCACCGGCGCGCCGCCGGTGCTGCTGGTAGACAACTTCGGGGCTTTGGATTGCTTAAACGATACACTAGCTATCGTAGTAAATGCATCGCCGCCAAACGTAGACTATGATGTGAGCTGGCAGATCCTCAGCGGCACCGGCAATATTGTCAGCGAAGACACTACTACTATCGAAGTAGACCAACCCGGCACATACGAAATTACGGTGACAGCCATCAACACCGGCTGTACTACCATCGATACGATTGAAGTATTGCAGGATATTGACTTGCCCGATGCAGTAGCCGGTACCGACCAAAGCCTCACCTGCATCGTCAGCGCTGCTTCGCTCAATGGCACAGGTTCTTCCGTGGGTGTTGATTTCACTTACGAATGGACTAATATTATTGATGGCGCGTTGCCTTCTCCTAATACTCAGATTACCGCCAGCGTAAATACCGCAGGCACATATGAAATTCTGGTCAGCAATATCACCAACGGCTGTACGGCCCGGGATACGGTAGTGGTATTGGATGACACGGACCCGCCGGTTATCAATATCGCTCAACCTGAAGATATTACGTGTATAATCGATAATGCGACGCTCAATGCTTCTGCAACGACGCCTAATACGAATGTCACAGTAACCTGGACGGCACTCAGCGGCGGCGGCGCAGCAACGCCTCCCAACAACCTGATGTCTGCTGCCAATGCTGCCGGCGATTACGAAATACTGGTGCGCAATAATCTCAACGGCTGCGAAAGCCGCGATACGATCACTGTATTGGCAAATACAGATCCGCCACAGATCTCTTACGCACAACCCGCTCAATTTGGTTGTAACCAAACCAGCGTGCCTATCGATGCTACGCCCACGGGGCCCGTTAACTCATTTTCGTCTATCACATGGACCACATTGAGCGGCGATGGCACGGTAACACCCGCTACCGGCTCGTTTAGCGTGCAGGTAAGCGAACCGGGTGATTACCAGCTTACTGTGGTCCGCGCAGATAACGGCTGCGAAGCCTCCGAAACCATCACCGTAGAGGCCGATCCCAACGTGCCCGTAGCCGATGCCGGCGAAGACCAAAATATTGAATGCGGCGAAACGGCTTCACTTGGCGGCTCAGGTACCTCGCAGGGCGCCGGCATTACATATGTGTGGTCGGTAGTAGACGGCGCGCCGATTTCAGGCAACACTAATGAGGCTACTTCTTCCTCACAAGGCGAAGGTACCTACCAACTCATTGTAAGCAACGCGGTAGGCTGTGCCGATACCTCAGAAGTAGCTATTACACTGAGCTACCCCGAGTCGGCCAACGCCGGTCAGGACCTTTCGCTCTGCGAACCCAATTCGAGCCTGAGCGCCAACCTGCCCACCGGTACCACCGGGGTATGGTCGACGTCTTCTTCGGCGGGTATTGCTGCGCCTGATGCCGCAACTACGGAAGTAAGCGCACTCCAGCAGGGCGCCAATGCCTTTATCTGGACGCTTTCGGCCCCCAATTGCCCCAACTACAGCGCAGATACCGTCGTAATCAGCATTGCCCTGGCGCCTAATGCCGCCAACGATGTTTTAACAGTGGGCTCCGACAGCCGCGACGCTACGGTCAACCTGATTGCTAATGACGGGGTAAGCCTGGGCGATAATTTTGTGATTACGCTGGCTTCTCAACCTACCTTCGGCAGTGTCGACAGCGTATCGGCAGAGGGTGTTCTTTATTTCAGTGTCAACAGGGGCGCCGCCGGACAAACGGAGGTGCAATACGTATTGTGCAACCTGGATTGCGCCACAAGCTGCGATACGGCTCTGGTAGCCATTACGGTAGAATCCGACGGATTTGTGCCCGACAGGCCCAATACCATTACGCCCAACGAGGACGGCCTCAACGAAACGCTGATCTTCGACGAAATACTGAACAATCCGTCAGATATGTTCCCCGACAACGAACTCATTATCTTTAACCGTTGGGGCGATATCGTGTACCAGTCCAAACCTTATAACAACGACTGGGGCGGCCTGAACAGCGAAGGCAAAGAATTGCCGCATGGCACTTATTACTATATTTTGCGACTCGATATTTCCAATGGCGTGATTATCAGGGGTGATATCACGATTGTGAAGTAAATTAGCTGATTAGCAGTTAGCAGTTAGGTCTTGGGCTGAGTGCTGAGTGCTGACTGCTAATTGCTGACAGCTACTCTTGCTCCTTCCCACAATTTCTCCTATCTTTGCCGCACATCCTTAAGGCAAATCATATCTCCTCCATTTTCCTTTCTGGCGACAAGTCATTTTTTTATATTTTTCGTTATTAAATAACAAATCGAAATTCATGAGGTTATCAGGAATTTTTTGCCTGTGGCTGATGCTATTGGGCGCCCTTCAAGTAAAAGGCCAGGTGGAACTACGTATTACGGTAGACAGTGGTATCTCCACTACTACTTGCACCGATTTTTTGAGCGCGCCCGACCCCTTGTGGCAAGTCAATATCGCCAGTGAAGGGTGGGAGACTTACCCGCAAGACGGTCCCTGCTTTCTTCTTTTCCCAATCTGCAATACCAGGAAACATTTAATTGCCCGGCAGATGTGCCCGCGCAAATTGAAGTGTGTTTCAAAGCCTTTGAAAACGACGCCTTGTTCCCGGTCTTTTGTCTGATTGATGAATCTTGCAGTGAAACGATCTGTCAGCAATTTGTTGTGCCCGCCCTCGGTAGCAGCGCAACGTATACCCTGGGTCTGCCCGACGGCCTGGGTTCGGATGGAGAAGTCACCTTTACCATCGAAAATACTTCTTCCACTTTGGCGGACAACGACCTGCCCTGCACTGCTTACGATTTTGGATTACTTTCCTATAGCGCGCATCTGGGAGATGCTACACAAGGTGGCTTCAGTAATATTTGCGCTACCAATATCAACGAACCCAACCCCTTTAATAACGGCTTTTTTATCAATGACGCGGCCGTTTGGTTTACTTTCACCACCGGCCCCGATCCAAGCGGTTCGATATACGTGCGGGTGCTGAGCGACCCCCTGGCCACCGGTGATGATTTTGACGCAGAAGTGATGCTCTATACATCTTCTGACAACACCTGCACCGGTACTTTGTCTACATTGATAAACCTCACAGAAAGCCCCGGTCTCGACAACCTCTTCCGTATTTTTTGCCCCTCGCCAAATACGACCTATTTTATTTTAGTAGACGGCGGCTATACTACCCCCACTTCTTCCAGAGGGCCTTTTGGCATCGAAGTCGTTGATATCGGGGTGCGGGAAGGCGCCGATTTGCGCTGTAACGCGACCGATTTTGGCGTAGTGCCCGACGGAGGCAGCGTGCAGACGGATTCTTTGCAATCCAACTTTTGCGCTACGGCCACCGGCGACCCCTTTGTAGGCTCTTTTGTGAGCCAGCACTCGGTGTGGTTCCGTTTTGTCGCGCCGAGTTCGGGGCATGTCACTATTGAAGCGCTCACCGATAGATTGGTCGATTCCATAGGCCTGCAATTGGCATTATATCGCTCTACCAATACTCTATGCACGAGATTTTTTAGCAACGTAGCTACGAGCTATACTTTTCAGGACCTCGACGAAACGCTGGAGGTTTCTTGTCTTTACCCGGGTACGCCCTACTGGATTTTAGTAGATGGAGACGGTAGTTACCCCCGTGGTAGTTTCACGATTTCCGTAACAGATGCCGGCGATATAACGCCCGTTACAACCCTCGATACCGTGCTCTGTTTTGGTCAGAGCCTTACGGTTGGCACCAGCATTTACACCCAAACCGGCAGCTATGCCGATACTTTGCAGGTTTTTGCAGGTTGCGATAGTATCATTTTGTCCAATGTGACGGTATTGACCGCCGTGCAGGCCACGACCGCACAAACGATGCCGGCCATTGGACTAGGTGATCCCAGTGGAATTGCAAATGTGACGGCCACTGGAGGCGCAGGCAATTATACCTATTTGTGGTGTAGCGGGGAGACCGGCCCCGTAGCCTCTCAACTGCCCGGCGGGCAAAATTGCTGCGTGACGGTTACCGACGCCAACGGCTGCGAGGCGATATCCTGTTTTGATGTGGATTATGTGATGGACGTTATTCCCGTTTTTGAAAACGATACGCTCTTATGCTTCGGCGATCAAAACGGACAAATTGTCTTTTCTATTCTGGAAGGTCTGCCACCCTACACCTATACCTGGCAAAACGCAAACAATACGCTGAGCGGAACAGGTATCCTCAATGCAGAAGGAGAACAAGTGACTATACCCGACCTGCCTGCCGGCACGTATACATTCACGGTGGCCGATGCATATAGCGACAGCACATTTGTGGCGCACGTGACGGAGCCTCCGTTATTGACCGCTCAAGCCGTCAACCTCCAAGCCGCCAGTTGTTACCAGGTCTGCGACGGCGCCGTAGAAGCCGTCATCGCCGGTGGCGTCGGCGCCTACCAGCTGCAATGGTCTAACGGCGCTACTACGAATACCCTGAGTCAGTTATGCGCTTCCACTTACATACTTACCGTAACCGATGCCAACAATTGCATGGTGACACTTCCCGTAACAATCACCGAGCCCCCCGAATTTATTGCCACGGCCCAATTGGCGCAGGCTGTATCCTGTTTTGAAGGCGCCGATGGCAGTGTTAGCGTGACGACCAATGGCAATCCGAGCCAATACCAGTGGAGCAACGGCGCCACGACCGCTACGGTAGCAAACTTGCCCGCCGGGTTTTACGATGTGACCGTCACCAACAGCGACGGCTGCCAGGATTTTGCCGGGGTGCAAGTCACCCAACCTACCGGTCCGCTCACGGTGAGTATAGATATCAACAACGTCATTAGTTGTGCCGGCGAAGCCGACGGCGCCCTGGTAGCGCTACCTGCCGGTCCATATGTCTCCCTCTCCTACTCGTGGAGCACGGGTGGTAATACCGCCATAGCTTCGGGGCTTGCCACCGGCCAATACGCCGTTACCATAGTCAACGAGAAAAACTGCCAGGCTGATACCACATTTTTCCTGGATGAACCTACTGAGATAGCCGCCGACCTTTCGGTTACGGATATTACCTGCACCAGCGGTCTCAGCGGCGGCGCTATCCTGTTGGATACCGTCAGCGGCGGCACGCCTTCTTATTTATTCTCTATTAACGGCGGTCAGACTTTCTCCTCCACACCGGCCTTTCTCAACCTCTTTGAAGGCTCCTACGAGGTCATCGTACGCGATGCGGCCGGCTGCGAAGAAATCTACCCCCAAGTTGTCAATGGCCCCCCGGTGCTGGAAGTGACATTGGGCGACGATTTTGACCTGCAATTGGGCGATACGGTAACTATAGAAGCGCTGGCCAATAGCGTGGATCTGGCCTACAAGTGGACGCCATCTGATACCTCCAATGCGCCTGTAATCGATATAAGTCCCCTGATTTCTACTTTGTATACGGTAGAGGTATTCGACACTATCACCCTGTGCCGTGCTACCGACGCGGTGTTTGTCACAGTAATCAAAGACCGCCCCGTATTTATCCCCAACGCATTCAGCCCCAACGACGACGGCCAAAACGACTTGTTTATCATTAATGCGGGTGTCGGAGTAGCCGAAATAAAGAGTTTCCGCATTTTCAGCCGGTCGGGAGGCCTGGTATTCGAAAGAACCAACTTCCAGCCCAACGACCCCGCTTTCGGCTGGGATGGCGAATGGCGCGGCAAACCCCTAAACACAGGCGTATACGTATACCTCGCTGAGATCACTTTTGTGGACGGCGTTACGGAGGTGTTTAAGGGGGATGTGGTGCTTCTCCGTTAAGAGCAATTAGGGCTTAGGGCCCAGGGCTTAGCGCTAACTGCTAAGCCCTAAGCCCTAACCGCTAACCGCTACTCCTGATACATATTAAACGTAATCCCCAAGCTGGGAATCAGCAAGTTGGTTGCGGACGATTTTTCTTCAAAAGCATCGATAGGCAACTCGTAGGGGCCGCTGTCGCCGGTTTTGCGCACCAGGTAGGTCGCGTTGGCGCCGGGCAGATAAGCACATCGAAGATCAATGGTAATTTCGGGCGCTTTGCGGAATACCTGCAGGCGAACTCCCAGTGCGAGTCCATAGCTCAAAGCCCAATCGCCGCGTTCTACCTCTGAATCGGAATCCTCCTCCTCAAAATCGTCGTCGTCGATGAGCCGCGTGCGGGTAAACAGGTTTTTAGTGCCAATCATGCCGTCTATATACGGCTTTACGGGAAAATCAACAATCGGAGAAAACCGCAACATAGCATGGCCTAAAAAAATGCTGTTATTGGTTTTGAGGGTATATTTTTCGGTAAACCCACCCACATTGATGCTGTATTTTTTTGATTCTCTGTCGTAGACCATGCCCGCCAGGTCGATACCTGCGTATAGCGGCATTTTTCTGGTAATCTGAAAAAGTACATACCCCCTCCGCCAAAGCCGGTTTTGGGCAGATTGTCGCGAAAATCATCCAGCGGAATGCCCACTTGCGCATTTAGATTCAAATATCCAAAATGGCGGCCCCGCACATCGTCAGGCGTAGATTGGGCAACTGTAATCCCATTTAAGAAGAGCAAAAGCGAAAGAACAAGATAGGTTCTCATATTGCAGGTGTTTGATGATAGAAACGCTTTTTCTTCAAATATAAACGCAGATAAAATTCAACGTAGTTAACACCTTGTTAAACCTATTAATATAAAACGACAGGATAAGACCGGCTATTAACTGCGGGAGGAAGTGCGCCGGTTTTGAGGCCCAGCGACCAATGATAGGCGCCTGGTTTCAGGCGTGGTGGTACTCGAAAAATGAGTTCGGCATGTACAGTATCGCCAGGTGGTAAAATCCGCAAAGGCATTTCCCCACTGGCAAAAATTACGTCTTCATTATTGGCAAAAAACATCGCGGATACGGAAACCGGGGATGTTCCCCTGCCCAATGCAATCGGATGCTGGTAAGGATTATACAGCGAAATGGGAATGCTGGCGCGTTGACCGGCAAGCCAGGCTGAAGGAGGGTCATTTACGTCAATGTGCACCTTTTGTGACACTTCCAGGCTATCGATCCAGTACAGTTTAAACTGCTGGCGATCGGCTTTAAGCGTCCGGCAGGAGGGACAACCAAGGTCTTTTTGGGCGGCTATCAATACTTTTTTGTGGTGCAAATCTTTTTCTCTATCCCAAATATCGAACTGGCTTTTGCGATAATCGGCGTCGGTAAACGTATAGGCCATTTGACCGGTATACAAATCGTATACTGCCGCCAAACGATAAGAATTTTGGAATACCACAGGAGAATCACCCGCTTCTTTTTTCAGCTCGTTTACCCATGTTTTATGCAAAAATTGTTTGTCGAGTTGCGCCGGGCGCAAAACATCAATCGCCAGCACGAGTCGAAAGACCATAATAGCAATAAAAGAGGCAAGAGACAAGCGCCAGAGCCAGGCTTCAAAAACAGGCCGGCCGTCGCTGTAGCGGAAAAGCAACAAGGTCAGGGGAATGCTCAGGATGCAAGTCCACTGCGGCTCCACATGTCCTTTGGAAGTAGCCCACAGGAAAAACAGCAGAAAGCCGCCGATAACGAAATAGTAAGCCCGCTCTAATAAATTGACCGGTCGATAACGCGCAATGGCGTATACCCAAAGGGGGAATAACAGCGGACTAAAAATGACCACCTGGTTGATGAGATAGTTAATCGTGTGCTTGAGTTCGTAGGGATCATCGCGCCCTTGCAGGTGGTAGCGAAAGGAAGGAAATTCATTGGCGAATTGCCAGTATAAGTGGGGAAAAAAGAGCCCGAATCCGAAAAAGGAAGCCACATAAAACCAGGGCTGTCGCAATAGTGCCAGGTTGGACAATAGCGTAAAAAATATCAGCAATACGCCATGGTATTTGCTGTACAATAAAGCCGCCATACAGGCGCCGAGCAGCAAGGCAGCGCGCAAACCGGGCCGGCTGAGAAAAAATTGGTAGGCGGCAAAAAATAAGACGGAGAAAAATAGCAGCGGAGCGTCCGGGGCAGCGATAAAGCCGTATACTTCAAACATGGGCATGGCCGCCAGTATGGCTACCAGTAATAACAATCTGCGGTTTTGCACCGGCGACCCCGACAATCGCCATATCCACCAAACGGAAACGACTTGCAACAATGGCAATAGCAGGCGAATGCCCAAAGCCCCCCCCACCAGTTTCTGCCCGGCAGCAATAATCAAAGCCAGCATGGGGGGATGATCAAAATACCCCCATGCCAGGTGTTGCGCATACAACCGGTAATAAGCCTCATCAGGGTCAGCGGGTGTGATGGCCGCCTGCAGGAAATTGACGATAGCCCAACCAGCCAATACCCACCACAGTATACGAGGGGGTTGCTGCGCACCATATTATTTCTTAGCTCCTGGATAATATTTAATCACACCGTTTTCTACTGCGCGGTAAGTCAGCAGTCCTTTGCCTGATTTAAGTTCAAGCGTGAATGAATCGGGCATGACATACGAGCCGGCTTCGCCCAACACGAAAAAATACTTGTCTTCCCTACCTTTCAAGCCCTTGCACATCCTCGAAGAATGGGATAGAGAATCAATCTGAAGCGAATTGTCTGCCCCCTTGGTATAAGAAGCCCGATAATCGTTACATCCCGCAGAGCCGGTTACAAAGGTGCCGTCAAAAACGGCTGTAAGGTGTGCGCTATCCGGCAATTGTACCGTTGCGCCTTCGGCTACAAAGCGGGTGAGGCGCCAGCGCTGGGCTTCCAGAGCGCCGAGCTCGTTGGCGGGAGGCGGAGGTCCGGTTTGGATAGTTGAATCCTGTGATGCAGCCGGCATCTGTGCGGTTTCGCCTTGTTTATCGTTTTTACAGGCCATAAAAAACAAGCCGGCCATTGCCATAATGACCATCCATTTTTTAGTCATGTGGAATAGTGTTTTTGTTTGTCAATGTTTTTTTCTTTTTCGCAATATAGATTTTACCTCGCTTAGGGGAAGTGTAAAAGACGTAGGTCCTTCTACATATGCCGCAATCTCGTATGGATTGTAATAAAAAGCAGGCGATCGCCTTTAAAGCCAATATTTTCGGGCAGCGTGAAGGCGTCTCGCCAAAAAAATCCGGCATCGCTGAGGCTATCTCCCGGTTCCAACCCCTTCATCTCGCGGAATTTTGCCTCTGCCATTCGCTTGAGTTGAAGGGTATCTGTGACAATATCTCTCAATAACAATTTTTTACCCGAAGTCGCGTCGAAATTCAACAGCGTAACGTAAGAATTGGGATGCACACCACCGGCATACGCGTAATTCGTGATCTCCATACACACCACTTGTCCGTTTTCAGATAACAACTCGCCGGAGGTTTCTACCGACCAGGGTATTTCATAGCCGGGTTCGTCCTGTTGCATCAACTCGTATTCTTCCAGGAAACTATTTGCAATTGCGTCGAGACTTCCGGGAATCTCTTCGTCGACGACGGCAAAGACGGCCAGCGACCTGCGCACAAATTGCATTAAGGTGTCGCTTATGCTGCGCCGCGCAGGTTCAGGGCCCGCTACCGGCAACAAATAGGAGGCTTTAATTACAGCACACCTAAAGCTATCTGTCTCACAATCAGCCGATTTCTTCATAAACCGACGGCTCTCCCACTCAAATCCTCCTCTTTCTCCCTCCGCCACTTTGTCCTGCTGGCAAGACCATACCGCCAAACACCACAAGACCCCCAAAAGGGCTATTCCACTCCACCTGATTTGCATATCTAGATTATAGTTTGTCTATACGCGCTGAATAAGGCTGCAAAGGTAATATTTTTTTGGCAGGGAAACACCTCGGACGTCACCCCGAAAAAACCCCTTCCCAGATTAATAAGAAAACCTATTTTTGTAAAAAAAAACGAAACTATGAAAGCAAAAGCATTGCTATTTGTACTATTGGCGCTCTCTACTGTCGTATCGGCTCAAAGCGGCAAGTCCAACTCGCCGTTATCGGCTGTCATGGAAATCATCAAAAAGCCGTTTAGCGCGCCGGAAGGCGTGGTAGGTAGCCCCTTGCTGTTCGAAGATTACCAGGGTGGAAAGATATGGTTGACCACAAAACCCGATGTCGCTGTGGACGCCGCCATCAATTTTAATCTGGAAAAACAACTGGTGGTTGTAAAACTCAATAACGGCAGCCAGGGCACGATAGCGCTCAAACATATCAAGCGTTTTGAAGTCAGCATAGGTCAACAAATCTGGAAATTTGAAATTACGCCCGATGTCACAGCCGGCGGGGCAAAAACATTGAAATGCTACCAGGTTTTGCACAACAGCAAATATGTGTTTTATAAATACGCACAGAAAAAAGTGGAAACGTTTAACGGTCAGCAGGTGCTGAAAATGCGCGCCAATTACTTCCTGAAAAGCCCAGGCAAAGGCTTTCAGCAGGTAGAATTGTCGCAGGCTTCGGTGGAAAAAGCCATGCCGCAACAAGTCAAACAAATCCGTGCTTTTGTAAAACAACAAACCAGCACTATTTTTAACGAAACCGTCATCGTGAATTTATTGCGCTATCTGGAGCAATAATTCGCGCTGAAAAATACCATACTATGATACGCAGTCTGCTCAAACTGGCCGTCGTGCTGGTTCTCGCCATTCTGGTCTATAATTTTTTCTTCGGCTCGGCTGAAGAAAAAGCACAGTCTAAAGAAATTTTCAGCGATGTACGCGACCTGGGCAAAGCCGCCTGGGGCCTGCTCAAATCAGAGCGCCAGAAGTTTAATGACGGCAAATACGAGGAAGCCGTCGATAAGGTCGGCGGCCTCATCGACACTATGAAAGATCGCGCAGAAAGACTCAAAGACAGCGATCTGATTAATAAAGTGGATAAACTCGAACGCAAACGCAAGGCGCTCGAACGCCAGCTCCAGGAAGATACGCCCGAAAATTACGACGCCAGCGAAAAAGCCGCCCTCAAACGCGAATGGGAGGAGCTGATGCGCGAAACGGAGGACGTGATGAATGAACTGGAAGAAAAGTAATGGACTTTGGGACTGTACGACTATACGACTTTGCGATCAGGGGATCTTCACGTATCTTGTACGCTTATGCTCGCACAGTCGCACAGTCGCACAGTCGCACAGTCGCACAGTCGCACAGTCGCACAGTCGCACAGTCGCACAGTCGCACAGTCTAAAACCATGACAGCAATCCTCGATACCCATTTCCAATTGCCCGGCCAGACGCAGTTTTACCGCGGCAAGGTGCGCGACGTATATACGGTCGGAGCCTACCTCGTAGCGGTGGCCTCCGACCGCATTTCCGCCTTCGACCATATTCTTCCCAGGCCCATTCCGTATAAAGGCCAGGTGCTCAACCAGATCGCAGCGTATAACCTGGAGGCTACCCGCGATATCGCGCCCAATTGGCTGCTGGCCACTCCCGATCCCAATGTGTCGATAGGCTGGCTTTGTGAACCCATCCGTATTGAGATGGTCATCAGAGGATACCTGGCCGGACACGCCTGGCGCCAATACCAGGCCGGCATACGCACGCTTTGCGGCGTGCCTATGCCGGAAGGTATGCGCGAAAACGACCCCTTCTCCCACCCTATTATTACGCCTGCCACCAAAGCCGAAGAAGGCCATGACGAAGACGTGTCAAAAGAAGAGATTCTGGCGCGTAAACTGGTCACGACAGGGCAATACGAACAACTGGAAGCCTATACCCACGCCCTTTTTGCCAGGGGCAGCGAAATGGCCCGCGAGCGAGGACTTATACTCGTAGATACCAAGTACGAATTCGGCTTTCGCAACGGCGAGATTATGCTGATCGATGAAATCCACACGCCCGACAGCTCCCGCTATTTTTACCTCGACGGCTACGACGAGCGCCAGTTGCGCGGCGAACGGCAAAAACAACTTTCCAAAGAATTCGTCCGCGAATGGCTGATGGCACACGGCTTTCAAGGGCTCGACAACCAACTCATGCCCATAATGCCCGACGAATTTGTGGATCAAATTTCCGACCGCTATATCGAGCTCTACGAACGTATCACCGGCCAAGCTTTTGTCCGCACGGATACTTCTCATATCGAAACGCGGATAGAGCGGAATATTCTGGGATGGTTTAGTGCATCCGCAGTTTAGCGTTAGGGTTTAGTGCATGCGCAGTTTAGCGTTAGGGTTTAGTTTTCTAAACATAAAGCTAAACCCAATCGCTAAACCCTACCGCTAAACCTTCCCTAAACTGCCAAAGGCACTAAACCACCCGGGTATTTTCTTCCACATAATCTTGTAAATAGGCGAACCTTGGTGTCAAGCGACCTCCGTCGGCGATAGTGGCGCGTTCCAGCATAGCGCTATTTGAAACGAGCAATTCGGGTATCAAGTGTTTAATCAGCATCTCGCCGAAAGCGGTAGAAGCATCGCGCGGCAATTCGCTGGGCAGATTGTCGATAGTCATCATGTCTATGACATGCGATTGGTGCGGCGAGGCCTCGTGTTCTAAAAAAGGGTCGTACCCAAAGATTGGGTTGGCAATTGACGTGGCAAACAAAGTGGATGGGATCGACGAATTGGGCGCGATGTCGCAGGTAATATCGGCAATAACGCGGATGCGAAAATCAGCCCTGCGCATGTCCTCTTTGGTAAAAAAAGCCGGCGCGCGCTTGTCCCAATAAATACCATTGATAAATATATCGCTCGCCCGGGCGTAAGGCGCAAACGCACTGACAAACTCTTCGGGATGTGTATAAAAATCAGCTCTTGAAAAACCGTGCATATCCCGGCGTGCAGCATAATCCAGACAGGAAATTTGGGTAAAAACGGGCTCACTGTAGGTGTGTGTGAGGTATTCACCGGGGCTCACCTGCCTGATTCCCATATCGGTCAAAACCTGCGCGGCACCACTGCTCACCCGGCCGGTACCGCTGAGTACGATCCGCATCGGAGGGAATTGGATGCCGGCATATTGGGCTTCTGCTTCGCTGTAATCATGGCATTCTAACAGGCGCTTCAGGTGAAAATCACCCGTGCGCAGGCCGTAAGTCATTATGCCGTTGTAAGCGCCTACCATACCCGCGAAATAGCCGAAGGCCACTACGCGTTGACCTTTTTCATCAGTCATCACCTCGTAGTCTATAAGTCTGATGCCTTTAGCAAGAATTGCTTGCAGCAATTTGCGGTTGTAGGGCTGTTTTTTGATGGTATGCGAAAAAAAACTATAGGTCTTACCAGGTATCAGGCGATCAACCGGCACTTCTTTCACACCCAACAACACGTCGCAATCCGACATATACGTACTCAAGGGTATACCCGCCGCCTCGTATTCTTCATCGCGAAAACTCCGCAATGCCGAGGGTTCAACAACAATTTCTATGGGGAATCGCTCCATCAGGCTGGCGCATTGCGCCGGATTCAACGGTACTCGTATATCGGGGGGGACTTTCCCTTCGCTAATAATGCCTATTTTCATTACTCCAGTCTGTTGGTTAGGATGCCATCGTCGCCTTTTTGGCAAAGCGCCGTAAGCCTTTTTCAATGCGCTGGACTTGCAACTTAGCGCTTTTTGTCGCTTATGCTCGAGTCGCACAGTCGCCGTCGTACAGTCGTCGCGCCTCCTACTTCCCTGCCGGCTCCGTGGCAGCCGAGCTAATCGTGTGCCCAAAGAAAATGGCATTGGCCAGCAGCTTATTGCCGCCAAACCAGAAGCCGCGAAATGCGGGGTTATCCGCCAGACAAATAACGCGCCCCCTGCCCAGTCCGCCCACCACCGCCGCAGCCGATTGGCCGAGTAGTTGCAGGTTTTTGCTGCTCATATAACCGCTCAGCAAAGGTTTGTCGGTGTACACCAAGGGGGTAGCATAGATATTTTTTGAGGGTTCGAACATCACGGTGCCTTGACGGAAAAGCGGCAGGCGCTCGCGCTGATAGCCGAATAGCAGTGGATGGGTCAAGTCGCCGGTGGCAGCTACGATGGCCCCGCCGATGACCTGCGCGCCCGAGTCGTCGGGTTGTTTTTCGTAGGGCCGCCTCGCGGCTTTTTTGGTCGTATCTTCCTTTTCTTTTTTGATTTCAATGCCTGCCAGGCCCTTGTCTTTGGCCCAGCTCACGGCGCCCTGCATAGCTATCAGCACACCTCCTTCCTGTACCCAGCGCTTGAGTTGGTCAACAGCTCCTTGCGGCACGCCGGTATATCCGCCATCCGGCATAATAACTACCGTATAGCGATCCAGGTTTAACCCACCCAATGCATTAGCGTCGGCAAGGCTGATCTCTATCGCGTAGCGTTGGTCGAGGAGGTGCCATATTTCGCCGGCATCGTATGCCGATACGCCTTCGCCGGTAACAAGCAGCACTTTGGGCGTTTTAAGCGGGCGAAGCGTACTGCTGCCCATATCGGAGCCTTCGGGTGTATAGCCGCTTGACTCGCCGTAGATGGGCGTTCCGCTTTTCGCAATCGCCTGCTTGACCAACTCGTGTATTTCAGCGGGCGTTTTGCTCTGATTGGCAGTGGGGATCATCACCACTCCCCTATCGTAATTGCGCTGGGCCGTTTTAAACGGCGCCATACTTACTTTGGCGCGCAGCCCCTGCCGGAGCAGGAAATTCAGGGCCTTTGGGGCGTGGTAGTCGTTCCAGTCAAGCATATAGGCGTAAGCGCCGGCGACCGGCTCGGGCGTATTGCGGGTAGCGCCGGCAGCCGTTATTTTCTCACCCATCAATTGGGTATTCCACACTTTGCGGTCGAGTGCAGTATAAGGCAAATTAAACGCCAGGGGCAACGTCCACGAGGAGATGTCGTAAAACTGGCTATCCTGAAAAGTAGTCATCGTTTCAAAAGCCGCCCGGATAAGGCGGTATTGGGGTTGCTCGAGCGGAATCACATAAGAGGAGACCGGTGAAAAACCATCTACTTGTTTTCCCAGCTTGTAAATATCTACCTGGTGCCTGTTCAACATCTCGATCAGATAGGCAGTGCGGGCGGGGTCGGCGGCGTCGCCGAAAACATATGCTTTGTTGTTGTCCTGCCTGGCTTCTTCCAAAGCCGTTACGTAAAAATCGCGCTGCATCTGTAGCAGGTCGTTTTTCAGCGCCACGGCCGCTTTTTGCGTAGAAAGGGCGGTAGTAACCTGGTTGCGGATGGTAAAGGCGAACGTCAGCAGTCCGTTATCTGTCTCCTGCACTTGCCCGCGCGAACTGGCCTGCTCGAATAAAATGCCTATGGCGCCATTAATATCGGGGTAAGTGGAGCCTTTACCGTAGTAAAAGTCGTCAAAGCCCTCGCGGGTATAATAGAGCGATCCAATTTTGTCGAGCGCGGCCACATGAAAATCGGCTATCTTACTCGTAAGCTCCTGATTGCGCAGCGGCGTGAGCGGGTTTACTCGTTGCGGTTCGCCGGGCATAAAAAAGAAAGTCGCATTCGTGCCCATCTCGTGGTGGTCGGTGAGCAGGTTGGGTTTCCACTCGTGGAAAGTGCGGAGTCGGCCTTGTGATTCGGGGTGTTGTGCGGGCAGCCAGTCGCGGTTGAGGTCAAACCAGTAGTGGTTGGTACGCCCCATCGGCCAGGGTTCGCGGTATTCGCGGTGCTGGGGGTCGGCGGTAATATTTTTGTTGCGATTCATATTGGCCCAGGTAGAAAAACGCTGGAAGCCGTCGGGGTTAAAACAGGGATCGAGCAGGATAATAGTTTGATCCAGCAGTTGCTCGATCTCAGGGCCTTGACCGGCCGCGAGATAATACGCCACCAGCAGGGCAGCGTTGCCGCCGCTGGGTTCGTTGCCGTGTATGCTGAAACCCTGGTACACCACAAGCGGGGTATTGGCCAGGTCGACTTTAGCAGCTGAATTGGGATCGGTCAATTGCTTATGCCGGGCTTTGAGTTCATCGATATTGCGGTGGTTTTTCGGCGAGGTAATGGTGAGGTAAACCATAGGCCTGCGCTCGTGGGTACGGGCGTACTCCGTGAGCGTAATGCGGTCGGAGGCCTCCGCCAGAATTTTCATATACATATATTGCTGGTCGTGACTCACGTGCCAGTCCCCGACTTCATACCCCAGCACCGATGCGGGTGTGGGAATTTTCGGGTCGTAGCTGATATTGGGCAGGAAATAGGAAATATTCGACTGTGCCCAGGAAAGGTTTAACGCCGCGATGGTCACGGCCAGTGCGATGGTCAATCTCATGTGGTGTGGATTGTTTGCGTTTTTTCAGGGGGTCAAGATAAGGAAAATTGGGTTTGGGTGTGAAAGTGTGAATCCGAAATGCGTGCTGCGAAAGACAGGCAGGCTTTATAAAAAAAAGTTACGCATGACTTCACATTTCAAAAAACATATTATTTTTACATCAAACCCTCATCCCAAATTAAAATTTGCGTATCACCCGTACAAGTGAAAAACGATTCGTATATGGCCGTTCGACCAGAATCTTTTGATACGTCCTTTCCTAAGCTTATCCGGCAGGTGCCGCGTGCGTGGATAGCGCCCAGTATCGTTACATTAAAAGGTAAAACGCCAATATTGCATAAACCGGGCGCGGGTGGGCCGGGCAGGGCTCCTGCGAATTAAATAAGACCCGAGGATCAATACTCATTTCTTTGGTCAAAACTCAAAACTTAATTACACTATACCCTGTATGCCAGTAGTGCGTAACGACATAGATTCTAAGACTCTCAAAGCAGTTTTAATTTTCAACATAGCGTATCATTTGATTATGTTGCCTCTTAACTTATCCGGCGTATCGCAAGGCATTTTCCCGTTTGGCCAGGCTATTCCACCATTGGTAATTCACCTTTTTGTTGGAATCGGTTCGCTTATTTACTTAATGAAGATTAAAACCTCTGCCGATTAACAATTTGGCGGTTAAAATAAAAGAGCGAAAACGAACGCATAATCGAGTAGGGAGAGGTGAACCATAAGCCCACCCCAGCCCTGTCACAATTTATCCCGCATAGCGGGGCCACTGGACGTACGGACCTCGTATCCAGCCTGCCCCGCTAAAAGCGGGGGCGGTTCATGGTACGACGATAGTTTGGCGTACTTTGTGGTAATAGTCTTTAAAGGAAATGTAGCCACGTTGGCGCAGTCGCTCTTCGGTCACGGTCATCCCCATAACAGGATTACACTGCCTGCCCCGATAGTAGTATCGGGGATAGACGCCAACCGCCCTTTCGGGAGTAGGCGAACCGTATTGCCCAGTCTGGGGTGATGCCCAGTTGCACAGAAGGTGTTCGCAAAACTGGCTGTAACCATAACCCGATGGGTGCGCAACCCGGTATTCCTGCCACAGCAGCTCCTCAAGCCAATAATCAACCTGTTGCTCGAAAACAGTTGCTCGTTTGTCCAACTGATCGCCTTGTGGCGTGTGGATGATCAGGCTCAAGGCTTCCTCATCCAGTTCCAGTAGCGCTCTTAAATCCATCGAATAGGCTTCGGCTCGACGAACATACTCCCGAACCGTATTCTTGGACACCTTCAATTGGCGGGCAGTGGCCTTAATTGAGCCGCTGGACAGGTAATTGCTTAACAAGGTTTTGATCTGATCCATACGTTTTTGTTTTGCCATCTGTCCATTTTTAGAATGGAAAGCTGGCGATTCTGTCCGTATGAATCCACTTTTTTCAGGGGGGGTCAGATACTCCGGAATATACACAAAATCAAGAGTAATTTGTTGTTTTCCGTTGCCACTTTTTCGACTTTTGCCTCGCCAATCCAGACCTTTCCGTCTTGTTCGGTTAGTTTCCAAACACCTTCCGATTTTCCGATTTTTGTGTTTGACCAACCTTTGGCAGAGGACCATTCCTTATTGAGACTACTCATAAAGTCTTCAATAGAAGCCGAAGTTTTTACCATCCATTTTCCATCGTAAAAGTCTCTTTCGTTAGTTAAATCAACAGGTTCGATATCAGTCAGTACCCTGTCAATAGTTTCTGGAAATTTCATATCGGCAAGGGAGGCGCGGGCATAATTGGAGTTGGGTTGCCAGTTGTATTCAAGCCCCGCAGCAATTCGTTTTGCCCAGCCGATGCCGTCAATTTTTTCAATCAAATGAAGCGCACCGTCAATGCCAGAAGAAAGTCCCGCAGTCGTGATAATTTTTCCGTTGTCCACAAAGCGTTTGTCATACACGATTTTGGCGGTTGGGGCAAATTCATTTAAGTCGTTTATCATACCGTGAAATGTGGTAGCTTCCAAGCCTTCAAGTAGGCCTGCCTTTGCCAACAAAAACGCACCGTTGCAAACCGACATCACATATTTTGCATCTTTGGCGTTTTCTTGAATCCAACGAATAACTTTTTCATTGACCATTTGCTTGGCAACGCCCCGCCCGTTTGGGTCAGGCTTGCTGTATCCGCCACCTGGAATGACTAGGATGTCTGGCTTTGGCTGATTTTCAAACGTATAATTCGGAATAACTTTCATTCCCATAGAAGTTGTAACGGTGTCTGCATTTTCAGCAACGGTATAAACATTACGTCTGCCCCACGAACCGAGAACTTCATAAGGTCCCGTGTAATCTATGATTTGCACGCCATCGAAAATTAAAATGGCAACATTCATTTTGGCCTTTTCTACTGATTGCGCTTGAGCAAAACTGCTCATCACAAACAGACTTAAAACTGCGACTATCATTAACTTTTTCATTGATATTTCCTTATTTAATAATTTTTCTTCTCTTTTCATCCACCAATCAAAAGCCGTTCTTTCCCACTTTTGATTTCATAAATGTAAAGCCCCCATTTGCCGTCCACTTCTTTGGTATAGGCGAAATACTTTTCATCAGGAGAAATGAACGGGTTGGTTACAATTTTTCCATCAGCAACTTTGCGGACTTTTGTTCCGTCTGCTTTCATCGCATAAACATTGGGTGAGCCATCACGTTTTGACATAAAATAAATGGTTTTTCCGTTTTTTGACCATTGTGGCGTAGAATCTTCAATTTCGTTATTGGTCAAATTTTTAAAACTCGTGCCGTCATTATCCATCACAAAAAGTTCGGTTGAATTTTTCATTTGCCCCATTTCTTCCCTCGACAAATCCCGATAATATTTTTTGGTTATTACGGCTCGTTCAAAAAGAATCTTCTTTCCATTAGGTGACCATTTGGGGCTGGTGTAACCGTTTTTTTCATCGGTTAAACGTGTTCTATTTGTTCCATCTACGCCAATCATGTAAATATCGTGAGCAATTCCAGAACGCTCTTTGCGCGATTGAAAAACAACAAAATCCCCTTTGGGCGAAAAATCGGGGAGATAATCCAAATCTTTGCCATCAGTCAGTTTGCGTTGATTAGAACCGTCCACATTCATCACATACAACTGCAAATGACCGTCTCTCTCAGAATAAAAAACAATCATTTTCCCATCCTGCGACCAACGGGGCTGTCCATTCGTGGATTGACTATCGGTGAGTTTATTAAGATTTGAACCATCGGCATTAATTGTGTAAATGGCTGATTTGCCGTCTTTAGTTGACTCAAAAACAATCTTTTTGCCATCGGATGACCAATGTGGATTGAAATAATAAATCGGAGTCGGCTTTGCTTGCGCCTGAGCGTAAGTTGTCAAACCTGAAAAAATAATGGCGATAAAAAATGCGTATTTTATTTTCATAATTCACACTTTCTACTTGATTCACAATGTTTGTTTAGTTCGGTTATAAAAGCAACTTGAAATCATAATTGAGTCTAGGAAAAATACCCCCACAGTATCATCGACAAAAAAAGTTAAATGCAAAGTTTTTTTACAGTAAAAGTTAAAACCGATAAGAAAACTACTGAGGAGCGGTATTGTAAATATTCCCCTGCCAAATAACCGTATTGATGGACTTCAAATACGCAATATTTTCAAGGGGATTTCTTTCTAAAATAAGCATATCGGCATATTTTCCAACTGAAATTGAACCATTCATTTGCTGAACGCCTCTATAAATGGCAGGGTTTATTGTCGCTGTTTTTAATATTTCATTATTGGACAAGCCCGCTTTCGCTAATAAATTGAGTTCTTGGTGCAATCCGATACCTGGATAGACATACGGCATACCAGCAAAATCGCTACCCGCTAAAATCATGATGCCCATTTCATGAAGATGTTTAACCAATGCCAATTGAGCGATAAACCTATTATCTAAGTCCGCCAAATCTTGACTATAGACTACTCGTTTTGCTCTTTTTGCCCAAGTTGTTTTCCATTCATTCATCAATACAGTTGGAATGTATTTATTGTATTCCTTATTGATAATGGAGCTATCCTTAATTTTAGTTTTTAGTTGATAGGTTATGAGTGTAGGGCATATAAAGGTCTTTTTAACTTGCATTAAATGCCCAATACTATCAAGTCTATTCTTATTTACCTGCCAGATTTCGTCTAACCTATTCAAATGTTCCACACTTTTTTGTCCTAATGAAATTGACGTTTCAGGTTCAATATATTCAGAAAGATGTCCTGCAAAATGGGTATTATTTTTCGTACAATAGGTCGAAATATCTTTGAGTTGGGGTTCTTTTATTAAGGAATACGTTTTGAAAAAATCAGCACCTTTATTTTTCAAACTATCAAGAACAGCCATCATAGCCGTATTATCATCAACAGACAGTGAAAAATCAGCATATACGGGCGGATTACCATCAATCATAGGCCCTGCCCCAAAAATTTCGAGACTCTTTTTCAATTTTTCTTTAAAACGCTGCATCATAATTAGGTCACCACCCATATCCCGAATACCTGTGATGCCATTTTTTAAAAGTATGGAATATAGAAGGGTATCGTTATTTTTATCCCAACACAAATGAAAGTGCATATCCCAAAGACTTGGCGATAGATATTTGCCTTTTCCATTGATGTAAATTGAATGAGATGGCACTTTTCCTGAAAATGATTTGCCAATAAAGTAAATGAGTTTGTTTTTTACAACAACTTCTTGATTGGGTATTATTTCGCCTTTTAAAACATCTATAATATTGATGTTTTTGATTATTAAATAAGGAGAAATTGGGTTGGTATTCTTAGGAGGAATACAACCAATAATCAAAAGCAATAAGCAGAGATGAATAAATTTTATTGACTTCATTTGACATTTATTTCCAAGCTCCCAAAATTGCGCCCATAAGCGTAAACGCCACAACCATATATCCCCCATTTATTAAGACATACTTCAAAGGCCTGTTTTCAAAAAGCGAAATAATACCTATTGCAAGGGCAACCCAACCAAATCCAGCCATAAAGCCTGCAATAGTGCCAAAAACCATATCTTCTTTGCCAATATACATGGCAAGATTGAGGGACATTATGAAGGATAATAAGAAAGAAATCCAAAAAACAAGGGGCATTTTTCGACTTTTCAAGTCTTCACTCGAAAAACGATTAGAAGCCATCCAACTTTTTTCAAAGACGGCATACCATATTCCACCGATGATGAATGTTGATAAAGCTGCCACAAAAACGGCAAGCCAATTTAGATTTTGAACAGCTGTTGAAAATTCCATTTTTATTAATTTTTAAGTTTCAGTAGCAAAGGTATTAGCCCTGTTTTTGCTGTGATAGTAAAAAATTAACCTTGCCTATCCAATGGGAAAAAAATTTGTCCTATCTTTTGTAAAATCTTGTTTGATAAATTTAGTAGGATTGAAGCCGCAAAACAGAGTGAACTCCTTGATAAAATGAGATTGGTCAGCATAACCACAATTGTAAGTGATGTCAACCCAAGATATTTTTTCTTTTTTATTTATTCTTTGTAAAATGTCATTAAACCTCAAAATGCGTTGGTAATATTTAGGCGTAAGCCCAATATATTTTTTAAAATGTTGAATCAACTGTTTTTGCGTATAGGGATAAAATTCAATGATTTCCTTAAACCTTGAAACAGGTTCTTTTTGTAGTTTTTCCGTAAAGTCTAATAAATCGGTTGAAGGTGCTTTTTGTGCATCAAATCTTTGGATTAGCCAATTTTCGGCTATTTTAAATTTAGTTTGAGTGTTTTCGGCTAAAAGAATAGTATCTCTCAACGCCAATATTTCTTGCCCTAAAACATCTTTTGCAGCGACCACTTTTTCGTTTATTTCTTGGAGCGGAAAGTGCAAATAAGGAAACGCTCCAGTTGGTTTAAACTGAATGACAAACATCTCCGACTGTGTGTGTGCTGAAATGGAAATGAAATTTCGGTGCATACCTGAAATCCAAACTTGGCTAAAAACACCATTTGGTTTTAATGTTTTATTGTCAAAGGTCTGTCGTTGAAAACCATCCAATTCAAAGAGGATAAAAATATGTCCTGTTGGTACAACACGCTCTATGGTGTGTTCAGGCATATGGTCTTTAAAATAGAATAACGCCTCAATGTGTTTGTTGAGCGTGGGTGGAAGACTGTAATTTTCGAATATCATATAATGCGGTTATGACGACGACAAAAATAATAAAATAATAAAAAGGCATCACGGAACACCGCACTCCTGCCAACCCGCCGCAAAAGCCAACGCAAAAAGCCCAACGCAGCAGGTATGCAGGAGTGCCACCGTTGGCAGTAATAGAGCCCCGGGCAATTTCGTCATCTAACGGGTGACACTCTACTAACAAAGATTTCCCGTGAATAAGTGAGAAATGAAATATTCGGCCCTTGACAGAGATTCAGTATCTAACATTATGCTATCCAAGCGACTTTTACATTCCGTTTACATTTTTTTACAAGCGCCTTACTAAAGCCGGGCACAAAGACTTGTAGCTTTGTTGAAATTGATAATTAAACCTACAAAAATATGAAAAAAGTTATTTATGCGCTGATCTTACCGCTGGTTGTGGTAAGCGGACTAATATTTGCTAATCGCGAAATCAAAAATGAAACTCCTGAAAAATCAACACCAAAGCCACTCTCTGCTGCTGAAATGAAAGCCGAATTGAAAAAATGGGAGGCTACCCCTGATGGTATAAAGTTCAAAAAATGGGAAGCGTCCCCCGAAGGTCAAAAAGTGCTTGCCGGTGCGGCTAAAATAAGTAACCATATAAGTGCTTCTACCAATATGGAGGCTGTTGTAACCTCTCTTTCTCTTCCGCCAGGCTCACAATTAGGTTTCGGAGTGATGGTCAGGATTAATGATGACGATTATATTCTTAGTTTTGGGCCGGAAAAGTCTAATGAATTTCAGCAATTGCATAGCCTGAAAGTTAACGACAAAATAATTATAAGAAGCCATTTTGTATCGTACGCGCCCAAGTATTCCTATCCAATTGTAGCGGGCGACTATGTAGAACGGGATAGTAAAATAATTTATAAATGTGCCCCTCGCAAAGGCGACTGCTGAGTATAGAGTTGCCGAAAATAAAAAAGTTGAAATGAAAAAATAAACCTGTGACTAATCGAGCACCCCCACACCAGCCCTCTCACAATTTATCCAACATGGAGTAGCCAGCTTAGGGTGCACACATGGAAGCGCAAAAACCAAAAACTTGAATCTGGATTGAGTGAAAAACGCCGGCTTTTTCATATTTTCGCCCTGTGCGGCGCTATGGTGGCTCAAAATGCCGGATAAACAAAGTCTTGGAGCGATAGATTCTAATCGTCTTTTAAATTACAATAGAACTTCAATGTTAGGTAAACTCTTACTGGCGATTTCAAGCATTACTTATATTGCTTTGATAGCCATTAATCTCAACAAACCCAAAGGAACAGGCGACCAGATGGTTGGCTGGGGATTTGTAGTGGTTTTTGTCTTAACAGCCTTTGGAATTTGCAGTTTATTACTCACAATTAATCTTGCTAGCAATGGCAAATTTGATTGGATTTCAGCGTCCTTTATTTCAAAATTTTTCATCATCAGCGTAGGGTGGCTTTGTTTTACAGCAGGAATTGTTTTTATAACTTTTATTAACGGAGATTGGCATGATTCACGTTCTGCCAATTGGTTGGGGCTTATTTTGGTTCACTATGGCGCAATATGGATTCCGTTATTAATGCTTGTTCCTTATTTGATTTTGTTGAATCCCGAATGGCAAACAGCACTATCCGTAAATGTTTATAAAATGCAACTATTGACAGGAAGCATCATTGGAGCTGCCTTTCTTTTTTTAAGCAATACTCAATTATCCAATTTATTTAGAGATAAACAGGCAATTGCAAACATGAGATACGAAAAATCCATGATGGATATTGAATCAGAAGATAGAGTCAATTGGCTTTTGTATTATATGTACAAAGACACTGATTTTCGACTAACACAAGCTGCCTTAGCCAAATTGAAGCGTATCGAAAACTTAGATTCAGCGTTAATAGAAATTTTAAACAGTTATGA
Source organism: Saprospiraceae bacterium (assembly GCA_016715405.1). Lineage (GTDB taxonomy): Bacteria > Bacteroidota > Bacteroidia > Chitinophagales > Saprospiraceae > JABWBR01. The sequence goes on along the minus strand of JADKAE010000009.1, from coordinate 14,453 downwards.
ATCAAACTGGGACTACACAAGAGTTTATGCCTATTTAGAAAACAACAAAGTAGAACACCCCGAATTATTCATAGAACCTTTAAATCATACAATTAGCCGAGTAGCCTCAGAGCTCGAGTTTCGCCTTCAAAGTTTTAGTGCCGAATATGATAATTTAGAGCTGTTGAACGTTGATGGCTTATGCCATATATTAGACACTCAATTTAAAGCATACAAAAACGAATTTCGTCCTAATATGTTAAAAATTCAAGAACAATTGAACAAAGAACCTAAGCCAAATTTTATGGAAATACGCAATAGATACAAGGCGGCTATAGATCAATGGTTAGCCTCGCAAGAAACACATAAACGACAAAAATCTACATAAAATGAGGCCGCACTTTGGTATTGTCGAACTTCACAAGATTGAAAACATAAATTATCGAGTAACTATTTAGGTCGATTTTTAACACAAAGTGCGCAAGGGAAACGCAAAGGTCGCTATCTAATATTGTACCCTATGAATATCACAAAAATGTAAGGCGATGGTTATAAAAAAATTATCGCAATTAATCTCTCCCTCCCACACTCCCCCCCTCTCTCCCTCATTCTCCGATAACCAGGCAGCGGTGAGGACGAACCTCACCGCTTCAAGGCATCTATGATCAATTCTGATTAATCCTGTTCTGCTCATCCTCCGTAGCAGTGCTGCGGCGGCGGGCGGCCTTCACGTTGCTGTTGCCAAAATTGTAGGTAAACGTCAGGTTGGCCTTGCGCGACTCGCGGTAGTTCTCGACGTCCACAAAGATATTGTCCTGGCGCACTTTGACGGCAAAGCGCATCGTATTCAACAGATCGTTCACATTCAGGCGCAGCGTGCCTTTGCCTTTGAGTACTTTAGCCGACAAGCCGGCGTCCATGAAAAACTGGTGGCGCATCTCAAACATGCCGTAGGCGCTGGGCGACTGGTAGAAGGCCGTGAGCTCGCCTTTGATGCCCAGGGGCAGGCTAAATTGCTGGCTCAGGTGTACATTGGCCGATAATTGCGACTGCTCGATGGCGCCGCCGAGATAGGGCGACTGGAAGCTGTTGTAAAACCCGGTGAGGTTGGCCCGCAGCGTCCACCACTTGGCCACCTCAAACGGCGCCGAAAAGCTGAGGCTTATATTATCGAATTGTGCCAGGTTTTGTACGGTTTGGTAGGTGCGCTGGGTATCGTCTTCCTGTTCCAGCACTTCCGTAATGACGTCGTCGGTGCGGCTATAGCTGAGGCTCACAAAAAACACTTCCTTAAACCCATAATTGGCGCTCAACGAATTGGTGTACTGCGGGGTTAGGAAGGGGTTGCCCTTGCCGAAGGTGTACTGGTCGAGGAAAAACACAAAGGGGTTCAGGTTTTCGTAATTGGGGCGGTCGATACGGCGGCTGTAGGACAGGCTGAGGTTGTGTTTTTCAGCCAATTGGCGCGACAGGCTCAGGCTGGGAAACCAACTCAGATAGCTGCGCTTGACGCGCTGGTCGAGTGTGACCGACATACCGTCGGAAACGGTGTATTCGGCCCGCAATCCCGCTTGTATTTGAATGTTTTTGTATTGGGTGTTAAAATTGACATAACCGGCGTGGATGTCTTCTTCGTAAATAAAATGGTCGCTGCGCAGGCTGTCTTGTACCCACTCGCCGTCTTGTTGCTGGCCAAAATCGAGGCCGTTGTCGGTGCGCACCATGCTGCTTTTCAGGCCGGCTTCGAGGCGGCTCGATTCGCCGATGGGATGTACGTAGTCGGCTTTAGCGGCTTTAATCGTAATATCGGAATTCGACAGGTTTCGTATCAGGTTGGGCGCAGAAGTTTCCTCGCCGTTTGTATTTAAAAAATAATTAAAATTGAATTGCTGGTTATCGTTTGCGAAAGTGGAATAATCGGCGTCGATGGTCAATTCGCGGCCTTTATCGTTGAATTGATGGCGGAAGTTGGCGTTGTACGAGTTGTTGTTCCAATGCTCCGAAATATCGCCGTTGGCGCGCACCTGGCTGTGAGTCCAGGGGTTGCGCCCCGATATATCGCTGATATTGTTAGAGAGGCCGTCCCAATCGCCCTGGCGGCCCGAATAAAGGACGCCGATAGTTGTTTTGGGCGTTACAAACCAGTCGGCGCCGGCCTTGTAATTATTGCTATTCAGCCAGTTGATTTCCCTGCCTATTTGGTCGTATATCGTAAAATCGCCTTCGAAAGGCACCTTGCGGTCAATTTCGATATTTTGCCAGCGTTGGTTATTGTAATAATTGTAATCGCCAAACAGTTGCACCTGCTTGCTGCGGTAGTTAAGGCGTAGTCCGCCGTTGGCCTTGTAGTAGCGGCCGTAGCCGCCGCCGATGGTCGCACTGCCGTTAAAGCCCAGGTTTTTATCGCGTTTCATTTTAATATTAATAATACCTGCATTGCCGGCTGCGTCGTATTTAGCTGAGGGGTTGAGCATAATCTCGATCTTCTCGATGGCATTAGCGGGTGTGGATTGCAGGAGCTTGACCACGTCGTCCATCGACATATACGTATTTTTGCCGTCGATCATCACCTGCACGCCTTGCTTGCCTTTGAGGCTGATGCGGTTGTCCTGATCCACGTTTACGCCGGGCGCTTTTGACAACAATTCGAGGCCGTTGCTGCCGGCGGCTACCGGGCTGCTTTCCACATTGAGTATAATCTTATCGGCTTGTAGCTCAATAAAAGGCCTTTTTGCGGCCACCACCACTTCATTGAGCGATACGGCGCCGTTGAGTAGCGTAATCGCGGGGACCTCTAACACTCCGCCGCGCGTTTCGAACAAGTCGGAGCGCGAAGGTGCGTAGCCGATCAATTCGGCGGAGACGAGGTATTTGCCGGGGGCTACCGATTCGAACTCAAACCGGCCGGTAGAGTCTGTGAGCGTTCCTTTTGCCAGCGAAGAATCAGCGGCGTTAAGAAGCAGCACGTTGACAAATTCTACGGGAACTTGTTTGTCGTCAACTACGCGACCGGTGAGTTGGGTAAAGCTTCCTTGTCCAAAAACCTGGAAAGAAGATAATAACAACAGGGTGAAAGGCAATAAAAAGGTTTTCATGGCACAAATGAATTTTAGGGGGAGACGGCATTTTTTAAACCCGGGTTACAACCCAAAACCCGTTCTACGACAAACGCCTCAAAATACCGGTCAAACGACAAAAGACACCGGATAAAGATTTTCATGGCCCCATCCTGTTACTTTTCCTACCTGCTGCATTATGACTATGTAACAATTAGGTACGTAAATGAGCGGAAGGAGTTCTTAAATCAACGGCAAACCACTATCTTTGATGTTTTCCATTCTACTGACAAGTAGTCGCATTTTGGCAAATACCACAGGGATGGATGCCCAAAAAAAGACTGTTTCCGCCGAACGTATGCAGGAAGAGTGGCTTGAAATACAAGCTGCTCAGGGTGATCCTGCTATGTTCCGACCGCTGTATGTGCGGTACTACGAAATGGTTTTCAGGTTCATCTACCGTCGTACCGCCAGTGAAGAACTTACTGCCGACATATGTTCGCAGGTGTTCCTCAAAGCTATGCAAAGGCTTAGCGACTACAGCTTCAAAGGCGTGCCGTTTTCCGCCTGGCTCTTCCGCATTGCCAGCAACGAGGTAGCTCAGCACTTTCGCCAGCAACAAAAAAACCGGGTGCTCAGCATGGAAGAGACCCAGATTGGCGACGTGGTAGACGAAATAGACGAGGATGACAACGAAGCGCTCCGCGCCGCCTTGCTCCTCGCCCTCGACGACCTCAAGGAAGGCGACATGGAACTGATCGAAATGCGTTTTTTTGAACAACGCTCCTTCAAAGAAATCGCAGATATTACCGGTATGACCGAAAGCAATGCCAAAGTAAAAACATACCGGATCCTGGAGCGACTGAAAAAACGGCTTTCTACGTAACGAATGATTGAAGAAAAAAAGGACAGAGAGCATCGTTAGTACACGATAATTTTGTCAACGATGGGAAAAAACTACCACATTAAACTTAATCCTGATCCCCTCTCCCGAGAACGCATCGAAAGCCATATGGATTTTGATGAACTTCTCAGGCAGTATCAGGAAGCTGACAAACAACAGGTTAAGCGACCCCGCGTGATCAAACTGGCCTATGTTGCACTTGCAGCAGCTGCTGCGTTGGCACTGCTTATGGTGTTTAATATCTGGAACGGCGCCTCTTCGCCACAGTCCGAATCAGCTTATTTTGCCAAACTACCCTTTGTAAATCCGCCACTTAGCGAATGGGAACCCGAGTTTATTTCTTATAAAATGAACGTCAACCAGGGTGGCGTATACGAATACGAAAGCGGCTCCCGGCTGGTTGTCCCCGCCGCCGCGTTTATGAACGACCGCGGCCAGCTCGTAGAAGGCGACGTGGCCATCCACTACCGCGAATTGCACGACTTTGTCGATTTCTTCCTTTCCGGCATTCCTATGAATTACGATTCTGCAGGGCGCCAATTCTACCTCGAATCCATCGGCATGGTCGAAATTTATGCCGAACAAAACGGCGAACGCCTTCAAATGGCGCCGGGCAAGGAAATCCAGGTCGAACTGGTTACCCACATCCGCACTACCCTGGATGCTCCCCTACCCCATTATTCCATATATACCCTCGATACAATGAACCGCATGTGGGCCTACCGCGAAGAGGCTCGCCTGGAAGTGCTGGAAGAAAAACTCGACGCCGGCCAGTCGGCGTATTCCGACATCCAAAAAGAATGGCTCGAATCACGTCAGGCCCTGGAGAAAAACTACGACGCCCAACTCGCTGCCCTGGAGGCCATGGCGCCCAAGCCGACAGCACCGGTAAAACCGAAGCGCCAGTTGAGCGGGCAACCCACCATCGAGCTCAATTTCCAGGATGAAAATTTTGACTTTGAAGGCGATAACGCCGAAGAGATAGCCTTGACCCGCAAACTTAAAGACGCCATCTGGCAAATTTCACCACAAAGCCCCCCTTACGACGAAAACGCGTTTAAGGTCACCTGGGAGCGCATGCGCCTCAAGCCGATCAACGAGTGGGATTATACCCTGACGCTGATAAACGGCAATCGCCAGCTACAGCTTATCGTCAATCCCGTGTTGGTGGGCGAAGCCTACGAGCAGGCTATGGCGCAATACGAAGCCGGCCTGGCAGAATACGAATCGCAGATGGATTATCGCGAATCGCAGCTCAAGGCGCGCCGCGAGGCCCTGCTCCAGCAAGAAACCGATGAAACCCGCTTCCTCGATGAGGCTTTCACCGAACGACTGGCAGAAGCCGGCGCCCCGCAAAAGCAAACCCGCCCTGCTGGCCAAGGTGATCAGCCGCTTCAAGGCACACCAACTCGGCGTGTGGAACTGCGACCGGCCCCTGCCCGTAGGCGAAGAAAAACTCAATTTGAAGTTTGTGGATGAAAATGGCGAGGTATTTACCCCGCGCACCGCTTATTTTGCCGGCAAAACACACAATACGGTGCACCGCTTCCTGGCTACAGAAAAAACTGCCCTGGCATTGCCCAGCGATGAAGCACACCTGATCTGGCTCGTCACCGACGACAACCGCATCGCACTTGTCCGCCAATCGAATACGGGAAACAAAGGCCGAAAGACCCAAACCGTTATCATGAAGGTGGCCACCGAACCGCTGCGAAGCGAGGAGGATATCAGGGCGGTGTTGAGGTTTTAAGGAAGTTGTCGGTTGTCGGTTGTCGGTTATCGGTTGTAAGTTGTAAGGTCTGATAGTCTCATAGTCTGACAGTGTCCATCATGCGAATTCTCTCACTTCCTATTGCAACGCAACATTATATTTTGTGGTAATGAAGGAGCTTCAAGGGCTCCTTTTTTGTTGGCGCTTTAATTTTAAACTTTTTATTTATTGTAAAATACGCACGTTTGTAAAATTTGTTTATTTTTGTATTAAAAAAACCACCAAAAAATAACCGACAAATGAAAACGCCATGGACGAGCAGACGCCCAAAGAAGGGAATCTTTATGACAAGATATTCAAGGAAAACGCCGAGCGGATTTTTTTGCCCCTGATAGAAGAGGCCTTAGGTATTCGCATCGCTGAATTCTTGCCGCTCAGGGCCAAGATGCAGACTACCCTTGAGCGAGATATGGATTTTTCTACAAAGTCCGAACCCAAGGAGGCGATCATTTGATTCTGCACATAGAATTTCAAACAAAAAGCGACGCGGAAATGCTGTACAGAGCTGCCGAATACCACGGCATGGCCCTGCGCAGAAAGCGAATTCCGATCAAACATGTAGTAGTATACCTGGGTAAAGGCATCCCTAAGATGCGAACGCAGTTACCCGAAGCACAAGTTTTCTCTGGCTTTCACCTGATCAATGTCCACAAACTAGATATTAACCAATTGTTGACATCACAAGTACCCGAGGTGATACTGCTAGCGATACTAGCTTATTACCCCAAGAAACAAACAGAAGTTGTGCTACGTTATATTGTACAAAGGCTCAGGCTGGTATGTAATAACCCGAGCGAACTTTCAAGATACCTTAACCAGTTGTTTATTTTGGCGCGATTGCGTAAATTGGACGTATTAACTGCAAAAATCATTAACGACATGCCGATTACTTATAATATCGAGACGGATTACTTGTACCAACAAGGTATAGAGAAGGGTATAGAGAAGGGCATGGAGAAGGGCATGGAGAAAGGCATAGAGAAGGGTATAGAGAAGGGCATAGAGAAAGGTATTAAAGCAGGAATTGATCAGGAGCGCCTTCACGCCTTAGCAGAAAAACGCGAATCTGCCCGCAAGATGCTCCTTGCCGGTATAAAGGCCCCACAGGTAGCCGAATTTCTTGGCCTACCGGTAGAAGAAGTTGCGAAAATAGCTAAAGACCTTGGACTTTCATAGCAGGTGACGAGGTGACGTCCTTAGCGTATCTTAGGCGGTGACGCGTAACATAAATCGTGTCACGCGTCACCAACCAAGCCATTTCCCTGCCGTTACCTGGTTACCACCAACCTTACCACCTTCGGCTCAGCATCGCTTTGCGCAATCCGCACCAGATAAAGTCCGTTTTCCAGCGCGCTGAGGTCAAGGCTTTCCCGGGTTTGATCTACAATATCCCAGCGGCGGTGGTAAACCAGTCTGCCGGATGTATCAAAAATATCGAGATCGGCGCTTTGCCCCAGCGCGGCGCTCCATTGCAGGGTGACTTCACCGGTGGTGGGGTTGGGGTACAACCCGACTTCGGGCGCCGACAGGTATTGGCCGCCACTTGATGGATCAAATAAAGGCACGTAATCAATGATTTGCACATTGTCGAAAGTGGCATTGACAGGCGTAGCCGAGTTCAGGCTGTAGGTTGCCAATCCCACCTCAATACAATTGATCATACCGATATTAGCGGTGATCAGCATGTTCCAGGTAGTACCATTGGTGGAAGAAAAAGCCGTAAATGTGTTGCCAATACGCCTGATGCGAAGCCAGTGCGTATTTGGGCGGAATATTTGCCCTATGTTGGCCGGGCCGTTGGTATTCACGCGAATTTCTCTTCTTACATTGGCCCCAAAATTGGTATACACCGCAAATTTTTTCGCACCAGGCAGCAGCGTTTCCCGCATCATGATGCCGGCGAAGCCGCTGGAAGTGACGCTGGTGACTTCGGCAATGATCTCCCCGTCGCCGCATAATAGGGAGGGGATGAAATACACGTTGTCAGTAGTAGGCGAACCGGTGTTGTTAAGACTATTTACTGAAAATACGCCTGTTGTGGGGTTGTAGGTAACGGCCCCTGTGCTAGATCCTACTCCTGTTGTGCCAGGGTTATTAAACTCGCAAGGCAAACCAGTGATTGTCACTACGGCATTGCAGGATGTGCTGTGGCTATTGCCGTCGGTGATGGTAAGCATCACGTTATTCGGCCCCAAATCGGCACAAGTAAATTGGCTTTGGCTCAGATTGTAGCCGGTAATGCCGCAATCATCGGTAGCTGACAGAATGAGCTGGGCAGGCGTGAGGGTGGCCTGGCCCGAACCTGTCCAGCGGCAGGGATATGTTCTGGCAGGTGAGCAAAGGCGGCCCGTCGAGTACAACCACCGTAGCGTCGCAATTGGAAATGCTGCCCTTAAGTCTTGGGTCACGGTAACGGTATTGGCCCCGAGGTCGCTGCAATCGAATGTGGTCTCGCTCAGACTGAAAGTACCTCCGCCGGTAAGGGCATCGGCGGTTACGACATCAGCGGGAACGATCGTAACAGACCCTGCGGCATTAAGCGTAATGGTCTTGTCCTCACAGAAACAATATCCGAAATTATCCTGGACAATAATATAGGTATCGCAGTAGTCATAAGCTCCCTGGGCATCGGTGGCATATATACTGACGAATTGCGTGCCTACGTCCGCACAGGTAAAAAACTTGCCTATCTGGCCGTCTTCATAGGTAATGGTGGGATTGTCCGTACAATCGTCATCCACATAAGCTACAAAATCAGTGGCCCAAACAAACGCCCCACCTGATAAAATGTTAACGGATAGGCCGTTGAAACAGTTAATAGTAGGCGCCCTGTTTAATACCGTCACATTGGTGGTACACTGGTCGGAATTGCTTCCGTTGTCGATGGTCAGCGTAACGGCAATGGGCCCGATACCGGCATCGTTGCAATCAAATTCAGATTGGCTGAGCGACCATGTAGCGTTGGGACAGGCATTGGTAGAGCCTGCGCCAAACACGTAGGGGTCGAGTGAAATAGTTCCGTCTGTGCCAAGGGTGATCGTCATATCCTGGCAAACCGCATCCACCTGGGGTTGTGTGCCGTTGACAGTGATATCAGTCGTGCAGGAAGATACATACCCGCCGGCATTGGTTACGGTTAGGGTAATGGTATGCGTGCCAGGCGCCAGCAGGGTCCCTGCCGGTGGCGATTGTTCGATTTGGGTATACGACCCGCAAAGGGTGACGACCTGGCTGGTCAGATCGGGTGCATTAAAACCACACTCAACCGTAGTGAGGTTATGCGTTATTGGCGCTGGGCACTCGATCACCGTAGGCCCGCAATTGCCGCCCACTTCAAAGGGTATGGAAAAAGTATTTACGCCGTTACAACCATCATGGGCTTCCACCAAAAAGGCGTGTTGGCCTTCCGGAAAAACGCCGTTGATCGTAAAAAACGGCAATGACCCGCTCAGATACTGGTTATTGTCGAGCAGTTGATCGGGGCTGCCGTCGTTGTTTTCGTCAAAATGGAGGATCAGCTGGTAGTTGTTGGGCGTGCACAAATTTTCCAAATAAAAAGAGACATGCACCGAGCCTTCACAATTGGCGTAATTGGTCACACAATATGGGCCGGTAGGCGTAAACGGGTTGATCGTCGGGCCAGAGGAGTTCTGCACCCGGATAATGCGGGTATACCGCCATAAACCCGTACTGGTCAGGTTGCGCGGCGGCGTTGCACTGGGCGCCATGGCATTGCTGATCCAATAACCGGCTGGGTTGGTGAGTCCGTCGCAGCTCGTGCCTTTGGTATTGGCAGCGGGGATGCCGTTGGTTTCGTCGCCGTCGCTATCCAGGAAGACATGGCCGCCAGGCCGCCTTTCAACCCAGATATCCTGATCACCATCCGTACCATTGCAGTCCTCGTCACGGCGGATGACGACCGGCGGGCTGTAGCCGTTATACTCCAGCCAGTTGATCAAATCATAAGTTCGCTCTATTTTAAAACAATCACCTCCAGAAGGTGTAAGGTATACGTCTTGTACGTTAATTGCGAATAACCCACAGCCGTCGGTAAATATATCGTTTCCGTTGATAGCTTCTACGCAATCCACAATTTCGTCGGCGGGAAAGCGGATGCGGTAATCGGCGTTGATGGGGTTAGCGGGTGGATTGACGTATACCTGGGTGGTACAAGTACTGGTTTGCGATTGCGCATCGGTCACCGTCAATTCCACTGGGAGCGTTAGTCCGGCGTCTGCGCAAGTAAAAGCAGTCTGGCTGGCTGATAATGTAACAGCGCCGCCACAGGGGTCGTAGGAACCGTCATCCAGGCTGTTGACAGAAATGGACGCTGTATAATTGGTGTTTAAATTAATATTGAGATATTCCTCGCAAATAGCCACCGGCAGCACCTGGTCGATGCCTGTAACTGTTCCGGTGCATGTTGTAAAAACGGCGCCGCCGGGGTCGCAAGGCAAAGTGACTTCGTAAGTATAGGGGCCCAATCCCTCCATGAGCGTGCCGTTGGAGGGGTTGGCGTCTTGTACCTGCACTTCAAAATCCTCGAAATTCAAACAACCCAGGTCGCCACTCAGGGCCAGGTCGGCGGTGAGCATGGCCTGACAGATGGGGCCGTCGATATTTACTTGTACTGCGGAGTTGCAGGACAGGCTGGGCGGAGGGGTGCAGGAGGCGGCTGTAAGAGGTAGATTGAGGTTATTCGTATTCAAACTGGAAAGGGCTTCCAGTGCATCTATAGCCAAACCGGTAGTAGGTGTATTGACAATTTGGATATCCGTATTGCCAGAATTCCCGATCACCCGCATTTGCAGGCGAAAAAGTTCAGTACCACTTGGCAGTGAGCTTGCGGATCCCCCACCGTATAGATAAACCATCTGACCGGCGTCGGTCAGGTCGGTCGGTGCGTGGTAATCGGCCTGGTAACCCCAATATCCCGGCAATACGCTTACAAACTCCAGCTCGGCAGGATCCCATTGTACGCTGAATTGCAACCCGATTAAATTATTGTAATTATCAACGGTCACCGGAATTTCAATCAAACCGCAAGCTGATGCGGTAGTGGGGGGAGGATTTACATTAATTGCAACAACCGGCGGGCCTACCGTTCTATCGCCGCAATCCTGCACTGCTCCAGGCCAAATGGCGGTAAAGTTCACTTCTTGATTGGACGTAATATTGTACAGCATGGCCTCTTGGTCATAGCCCAGGTTGGTTATACCGTAAGTAAGGACAAGAGAAGGTACAATATTCCAGCCCGTATAGGGAATGGTATTACCAAGCAATACCTGGCTCATTAAGGTCAAATCAAAAGTGTTAATAAATCCACTTTTGTCCATGTCGAAAGCAATGACTTCACATAAAGAAGTCGGATCTTCAATATCCAAAATCCATTTTCTTACCTTGATGACATCTGCTATGGTTATAGTATGGCTCGGCGGGCTAAGCTCAGTATTTTTTTCAGCGGATACCGTCAAATTGGCCCCGGCTGGAATATTGGGAACATAGTAACTCCCATCGACATTGTTTTGCAGATTAATGAATACATCGCCGGAGACGGTCAAATCTACGCCGGTTAAGGGAGTTCCGGTGGCGCGTCTTACGTCGCCGAACAGCGAATAGTCGATGGTAGTGCTGCCGCAGGTATTTTCTATTTCCGACTGGGTATTGCAACCGGTGGCGTTGGAGTGAATTGTGGGCAATCCTCCGGAAAGAAAAAAATCGCAAATCGCTAAAACAGCGCAATCCGATAAACTGGAATTTCCACTGATTTCATATAAGTATATGAAACCCGGCGCAATTACATTGAGTGAAGAAATATCGCTAAGCGATTGGTTGTTCATAATTGTTACTTCGACGGTATTGTAGGGAAGAAGGTAATCTAATCCGTCAAGAGAAAGGAGATTGTCGTTTTCTCTAATGATAATTTCACCTACAAATTCCAGGCTATTGAGCGAGGTTATGCCGGTTAAGTTGTCATTATTAATAATTCTCAATGAAAAGGTCTGCTGAAGGCTATTAAGTCCGGCCAGGGTATATAAGTTGGGATTGTCTTGAATCACTAGATTATAATCCAGAAAAGTCAGCCCATCCAATCCCAATAAATTTGGCAATAAATTGTTATTTTCGATGGTCAGGAAACCCAGCGATGTAACATGCTGCAACCCGTCTAAACTAGTTAGCGTCGAATTGCCCGATATTGTAATCCTCCCATTTGATTGTATGGAGAGTTGGGAAAGGGTTGTTAAATCTTGTAACATCAAATTATCGGAAAGAATCAATGTTTTGATAGAAGAACTGATATTTTCGAGCCCTGACAAGTTGGTCAATCCGTCATTTCTTATAATTTGAATACCTTGGTTAGCTCCTAAAATTTGAGTCAGGTTGCTGAGCGCATTCAGGGAAGTAAGGCCTGCATTGTCAATGATATTGAGTGGGGAATATATGCTGGTGAGCCCGTTGAGTCCGTTTAAATTGAGCAAAGCGGGGTTTTGTCCTATGGTCAGGCCTGTCGTCGTTCCTGTGATCTGGCTCAAAGCCGTAATATCGGAGAGTATCAGATTGTCGTAAAGAAACAAACCTATCTGTCCGCTTACATTGTGCAATCCGTTCAACGATGCAAGAGCAGGGTTTTGGCGTATATCGAGTCCTCCGGTGATAGACAGCAGCGAAGACAACCCCGATAGATCTGATACAGGATCTCCCAATGAGGAAGGTCCGATATGTACATAACCTGTAATGACCGTGCAACCTGGGTATGTCGCGACAAAATTATTGACGTCGGTTTGGCTCAAGAAGGTCACATCTCCGGTTGGACATACCACAGTATGCGATCCAACATGAGTAAACGCGTGATCATTTTTTCCATAAGTTATTGACAGACTTGTCAACAAAGCAAAAAGGGGTAAATACTTTTTCATAACTGGGCATTTTAAGAATAATAAAATGATGATATTTTAAATGTCATCTTGTTATCACAAGTCTCACTACTTTCGGCTCAGCATCGCTTTGTGCAATTCGCACCTGATAAAGTCCATTCTCCAGCGCGCTCAAGTCAAGGCTTTCCTGAGTTTGATCCACAATATCCCAGCGACGATGGTATACCAGTCTTCCGGAAACATCATAGATGTCAAGGTCGGCGCTTTGCCCCAAGGCGGCGCCCCATTGCAGGGTGACTTCGCCCGAAGTGGGATTGGGGAATATGTCAACCTCTGGCGCCGACAGGTATTGGTCGCCACCCAAAGGATCAATTAGCGGTACGTAGTCAATAATTTGCACATTGTCAAACATGGCACTGACAGGCGTAGCCGGGTTCAGACTGTAGGTGGCTAACCCTACCTCAATGCAGCTCGTCATACCAATATTGGCACTGATCAGCATACTCCAGGTAGTACCGTTGGTAGAAGAAAAAGCCGTAAATGTGTTGCCAATACGCCTGATGCGCATCCAGTGCGTGTTTGGGCGGAATATTTGCCCTATGTTGGCCGGGCCGTTGGTATTCACGCGGATTTCTCTTCTCACATTGGCTCCGAAATTGGTGTACACCGCAAATTTTTTCGCACCAGGCAGCAGCGTTTCCCGCATCATGATGCCGGCGAAGCCGCTGGCAGAGACACTTGTTATTTCGGCGGTGATCTCTCCGTCGCCGCACAATTCGGAAGGGATAAAATATACGTTATCAGTCGTGGGTGAGCCTGCGTTGTTTACACTATTCACCGAAAACACACCGGTGGAGGGGTTGTAGGCGACAGAGCCGGTACTGGTTCCAACGCCGGTTGTGCCGGGATCGTTAAACTCGCAGGGCAAACCCGTAACAGTCACCACGGCGTTGCAGGATGTGCTGTGGCTATTGCCGTCGGTGACGGTAAGCATTACGTTTTGCGCTCCCAGGTCGGCACAGGTAAATTGGCTTTGACTCAGGTTGTAGTTGGTAATGCCGCAATCATCGGTGGCTGACAGGATGATTTGGGCAGGCGTGAGGGTGGCTTCACCTAAAATGTTCAGCGGCAGGTTGATATCCTGACAGGTAAGCAAAGGCGGGCCGTCGAGTACAATCACTGTAGCGTCGCAGGTGGTAATATTGCCGCCAAAATCCCGGGTCACCGTGACAATATTTGCCCCGAGATCACTGCAATCAAAAGCGGCTTCGCTTAGGCTGAAAGTACCTCCGCCTGTAAGCGCATCGGGCATTACGACATCAGCGGGTGTAAGCGTAACCTGCCCCGATGAATTAAGTGTCACGGTCTTTTCCTGGCAGAAGCAATACCCGAAATAATCCTGAATCACAATATAGCTTTGGCAGTAGTCATGTGCGCTCCCTGGGCATCGGTGGCATATATTGAGACATATTGTGGGTGCCTACATCCGCACAGGTAAATAACTTGCCTATCTGGCCGTCTTCAGGTAATGGTGGGATTGTCCGTACAATCGCCATCCAAATAAGCTACAAAATCAGTGGCCCAAACAAACGCCCCACCCGATAAAATATCAACGTATAGGCCGTTGAAACAGCCAATATGGAGGCGGGTCATTGGGGTTGCAGCCCTCGGTAAAAGTCTGGTCGATGTTTTCGTGAATGGCGAAACCGCGCGTGGTGAAGTTGGTGAGCAAGGTTTCCCTACTGCTGCCGTCGAGGTTAGACCGCTCAAGCTTGCCGAGATTGCTATCGCCCCAGAGTAATTTGCCGTTTACCGGATCGACAACCAATCGGAAGGCGTGCCGAGGGTTGTGTTGTGGCCAGGTTTTC
>JADKAE010000008.1 GCA_016715405.1 Saprospiraceae bacterium | reverse complement strand
AATGCTAAAAATCTGTACAACTTATCCGGTTGTATGGACACTGACATGTTGGAGAAAGTTTATTCATAAAGTTGAATCAATTATACAATGAAGCAGCACGCCATTTGGATTTACTCAACCCGAAAGCTTTTCAACATCGAAAACAATGTAGATACGACCAATTTGCTCAACGTAGCTTTTGAAAATGTGTTGTCTATGTTCCGAAAATTTCGGAAGAAGAAATGCTGATTGCCGATGAATTAAAAGATATGCTTCGCAAAACCCGAGAAAATTTGGTGGTACTCTGATCAAAACGATCCTACAGTTTATCAGTTTATATGATGAGCTGAAACGTCGGTTTGATAAGAAAATCTGGCTGAAATAACACAGGAAGATATGCGAAATAAACAGGGTTCTGAAACAGATTTACGACCAGGTGGAACCTCAAACCGCAAAACAACCTATTGAAAGCGAAATACGAAAACGATACCAAGTATGCCCGATACACAAACGCATATTGGAGAAAGGCAACATCTCCAAACGGGAAAGTGAAATTTGCGAAACGCTGATGGATATTAAAAAACAGGTAGATGAAAAAGTGCTGATTAATACCAACATATTGAATAACGAAAGCTATTTTGACAAGCTGATGATACAAATGGTGATTGGCAGTTTTGGGCAACACAAAATTGAGCTCGACCCCGAATCAGCTAAATAATCAATCCTGTTTGGTAAAAGAATATATGAACGAATATCAAGGAAATAGAGCATGGTGACACAAGATTTTACGGCACAAACAAAGGAGCTGGATTGATAACCTGAAAGGTGTTTGTACCTCTTATGGACTGGGAAACGATGGTAATGAATTCAAAATCATTACCCAGGTTTTTTGTATAAATTCATGAACGATAAATTCGGGTATGAAGTAAAGGCAATTAGAACCTAAACTGGCAGCAGCCGAAAGCTGGGAAAAGAAATAGCCCAATACAGCGACAAACAATATGAAATGCTGCTGTTGCGTATGAACCCCCGATAGTGCCAAACTGAAAAGGAGCATTACCTCTCTAACCTGTACAACAAACAAGACAAAGAAGAATTTGCCAAGTTCTTTGACGATACCCTGCGGATATTGCCATTTTCAACAACGATATATTTTCGGTAAAAACCGGCACAGGTGCCAAGATTCCTTTGTTTGATGAACTGAGTCAATTACATTACCGACAGCAGTCAGCGGGATAATTTCTGCAAAGCCATCATCAACCAATTGGTGAATTTTAGCTTTGAGAAAATCTTTAATCAGAAATTCGATTTCTTCTCCACTATCTTTGAATACCTCATAAAAGATTACAACAAAGACGGTGGCGGTAAATATGCCGAGTATTACACGCCTCATGCCGTTTCCAAAATCATGGCGGCTATATTAGTAGATAAGCCAGTGAGCAATGTAACCTGTTACGATCCATCGGCTGGTTCGGTACTTTGCTGATGAACTTGCACATGCCATTGGCGAAGACCGTTGCACCATTTACTCTCAGGACATTTCACAGAAATCGAGCAGTATGTTGCGGTTGAATTTGATATTGAACAACCTAGTACACTCCATTCAAAACATCATACAAGGCAATACAATAAAATCACCATTCCATAAAGTTGGCGACAAGCTGATGGCTTTTGATTACATCGTTTCTAACCCACCTTTTAAATTAGACTTTAGCGATTATGTAGCCGATTTGGACACCAAGCAAAACAACGAACGCTTTTTTGCAGGTTTTCCGAATATCCCAAAGAAGGACAAAGACAAAATGGCCATTTATCCTTTGTTTATTCAGCACATCATGTTTTCTCTCTCTGCTAAAGGTAGAGCCGCAATTGTTGTTCCTACTGGCTTTATTACTGCCCAAACAGGAATTGAAAAGAAAATACGGAACGCTTGGTAGAACAAAAGATGCTGCGTGGTGTGGTGAGTATGCCGAGCAATATTTTGCCACCACAGGTACTAACGTAAGTATTTTGTTTTAGACAAAGCCAATACCAAAGGCGATATTGTATTGATGGATGCTTCTAAACTGGGCACCACGGTAAAAGATGGCAAGAACCAAAAAACGTTGCTTTCAGAAGCCGAAGAGCAATTGATTATTGAAACCTTTAATAAGCACGAAGCAAAAGAAGATTTTACCGTTGTGGTAAGCTATGAGCAGATAAAAAGAAAAAACTACTCTTTAGTGCGGGGCAATACTTTGATGTGAAGATTGAATACACTGACATTACACCCGCAGAATTTGAAATCCATTGAAGGGCTTTAAAACCAACTTAGAAAGCCTTTTTGCCGAATCGAAAACTTTGGAAAAAGAAATTCAGAAACAATTAAATAGGTTGAAGTATGAATAATTGGAAAACAGTTTCTGATTTTGTTGTTTTTTCTACAAAAGGAATTACACCTAAATATGTAGACGCAAGCTCTATTATTGTATTAAATCAGAAGTGCATTCGTAATGGCACGATAAATTATTCATTGCTCAATTTACGGATGATACAAAACAAATTCAAGAATCAAAATTTGTCCATAAGGGAGATATATTAGTCAATTCAATTGGTACTGGGACTGCAGGCAGATGTGCATTTGTTTCAAATGTGCCTGAAAATCATAGATTAATTGTTGATTCTCACATCCTGATTTTAAGATGTAATTCGTTCTAAAAGCACAGTGTCTAAGCTATTCTTTGTTTTCATTTGAGCAAACACTTATGTCATTTATGACTGGTAGTTCTGGGCAATCTGAATTGGATAAGGTTGTCTTGATGAACCTTAAAACCAAAATGCCAACAGACAGAACTACCCAACAAAAAATCGCCTCTGTCCTTTCCACCTTAGATTCCAAAATTGAACTCAACAACCGCATCAATGCTGAATTGGAAGCCATGGCCAAAACGCTTTACGACTATTGGTTTGTGCAGTTTGATTTTCCCGACGAAAACGGAAAGCCCTACAAAAGCAACGGTGGTAAGATGGTTTGGAATGAGGCGTTGAAGCCGCTTCACTAAATATTATGTCGAAGGGAACAATACTTTTCAGTTCAAGGGCTCCAATAGGTTATTTGGCTATTTCCCGTGAAGTAGTAACAACCAATCAAGGTTTCAAATCATTCATTCCTAACAAGGGTTTTTCAACTGAATTTGTCTATTACTCGATTAAGAATATGATCCCAACTATTGAGAATAATGCAGTGGGTTCAACTTTTAAGGAAATTTCAGCTTCTGCTTTAAAAGGTATAAAAGTTTGCCTTCCTGCTAAAAGTATTGTGAAATTATATTCTGAGACTATCCAACCAATTTTTAATAGACAGGATATTTTAGAAATTGAAAACCAAAAACTCACTGAACTCCGAGATTGGCTATTGCCAATGCTGATGAATGGGCAGTTGAGGGTGAATTAAAATGTGCTTTACGATGGAGTTAGCTAGTAAATTAATTGGTGAAAATATCGACCCCGAAAAGCTTCAAAAAGATTGAAGTGCGTCGGGCATAACTGCCGAATTTGAAGGCATACGAGAAGAACATGTTCCTAATCTTATAGAGTTATTTAAAATAGCAGTTGATATTGATCTAAAGACTAAGAGGAATATTAAAATGGATCTCCGGTCAAAACTTGAAAAGATTTTAAAAGAGCAGAAATTAAGTAACCAAAACAACATTAATGTTTCCAAAATAGTATCAGAAAAAAGAGTGGTTTCTAAACAGCAAAGAAAAAAACCGAAACCAGAATTAATGCCTGATGAAAAAGGTAAGCAGGCGACCAAGAAATTGAAACTTGGAAAGGTAAAGTTTTTCGACCACAGGGTCAACAACTTTGGGATTATTGTTGGCATATCTGATGGAGTAGAATGCCATGTGTCTCCCACTAATATTATAACTCCACCCATAAACGATGATGACATTGTAATTTATGAGGCAATTAAAAATAGGGATGGCAGATTTCGAGCCGCTAACGTATCTAAGAATATCCCTGTTTTTCTTTTCAATAAAGAAAACGCTTCAAATTCTTATGCTTACCCACTTTTCGATGATCAGTTAGAGACAGAAATTACATTAACAATAAAGGAAGAAACCGGCTTTAAATTTTTAAACGCTAAATATTACCGGGCATCAAGTTGGAGGGGCTCCGTTGTTCCTTCTGATAAGATTCCCAAAGCAGAAACCATATCTTATGGAAAAGCAATAGTTGCCAAACTTTTACCCAACCTTAATGAAAACAAAGAGGCAATTGAATGGCTAACTTCAATATTGCAAACGGAGCTAGATGAAGAAGAATTGGAGCAAATATACAAAGAGGTGGTAAATAATTTTGAGCAAAACCGCTTTCAGAAATAAAAAAGAAATAGGAATCATTAAGAATCTTTCACTTTTTGGATCATTTTTACTTGAGAAGATACAAGCTCTTAATAAAATCAGCTTTGCTTTGTGGGATAATGGCGATCTTGAAAAGCTACCATATTATGCTAATCAGGAAGAATACGACTTTTGGCAAAATGAAGTTTTGTCATCTTTAGATTGGAAGACATTACAACAGGTGCTAACTAAGCTCCTTTCTGAACAGGGTTTAACAAAACAAGTTGAAGAATCATATAAGTATTTAATTGGCCAAGGTTGGGAGATTAAAAGCGGAGAAGAGCTGCAAACGGTTACTGTTTTTCTTGAGGTATTTAAAACTGCCTTCCCATCCATCCCACTGGAAGAAACTAATTATATATGCAATGCCAATCACTTTTATATTGAATTGTATAATAAAGGTTTAATAAAAGAGCTGTCGGAAACTCGTGGGAAGCAATATATTGAGGAATTAAAAACTGATGATGAAAAGGCTGGCTTTATAGAAAGACTGCCGTTTGATAAAGTTCTTTCATATTATTTATCTTTTCCATCGTTATCAAATTATCAAGAGAGATATATTGCTGGTATACTTGAAAGTGAATTTTCAAAATTGACTTCTTGTGTTTTGACTTAGAATCCGATGGTGAGCAAATAAATGAGTTTGCTTGGAAAAGCAGATTAGGCGTAAAAAGTGAAGCAGATTTTAAAGAGCAGGAAGATGGGGTTGCAGAGCTTGTAAACCTGATAAATTCGGGTTGTTTAATAATTGGTGAAATCATTAAGGAGTTTGACTTGCCGATACTATCAAATCATGGGGCTTCGCCATCTTCTGATTATATTTGGGATACTCTCGATGTTGAAATGTTGCTTAACCCAGAACGATTTAGTTACGGACTTAAAACACCACACAGTGCAAAACCAGATACAGAACTTACTTATCGGTTATTCAAAAATCAATTATCAAGGATAATAGTTTCGCAAAGTAATTTAGATGCTGTTAAAGAATTATTGCCTTCAAAAGTAATCGAAGCAATTTATCAAATTAGCAGTAATTCAAATTGGGCTTTGTTGGGTTATGAATATTTTGTAAAACAGTCCAATGAGTTTTTCCGTCCTAATCCGACAAACCAGAATATTTCTGAACAAACATTTAATCAACTCACAGAAAAATTAAATGAAGAGGGGAATAAGGTTGTAATTGCTCCCGAATTTCTATGGAATACATTATCCCATCAATTCGATCTCACATTTTATTCGGATAGTAAATCTTTGGGTTTTGCTTGAATAAGGAAAAAATAGAAGCAGCTCTTGGTGATGAAAAGTTGCTAAAAGCTATCCTTTTCGATTTGTAGATTTATGCATTTCAAAAGGGATGCACCCTTATTTTAAGCACCTGCCGATTGCAATAAGATTAAAGCTAACCAGTGAGCAATCAACACTGATATGTGATAATATTGAGGTTGACTTTGGTAACATTAATCACAAGCCCATTTGCATTAAGCCAACTGATATAGAAATACTTAAACAGCATGGCAATCGAGTTTCAGATTTAAAAATAATTGTGCTTGGAAATGAATTGTATAACCTAACAAGTAAATTGCAACTAGGTCAAGACCTTGATTTTGCTACAATTTTCGACAGATTGAAAAATGAACCTATATGGCTGCAAATGTCTGGTGGTAAAAGCTTTATTAGTCTTGAACAAAGTCATTGCAGGCAACTGGGTATTACAGAGTTTCCTGAATTTGTTCAAAACATTTGGCTAGAGAAAATTGGTAAGGGCAAATTCAAAGTATGGTGTAATCTAAACTTCGAGGCATGTATAAATGATTTGCCAATAAATGAAGCCTTCTATATTGATTGGGTAGATGAAACCTTTAATAAAACAAATTCATTTATAATAAGGCCGGATGCCAGGAAGTCTGGTTATATAGCAGAACAAAAAAGGGTGAATCCTGAATCATTGTACAGGAAAATATATTGGGTATATCAATTCAAATTATTTGAGGGTATCGGTAATCCAAACAATCCTAAAGTTTTAATTTTAAACGATGAATTGGAAATTGAAAAGCTGTCGGCTTATGCAAGGCGAAAAGGGTATTTTATTCCTGATACAAAGGCTTCATTGGCAAGGCAGGTAGAATTACTGCATACACATCGGTCACCTAACAAACTTTTAATTGCTTCCTTCTTAACCTTAGACAAAATAATTTCAAGTAACTATACTGGAGCATTAGATTTTATATGGGATAGTTTTTTGTTGCAGGAGAAGTTGCAAATGTTGAAGGGGAAGATTCCGATAGAATTTGAAACTAATGAAGAACAAAAGGAAGATGACTATCAGACTGACATTAATGCGGTTCAAAAGGATTATGATTTATTTTCATTAATAAAACTGCACAAACCACTTATTGATTATTACTATAAAATGCTTTATGATAATAATTCGGATTCGCAGCTATTTCTTTGTGATACAAGACTGACTGACTATTATGGTATTGAGAAAAGTTTAAATCTTAATGCTGAAAATGTTCAGATGTGGTTTAAAGAAGCAGATTACTATACTGATAAGGAAATTGCTGCTGAGTTCTTTTCATCAGCTCATGAGAATGCAGACACAGACTTTAATATTGATGAAGCGAAAGAAATACTCCGGCAAATCTTTTGATACCAGAAGAGGGTGGTATCCCATATCCATGGCATGATTATCAGCACCCATGTTTAAATGAAATTTTACCTGCAAAAAAGGATTTGCTGATTTCCTTACCAACTGGAGCAGGTAAATCTTTGTTATTTCAAGGACCGGCCTTATTCCGTTCAGCATTTTCGTGTAAGCTTTCAATTGTTATAAGTCCACTTCGTGCTTTAATGCAGGATCAGGTAGATGCCCTGTGGAATAAAGGCTTTTATAGCAATGTTGAGTTCCTAAGTGGAGACAAATCTCATGTAGAAATTAGAGATATTTATCGTAGGATCTCCGGTGGCGAGGTTACTTTTCTTTATATAACACCAGAACGGTTTAGGTCCCGTTCATTTGAAAATTGTCTTCTTACAAGATTGGATGCTGATAACGGATTAGAGTACGTTGTATTCGATGAGGCACACTGTATTTCGCAATGGGGTCAGGAGTTTCGTCCTGATTATTTGAATGCAGGCAGAAAAGTTGCAGGTTATTCCGCAGTCTATCAAATGCGAAAACTGCTATTTTCTGCAACAATATCAGAGCAAGTATTTGAAGAAATTGGTGTTCTCATGCCAGGCGTTGTAACCGTAGAAGGCACGGAGAAAAGTTACAATCCGGTAAGAGACCACATCAAAATGGATTTCAAACATAATGTGGTTGAAGATGATAGGCTTAATGAAATAGCACAATATATAAATCCGGAAAAATTCAATCCGGAGTTGAGCAGGGCAATTATATTTGTCAAAAGTAGAAAAAAGGTAGAGGAATGTACTTTGCTATTTCCTGATACTTTAAGAAGATATTTGTAAGGCAGACTGTAGTTTTGCGGATAAAGTTGGTGCGTTTCATGCCGGAATGGATGCTGAAGATCGCAAAGACACCTATGAAAAATATAAAACAGGTGAAATTGTTATACTATTTGCAACAAAAGCATTTGGAATGGGAATAGACATTCCAAATATTCATTTTGTAACCCATTATTCACCACCCAGTACCTTTGAGGATTTTCTTCAAGAAGTTGGCAGGGCTGGTAGAAACGAGAAGCAACGTTTGGAAGCAGGGTTTAATAATAGTGAAAATCCGATTAAGACACTTTGCCTTACTACTAATAATGATTTTGCAAAACTAAAGGACCAATTACATGAAAGTAGAATTTCATGGCCAGAGGTTAAGGAAATTAAAAAAGTACTTGAAGATTATATGGCTAGGTTTAAGCCGTTGTCACCAGATACTGAAATTCCAGTAGCAGTTCCTTTCAATCTATATTCAAATGAGAAAGGCTCTGTGAATGATGAGCTCGATAATAAATTCAGAATCGCGTTGCATTGGCTGGAACGTTTAGAAAGAATTAAATTAGGGTATTTCACAATAACTCATTTAGAATTTGATACAGCATCACTAAGCAATTTAGCTGAACGTATTGATAGATGCCTGGATAAGGATTGTGAAAAAGTATGCCATGCTATTATTGAGTTACTTCAAAATGATAATCAATCTAATGAGGTCGTACAACTTTCTATTGCATCATTGCGTAGCATTTCCAAACTAAGCCTTGAAAACCTATTCGCAGCGTTATTGAAAAATCATTCTGCTGGCATATTAAAGCTATTACAAGATGTAGTTATTGAGCCAACTAAAATCCGTTTGGATGAAACAAACCAGTGCAAGAGTAGTTATTACGAGAATGAAAAGTACCCAGCCTTGCAAGTTGTATTTTTATTAGCAACTAAAATACTGAGCTCAGTGCCTTCTAACGGCTCCAAGTTTTTTGAAGGTGAGGAATTAGATGATTTCTTAAAGGAATCAATAAATGAAAATATTAATTTTAGGAAGCTACCCTGGACAAAGAAAGACAATGCTGAAGGCCAATCAAAGGAATACAATAATTATATTAAGGATATTTTCAAAAAGAGGAGTAAACATGCCTTTACAATCATTCGCTTATTGGGTAAGACAAAACATGATACTAAAATGGAAAAGGTTACTGATGGTAACCGAAAAATAAGAATAAAACAGTCTGTATTTAATGGCTATCATAAAAAAGAAGAATGGTCAAATAAGATAGCACAATTAGAGAAGGATTGCATTAAGCTGTTAGATTATGTGGCAAAACAATACTTTGATAAAAACATAAAGAAATTCAATTGGCCGGACATTGTAACAGATTTAAAAATAAATGGAAATATTCAATATTTATTGGACTTGTTGTTTATACTTTCAGTATTAGGGTATAGTAAAACAGGCGGCTTGCTTCCTACTGGAATTGAAATTTATCTTCATTCAACTGACGAAATAGATGAAACGCAGGAGGAAAACAATGACAAAATTATTTTTGATGAATTTACCGAAACCCAGGAAATTAGAGAACTAAAATTAATTTCATTACAAGTCCTCTCAAAGTTGAGTGACGATAAAAAAGATGCTTTTATAAAAGGTTTTTTTGCGTCCAAAACGAAGTTAGAATTAATCAATCATCTTCAAAATTTAGGAGAAATTGATGATGAGCATCCAATTTTTAAAGCATTTAGAGGTGAAGCAATAAAATATCAAGAAGTCAATAGGCTGAATAATGAACAACGAGAAATATATTTTTCAGATGTAAATCAAAATATTAATGTAGTTGCCGGGCCAGGTTCTGGTAAAACTCATACTTTAACATTAAGGGTTGCAAGATTAGTTTACTATAAATTTGCAAATCCGGAAGAAATTTTAGTGTTAGCATATAATCGTGCAGTTGTATCAGAATTAAAAGAAAGATTAGGTAAATTATTTAAAGATTTAGGCTTTGGTAACTTAGCAAAAAGAATTAAAATATATACATTTCACGGTCTTGCAAAAAAGTACTGCCAGGAGCAATTAGAAGGCTTAAATTTTGAGGAGTGGGAGCCTAAGCTTTTACAGATTTTAAATGACACCCCGGGTATCATTATGAATCAACTAGCACCTTTGAAACATATTTTAGTGGATGAGTTTCAGGATATCGATGAAGTTAGGATGGATTTGCTTTACCGCTTAAACTCTTTAACAAAAGCATACTTATTCATTATTGGTGACCCTAATCAAAGTATTTATGGCTACTCTCGTGCCGTTATGGATCCCTATCACTATTATAATGACTTTGATTATAGATTTGATTCTGCGAAATTCACTTTATTAGATAATCATCGTTCGTATCCAGATATATTGACGTTAGCAAGTCAGATACTGACACTTCCAGAAGAGCATCAACATTTAATTCCAAGACCAACAAGAGTTCCTGATGAGAATTTCATTACTAATTATGCTCAAATAATAGACAGGACACAGCAAAGAGTTGATTGGTGGGATCAGATTTCAATATTAATGCAAGAAAGAGTTGGGCAAAGGCCATATAAACAAATAGCAATTCTGTTCAGAACAAACAATGAGGTATATAGAGGCTTTCAAAAAATAAAAGGACTTAATCTTCCAAACATTAGAATCCGTATTCAAGGTAGCTTACCTTATGAGTTTACTCGTATAAGAGAATGTCATGCAGTATTGGAATTATTTAAAAAGATGGGCAACAGGAGAATCCCAGCAAACTTTAAAGAAAATTAAAAGATATAATCAAGAATTTGATCTTAAAACATCCTAACTGGAATGATTACTATTTAAAAGTAGTTTTTTGTATCTCAATAGATTACTTAAAAAACACAGAAGACGATAATTTTATTTTCAATAATCTAGGGGATTATATAGCTGAACTAAGCCATAAAGATGATGGTCAGCTAAGAAAAATTTATGATGCACATATTTCCGAGTTTGAAAATGAAAATGATGATCTAGAAGTCGTTTTAACAACAATGCATAAGGTTAAAGGCTTAGAGTTTGATTGCGTATTAATACCTCCTTCTTTTTCTGATTTGCCGTTTCCAAGTAAAAAAGCAATTCCTTTTGAAGATCAAATTAATGAAGAAAAACGTCTGGCATTTGTAGCTTATACAAGAGCAAGATATAGATTGATAGTCTTTAATGGCATTAGAGAAAAAGCTATAAATTCCAATTTAGAATATAAACTAGATGCTGACAAAGCAAAAAGAATTGGTTACCCTGTTAAACCAGGACTTTCTAAACTTTTCATTTCTTGGTCGGCAACTAATAATGCTTTTAACTCAAAAATTAATGATTTTATTAAAACAAGTGTAAATTCTGGAGATGAAATTTCATTAACAGGAAAGTCAGTATTTCACGATAAAAAAAAGATAGCACATCTCTCAAATGCTGCCTTTGAAAACATTCCATTAGTTGATACACTTAAAGGATTTGTAGTTAATGAGGTTGTTGTTTGGAGCTATGAAGATACGATTGCTTATGATAAGAAAAAGCCAGAAAATTTTGATAATTGGCCATTAGATAAAAGACTTGGTAAGCCTAATTCGGATGGATTTTACTCCGATTTTCACAAAAGTTGGTGTCAGGAGGCAAGAAATCAGGTTTATATTTATTTAGTTGACTTTGCTGGTTTTGGTGTTCCTAGTGATTAATAATAGCCAACGCATTTTGCAAGCACATTTAAAAGCCGCACAAGCCAACGCTAAACCAAAGCTTTAAAAAGAGCTTGCAAAGCCAACCCCAAAGAAAAAGAAATTTTAAAAAATGCCCCACCGACGACAGAAAGACAAATGAGAGTAAGCAAAAGAGGACATATAAACCACTGCAGACATAGAAGCACTGGTGGTAACAGCATGTTGCCTCAATTGGCGGTGACGTGCAAAATTGAAACTGAGTGCTGCTATCAAACTTTTGAACAGGTTGACGGTGAAGTGCTCCGAAATCACCAACTGCGGCAAGCCGCAAAACATTACCTACAAGCTTAAATAACCAACAACCAAAAAAAAATAAAATGAGCAAAATGTATAACGACTTTATTGAAACAAAGGACTATTCAACAGAACTTCAGGACTGCATTGAAAATACTGTTGACCAATTGACAAATAACCGTACAAATTTTAGCAACCCAGGAATGCTTCTTGGGAAAATTCAAAGTGGTAAGACAAGGACTTTTATAGGAATCATTGCACTCGCTTTTGATAGAGGTTTTGATATTTGTGTGTAATATTCACTAAAGGCACAAAAGCGCTTGCTGAACAAACTTTAAAAAGACTTGACAGTGAATTTTTTCCTTTTATAGAAGATGATGAAGTGAAAGTGTATGATATTATGAGTATACCACCATTGACGCCTTATATCAAGCAGCAAAAACTGATTTTCATCGTAAAAAAGGAAACTAACAACCTTGACCACCTTGTTAACCTATTTGTAAACCACCCTGACTTATCACAAAAACGAGTTTTGTTTATTGATGATGAAGCTGATTTCGCAAGTGTAGGATTTAGGAGAGACAGAACAGCACAAGATGGAATTACAATGAATGTTCTTGCTCAAAAGATAAACTCAATTCGACAGGGTTTTGAAAATAATTACAGTTTTTTGCAAGTAACAGCAACTCCCTATTCCCTTTACTTACAGCCTGAAGGAGCAATTGAATTAAACAGTGATGTGTTTGAACCAATAAAGCCTGCATTCACCTCATTGGTTCCTATACACGATGCATATATTGGTGGACAACAATATTTTGAAGAATCACAAGAACCTGAATCACCTTATTCAAAATTATATATAAGAGTTCCAGACAATGAGATTGATGTTTTAAATAGAAGAGATCAAAGATATTTGAATAACATAACGACTACACCAAATCTTTCAGTATTTAGAACTTCAATAATGAATTTCTTGGTTGGTGGTGCGATCAGGATAATCCAAAATGGAGTAAACAGAAAGAAATATAAATGTAGTTTTATTATTCACACTTCGACAACCCGGGATAGACACCAATGGCAAGTTGAACTTGTGGAAGCCTTACTTAACAGACTAACGGAGCTTGCGGACGAAGAAAATCAAGTATTGAAAGATTTAATAGAACTTTCATACAATGATTTAGCTGAATCTATTGAATTGAATAATGATACACCGCCAACATTGGAACAAGTTGAACCAAAAGTATTTGAAGCTTTAAGAGATGGCTATGTAGGAGTAACAAAAATAAACTCTGAAAACCAAATCGCAGCTCTTTTGGACAGAAGCGGTCAGCTTCGATTAGATAACCCTTTAATGTCTTTGTAGGCGGCCAAATCTTAGATAGAGGAATAAACATTGACAACCTAATTGGCTTCTTCTATGGTAGAAACCCAAATACATTCCAACAAGACACTATTTTACAACATTCAAGAATATATGGTGCGAGAAGTTCAAAAGATATGGCAGTAACCCGGTTTTATACTTCAAATAGAATTTATAATGCTCTGCTCTCAATGCACGAATTTGATTCAGCTTTAAGAGAAGCTTTTGAAAACGGAATTCATAATGGCGATGACAGTGTTGTGTTTGTAGAAAGAGATGCACAAGGAGTAATTAGACCTTGTGCGCCGAACAAAATTCTGATTACCTCTACTCACACCATTAGACCACATTCAAGGTTTCTTCCGGTAGGATTTCAGACAAAGGCAAGAACCCACATTCAAAGCATTACAGCTGAAATTGATAGAATTTTGAATGAAGCTTCAAACGGAAATTTTACTCAGCCCTTTTTAATGGATGTTGAGACAGTTTATCATTTAGTTGACTTGATAAATTCTACCTTTGAGTATGAAGACAGACACGAAAACAAAGGATTGGAATGGGATTATGTTACATTCAAAGCGATTTTAAGAAGGCTTCAAGCGAACATACTAAACCAAGACTTGCAAGGGAAAATTTATTGTTACGCTCAAATAAATAGAAATCTAAGCAGAAAAAAGAACAACGGTTTAACTTTTTCAGATGCACCTGATGACGGTAACACAGATAGAAGAATCGCAAGAAGTGTAGCAAATGAGACAGCTGTTTAATTCTTCTTAAAACAAAATGGACTTAAAGACAACGGGTGGAGAGATGCAGAATTTTTTGGTGGCCTATTTTAATGACACCATTAAACTCAAGACCAGCAGTATTTGCAAGTGAAACAATGAACTGAAATGAACAGAGAGAGCCAGCCGATAACAGCCGGTTGCAGCAAGTGGCGGTGACGTGGTTAATTTAAGGTTCGTACTTCTATCAAAGTTTGGTGGAGATTGACAGTTTAGTGCTTTTTAATCGCCACCTTCACCCTCCCCAAGCCCTTACCCGCAACCTCACAAATACCCCAAAAAAAACAGAGTCACACAGCAAAATCTCACTCCGTGCAACTCCGTTTTACGCTGCGGTAAAAAAATTAAGGCAATTTATTGCACCACAAGCCGCAATACCTCCGTCCCCTCATCCGTCGTCAACGTACACAAATACGTGCCTTTCGCCAGACTGCCGGACGGCAGCGTGGCTTCGTAGTCTCCGGCGTATTGGTAGTCATCGGTAAGCGTATACAAGGCTTGGCCGGTGAGGTCGAATACGCGTAGCGTGACTTGTGCGTCGTTAGGCAGGTGGTAGCGGATGGTCGTTGTGGCGCTGAAGGGGTTGGGCGCGGCGCTCAGTCGGCCCGGCTGTGGCTGGGCGATGGACTGTGCCGGCTTGGATACCTTTTCAGGCGCAGGCTCGGGGCGCTGCCAGGTTTCTTTGGGATGAACCGCATCGAGGGCTTCGCCTTCGCTGCTGCGCGATTCCACATCGCTCAGGGCGGAGCCGCCGCCGCAGTCGAAATTGCGGGCGATGAAGTTGGCGCCGCCGTTCACTTCGAAGCCGTCGGTGAGGATCACCTCGTCGCCGCCGTTGTACACCACGTAAGTCACGCCGCCGGTGACGAGGCGGTTGGAAGTGACCGTGTTATCTGCGTAATACGTGGGTGCGCCGATGGTCACATCGGTAGTCACCACGATATCGGGGATGCACTTGGGCGCCAGCCAGTCGCTGAGGCGACGCTGGGGGTTGTCACCAGTCCAGGAGGTGGACAAACGGCCGTAATAGCTCGTCTCGCCGTCGCAAGTGCCGGTGCCGCCGTGCAATTGGCCTATCACCCGGTGATTGGTGTCGAATAGCGGGGAGCCGGAAGAACCTCCTTCGGTACCGCCGGTTTCCCAATCCACTACCCAGTGGGTGAAGGGCCAGGAAAAACCGCCGCCTGTCCAGAAAAGCGGCAACAAGTTAGAACCGATTCCATTTTCATCGATGGAGATCTTTTTTATGTCGCCGTCGGGGTGGTGAATGCCTACGCCGCCGCCGGGCGGATCGGCGGTATCCCAGCCGTTGTATAGCAAACCTATTCCGGCGTCGAGATAAGGGTCTTCGGTAAGCCGCAATAGCGCAAAGTTGGAGCCTCCGGCATTGGCCACCACGATAGCGCCTGTGGTAGACTGAAAGCCGGGCTCCGTGAGCGGGTTGTCGCAGCCGGGACTTTCGTAGTTCCAGTAGAACGTCCAGACGGAGGCATTGGGGTTGGCGCCGGCGTCGAGTGGGGTGGTAATGGCCCATCCGCTGAGGCAGTGGTCGGCGGTAAGGAAATACGGGGTGAAGTCGGTGGTGGTGTTGTTGAGCAAAGAACCGGTGCACCAGCGGCTGCCACCAACAAGAATCATTGCGACGCTCGTTTTTTCCAACTGCCAGTCGGCGCCCTCCGGGCAGTTGACGTTTACCTGACAGGCATTGGAAGTGCCAAAGGCTTTTTCATCACCCGGCAATTTGATGTGCCGGTAGCCGTGTACGACTTTTGCAATGGATATTTCGCCGGGATACTCCGCGTCTTGCGGTTCGTAGTATTCCAGGGTGATCATTTCGCCGTAAACGAGGCCCGTGGCGTAGCCGATGCTGTTGCCGCGCTGCGAGTTGTTGTTGCGCGAGGTAAAGCCGCCGATGACGTGCGAACGGTCGGCGTTGTAGATATACAGTGTAGCGCCCGTGGGTAACCAGAAGGCGTCGTAGAGCAGGTTGATTGAGCGGGCGCCGGGGCAGTGGATGCTGAGGCGCCACAGGCGGTCGCCGTTGGGCAGCGTCTCCCACACGCCCGAGTTGTCGAGGGTAAA
This sequence comes from Saprospiraceae bacterium, assembly GCA_016715405.1. Lineage (GTDB taxonomy): Bacteria > Bacteroidota > Bacteroidia > Chitinophagales > Saprospiraceae > JABWBR01. The sequence continues at coordinate 17,933 of JADKAE010000008.1, read as the reverse complement.
ACCTGCGTCGAGCGGGTAGCCGAATCGCGGCGGGCGGCCGGCTTCGTCGTCGGACTGGTCTTCGCTCGATGGCGGTCATGTTCAGTGGCGACATAACCTCTACGGGTAAACGTTGGGTTGAAAAAGCCTTGTCGAAGCTGTAGGGGGTACCGCCGATGTTGATTTGTGCTTCAGCGGCGTACCAGCCCATAGCTACCAGGAGCAAGGCGTATAATAAACGTTTCATAATAGCCTTTTTAGGAGTTGAAAAAACAGGGTTGCCGGTTGCCCGGCAACCTTATACAATAGATTAACGCGGCTTATTTCTCGAGTCCCTCGACGCGCTGCTGCAATTGGTTGATAAGCTGCATGGCTTGTTGCAATTGGGCTTGCAGTTCATCGTTGCGCTTATTGACATCGATGGTATGGAGGGTGAGTTCCTCTACTTTTTCCACCCGCCGGCGCTGCATATCGCCTACCTGGAACCCGCCTTCGGCTTCTACTTCGGCGGCGCTCGGCTTACCCGGCAGGTGGCCTTTTTGGGCGGTTAATTGCTCTACTTCTTTCTGGCTCATCAAGTTGTGGGCGTCAGTGAAGACGTAGTCGGGCCATGCTGCAGAGTTGCGCACGCGCAGTTCTTCGCAGATGATACCGCCGTCGACGGCCAGTTTGTAGGCGGCTGGGATTTGGCTAGCCAATACGCCGATACCTACTTTTTGGTTGATAAGGTCTACTACCAGCGCTTCGGAGCCGGCGCCGCCTACGTAGACGTTGCGCGTATTTTTCACGCCGGGGTTGTTTCTGGCGTTGTAGCCGCTGATATACACGGCATTGGGGTCCCAGCCCTGGTAAGTGCCGATAAGGTCGAAATCCTGGTCGGAGGTGTTGCGGCTGTGCACTACGGCGTCATAGCCGTGTACTTTCGCGGAGCCTTGTACTTCCAGTTTGTCGGTCGGCGTAGCTACCTGTCCCAGGATCACGTGGCCGCCGAAGCTGGCGACTTGCACGTTGCCGGTATTGGAGTGGAGGTACAGGTCGCCGCCGTTGGCGTTGAGGTCGAGATCGTTGCCGTCGGTGCGCATCTCGATAAAGCGGTTGTCATCGCCCGGCGTGGAGAGGCGCAGGCGATTGCCTACGGCGTGTACCGAGACGGCCGGTGTGCTCGTGCCGATGCCGAACTTGCCGCCCAGCGTTTGGAAATAGCTCGACTGGCCGTTGAGGCCGATGCGTGCGTCGAGTTGTCCGCTGCCGTCGGGGCGGAAGAAATTCACGCTACCACCGCCGGTCGTGGTTGTAAAGCGGAAAAAATTGAGGTTGGCAGCAGCCGTGCTTGCTGCGGGTTGGGGGCTGAGGTCAAAATCGGTGGCGGTGTGGTCGCTAAAAAGGCGGAAAGAAGCGGTAGAAGCGGTGTTGTCGATCAGTTCGAGGAAGTGGTTGCCGGTAGTGCGTTCAATTTGCACTTTGCCGCGGCCTACTTTGAGCATGGCGTCGGGGTCGGATACGAGGTTAACCCCGATGCCGATCTGGCGGGTAAGGGGGTCGAAATACAGCGTATTGCCGTTGATGTCCATGTTGGGGAATTGCGCCAGCAGTGCGTTGGCAAAGCTCATCATTGCGCATACAAGAAGAAGTGTTACTTTTCTCATAGTAAAAGGTTTTTGGTAATAATGTTTGTTAGGAATACCCTTCGCGGGTTTACGGGGGTATATGACCGGAGGGGGGGATAATTACAGGGGGGAGGAAAAAAATTTATGGATTTGGAAAAAAATCGTGCAATTTGCGAGGAAGTGGCAAATGAAAATAAAAGTAACTAATTAGGTGGAAACGCCTATTATGCCGTGTATTTGGACTATTTTAAAACGCAAGGTTCGCAAAGGTGTCGCAAAGCTCGCAATTGGGCCGAGATAAGCACTCATAGGATAGCGGCCTTTGCGCTTCCCCTTGCGTCCTTTGCGTTAAAAACGAACCTAAATATTAACAGATAAAAACACAACATATACTCCGTGTACGACAAACTATCCATTATTACAGCAGATCTTTTGGGGTTATTTAATGAAAAAATAGATTTCAACCCATTAGAAACGCTGACAATTAAGTCAAAGGAAGAGCTTCCGGTCGACTATTTTCAATTTTATAACAGCATCTCGTCTGTGTATTCTTCAAAAATAGAAGGGGAAAATATCGACTACGATAGTTATTTTAAGTATAAATTTTTAAATATAAAATACCAACCGGACTATACAAAAAGAGCCGACGACCTATATGAGGCTTATCTTTTTATTTTAACAAATAAGCTAACAGAAAAAATGTACTGCATGCACATGAGGTATTAAGCAGAAACTTATTGCCGGCAAGCGAAAGAGGTAAACTACGCACTAATCCAATGTTTGTTATCAATGAAGCGGACCGTATTGAATATATAGCTGCCGAACCCCATTTGGTAAATAAAGAGTGGTTGCGATTGTTAAATGATATAGATTTATTGCTGGCTAAAGAATTGACTATTAACGAGGTATTTTATTACGCAGCGATGATTCATTTGGTATTTGTAAAAATACACCCTTTTCAGGATGGTAATGGAAGAACTGCCAGGCTATTAGAAAAATGGTTTTTATTGGAAAAACTGGGAGAAAAAGCCGTGGCGGTAGAGCTGGAAAAAAATTATTATGTAAATAGAGCAGATTACTACGCTAACATAAGAAAACTTGGATTAACCTACGAAGAATTGGATTACGGCAAAGCCCTGGACTTTACACTGATGACAATATCTATTTTGCAATAGCATTAATCGATCAAAATAATCACAACTCAATCAACTTATACTCCAACGCAAACCGCACCATAGCCGCTGTATTTTTTACACTAAATTTGGCCAATAAATTTTTTCGGTGGCTATCTACCGTGAGAACACTAATAAATAATTTATCGGCAATTTCCTGGTTGGTGAGCCCGTCGGCGATGAGTTGCAGTACTTCTTTTTCACGGGCTGTGAGCATGGGCAAAGCCGGGCGTTCCGGCGCCGGTTTGGTCAGCACGGAGGCAACCTCCATACTCATATACATGCGGCCTTGCCGGGAAGTAACAATAGCCTCTTCCAATTCTTCTTTGGTGGCATTTTTAAGTAAATAACCCGAAGCGCCGGCTTCGATCATGCGAGTGATGTAGCTGCGTTCTTTAAAAGTGCTCAAGCCCAGAATTTTCAATTCGGGGAATTCTTTTTTCAGCAAAGCGCATAGATCGATGCCGTTCATATCGGGCAGGTTGATGTCGACCAGCGCTACTTCGGCGTGCAGGCTTTTTAGTTGTTCCAGTGCGCTGTAACCGTCGTGGGCGGCGCCGCATATTTCGGCGGTTTCAGAATGGGCGAGCAGGGCTTTGACGCCTTCCACGACCATCGGGTGGTCGTCGATGATGAACACGCGGATCATGGCAGTTGCATTTCGATGTGAACAGAGCAACCCTCGCCGGGGGCCGAGCGCACGTCGAGCTCGCCGCCAAGGTAATTGACGCGCGAGCGGATATTGACCCAGCCGATGCCTTGCACTTGGTTGAGCGCGGCGGCGTCAAAACCTTTGCCGTCGTCTTCTACGGTGAGGCTCAGCCGGTCTTTGTCGCGCAGCAGTTGCACGAGGGAGTTTGAGGCTTTGGCGTGGCGTACTACGTTATTGAGCAACTCCTGGGCGATGCGGAAGAGGACGACTTCCGTTTCCTGGGGTAGGCGTTCTTCCATGCCGAACGACTGGAAGTGGATCTTTAGTTCGCCGGATTGCTTCAGGTGGTCGCAGAAGTCCTCCAGCGCGTCTTTGAGTCCGAAGCGTACCAGGGCTTCGGGCATCATATTGCGGGCAATGTGCCGGAGTTCGTTGATCGAGCGGTCGAGGTCGCTGACCACCTGGCTGAGCGCTGCGGCGGAGGTTTCGGGTAAGATCTGGTTTCCTTTCATGGCAAATAAAGCTTGTTTGATACCGGATAGCATGCCGCCGAGGCCGTCGTGCAGATCGCGGGCCAGGCGAGAGCGTTCTTTTTCCTGTCCCTGCATCACGGCATCGGCGATGCTGAGCTGGCGTTCCTGCTCCAGTTCCTTGATTTTTGCGCTTGAATGCGGGTTTCCTGGTTGAATAATTTTCGGCGGTTTTGCAGGTTGATCCAGGCCAGCGCGGCCAGTACGACCATCAGCACGGCAGCACCTGCCAGGCCGCCGATGAGGCCGTTTTTCTGGCGCAGGCGCAATTGCTGGAGTTCTTTTTCCTGTTGCAGCGACACGATCTGTTGTTCTTTTTGGGCGGTTTCGTATTTGGTTTCCAGTTCCTGCGTGGCGTGTACCAACTGGTTGTTGGTGAGGGTGTCGTTCATGTAAAAAAAACTGCGCCGCAAATCGTAGTGGAGTTTGGTTTTGCCTGTGGCCAGGGCGATGTCGGAGAGCAGGAGATAGCAACTGGCCACCTCGTCGTTCATATTTTCTTGTTGGGCTTTTTCGAGGGCGCGGTTGGCGTATTGCTCCGCTTGTGAAAACCGGCGGCTCCAAATGGAAAAACGTGCTAATCCTTGTAAAGCCGCAATCTCGCCAAACAAGTCGCCCGAACCTTGTGCCACGGTAAAAGCTTCCTGCATCATTTTTTCGGCCGCTGCCGGTTGCTCCCAATAACTGATTACGGCGATATTATTTAGTGCGAATACCAGTAAAACGGGATCGTTAACCTCCCGGGCAATGCGCGCTACGCGGCGGCAATACCCCAGCGCTTCGGCCTCACGGCCCAGCGATAAAGCGGCAAAAGCCATAATATGCAGGCCGGAAGCCACCAGAGAAGAATCGCCCATGGCGGCGGCTTCTTCGTACGACTGCTTGCCGTAATCAAAGCTTTTTTGGAAGAGGCCCAGGTTTTCATACTGTCGCGCGAGGTTGTTGCGCACTATGATGGGGAAGTGCGGCGGCAAGTTGGCGCCTTCCATTGCCTGCAGCGCGTCGGAAAACGCGTCTATCGCCTGCCACCTGTTGCCGAGAAAGTCCCAGGCGTTGCCCAGGTTATTAAAAGAGGCCACCAATTCTTTCTTCATGTCCAGGCGCCGGCAAATAGGAATAGCGACCTGGCAATCGGCCACCGAGGCTTTGTACCGGCCCAGGTTGTTGTAAGCATAAGCCCGGTTGATGCGGCATTTGGCGATACCCCGTTCGAAGTTGGTTTTTTCAGCGACTGTCAGTGATTGGCTGATGAAAAACACGGCGCTATCGGGTTGCGATTGGAGGTAAAGCTTACCAGCCTCCATGAGCGCCCATACTTTGGTGGAATCCACGTTCGTACTGCGGGCAATGCCCAACAGGCTATCGCGCTGTGCATGGGTCAGTACAGCAATTATCATGGCCAGGAAAAACATCAACCATCTCATTGGGTGCGAAATTTTATCTAATGTACAACATTCCACCCTGCCTTCGCAAGCCTTTTCCTCAAAATCCCCTTTTTCCGGTAGATAAAAAGCCTGTTTTTACGGGATTGATTGTCAGTTTATTGTGATGGTATCTTTGCAGTGTCAATCATGCTTAACGATTACAGAATTTTCAAAAAATAAAAAACCTATTGACCATGTTATCAAAACTGTTTTTCACAGCTGCGCTATTGGCGTTTTTCTTTACCGCACCGCTTGCCGCGCAATCCGGCAAATACGAATCGACGATCCGTGAGGCTTATGACGCCCTCAACCGCAAAGACTGGAATGCATTTGCCGCACTTTGCGACGAGAAAAAATATACAGATGTAAACGTGGCGCCCATGACCACCGTTGGTGTTTGGGAAGCGCTGGAAGGATACAAGCAATTCTTTAGCGCATTTACCGATTTTAAAATCGCTATAAATGAAATTGCCACAATCAGTCCCTCCCGCTACCTCGTGCGTGTGACGCTCTCCGGCAAGCATACCGGCAACCTTTTTAGCATACCGGCCACGGGCAAAACCATGAAGTACGATGACGTGGACATTGTAGAGCTCGACGCCCAGGGTAAATGCATATACCATGAAGCCACCAAAGGCGGCACGGAAGTTTTCCGCCAACTCGGCGTCGACCCTATGGCATTTGCTGCCGAGGCCACCGTTCGGGCCATGCTCGCTGCAGCCGACGAGGGGATTACGGACAAATTTATGAGCTATTGGGCGCCCGACGGCAAGAACTATTTTGCCGGAAAACAAACCAGCGGCGAGGACTTAAAAAAGCGAATTTCAGGTATGAAATCGGCCTTTCCTGACATCAAAAGGACGTTGGATGATGTCATCGTGAGCGGCAATTATGTGACGGTAAAAGGTTGGGTAACGGGCACTAATAAAGGCACGTACCAAGGGCAGGCGCCAACGGGCAATAGTGTAAAAGTTGCCTGGCTGGGCCTCTACAAGCTCAACGCCGAAGGAAAAATACAGGAGGGCTCGGTAGAATTTGATACGGCAACCCTAAACAACCAGGTGAAAGGCGCTGCTGCCGGCGCTACTTCGTCGAACAACTAAGCCATTGAAAACGCCTGATGCCAAAATCTTAATCGAAGCCAACCCAAAACAAACTAAATGATAGTCATTGAAAAGCCGCCGGGGAAATCCAAATATATCCCGGCGGCAGTTTTTCAGCTTCTTTTTATATCGCAATAAAATCTAAAAATCATGTCGAATCAACTCAGCACCGTTCAACACATCTATTCCTGTTTCGCCCAGGGCGACGTACCTGGAATTTTGGCCCAATTGGCCGACGAAGTTACTTTTGACAATGGCGCCGACCCTAAAGTGACTCCTTATGGCGGCGAGTTTAGGGGCAAAGACGGCGTAGCGCGCTTTTTTACGGGGCTTGGAACATCCACCCAAACCACTTATTTTGAGCCTTCTAATTTTCGCGAAGAAGGCCGCAAGGTGATCAACGATGTTCGCCACGACGGCCTGGCGAATGCCACAGGTAAGCCCTTTAGCGTTACCGTCAAATTTACCTGGACTTTCAACGATGCAGGCCAGGTTATCGGCTGGAAAAGCACCGGCGATTTTACGAGTCTCAATGACGCCTATTTGAGCTAAAGCATATAGATAAATGAGCGCCTATCACTTCACTACCCGTTGGATTATACCCGCTACCTGCGTAGAGGTGTACCGCACCCTCGAAGCCGTAGAAGACTTGTCGCGCTGGTGGCCGAGCGTGTATTTGGATGTAAAACAATTGGAAAAAGGACAACCCGGCGGCGTGGGCAAACGGGTGATGCTCTACACCAAGGGATTTCTGCCCTATACGTTGAAATGGCAGTTTGTGGTAACACATACCGAATTTCCATACGGATTTTCGCTGGAGGCCATCGGCGATTTTGCCGGCACGGGCGAATGGACTTTCCGCCAGCTCGACGACGACCAATGCGAGGTGATCTACGATTGGCGGATTAGCGCCGAAAAACCTCTGCTAAAAAAGCTCAGCTGGCTGCTGCGACCTGTTTTCTCTGCCAATCACCATTGGGCTATGCGCAAAGGAGAAGAAAGCCTGGCGCTGGAGTTGCAGCGCCGGAGAGCGCCTTCACAGGCTGCCCGGGCTGGTTTGCCCAGGCCGCCGGGGCCTGTTTTTCCGCATAATTTGACGGATAACAGGGTGCTCTAAAACTCTACCCGCCAACTCAATATCGGAATGATCCCCAACTGCCGCTTTATCACGATCGCTTTTTGCTGGGTGTCGTAATAACTGAATGCCGTGTTTTTGGCATTCGTGGCGTTTTGAATATCGAGCGAAAGCGTACTATTGGCCTTTTTCTTTTGCCATTGCAGGTAGATGCGTAAGTCGAGGCGGTAATAGTCTGTTTGTTTGAGGCTGAAAGCTTCGGCATCGCGGTAAACGGTGACACCGGCCGCTGCCGAAGCTTCGGCGTCGATGGGGGTATCGCGGAAACCTCCGGCGCATGCCAGGCGGGCATTGGCGCCCAGGGTGCGCTCCCCGCGGCCTTCGCGCTGTTTTTTCCACTCGCGGCCCGCGGTGGCATTGAAGAGGTAGTTGCCGTTGTAGCGCGTATTGCGCCAGAGGCCGTCGGCGGCTCGGTATTTGGAGTCGTAGAAGGTGGCGTTGAGCAGGTAGTACCAACTGCCGGTAAAGAGTTGCTGCCAGTTGAGTTCGAGGCCGTAGTTGCGGCCCAACCCTTCATTGACGAGGGGGATGTCGATGGCGGTTTCTACGAGGTTGAGCGCGGAGAAGGTATTACCGGCTGATGTTGAAATGGGTACGTTGAATAAGTGCTGAAAGAAAGCTTCTGCCCGCAGCGCGCCCTGGTTGGGCAGTTGGTATTCATAGCTCAACACGACATGGTGGGCCCGGCTGGGCGTTAATTCGGCGTTTTGCTCTGCGGCGTTTGCGCTGAAGTATAGTTGCGGCTGTTGCAACTGGCTGTGCAGGCCGTAGCTCAACGCCAGCGTTTGCCGGGGCGCGGGAGTCCATTCCGCCGATAGGCGCGGCTCCACGGCGCCCGTGCCGTTAAAATCAAAATAAAGGCCGTGCAAGCCGGCATTCAGGCGCAGTCTGCTGCCCAATTGGGTCTGCCAGTGCGCGTAGGGTTGCAGCAATAAACCGCCGCCGCTGCCCTCGGCCAGCGTATCGGGCTGCACGACAGAGAAAATCTCGTAATGTTGCCGCCCGGCCATCATTCCTACCCGAAGCCGGCTGCCTGCGCCTAGTTTGCGGGTATAATAGCTGTGCAGCGATACTTTAGACTGGCCGTACTCATCCGATTCAAGGCGTTGGGGATTCAGGCTATCGTCGAGGCGGTCGCCCAGGCGGTCGCTGTCGAGGGCCGATATGGCCACCACGGTGCGCCAGACGCCCTGCGCACCCACGGGCGCCGTATAGGAGGCGCCCAGCGTGCCCATGCGCGAGCGGAAGGTGATGTCGTAGCGATCTTTCTGGAATTCCCACAAGGTGGAATCGCGCTGGGCTTCGAAGAGGTTTTCGCTGAGGCCGCCCACGCCGAACAGCGTCCATTGGCCGCCCTTTTGCGAAGGAAAAACGAGATTAAAAGAGAAATCTTGAAAACTGATAGCCTCGTCACCCAGTTCCAGGCCCATCGCGCTCAGCAAACCGAGGGTTGAATAGCGGTAATTGACGAGGTAAGAGGCGCCCGAGCGGCGAGCCAGGGGGCCTTCGGCAGCCAGGTCGAGGCCGATGAGGCCGGCCTGGGCGGTAAACTCGTGGCGCTGGTCGTTGCCGCGGCGCAGCCGCATATCCATCACGCCCGACAGGGCATTGCCATAGCCGGTGGGGAAAGCGCCGGTATAAAAGTCGGAAGCGGCCAGCAGTTGCGCGCTGAGCATCATCACGCCGCCGCCGTTGGCGGTGACGCGGTCGCTGAAGGTGCCGGCATTGGGCGTGTGGTTGGGGTTTACGATATCTACGTCCTCCAGTCGCCATAGTAACCCGTTGGGCGAATTGCCCCTGATGGCGATGCCGTTGGCCTGGTCGTTGTCGCTTGCCACGCCGGCAAAAGCCATGGCGAGGCGGGCGGGGTCGAAGAAGGTTGCGGGGAAACGCAGGGTTTCTTCTACGGTTAGGGTGCGCACCGTAGGACTGTAGCTGCGGGCATCGCTGCGGGGCGCGCGTACTACGATTTCCGACAAGTCGGCGGGTGCTTCCTGTAAGGCGAAGTCGAGCACGAGTTCTTTGCCGGACACCACGACAACCTCGGCGACCAGCAGGCTTTGATAACCGACATGGGCTACCTGTACGCGATAGCGACCCACCGGCACGCGTTCGATGCGGTAATAGCCGGCGCTGTCGGCAGCGCTGCCCCATTCCGTGCCGGGCAGCGCTACCGTAGCCCCCGCGAGGGGTTGCCGCGTATCGGCGTCGGTGATACGTCCGCGGAGGGTTTGCGTGAGCGATTGTGAAAAAACGCCTCCGCCGGTAAAAGCAGTTAGTATAACAAGAAGCAGCAGTTTGTTCATCATGCAGGTGCAAATGCGTGTTTATTACACCGGCAAAGATACGGCCTAATCTCCATTAATCTGCTTCAACATCTTGCGGGCATTATCGCCTACGCTGCCCTTGGGGTCGAGTGCGATGGCTTTGTTGTAATACTCGACGGCTTTGTCCTTTTTGCCGGCGCGCCAGTGGGCTTCGCCAAGGCTATCCCAGGCGTTGGCCGAATGGGGGAAAAGCTGGGTATTGAGTTGGAAAACGTAAATAGCGGCATCGAACTCTTTGTCTTGCAGTAGGTCATAGCCCGAGTCATTTATTTCTGTTTCAAAATCAACAAAGCGGTACCGTGGATCTTTCACCATTTTCTGGGCTTCGGATTGGAGTAGGTCTATTTTTTGTTCAGTAAATAGCCTCCGCAAATAACCCATGGGGTTTAGTACCAAATCTTGGCCGGAAAAGCTGAGGGCTGCATCTAAAACAGGGTCGCGGTTGGAGCGGGAATCTTCAAAGCTCATATCGACAGCTACGTGAGGCGCCAGCCAGTCGGCGTTTTCCCACTGGGGTTTGTCCTGCCACCAGGCAAAAGAAAGGTACACCGGCATTTTGCTTTTAGGAAGTTCCACCCGGCGGTTGTCGCCGTAAAAGTTGATATTTTCGGAAGTGGGTTCGCCCACAAAGATGGCGTTGGTGTAGCTATGCAGTTCGTTGACCAGGTTTTGGCAGGCAGAAAAAGTGCGTCTGCCAAGGAGGACATAAAGCTTGCCGGGTTGGTTGATCTTTTCGCTGCGAATAATGCCGGTTACAACGGGTTTGTTTTTGTAGTTATTTCCGCCGCCGTTGAGGCGCACGTCGATTACCAGTTTTTCCACGTCATTTTTTTCAATAAAATCAAAAACGCGGTCGTAAAAAGCCGGTATATTTTCCTGCGGGTCGTCCTGAATTTGGCTATGCCGCACATACACGGTTTTCGACTCGGGCAGGTATTCGTAGTAATATATTTTATCAAAATTTTTGAGATAAAGCGGCGTGGTAGCCTGGTTGCGCGCGCTGACCCAATCATTACCGGGGTTGACAAAGCCGTATTTTCGGGGAAAACGGTAGGCGTCCACCGCCGTGAAAGTCTGCTCAAAAGATTTGCCATCGCGCTCGAGGGTAAACGTAATGGCGTTTTTCAGCGTTTTTGTCACTTTCTGCGCGTGAAGCGCCTCGGGAATAACCAAAAAATCGAGGCCGTGGGCTTTGAAATACTGGTCGTTTTCAACGGGCACGAGGGGCCGGATGGCTTTCATAGCATCTTCTACTGCCAGGCCTTCAATTTTCAGCACCTTGGCGCCGACCAGCTTTTCATAATCTTTGTGCGCCCCTTCGATATACACGCCATCGCTAAACCAGTACAAGTTGAGCGGTAGCACGTGGTATTTAACGGGCGCTTGTTCCCAGCCAATATCGGTATGGCCGTATGCAAAAGAAGATACAATGCGTCCAAATCCCGCTACAATTTCGTGCGGCTGCAACTTGGGTATCTCCTGATAAAGCTTATCTACCGAGGCATTGAATTTTTCGGCGGTAGTTTTTTTAAATAAAAATGAATAATCCTTGTGTACGGTTTCCTGCAAAAATCGCAGGTCGGACTGCCAATCGGCGGAAGAAAGGCTGGTTTGGGCAAAAGCGCCATAAGCCAATAAATAAACGAGGAGGAGTAAGGCTGTTTTTTTCATAATCGGGAGTTTTTTTTGTAAAGAGTCTTTTTCTCCCGGGAAGTTGCATATTGGCAGTCGGCAGTCGGCGGTCGGAGCGCTGTAACTTTGTCATTCTCGCCAGGGGATCTGCACCTGTTATGCTAGCTGCGGGGGGTGGCGGGACTATGATTTTTATGATTTTAGGATGGCAGGATGGGATTGTGGACGTTTTGAGCGAATATGACAAGCCCTGGAAGGGCGAACTGCCGGCTTTGCGGCATTATACCTCGCACCCGAGCTCAGGTCATGCCCAAAATCTGGCGGCGCGAGGTATACCATAGGTGCGAAAATATGAAAAACGGGGCGCAAAGCCGGCCAAATTCCTGATGTTTAAACAAACAAATCATCCATCACCACTTCATTTTGTACCAGGTCGGCGGCGTGTGTGTTTTTATCAATGCCGTAGGGGGTGATCATGGTGAGAAAAACTGCTTTTTAGGTTTTGCCGGCGGTTTTAGTTACCCAAATACCTTCGCTTTATGAATAATTGATCAGCGGTTTTCCATTTCTTTCAGCAATGCCGCCTTTACAAAACCCTTAATACCGCCGAAGGCGACTTTCCACCACCACTCCTGTCTGTTTTTTCGAGCAGGCGGACCTGGTCGCCGGGTTTGAAACGCCGGAGTACTTTGGCATCAGATGCAGGCGCGGCGCGGAGGCTGGTTTCTTGTGTCAAGGTAAAAGACGTGACCACAGCTTTCGCCTTTTCTATTTGCTGTGATTGTGGCGTGGTTTCAAGCATATTTTGGCCTAATTCAGCCAATTTGCCGCGCACTTCGGCGAGTTGTTTTTGATATTCGACATTATCCGGGGCGTCGCGGACGAGTTCGGTCCAGAGGGTGTCGGCTTTTGGTAGTGGAGAAGGGCTTGGGGTAAATTACCAAGGTAAATATAATAGTCCCCAATATATATATATGACATAGCCAAGTAATACCTAAAAATAACATTTTGGGGGGCGGCTTCATGAAGTTCTTTAGTCATTATTTTGAATTTATCATAAAAATGAAAGGCCGTATCCAAATTGTCCAATGAGTAATGGATATTCCCTAAATTACCATATGATGATGCTAACCCTAATTTGAAATCAACGTCTTGTGGATAATTTTCGTGAAGATCTTTTGCAAAGATAATGCCTCTATTATAGTGAAACAGAGCTGAGTCCATCCGGCCTAATGATACATATGTACGTCCTAAAGCTTCGAATGATCCAGACAAATAACTCTTGAATATAACATTTTTGGGGTCGTCTTCGTAAAGTTCTCTTGCCAACGTATTGTATTCTTTAAAAAAAGTCAAAGCGGTGTCCAGATTACCTAAGAAGGTGTATATACGACCTAGATTATCAACAGAGATTATCAGATCGCCTTTAAATGTAATTTCTTGGGGATTGTCGCCATGTAATTCTCTTGCCAGCTCATTGTATTCTTCATAAAAAATAAGGGCAGTGTCTAAATGACCTAATGAATTGTAGGTATAGCCCAGAAGACCGTTAGAACTTGCCAGATTGCTTTTATAATTAACAATTTGTGGGTGATCTTCGTGGAGTTCTTTAAATAGCGATTTGAATTTACTAAAAACAATTAGGGCGCTGTCTAAATGACCCAATAATGTGTATGTATTGCCCAGATGTTTGTAAGAAGTTGCTAGATGATCTTTATTATCTACATTTCCTGGGGCGACTTCGTAGAGTTCTTTTGCCAGCACATTGTATTTATTCGAAACAATCAGTGTGCTGTCCAAATAGCCTAATGATAGGTATGTATGGACCAAGTAATTGTATGAATCTGCCAAGACATATTTTACATTAGCATTTTGTGGATAACTTTCATGAAGTTCTTTTATCAGCTCATTCGATTTTATAAAAAAAATCAGTGCTGTATCCAAATGGCCCAATGATATGTATGTACTACCCAAGCTACCGTAAGTGTCTGCCAAATAAGTTTTATAATCAACATTTTGTGGATAGCTTTCATGCAGTTCTTTTAATAGCCCTTTACTTTTTTTATATAAAATCAGAGCTGTATCCAAATGACCCAGTGATGTGTATGTGTTACCCAAAGACTGGCAAGATTTTGCTAAATAAAACTTAGAAACAAGATTATTTGGATCATCTTCATAAAGTTGTCTTTCCCGTGTATAGTATTCTGTATAGTAAATTAGGCGGTGTCTAAATATCCTAAATATTCATATACTCCGCCAATTTGGTCAAATGAATACGCAAATAGTTCTTCATATTCTGCATTTTTCGGAAAAGACTCGTAAAGTTCTTGACAAATTATGCTATATCTTTTGGCGTAACCAAGTGCCTTGTCGGTATTTCCCATTTGTTGGTATATGGGAAATAGCCAGGAATATGATTTGGCAAGACTCAGCTTGACTGAAGTCAAGGTTGGGTTACTTTGCAACAATGCCTTATATATAATTTCACTTGAATCAAAAGCAATAATAGCAAAGGGCAATCCAATCTGTTGTTGGACGCTCCCAAGACGTCTCCATGCATCCCCCACCTCCCACCGCTCCGCATCCGGATGTCCAATGATTGCCGAATACCACCTTTTCGCCTTGTCATACCGGTGATAATCACGATAAAAACCCGCCGCTTCTGTTAGCATAGTCAAATCGGTGCTATCCAATCGCAGTATCTGGTCGTACATCGTCTCCGCCTTCTCAATTTGAAAATTCAGCACATACAACTGTGCCTGCAACTGGATACCTTGCAAATCGTCTTTTATTTCCCGCTCATTTTTTTCTTTTTGGCTGGCGATCTCCAAAATTGATGCGGGCAAAAAGGTCGGAGAGATCGTCTAATTTCTTTTGTTGCTCGCGATATTGGTCAAAAAGAGCAGCGTATTGTTTGTCATATTCCGCTGCGCTTATTAGCGACTTTTCCAATTTTTCCTGTAAAGCCTTTTCTTCTTTTTTGAATCCGGCAGTCAGCGCTTTGTCAGATATATCGTAGTATTCTTTCCGGGCAGCGTCGAGCTTACCTGCTTTTGCCAGAATGATGTCGTTGCCCAAGGAATCGTTGCTGCTGATTTGCATGATCTGCAATTCCTTTTCATTCACTACTTCATAACCTTGCTTCCTGACTTCCTGAAAAAAAATAACGTCGCCCGCTTTTTTGCCCCGAAAGGCGAGGCGAAACCAGCCTCTGTCGTCGGAATTAGTTGGTACGGCATCCTGAAAATTGACCTGCACCCCGGCAATGGGCTTGCCACCGGAATTCTGTTCGCGGACCATGCCGATTTGGATGACCTGGGCAGAGAGGTTGCCTATGGCGCTCCAAAAAATGAGGGAGTAGAAGATACTTTTCATGATTCAATCCTTTTTGTAAGGGTGCCGATATATTGGGAGGCTTTGCTTTTTTTGTTCAGCATCGGCTTCCGGATGGGCGATGATCTTTTTCAAAAAGGGGCAGGGCTTTTTCTGGCCTATTTTGGCCGACAAAAAAATCGGCACAAGTTTGGAGGACAACCAGGTTATCTTCGGCGACCTGCATAACTATTTCGTATATTTCTAGTGCATTAGCAGGCTCCCCATTTGCAATATACAATTGTGCCTGTCGCAGCATGGCTTCTAAATCTTTTTTGAAGCCTTCTTCGTTTTCTTCCTTTTGTTTTTTTAATTCATCCAGGGCAATTTCGATTCGCTCCCTATTCATGAGATGACGCTCTGAGCGGTTGAGAAAATCGGCCTCCTCCAATTTTGCGATAGCCTCGTCAATTTTTCCCTCCTTAAATAACTCCAATGCCTGGCGGTACACTTCGCTCACGTCGTCGAAATTGACCCTGGCGAATTTTTCGGCGAGTTCGTCGAGCGATTGTTTTTGGCGATCGTACTGATCTTGCAATTCTTTAAACCTGTCCCAAACCTCTCCTTGCGATATTTCTGCATTTTTGAGTTGCTCTTGTAGTTCCTGTTTTTTTCGGTTGAATCCCGCCAGCAGGGCCTTGTCCGATACGTCGTAATAGGCTTTTTTGGCGGCATCTACCGCCCCGGCTGTTGCCAGAATGATATCTACTATTAGTTTTTCGTTTTCATGCCGATTTTTAGTGCTTTGAGTTCTTTTTCATTGACGAGCTCGTAACCGGGTTTTCGTATTTCATTAATAAAAATGATATCACCGGGCTTTTTTCCCTGAAATACCAGTCTGAAATGGCCATTATCATCTGAAATGGTAGGAACCGCCCCTGAAAAATTGACCTGCACACCGGGGATGGGTTTTCGCTTGGAATTCTGCTCCCTCACCAACCCAACTTGAATTTGCCCAAATAGAGGGTTGCAAAAAACGCAAAGCAGGACAAGTAGAAAAACGTTTTTCATGGTGTGGGAAGGGGTGGTTGATTAATGCCGTATCAAGCCCTGCCGGAGCGTCTCCCCCGGAATGACGGGCGTCGTAACGGATTTCGCCTCAAAACCGTTTTTGAAAATATCGAGCCGCTGGCTCAATCGCTGATGTTCGGGAGGAACTTGTAAGGTGAATTGTCCGGCAGCGTCGGTGAGCGTTTGGCAGCAGGAGATGGAAACGCTCACGCCTTCAAGCGGCTGCCCGGAAGCGGCGTCGGTGATGATGCCGGAGAGCGTCGCTAAGTCATCATTCCTCCGTACAGCCAACACCACCAATTCATCATCAAAAGAAAATGTCGTGTCGATCGGCCTAAAACCTTCTGCTGAAAATTGCAAACGCAATTGTTCTTCCCGAAAATTCGCCGGGATGCCCTCAAACAGCGCCTCGCCGTTGACGGCTGTTTTTGTTTCTGTCTTTTGACCGTAGGTGAGCAGGAGTTGCGCTTCGGGTTCGGGCAGTTCGGGGTTGGGGGTACGATTTTCTACCCGGACTTTCAGCACAAGCGGGGTTTGCAGTTCTTTCCACTGAAACCAGAAAATGCTCCAATACCCGCCAATACCGGCACGACTACAACAGAAAATAGCCGCAGCCGGCAGCTAGTCCGACTTTCAGTATGGATGGTTCGGTCGCCGATATGCACGTCGCCGCCTGCCGATATAGTGGAGCCTACTACGACGTTTTTGCTGTTGACAATAAAAACTGCGCGTTCGAATTCGGCCCGGAGTTCCGGACGTGCGCTTCTTCCACGGCGTCGAGCAGATCGCCTAAAACAACTGGGGAGCGCCTTGTTGTTCAATTTCCAAAGCAGTTCAAGCACGCCCTGTCGGATGCGGTTTTGCTCTAGCGTTGCATCGGCAGGTGAGACGATTCCGATGCGCATTTGCCTTCGGATATTTTCCAATCGCCCCGATTGTTGAAGGATTTCGTTGAGCTGGGGCGTATTTTCAAGTAGTCCGCGCAAGATTTTCAACGCGGCCGATATTTCATCACCGGATATTAGGCGGCGAATTTCAGCTAAAAGGGTTTCGTGTTTCATGGTGCTCAAATTGAAGGATTCGGCTCCAGATTTATCTATACTTCACTGGGGAAGTATATTGCTAATCCTACACTGTTTTTTAAAGACGATGTTACAATCGGCTGCTGATTTTTGTGTCGCTAAGAGCTGTTGTTAAGCAAGTCGCGCAGAAGGGTAATAGCGCGGGACAAGTCGTCTTCGGCTATGAGTTGCCGGACCTGGCTGCAGAAGTTTGTGTTTTCGCTCATTGCGAATAGGTTTAGGTGCCTGAGGAATTGGGAGGTGCTAAAGGAACAACATAGACTTTTGTAACTAAGACTAATTCATCTTAATTTTTTACACTACGATATTACTGCGATTCCAAACGCCCGGCACGGCAATTCCCCCCAATCGTACTTATCACGCACCCTTTACTATGTCCGCCACCTCCGCCGCGCTTAATTCAAAGATTTCAGTCAAATCTTCAATCGATGTGCCCGCTGCGTAAGATTTCAATACGGCGAGCTCTATCCGTTTTTGCTTGGCTTCAATGGCTTTGTCCTTTCTTCAATGGCTTGATCTTTGGCTTCAATGGCTTTGTCCTTTTCTTCAATGGCTTGATCTTTGGCTTCAATGGCTTTGTCCTTGGCTTCAATGATTTGCTCCTTATACGTAATCAGCCGTTGGTAATCCTTGATTTCCTCGATGATATCGTCTTCCCCTTCCATCGTTTCGCGGACGACCGGGTCGGCCACCGCTTTTTGCAGGCGGCGCAATAAGGGGCGGTAGCGCTCGGGGAGCTCGTCCTCGTCCACCGCAAGAAAATGGGGGTTGGCAGTGACGGATGATTGATCGAACAGCGCCAGCAGTTGTTCAAGTTCGGTACGGCGGCGGCCTTGGAGGTAGTGTATCTGGATGATGATGCTGTCGTGGGTCAGGCTTTCGATGAATTCTTCTTTTTCGTGGATTT